>CP001643.1:0-602498 GCA_000023405.1 Brachybacterium faecium DSM 4810
AAAACTGTTCCGACGCACTGCCCGAGCCAGAGGATGAGACCTGATGAACGAGGCGAACGCCGACGCGATCTGGGAGCGCACGCTCCAGACCCTGCGCCGCGACGACACCGTGTCGCAGCGGGTCATCGCCCTGCTCACGCTCTCCCGCCTGATGGCCGTCGTGGCGGACACGGCGCTGGTGGCCGCGCCGTCCACCTCGGCGAAGGAGCTGTTCGAGAACCGGATCGCGATGAGCCTGAAGGCGGCGCTGAGCGAGGCGACGGGCCGGGAGATCCGCTTCGCGGTGACGGTCGACGAGTCGCTGCTGCTCGAGGGAGACAGCGCCGATCCGGCCCCGGCACCGCCGCTGACCTCCTCGTCTGCACCGAGCAGTGCACATCCTGTGGACAACCCTGTGGACAACTTCTCGAAGGATGTGCACAACGCTCCGTTCCGTCGGGACGAGGGCACGATGCTGCCCACCGGCGAGCCCTCCGGCGGGCCGGTCCTGCCCTCGCGCGGCTCCGCCGGTTCCGCGGACGCCGCCGGGGCGGAGCGCTTCGCGACCCACCGCGACTACCGCGGCCGCGCGGCCGACGACCCCAGCGCCTACTCCGGCATGTCGGCCCTCACCGGCGTCTCCGCCCCCTCCCCGGGCCCGGCACCCCGCCGTCAGCCGCCTCCCGCGGACGGCACCCTCGGCGAGGATTCGCGCCTGAACAGCAAGTACACCTTTGACACCTTCGTGATCGGGTCCTCGAACCGCTTCGCGCAGGCCGCCGCCTCGGCCGTCGCGGAGACCCCCGCCAAGGCGTACAACCCGCTGTTCATCTACGGCGGCTCGGGCCTGGGCAAGACGCACCTGCTGCATGCGGTGGGGCACTACGCCCAGAGCCTCTACCCCGACGTGGTGGTGCGGTACGTGAACTCCGAGGAGTTCACCAACGAGTTCATCAACTCCGTGCAGTCCGGTCAGTTCGGCAAGGCGCAGGAGTTCCAGCGCCGGTACCGGGACATCGACATCCTGCTGATCGACGACATCCAGTTCCTGCAGCGTGCGCCGGAGACGATGGAGGCGTTCTTCCACACCTTCAACACGCTCTACAACTCGGACAAGCAGATCGTCATCACCTCGGACCTGCCGCCCAAGGAGCTGGGCGGCTTCGAGGACCGCATGCGCTCCCGCTTCGAGATGGGGCTGATGACGGACGTGCAGCCTCCGGACCTCGAGACCCGCATCGCGATCCTGCGCAAGAAGGTCGCGCAGGAGAACACCGGCGAGGTCCCGCACGAGGTGCTCGAGTACATCGCCTCGCACATCGCCACGAACATCCGCGAGCTCGAGGGGGCGCTGATCCGGGTGCAGGCGCTGCACTCCCTGTCGCGGCAGCCGATGGACGTCACCCTCGCCGAGAGCGTGCTGAAGGATCTGCTCTCCCACGACGACGGCGCGCAGATCACCGCCTCGACGATCATCGCCCAGACCGCGACCTACTTCGCGCTCTCGGTCGAGGAGATCGTGGGCACCGGCCGGTCGCGACGCCTGGTCTCCGCCCGACAGATCGGCATGTACCTGTGCCGCGAGCTGACGGACATGCCGCTGATCCGCATCGGCGAGGAGTTCGGAGGCCGTGATCACACCACCGTGATGCACGCCAACAAGAAGATCAGCGAGCTGATGAAGGAGCGTCGGGCGATCTTCAACCAGGTCACCGAGCTCACCGCCCGGATCAAGAGTTCGAGCTCCGCGACCCGTCAGTGACGCCCGCGGGCTGGTGAACGGCCGCGGACGGCCCCGCACGGCGGGGAGAACAACAAGGCTGGTCAGAGCCAGGTTCTCCCCAATTGTGGATAACTCTGTGGACAGTGTGGAACGACAGGCATCCACGCAGGAGCCGATGTGCACGGCCGAATGACAAGAATCTGCCCGCAGCTGCTGACCGTGCACAGCTCGCGCACGGCCGGAGCCGAGTGCTCCCCGATCCGTCCACGGTGACCGTTGACCGTGCGACCTGCGGAGACGACGGTTGTCCACGGAATCCACAGCCGTGATGATGAGGACTGTAGGTACTTGCTCGACGGGGATGTGGACGGGGCGGGGTGCGAGGGAGCGACGGCGGAACGTGTCATTCGGGTGCGGGGGAACCACAGGATTCCTCGACGAGGAGGATGCGGATCCGAGGATCGGTGCCGGGAAGCGCGCCCGCGGGCGAGCCGGACGCGACCGGCTGCGCCGCTCGGTCGCGAAGAAGTCAAGGATCATGCTCGGTGTGTCGGTGGCAGCTGCTCGGAACAGATACGCTGTGCACCGTCCGACCGCGTCGCGAGGCGCGGTCGAGCCTGATCTGTGACTCGACCACTGCGAAGGAGTGGCAACGGTGAAGTTCCACCTCGATCGCGGCGTCCTCGGCGACGCCGTCTCCTGGGCCACCCGAACCCTCCCCGTCCGACCGGCGATGCCGATCCTGCAGGGCGTGCGGATCGTCGCCGACGCCGGCGGGGAGCTGCAGCTGTCGACCTTCGACTACGAGGTCAGCGCGCAGATCCGGCTCGAGGCGGAGGTTGACCAGCCCGGTGAGGTGCTGGTCCAGGGGCGGATGCTCTCGGACATCGTCCGGGCGCTGCCGAACAAGGACGTCTCCGTCGCGCTCGAGGGCACCAAGCTCCAGGTCCGCTGCGGCAGCGCCCGCTTCGCGCTGGCCACCCTCCCGGTCGAGGAGTATCCGCAGCTGCCCACCATGCCGCCGGTCGCCGGAGCCGTTGCGGCGGACGTCTTCTCCGAGGCGATCGCGCAGGTCACCGTCGCCGCCTCGAAGGATGACACCCTCCCGCTGCTGACCGGCGTGAAGGTCGAGATCAGCGGCGAGACGATGACGCTCATGGCCACCGACCGCTACCGTCTGGCGCTGCGCGAGCTGACCTGGAACCCCACCACCCCCGGCACCGAGCTCACCGCCCTGGTGCGCGGCCGCACCCTCCACGAGGTCGCCCGCTCCCTGGCCACCGGCGGCGGCGTCGAGATCGCGCTGTCCGAGGACGACTCCGCGACCCTCATCGGCTTCGAGGCCGGGGGCCGCCGCACCACCTCGACCCTCGTCGACGGCGAGTACCCGCCGGTGCGCCGACTGTTCCCCGACACCTCCGCGATCACCGCCGTGGTCGCCACCGCGAGCCTGATCGACGCGGTCAAGCGCGTCTCCCTGGTCGCCGAGCGCAACACCCCCGTGCGGCTGTCCTTCACCGAGGGGCAGGTCGCGCTCGAGGCCGGCGCCGGCGACGACGCCCAGGCCAGCGAGGTGCTCGAGGCGCATCTCGAGGGCGAGGACCTCGTGGTCGGCTTCAACTCGGGCTTCCTGCTCGACGGCCTCGGCGCCCTGGGCACCGAGTTCGCCCGCCTCACCTTCACCGACTCGATCAAGCCGTCGGTGATGACCGGCCAGGACTCGCTCGAGGGCGCTCCCGACTCCTCGTACAAGTACCTGATCATGCCGATGCGGATCTGAGGGAGGGAGAGCTCCCTCCGTGCAGCTGACCTCGCTCGACCTCACCGACTTCCGCTCCTACTCCCGGCTCACCCTGCCGGTCCGGCCCGGCATCACCGTGCTCGTCGGCCAGAACGGTCAGGGCAAGACGAACGTCGTCGAAGCCGTCTGGTACCTCGCGACGCTGTCCAGCCATCGGGTCCCCCACGACGCCGCGCTCGTGCACCGCGGGGAGAGCACCGCGATCGTCCGCGCGAGCTTCGTGCGCGCCGGCCGGCCGCTGCAGGTGGATCTCGAGATCACCCCGGGCAAGTCCAACCGGGCGCGGCTGCAGGGACAGAACGTGCCCCGGCTGCGTGACCTGCTCGGCGAGGTGCGCGCCGTGCTCTTCGCCCCCGAGGATCTGGGCCTGATCAAGGCCGATCCCGAGGGCCGCCGGCGCTTCCTCGACGAGCTGCTGTTCGAGATCGCCCCCCGCTTCGCCTCGGTGAAGGCGGATTACGACCGGGTGCTCAAGCAGCGCGGCAACCTGCTCAAGCAGATGCGGTCGATGCGGCGCGGCAGCAGCGGCCGCAGCGTGGGCGGGCTGGACCCGGCCGAGACCGCCTCCTCGACCCTCGAGGTCTGGGACCAGCAGCTGGCCCGCTACGGCGCCGAGCTGCTGCGCGCCCGCCTCCACCTCGTCAACCGCCTCAGCCCGCATCTGGGCTACTCCTACCTGCGGGTCTCGACCGACGAAGGTGCGGAGCAGGCCCTCGACCTTCCGCCCGACCAGCGCGGGGACGTGGACTCCCCGGCGGAGATCCGGTACCGCTCCGCCGTGCTGGACCAGCTCGGCGCCCCGGCCGGCTCCCTGCCCGCCACCCGCGAGATCCACGACGGCATGCTCGAGATGCTGGCCGCGGGTCATGACGAGGAGATCGATCGCGGTGCCACGCTGACCGGCCCGCACCGCGACGACATGGAGATCCGCCTGCACGACTTCCCGGCCAAGGGGTACGCGAGCCACGGCGAGTCCTGGTCGCTCGCGCTCGCGCTGCGGCTGGCCTCCTACGACCTGCTGCGCCTCGAGGAGGGCGATCTGGGCGACGGCGAGCCGATCCTGATCCTCGATGACGTGTTCAGCGAGCTGGACACCCGCCGCCGCGAACGGCTGGGCAGGATCGTCACCACCGCCTCGCAGGTGCTGATCACCACCGCGAACGACGGCGACATCCCCGACTCGCTCGAGGGCGAGATCCACGTGGTCGACGTGACCCTCGGCGCCGCGGTGCCCCGGTCATGAGCGGCTCGGCGGATCCGCGGCGCACGGGCGGACCGGCCCGGCCGCGCCTGGCGAACCCCTACGACCTCTCCACCTGGGCGGGTGCGGGGGCGACGGGGCAGCCGGCCCCGGCGCAGGAGGAGCCACCCGCCGAGCGCGAGCAGCCGCGGCAGCGGGGACCGGCCCGTCCGAGGGCGTCCCAGCCCGTGCCGCGCGCGCCCGCCGCCGCGCCGCCGGCCCCGCCGGACGATCCCGAGGGCGAGGTGACGGTGCTCTTCGATCCGCCCGAGCTGCCCGCCCCGCCGGATCCCTTCGAGCTCGCCCGCCGCACCGTGAACCGCTCCCGCGCGGCGGCCCGGGACCGCGGTCTCTTCCCGATCTCCGCGAAGACGCAGGCCAGGGACGTGCGCGATCGCTCCGGTCGCGCGCCCGGCTACTCCGGTTCCCGCCCTGATCCGCGGGATCCGCAGGGGATCCAGAACGTGCTGCGCAGGGTGCTGGGCGATCTGGGCTGGAACGCCGGGATGAGCGCGGGGCGGGTGCTGGAGGAGTGGGACGAGATCGTCGGTGAACGGATCGCGACCCACTGCCGGCCGGTCTCCTTCGAGGACGGGGTGCTCGTGGTCAGCGCCTCCTCCTCGGCCTGGGCCTCGCAGCTGCGGATGCTCACCCCGCAGGTCATCACCACGATCGAGGAGCACGTCGGCTCCCACGTGATCTCCGAGCTCAAGGTCACCGGGCCAGCCGCCGCCCAGCGCAGCTGGAAGAAGGGCCGCCGCACCGTCACCTGGCGCGGCCCCCGGGATACGTATGGGTGATCGACGTGCTGCGAGGGACGAGCGGTAGGAGAGCAGCGGGAGTGCAGAGGGTGAGGTTCACACCACGTCACCTGCGGGGCGCCCCCTGCTACGGTGGTGCTCGACGAGCTGATGCAGCTCGCGTGCACTGGGGTCGGTGAAATTCCGAGCCGGCGGTGACAGTCCGCGACCCGATGGCCTCTGGCCCTCGGCTGACCAGGTGGAACTCCTGGGCCGACGGTGAGAGTCCGGATGGGAAGCGCACGCGAACGACGTCCTCGGGCGAGCCGATCTCGTGCACCCCTCCGGTGCGCCGCGGCGACTCCCGGCGACGCCGTCCCGCCCACCCTTCCTCTCCCTCCGGGAACCGCGAGCAGCGGACCGGAGGAGACAGAGCATGCTTCACGACACCGAGCGGCGCGCCCTGGCGCGCGCCCTCGAGATCGCCGCCGACCCCTCCGTGCCGCTGGGGCCGAACCCCCGGGTGGGCTGCGTGCTGCTCGGGGCCGATGGCGCGATGCTCGCCGAGGGCCACCATCGCGGTGCCGGCACCGCGCACGCCGAGGCCGACGCCCTGGCCCGGGCCCGCAGCCTGGGCATCCCGCTCACGGGCGCGACCGCGGTGGTCACCCTCGAACCGTGCGCGCACACGGGACGCACCGGCCCCTGCGCCGAAGCTCTCCTCGAGGCCGGCATCGGCCGCGTGGTCATCGCCCGCACCGACCCGAACCCGGTCGCCTCCGGCGGCATCGACCGCCTGCGCGCCGCCGGGATCGACGTCGAGCTCGACGTGCCCGAGGCTCTCGCCGCCGCGGCGGCCGCCCTGAACCGCGGCTGGGAGCACGGGCTGCGGCACAGCCGCCCCCTGGTCACCGCCAAGACCGCCCTCACCCTCGACGGACGCGCCGCCGCGGCCGACGGCACCAGCCAGTGGATCACCGGCCCGGCGGCCCGCGAGGAGGTCCACCTCCTGCGCACCACCTGCGACACCGTGCTGGTGGGCACCGGCACCGCGCGCATCGACCAGCCCACGCTCACCGCCCGCCGCCCGGACGGCGCACTGCATCCCCGCCAGCCGCTGCGCGCCGTGATGGGCACCTCCGCCGTCCCAACCCTGCCCGCCGTCGAGGGCGCCGGGCAGCAGGTGCGCCTGGCCACCCGTGATCCGTCGGCCGCCCTCGCGGAGCTCTTCGCGCGCGGCGCCCGGCACGTGCTGCTCGAGGGCGGGCCCACCCTCACCGCCGCGTTCCTGCGCGCCGGGCTCGTGGACGAGCTGATCCTCCACCTCGCCCCGACGCTGCTGGGCGCCGGGCGGCCCGCCGTCGCGGATCTCGCGATCAGCACGCTCGCCGACCGCCTCGACCTCGAGCTGGTCGACGCGACCCCGCTGCCCTCACCGGGCGGCCCCACCGATCTCCGCCTCACCCTCCACCCCCGCCCCACCTCCGTCTCCCACCCTGCCTGACCTGGAAGGACACCCATGTTCACCGGCATCATCGAAGAGCTCGGCACCGTCGAGTCGCTCACCCTCGGCGCGGATCCCGCCCGCCTGCGGATCCGCTCCCCGCAGGTCCTCGAGGGCATCGCCCTCGGCGACTCGATCGCCGTGAGCGGCTGCTGCCTCACCGTCACCGCGCACGAGGGCGGCAGCTGGACGGCCGACGTCATCTCCACCACCCTCGCCGCGACCTCCCTGGGCGACCTGGCCGCCGGCGACCGCGTGAACCTCGAGCGGTGCGTGCGGGCCGACGGCCGCCTGGACGGGCACATCGTGCAGGGACACGTCGACGGGGTCGGCACCGTCACCGGCCGCGAGGAGGCCGACGGCACCACCCTGCTGCGCCTCGCCCTGCCCGCGGGCCTGTCGCGCTACGTGGTCGCCAAGGGCTCCCTCGCCGTGGACGGGGTGAGCCTCACCGTCGCCGCGATCGACGGCGAGGAGGTCACCCTCGGCCTCATCCCCGAGACCCTCTCCCGCACCACCCTCGGCGTCCGCGCGGTCGGCGACCGCGTGAACCTCGAGGTGGACGTGCTGGCGAAGTACGTCGAGAAGCTCACCGCGAGCCTCCTGCCCGCAGCGGAGGACGCCCGATGAACGCCCCGCACCCGGGCCCCGTCCCGCTGGATCCCGTCGAGGACGCGATCGCCGCGATCGCCGCGGGCCGCGCCGTGGTGGTGGTCGACGACGAGGACCGCGAGAACGAGGGCGACCTCATCCTCGCCGCCTCCGCCGCGACCCCCGAGCTGATCGGCTTCGCAGTGCGCCACTCGAGCGGGCTGCTGTGCGCCCCCATGGGCGCCGAGCGCGCCGATGCCCTCGAGCTGCCGCTCATGGTGCGCGAGAACGCCGACCCGCTGCGCACCGCGTACACCGTGAGCGTCGACGCGAGCGCGGGCGTGACCACCGGCATCAGCGCCGCCGACCGCGCCCGCACCCTGCGGGTGCTCGCCGGGGAGGACACCGTCCCGGAGGATCTGATCCGCCCCGGCCACGTGCTCCCCCTGCGGGCGAAGGCCGGCGGGGTGCTCGAGCGACGCGGCCACACCGAGGCCGCCGTCGACCTCACCCGGCTCGCGGGGCTGCCCGCGGTGGGGATGATCGTCGAGCTCGTCCACGACGACGGCGACATGATGCGCGGCCCCGCCCTGCGCGAGTTCGCCGACGAGCACGGCCTGGCGATGATCTCCATCGAGGACCTCGCCGCGCACCGGCGGCGCCACGACCGGCCCGCCAGCGGGATCACCGACCCGGTCCCTCTGCCCACCCCGCACGGCACCTTCGAGGCGCGCGCCGTGCGCGAGGGCACGGCCGAGCACCTGGTGCTCGTGCGCGGCGACGTCACCACCGCCGAGCCGGTGCTCACCCGGGTCCACTCCGAGTGCGTGACCGGGGACGTGTTCGGCTCCCGCCGCTGCGACTGCGGCCCCCAGCTGCAGGAATCCCTGGCCCGCATCGACGCCGCCGGGCGCGGCGTGCTCATCCTGCTGCGCGGCCACGAGGGGCGCGGCATCGGCCTGGTCGAGAAGCTGCGCGCCTACGCGCTGCAGGACGCCGGCCGCGACACCGTCGAGGCGAACCTCGACCTCGGCCTGCCCGTGGATTCGCGCTCCTTCGCCGCTGTCCCCGGCATCCTCGCCCACCTGGGTGTGGACACGGTCGCGCTGCTCACCCACAACCCGGAGAAGGCCCACGCCCTGGTCGGCGGCGGGGTCGAGGTCGCCGCCACGGTGGACCTCGGCACCCACCCCACCCCGGAGAACCTCGCCTACCTCACCACCAAGCGGGATCGGCTCGGCCACCACCTCGTCGACCTGCCCACCACCCTCACCACCCCCCTCACGGACGGAGACCCCTCATGAGCGGCCACGGAAGCCCCACCACCGAGATCCCCCACCAGCCCGGCACCCGCCTCGCGATCGTCGCCGCCTCCTGGCACGAGCAGGTCATGGACGGCCTGCTCGCCGGGGCGCTGCGCGCGAGCAGCGAGGCCGGCATCGCCGAGCCCACCGTGGTGCGCGCCCCCGGCTCCTTCGAGCTGCCGGTGATCGCGGACGCCCTCGCCCGCACGCACGACGCCGTGGTCGCCCTCGGCGTCGTGATCCGCGGCGGCACCCCGCACTTCGACTACGTGTGCGCGGCGGCGACCGACGGGCTGGGACGCGTCGCCCTCGACCACGGCACCCCGATCGGCTTCGGCCTGCTCACCTGCGACGACGAGCAGCAGGCGCTGGACCGGGCGGGACTGCCCGGCTCGTCGGAGGACAAGGGCCACGGGGCGGCCGCCGCGGCGCTGACCACCGCGAGCGTGCTCGCCGGCCTCGCGGTGCAGCACGAGGAGGCGCCCCGCGGGGCGTGACCCGGGCACGGGGGCGCCGGCCCGACCGCCAGGCGCCCCTGTGCCGCACGATCCCCCCGGGCGGGGTACGGGGCCTCGACAGGCGGTCCGCCAGGCCCGATTCGAGGCGGTTCCGGGCCGTCTGGGGGTGTCTGCGCGTCGCGTCGTCCACATCCGCGGCGGGGCGAATAGGTTCACACGGCCATCTCGGCTAGAATCAGGGAGGTTCGGCCGACGTCCTCCGACGTCCTCGTGGACTTCTGCCGTCGGCTCGCCCGCCGCGTCCCGCAGGCGCCGCACGCGCGCGTACGCGCGCGCGGTGACCAGTGGGCCTCCGGGCACCGCGCCGGCGCGGCTGTCCCCGTGATCCTGCCGAACCACCCCGCCGCGTCCCGGCCGGGGGACCCTGGACTGCGAGGAGCCACATCAGGTGAGCGACAGCGACCGCCCCATGCCCGATCAGGACGTGCCCGAGAGCACCCCGGACCCGTCACCCGGAGCGGCCGACGCAGCGGCACCCGCGCCCCTCACCGCCGGTGAGCGCGCGGCCCACGCCCCCGAGCACTACGACGCCTCGGACATCACCGTCCTCGAGGGCCTCGAGGCGGTCCGCAAGCGCCCCGGCATGTACATCGGCTCCACCGGGGAGCGGGGCCTGCACCACATGGTCCAGGAGGTCGTCGACAACTCGGTCGACGAGGCGATGGCCGGTCACGGCGACACCATCGAGGTGACCCTGCTGGCCGACGGCGGCGTGCGCGTGGTCGACCACGCCCGCGGCATCCCCGTGGCCATGCACCCCACCGAGGGCAAGCCCGCGGTCGAGCTGGTCCTCACCGTGCTGCACGCCGGCGGCAAGTTCGGCGGCGGCGGCTACGCCGTCTCCGGCGGTCTGCACGGCGTGGGCTCCTCCGTGGTCAACGCCCTGTCCATCCGGATGGAGGTGGAGATCCGCCGTGACGGGCACGTGTGGCGCCAGGCGTACTCCCGCGGCGTGCCCCTGGCCCCCCTCGACAAGGGCGAGGAGACCGAGGAGACCGGCACGACGATCACCTTCTGGGCCGACGACGAGATCTTCGACGAGACGGTCTACGACTTCGAGACCCTCCGCAAGCGGTTCCAGCAGATGGCGTTCCTCAACAAGGGCCTGCGCATCACGCTGACCGACGAGCGCGCCCCCGAGGTCGAGGAGACCGAGGACGACCACCTCGTGGACGTCGAGCTCGAGGCCGAGGGCGCCGAGACCGGGAAGGACGCGGGCCCCCGCACCGTCTCCTACCTCTACGAGCGCGGACTGCAGGACTTCGTCGAGTTCATCAACACGGCCAAGCGGGCCGAGGTGATCCACCCCGAGATCATCTCCTTCGAGTCCGAGGACACCGACGCGAAGATCTCCGTCGAGGTCGCGATGCAGTGGACCGGCGCCTACTCGGAGTCGGTGCACACCTACGCCAACACCATCAACACCCACGAGGGCGGCACCCACGAGGAGGGCTTCCGCTCCTCGCTCACCTCGATCGTGAACCGGTACGGCCGCGCCCAGGGCCTGCTCAAGGAGAAGGACGCCAACCTCACCGGCGAGGACATCCGCGAGGGTCTCACCGCGGTGGTCTCGGTGAAGCTCGGCGAACCGCAGTTCGAGGGCCAGACGAAGACCAAGCTCGGCAACACCATCGCCCGCACCTTCATGGTCAAGGTGATGACCGACCAGCTCCAGGACTGGTTCGACTCCCACCCCGCCGAGGCGAAGTCGATCGTCATGAAGGGCCAGGCCGCCGCGGCCGCCCGCGAGGCGGCCCGCAAGGCTCGTGACGCGACCCGCCGCAAGTCCCCGCTGGAGACGGGCGGCATGCCCGGCAAGCTGCGCGACTGCTCCTCCCGCAATCCCGCCGAGTGCGAGATCTTCATCGTCGAGGGCGACTCGGCCGGCGGCTCCGCCGTCTCCGGCCGCGACCCGCGCACCCAGGCGATCCTCCCCATCCGCGGCAAGATCCTCAACGTCGAGAAGGCACGTCTGGACCGGGCCCTGGACAACCAGGAGGTCCGCTCCCTGATCACCGCCTTCGGCACCGGCATCGGCGAGGACTTCGACGCCACCAAGCTGCGGTACCACAAGATCGTGCTCATGGCCGATGCGGACGTGGACGGCCAGCACATCGTGACGCTGCTGCTCACGCTGCTGTTCCGCTACATGCGCCCGCTCATCGAGCTGGGCCACGTGTTCATCGCGATGCCGCCCCTGTTCCGCCTGAAGTGGTCCAACGCCCCGCACGAGTACGTGTTCAGCGACGAGGAGCGCGACGAGCGGCTCGAGGCCGGTCGCGCCGCGGGCCGCCGCATCCCCCGGGACAACGGCATCCAGCGCTACAAGGGTCTGGGCGAGATGGACTGGAAGGAGCTGCAGTCCACCACGATGGACACCAACACCCGCACCCTGAAGCAGGTCACGGTCGACGAGGCCGCCGACGCGGACACCATCTTCTCCGTGCTGATGGGCGACGACGTCGAGTCCCGTCGGCGGTTCATCCAGGAGAACGCCAAGGACGTCCGCTTCCTCGACATCTGACGTCGGCCCCCGGAGCGGCGCCGGCCCGCCCGCGCGCCCCCGGGGACCCCTCGACCACTCGGCCCCACCGGAAAGGCCTCCACACCCATGAGCGACACCCCGCAGGACCCCACGAACCCCGACGACACCCCCTCCCCGCAGGAGCCGCAGGCTCCCGAGGAGCCGACGCCCGCGGAGGCCGTCGGCGTCGGCGGCCAGGAGACGCCCGAGGGCGCCCACGAGATCTCCGCGGACGAAGCCGCCTCCCGCACCGTCACGCTGGTGGACCCGCTGGACGAGAGCGAGGTCGACCGCATCACGCAGATCGACCTCAACCACGAGATGCAGCGCTCGTACCTCGACTACGCGATGAGCGTCATCGTCTCCCGCGCGCTGCCGGACGTGCGGGACGGCCTCAAGCCCGTCCACCGCCGCATCGTCTACGCGATGTTCGACGGCGGCTACCGCCCCGACCGCTCCTTCTCGAAGTGCGCGAAGGTCGTCGGCGAGGTGATGGGCAACTACCACCCCCACGGCGACTCCGCGATCTACGACGCGATGGTGCGCCTGGTGCAGCCGTGGTCGATGCGCTACCCGCTCATCCTCGGGCAGGGCAACTTCGGCTCCGCCGGCGACGACGGCGCCGCGGCCCCGCGCTACACCGAGTGCAAGATGGCGCCGCTGGCCCTCGAGCTGGTGCGCGACATCGAGCAGGACACCGTGGACATGCAGGGCAACTACGACAACACGGTCGACGAGCCCACCGTGCTGCCCGCCCGCTTCCCGAACCTGCTGGTCAACGGCTCCGCCGGCATCGCCGTCGGCATGGCCACGAACATCCCGCCGCACAACCTGCGCGAGGTGGCCGACGCCGTCCAGTGGCTGCTGAAGAACCACGAGGCCACCAAGCCCGAGCTGCTCGAGGCCTGCCTGCAGCGCATCAAGGGCCCGGACTTCCCCTCCGGCGCCACGATCGTGGGCACCTCCGGGATCGAGGACGCCTACCGCACCGGGCGCGGCTCCATCACCCAGCGCGCCGTGGTCTCCACCGAGGAGATCAACGGCCGGATGTCGCTCGTGGTCACCGAGCTGCCCTACCAGGTCAACCCCGACACCCTCGCGCGCAAGATCGCCGAGATGGTCAAGCTCGGCAAGATCCAGGGCATCGCCGACATCACCGACGAGACCTCCGGCCGCACCGGCCAGCGCCTGGTCATCACCCTCAAGCGCGACGCCGTGGCGAAGGTGGTGCTCAACAACCTCTACAAGCACACCCAGCTGCAGGAGAACTTCTCCGCGAACATGCTGGCGCTGGCGAACGGGGTGCCGCGCACCCTGTCGATCGACTCCTTCGTGCGCGAGTGGACCAAGCACCAGATCGACGTCATCGTGCGCCGCACGAAGTTCCGCCTGCGCAAGGCCGAGGAGCAGATCCACATCTTCCGCGGCTACCTCAAGGCGCTCGACGCGCTCGACGAGGTCATCGCGCTGATCCGCCGCTCCCCGGACGTCGACGAGGCCCGCACCGGGCTGATGGACCTGCTCGAGATCGACGAGATCCAGGCCAACGCGATCCTCGCGATGCAGCTGCGCCGCCTGGCCGCCCTGGAGCGCCAGAAGATCATCGAGGAGCACGACCGCCTGCAGGCCCTCATCGAGGAGTACACCGCGATCCTCGCCGACCCGCAGCGGCAGCGCGACATCGTCTCCGAGGAGCTCGCGGAGATCGTGGACCGCTTCGGCGACGACCGCCGCACCGAGATCCTCCCCTTCGCCGGCGACATGGAGATGGAGGACCTCATCCCCGAGGAGGACATGGTCGTCACCATCACCCGCGGCGGCTACGTCAAGCGCACCCGAGAGGACCAGTACCGCGCCCAGAAGCGCGGCGGCAAGGGGGTGCGCGGCGCCTCCCTGCGCGAGGACGACGTGGTGGAGCACTTCTTCACCACCACCACCCACCGCTGGCTGCTGTTCTTCACCAACCAGGGCCGCGTCTACCGCGCCAAGGGCTACGAGCTGCCCGAGGCGCCGCGCGATGCGAAGGGCCAGCACGTGGCGAACCTGATGGCGTTCCAGCCGGACGAGAACATCGCCTCGGTGCTCGCGATCGACAGCTACGAGGACGCCCAGCACCTCGTGCTCGCCACCGAGTCCGGCCTGGTGAAGAAGACCCCGATGCCGGCCTTCGACTCCAGCCGCACCGGCGGCATCATCGCGATCAACCTGCGCGACATCGACGGGCCCGAGGGCCCGCAGCCGGACCGCGTGATCTCCGCCCGCGCCGTGAACAGCGACGACGAGATCCTGCTGGTCTCCCGCAACGGCCAGTCCGTGCGCTTCCCGGCGGATGACGGCACACTGCGGCCGACGGGCCGCGCCACCAGCGGCGTGACCGGCATGAAGTTCCGCCACCAGGACACGCTGCTGGCCATGGACGTGATCCGCCCGGACAGCTTCGTGATCACCGTGACCGACGGCGGCTTCGCCAAGCGCACCACCGTGGACGAGTACCGCCTGCAGGGGCGCGGCGGCCTGGGCATCCGGGTCGCGAAGCTCCCCGACGACCGCGGCCACCTGGTGGGCGCGGCCGTGGTCGAGGAGACCGACGAGCTGCTGGTGGTCATGGAGCGCGGCCGCGTGGTCCGCTCCAAGGTCGCCGAGGTGCCGGCCAAGGGCCGCACCACCATGGGCGTGGTCTTCGCCAAGCCCGACAAGGGCGACCGCATCCTGCTGGTCACCACCGGCCAGGAATCCGAGGTCGACGAGGAGGAGGCCGAGGCGCCCGAGATCATCGACGCCGATCCCGCCGGGAGCGAGGATGCTGTGGAGAACTCCGCAGATGCCGCGCCCGAGGGTGTGGAGGGCGAGGACGATGTTCTAGGCTCTGACGAGTCCGACCAGTCGCCGACCGGCGACGCCGATCCGAACGAGGAGTGATCCGTGAGCACCAGTGACTCCAGGACCACCACCGGGTCCTCGAACCCGGCAGAGTCCACGTCCAAGCTCCCGGCCTTCGAGGAGTCCCCCTCGTCGCTCTCGTCGGCCTCCCCGGCGGAGGGGTCCGCAGCCGAGACCTCTCCGGCGGAGACGTCGATGGGCACCGGCAAGGGATCGGCCTCGCGCGGCGCCAGCCGCAGCCCCAAGAAGACCACCGGCATCGCCAACCCGGCGGAGAAGGAGCGCCGCGGCCCGCGCCGCGTGCGCCTCACGCTCGCCCGGCTCGACCCGTTCTCGGTGATGAAGCTGTCATTCCTCGCGGCGATCGCGATCGGCATCGCCACCGTGGTCGCGGTGGTGCTGCTGTGGAACCTCGTCGAGGCGATCGGCCTGTGGGGCAAGATCGACCAGCTGGGCCGGGACCTCAACAGCGGCGACCCGCTGCCCTTCATGGAGTTCTTCAGCTTCTCGAAGATGACCAGCTACGGCACCATCGTCGCCGTGGTGAACGTCGTGATCATCACCGCGCTGGGCACCCTGCTCGCCTTCCTCTACAACCTGGTGGCGGCGCTGCTCGGCGGATTGAAGATGACCTTCACCGACGAGTGACCGCCGCGCGGCGCCCCGCGTGATGCGCTGATCTCGGCGACTCCGCTCCGGCACCACCTCTCTGGCGCGACCGGCACCATCTTTCTGGCGCGACCGTTGCGCAGTGGGCGGATCGGCTCCCCTGATCCGCCCACTGCGCAACGGTCGCGGAGTCAGCGGCGGTGCAGCTCGGTGACGTCCGCGACCTGGGCGTCGAGGTGCCGCAGCGCGGCCTCGGCCGGGAGGGTCGCGGCGACCCCGTGCGCGCCGGCGCCCAGGGAGATCCGCCGCAGCGGGTCCCCGGCGAGGGAGGCATCCGCGATCACCGGCCAGGGCGTGGTCGCGCCGAAGGGCGTGATCGTGCCGCGCTCGTAGCCGGTGACCTGCTGTGCGACGTCCTTGTCCGGCATCGACAGCCGGTTCACGCCCAGCAGGGCGCGCAGCTTCGGCCAGGAGATCTCGCGATCCCCCGGCACCAGCACGAACAGGAAGTCGCCCTCCCCGCGCCGCACCACCAGCGTCTTGACGATGTCGCGCGGGGCGACGCCGCGGGCAGAGGCCGCCTCCTCGAGGGAGCCCACGCGGCCGTGCCGGGTGATCTCGTGCTCCAGTCCGGAAGCCGCCAGGGCATCGTGCGCGCGCTGTTCGCTCATGGGCCCACGATAGTGAGCGCGCCCCGGGTCATGGCTCGTGAGCCTGGTCGCGGGATCCTGGGAGCGGCGCGTCGGCCTGGCTATCGTCGAAGGATGCCCTCCACGACGCCCGATGCCCCGGAACCCGCCCCCGCCCCCGCGCCCGGCGCGGCCCCTGCGGAGGCCTTCGCCCCGGAGGAGTACCCGTGGGTGGGGCCCGCGGTGCGGTCCGCGCTGCTGCTGAGCGACGGGGTGGTGGATCTCGACCCCGTCGGCGGCGTCCCCGCCCCGACCGACGAGCTCTCCGAGACGCTCGTGGACGTCTCGGCGATCGAGCAGGCCCTGGCCGCCGAGGGCGTCGCGCCGCTGGCCGAGCGCACCCTGGTGGTCGCCGTCGGCTCCAACCAGACCCCGCGCACCATCGCCCGCAAGTACCGCCGCGCCGGCGGGGGCGTCCCGGTGGCCACCCCGTTCGTGCGCTGCACCGTGCACCACCTCGCCGTCGGCCACGTCGCGAACGTCGCCGCGCCGGGCTACGTGCCGGCCGCGCCCTACCGGTCCGAAGGCGCGCAGATGGAGCTCGTCGCGACCTGGTTCGATGACGCGCAGCTCGCCGTGATCGACGAGACCGAGCCGAACTACGCCCGGGTGCGGCTCTCCGCGCAGCATCACCCGCTCACCCTCGCCACCGGTGCGGAGCCCGCCCACTTCGACGTGTACGCCTCACAGCGCGGCGTCCTGGCCGATGGGCGGCCGATCCCGCTGCGCCACCGCCAGCAGGAGCTCTTCGACGAGCTGGTCGCGCTGACCGGGGCCGAGCTGTTCATCGGCGACGCCGCCGAGGTGTGCGCCCGGCTCGCGGCCCGCCCCGCGGCGCTGGCCGAGCTCGCCCACGAGCACGAGCTCGTCACGGAGGACGGCCTGCACCGCGCCCGGGAGGCGGCTGCCTGATCCCGGGCCGACCGATCCCGCCGGCGAGCCGCCTCGCGCGTCACAGCCCGTCGCGGTCGTGCCAGTGCTCCTGCCAGCGCCAGTCGATCGGTTCCGAGCTGCGCTGGTACCGGATGTCGGTGGACAGCCGCATCACGTCGCCCTCGTCGACGTTGTCCGTCGCGGCGTGGACGATGTGCGCCGAGTGCACCACGATGTCGCCGGCGCGGTAGTCGGCGGTCAGCCAGCGGGAGTCGTACTCCTCGGCGAGCCCGGGCAGATCGGCGGTGATCGAGGCGGCCGGCGCCTGCAGTCGGCCGCTCGCCTCCTCCGCGAGCACGCGGTGATGGCTGCGCTCGAGGTAGGTGAGCCCGCCGCGGGAGACGGGCGTGTCACCCAGCGGGATCCACGCCGAGAGCACGCGGTCGGTGCCGCCGCGCAGGTAGACGAGGTCGTAGTGCGCCTGGGTGGCGGTGCCGATCCCCTTCTCGCCGGGCCGGGTGTGGCGGATGATCTTGCGGCGGTGCAGATGGACCTCGTCCTCCAGGAGCCAGGCGAACCAGTCCTTGATCTGCGGCAGCGCGCAGAAGGCCTGGTACTGCGCGGAGGGGACGATCTCGTGGAAGAGCCGCTCCCGCAGCAGGCCGCGATCCAGTTCGCCGTCGCCCTGGAGGCCCTCGAGCGGATCGCTGTCGCGGCGCACCAGGCCGGTGTCCATGAGCCGCTCGAAGTAGTAGCGCCGGAAGGCGTGGACCACGTCCGGGTCGAGATGATCGGTGAGGTAGAGGTAGCCCTCCCGGCGCAGCCGCTGCCAGAGCGCGTCGCGATCGCTGCGCTCCGCCGCAGGGACGGGCTCGAGGTCGCCGAGCCGGTGCGGGGCCTCGTCGAGCACGTATCCGTTCGATGTCAGCATGATCCCAGTGTGGACGCGCGGCTGTGACCTGGCCATGGATAGTCGTGAGCGCAGAACTAGGACTATCGTGACCTCATGGATCCGAGGACGCCGACGCCGAGCCCGCTCCCGGCCGAGCCCCCGGCCGTACCCTCGACCGAGCCGTCGAATGAGCCCTCGACCGGGCCGTCGGTCGCGCCGCCGAGGGAGTGGGCGCACTACCTGCCCGCCTCTCCCGCGCTGCGCGAGACGGGCCTGGCCTGCCTCGGGGCGGGGGAGCAGTCCGGGCCGCTCCCGCCGCTCGCCGAGCGGGTGCTCTCCCGCCACGCCCTGGTGCTGGTCTCCTCCGGGGCGGGGACCTTCACCGACCCCGCCGGGACGCATCCGGTGACGGCCCCGGCCTGGATCTGGCTGGAACCGGGCACCCCGCACTCCTACGGGCCCGACGCGCACGGATGGACCGAGCACTGGGTGCTGTTCGAGGGCGTCGGCGCCCGCACCTACCGCTCCCACAGCGGGGTCGGGGACGGGCACGTGCTGCGCCGCGGCGGACCGGAGCCCGCCGAGCGCGCGGAGATCTTCGCCGCGCTGCACCGCGCCGGGTCCGTCCCCGGGCGGCGCGCGCAGCTGCACGCCTCCTCGCTCGTGCACCGGCTGCTGGGCGCTCTGCTCGGCGACGCCGAGGAGGATCCGCAGCGCACCTCGGTGACCCACACCGTGCTCGCCACCGCCACGGAGGACCTCTCGGTCGCCCAGCGTGCCGCGCTCAGCGGGGTGGGGGTCGACGAGTTCCGGGCGCAGATCCGTCGTGCGACGGGCCTGACCCCGCACGAGTTCGTGCTCACCACCCGGTTCTCGCGGGCCCAGGAGCTGCTGGCGCGCAGCGATCTGCCGATCTGGCAGGTCGCCGCGGAGGTGGGGATCGACGACGCCTCCTACTTCACCCGCCTGTTCACCCGCCGCATCGGCGTCGCGCCGCGCACCTTCCGCCACGAGCAGCGCCGCGATCGCGCTGTGACCTCGGAAACATGAGGGCCGACGGGTTGGACGTCACGGCATGATCGCCGTACAGTGGTTCGTCGGTGGTCGACGCCCGGAGCAGCTCCGGGCGAGAACTCCCCCCGGGCCTATAGCTCAGTCGGTTAGAGCGCTGTCCTGATAAGACAGAGGTCGCTGGTTCAAGTCCAGCTAGGCCCACTTCGAGGATCGGAGGAACTCATGAAGAAGTTCATCACGACCGCAGCCGTCGTGCTCACCACGGCCGTCGCGGGGATCCTCACCTGGCGGAAGGTCGAATCCGACCGCATCCGCAACGATCTGTGGACCGAGGCGGAGCGCATCTCCGCCGAGCAGGACGAGGTCGCCGAGGCACAGCCCGCGCACCGCGCCTGACAACCACATATGGGGACTTAGCTCAGTTGGTAGAGCGGTAGCTTTGCAAGCTTCAGGTCAGGGGTTCGACCCCCCTAGTCTCCACCCCCACAGCGAAGGCCCCGCCGCACGGCGGGGCCTTCGTCATGTTCGAGCTCGGGCGCTGCGGCGCGGCACTCGGGCCACACGGCGCCCGCTCCCGAGCACACCGCTGGGCGTCTAGTCTGACCAGCATGAACAGCGAGAGCGGAGGCTGGGCGGCGGCGGGCGGCGGCCGCATGGCCGGCCTGCTCGCCCTCACGATCACCTCGGTCCTGTGGGGCACCACCGGCACCGCCGCGACCTTCGCGCCCGAGGTGAGCCCCCTCGCGATCGGCGCCGCGGCGCTCGGGATCGGCGGGCTGCTGCAGGCCGCGATCGCGGTGCCCGCGCTGCGCCGGCACCGTCGGGCGCTGCGGGGCCGGGCCCGGCTCGTGGCCCTGGGCGCCCTGGCCGTCGCGCTCTACCCGCTCGCGTTCTACAGCTCCATGCACATCGCCGGCGTCGCGATCGGCTCGGTCGCCTCCCTGGCCTCCGCCCCGCTCGCCTCCGGGGTGCTCGAGAAGATCGTCGACGGCCGACGCCTCGGGCGGTGGTGGCAGCTCGCGGCGGCGCTCGGCGTGCTCGGCAGCGTGATGCTGTGCCTGTCCACGGCCCGGGGCGAGCTCGGCTCCCCGGGACGGACCCTGCTGGGCGTGCTGCTCGGCCTCGTCGCCGGCAGCACCTATGCGCTGTTCTCCTGGGCCTGCCAGCGCCTGATGCGCGCCGGCATCGAGCGGGCCGCCTCGATGGGGGCCGTGTTCGGCCTCGGCGGGCTGCTGCTCATGCCGGTCCTCGCCGTGACCGGTGGCCCGATCCTCCACAGCGGCGGCAACCTCGCCGTCGCGGCGTACATGGCCCTGATCCCGATGTTCCTCGGCTATGTGCTGTTCGGTCGCGGGCTCGCCACTGTCCCGGCGAGCACGGCGACCACGGTGACGCTCACCGAGCCCGCGGTCGCCACGCTCCTGGCCGTCGTGGTGGTGGGCGAGCGGCTCGGCCCGCTCGGCTGGGCCGGGCTCCTCGTCCTCGCGGCGGTGCTCGCCCTGCTCGCGCTCGCACCACCGGCGGCGGCGCCGCGCCCCGTGGGGGTTGGTACCTCCGGCCCCGCCGTGGCACGGTGTCGGAGATACTAGGTTCCGCCGCGCTCCGCGGAACCGCGCCCGACTGACGGGCGCGACGCGCCCACCCACCGCCTGGGCCCCTCGCACGGCGACGCCGCCGCGCGGGGCACCCTCGTCTCCGCGAAGACCACCCGCCGCAAGGTCGCCGCGGGCGTGCTGCTCTCGAGCGCGATCGCCTCCTTCTTCGTGGGCGTCACCGAGCCGCTCGAGTTCGCCTTCATGTTCCTCGCCCCGGGCCTGTACGTGGTCCACGCGCTGTTCACCGGCATCTCCATGGCGGTCAGCGCGATGCTGCCGGTGCGGATGGGCTTCGGCTTCTCCGGCGGGTTCATCGACCTCGTGCTCGGCTGGGTGAACCCGATGGCGCAGAACCCGTGGGCGATCCCCGTCATGGGCGTGTTCTGGTTCGTGGTCTACTTCGTCGTCTTCCGCGCGATCATCCTCCGCTTCGACCTGAAGACCCCCGGCCGCGAGGACGAGGAGCTCCTGGCCGAGGAGGAGCAGGGCGGCGCGGCCCCCGGCAGCGACAAGTACGCGATCGTCGCGACGGCCTTCCTCACCGCCCTGGGAGGCAAGGAGAACATCCTGGACCTCGAGAACTGCGCGACCCGGCTGCGGATGGAGATCGCCGACACCTCGAAGGTCGACGACGCCGCGCTGAAGCGCGCGGGCGCCGCCGGCACCATGAAGCCGGGCGGGACCTCCGTGCAGGTCATCTACGGCACCAGCGTCCAGTTCGTGAAGGACGCGATGGAACGGATCATCACCGGCCAGGCCGAGCCCGTCGCGTCCGCCGAGACCGCCGCGGCCGACGTCGCCGCCGAGGAGAGCGCCGGCGGGGGCACCGCCACCGCGGTGCGGGCCAGCGCGCTGGTGCGGCTGCGCCAGCCCATGGCCGGGACCGTCATCCCGCTCTCGGAGGTGCCGGATGCGACCTTCGCGCAGGGGATCATGGGCCCGGGAGTGGCCATCGAGCCCACCTCCGGCGAGGTGGTCGCCCCCGCGGCCGGCACCGTGACGCACGTGTTCCCGACGGGCCACGCCGTCGCGCTGACCCTCGAGGACGACACCGAGGTGCTGATCCACGTGGGCCTGGACACCGTGAAGATGCAGGGCGAGGGCTTCACGACGCTCGTGAGGGCCGGTGACCTGGTCAGCGCGGGCACGCCGCTGCTGCGTGCGGACCTCTCCGCGATCCGCAGCGCCGGCTACCCGGTCGTCACGCCGGTGATCGTCATGAACGACAAGGACGCCCGCGTCGAGCTCGTCTGAACCACCCGGCACGGGCCCGGGCCCGGTGCCCCGGCCCTCAGCGGCAGGGGCGCCGGGAGTCCCGCGAGCGGTGCGGCACCGCCCGTCGGGACCCTCGCCGCCGTGGCGCGGTTCACACTCCAGTACCGTGGGGCCATGGGTATCGACATTCCGACACAGTCCGACATCGTGGGGCTCACGCAGCACCGTCACGAGGCGAGCGTGACGATCTACCTCTCCGCCGCGGAGCTGGGCGCGCAGGCCGTCGTCCATGACCCCGACGCCGCCAAGCTCGCGCTGCGCAGCGCCTTCTCCGACGCCCTCGCCGAGCTCGGCGGGACGCGCCAGGATCGCCAGGCGCTGACCGACGCCGTCCAGGAGCTGGTCGAGGACCGGGACTTCTGGGGCACCGGCGCCCGCAGCCTGGCCATCTTCGTCTCGCCCGAGGGGTTGCGCGCGTTCCGGCTCATGAACGAGCTGGCCGGGGCGACCTCGACCGGCGATCGCTTCGATGTGGGCCCGATGATCCGGGCGATCACCTTCGCGCACGTCGGCTACGTGCTGGCCCTCACGGAGGGCGAGGTGCGCCTGCTGCACCTGGACGCGACCGCCAGCCGCACCCCCGTGGCGCTCACCGAGCTGCCCGAGGATGCTGCTGACGCGCTGACCAGGGAACCCGCCACCGGGCGCTTCAACCGGCACCGGGCTGACGGCGCCCTGGCCCAGAAGCCCGAGCAGAAGCGCTACGCGGTGATCGTCGAAGGGGCGGTGCGGGCCGCGATCGGCAGCAGCGACGAGCCGCTGATCCTCGCCGCGACGAGCGAGTTCGAGCACGCATACCGCGACGCGAACACCTACGGTCGGCTCCTCGACCAGGCGATCGGCGCGAACCCCACCTCGCTCAGCGACGAGGATCTCGAGCAGAGGGCGCGAGCGATCCTGGACGAGCACTACGCGGCGCGGATCACCGACTGGGTCGAGACGTTCGGGAACCGGCGCGCCCACGGGAAGGGCAGCACCCAGCTCGCGGAGGTCGCCCGGGCGGCCACCGAGGGGCGCGTCTCGGAGCTGCTGTTCGACATCGACGCCGCGCAGGAGGGCACCATCGACGAGATCGGGGAGATGACCCTCGCCGAGGAGGCGGGCCCGCGCACGTACCGGGTCGTCGACGAGATCGCCACCCGGGTGCTGCGCACCGGCGGCCGGGTGCGGGCCGTCCGCACCGACGACATGCCCGACGGCGCGCCCGTGGCCGCGCTGCACCGCAGCTGACATGGACAGCCTCCGCACCGCCGTCGTCACCGGCGCCACCAGCGGCATCGGCCGCGAGGTCGCTCTCCAGCTCGCCGAGCTGGGGTGGCGCGTGATCGCGATCGGACGCGACCGGGAGGCTCTCGCAGAGCTCTCCCGCCGCTCGGAGCGCCTCGTGCCCCATGCCGCGGATCTGCTCACCGACGAGATCGAGGAGCTGATCCCCGCACGGGTCGATGCACTCGTCCCCGCCGCCGGCATCTCCCCGTCCACCGGCGTCGAGGAGACGACCCCGGGGGAGTGGGAGCGCGTCTTCGCCCTCAACGTCACCGCCGGCGCCGCGCTCGCCCGCCACGCCCTGCCGGCCCTGCGTGCCGCCCGCGGGACGATCGTCTTCGTCAACTCGGGAGCCGGCACCGCAGCCCGTCCGCGCAACACGCCCTATGCGGCGAGCAAGCATGCGCTGCGGGCGCTCGCCAACGGGCTGCGCGTCGAGGAGGAGGGGCACGGGGTGCGCGTCAGCACCGTCTACCCCGGCCCCACCGACACCCCGATGTTCGACGGTGACGTCGACCGCGCCGCGCTGATCCGCCCCGCCTCCGTGGCAGCGGCGGTGGTCATGGCCATCACCGCGAGCGACGACGTGCAGCTGACCGACATCCACGTCCGACCCCGCCGCGAGCTGTCCTGGTGAGGGTGGAGGGGCCCGATCTCCGGCCGGGTGCTCTCGGCTCGGCTGCGCTCAGGAGGCGGCGTGCTCCTCGAGCACCTCGTCGAGGATCTCGGCGGTGTCGCGCAGGCGCATGATCCGGCCCTCGAGCTCGCGGCGGTGAGCGCGCAGCGACTCGATCCCCTCCGCGCGGCCGTCGGATCCGCCCAGCAGCCAGGGCAGCAGCGGCGCGATCTCCGTGCTGCCCAGACCGGCGGCGAAGAGCCGCTGGACCAGCAGCACCCTGACCGCCGCGTCGGAGCTGTAGCGGCGATGCCCGGCCGGGGTCCGGCCCGGGAAGAGCAGCCCCTGCTCTTCGTAGTAGCGCAGGGAACGGGCGCTCACACCGGTGCGAGCGGAGAGCTCGCCGATCCCCATCGACGCCGACGACACCGGGTTCTCACGGATGTCAGGTGTGCTCATGGCGACACCGTACGATGCCGTTCAGGCGCAACGCCTGAGGTCAGCGGCGTGTCGCGAGACCTGACATGGATGTGAAGCAGGAGGGCCGGCCGGTCACTCGAGCGGGTTCGGCTGCGGGGGCAGCGCCTCGACGAGCGGATGATCCTTGTCGATCACGCCCATCTTCGCGGCACCGCCGGGGGAGCCGAGATCGTCGAAGAACTCGACGTTGGCGTTGTAGTACTCAGCCCATTGGTCCGGGGTGTCGTCCTCGTAGTAGATCGCCTCGACGGGGCAGACGGGTTCACAGGCACCGCAGTCCACGCACTCGTCCGGTTGGATGTACAGCATCCGGTTGCCCTCGTAGATGCAGTCGACGGGGCACTCGTCCACACAGGCGCGGTCCTTGACGTCCACGCACGGCAGAGCGATCACATAGGTCACGAAGAGATCCTTCCTGGAAAACTGTCCCGAGCGTAGGATCTCAAGTGCACTTGAGGTCAAGGGGAGAGGTCCGGCGATGAACGCACCGATCGAGCCCGATGAGCTGCTGACCATCGGCGAGATGAGCACGCGCACGGGAGTGGCGCCGTCGGCCCTGCGCTACTACGAGGAGCTGGAGCTGGTCGCCTCGGTGCGCACCCCCGGCAACCAGCGCCGCTACCCGCGCCACATGCTGCGCCGCGTCTCGCTCATCGCCGTGGCGAAGCGCCTGGGAGTGCCGCTCGCGGACGTGAAGGACGCCTTCGGCGACGTGCCGATGGAGAGCACTCCGTCCCACGCCGACTGGCAGCGGGCCTCGAGACGCTGGAAGAAGCGGCTCGAGGAGCGGCGCCGCGCGATCGAGCGCCTCGAATACGAGCTCACCGGCTGCATCGGCTGCGGCTGCCTCTCGCTCAAGGCCTGTGCGCTGCTGAACCCCGACGACGCCCTCGCCGAGGCCGGGCCCGGACCCCGCCGGCTCGAGGACATCGTCGAGGACGACGGGGCCGACGACGCGCAGGAGCAGACGCACCGAGACGGTCCATGACGCCCCGGTTGACCTCAAGGATGGTTGAGGTTCTAGGGTCGTGGCGTCATCCGATGAACACCGACGAAAGGACAGACCATGGCGGAGTACACGCTTCCTGATCTCGACTACGACTACGGGGCGCTCGCTCCTTCGATCTCCGGGAAGATCATGGAGCTGCATCACTCCAAGCATCATGCGACCTATGTGAAGGGCGCGAACACGGCGCTGGAGAAGCTCGCGGCGGCGCGGGAGTCCGGTGACTTCTCGACGGTGAACCAGATCTCGAAGGATCTGGCGTTCAACCTCGGTGGTCACACGAACCACTCGATCTTCTGGAAGAACCTCTCCCCGGAGGGCGGCGACAAGCCCACCGGTGAGCTGGCGCAGGCGATCGACGAGTTCTTCGGCTCGTTCGACAAGTTCCGCGATCACTTCACCGCGGCGGCGCTGGGGATCCAGGGCTCGGGCTGGGCGGTGCTCGCCTATGAGCCGATCGGCGGGAACCTGGTGATCGAGCAGTTCTACGATCAGCAGAACGGTGTGCCGGTCGCGACGATCCCGCTGTTCCAGCTGGACATGTGGGAGCACGCGTTCTACCTGGACTACCAGAACGTGAAGGCGGATTACGTCAAGGCGATCTGGAACATCGTGAACTGGGCGGATGTCCAGGCGCGTTTCGAGGCCGCGCGCTCGAGCGCGTCCGGGCTGGTCGTCCCGCAGGCCTGAGCGAGATCTCGCTCCGGTTCGACGTCGTCCGTCGGCCCCGCCGCACTGCGAGGTAGTGTCAGCGCACGCCGCCGGCGGGCAGCGGCCCGGACCCGCTGCCCGCCGGCGCTGTGCGTCCCCGGTGTGCGGTGCCGGGGCGAGGTTCAGCGGTCTGCCTGCACCCGCCCGTCGCGCAGCGTGACCACCCGATCCGCGTCCTCGGCGAACTCGTGGTCATGGGTGACCATGACCGTGGCGACCGACAGCTCCCGGGTGACGCCGACCAGCAGATCCACCACCGAGCGCGCGCGCTCGTGGTCCAGTGCGCTGGTGGGCTCGTCCACCAGCAGCACGGCCGGATCGGTGAACAGGGCGCGGGCGATGTTGACGCGCTGGCGCTGACCGCCGGAGAGCTCGTGCGGGCGCCGCGCGGCGTACCGCTGCATCCCGACCCGCTCGAGCAGCTCGTCGGCCCGCTCGCGGGTGGCGCGCAGGCGCCGCCCCCGCAGCCCGGCCAGGTGTGCGCTGACCATGAGCTGCTCGCGCACCCGCAGCGCCGGCAGCAGGTTCGGCTGCTGGAACACCACCCCGATCTGGTCGCGGCGCACCTCGGTGCGGCGGGTCTCGTCCAGGGCGGTGAGATCGGTGCCGTCCACGAACACCTTCCCGGCATCCGGCACCACCAGCCCGGCGGCGACGCTCAGCAGCGTCGACTTGCCGGAGCCGGAGGGGCCCAGCACCACGGAGAACTCTCCGCGGCCCAGGGTGAGGTGCGCATCGTCGAGGGCGGTGGTGGTGCGGATCGTGCCGTCGGCGTGACGGCCGTCGGGGTAGGTGACGCTCACGCCGTCGAGGCGCAGCGCGCTGGTCGCGCCGTCCGCGATGGCGCGGTGGGTGTGCGAGGTGGTGGCGGTGGTGGTCATCAGTTCCCTCCGAGGGCGAGCAGCGGATCGACGCGGGTGACGCGCCGGGTGGCGAGGACGGAGCCCAGCAGCCCGATCACCAGCACCCCGGCGACGGGGAGCAGCACGGTGACGGCCGAGGACTCGAACGGGGCGACGGTCGCGAGGGCGGCGCCCCCGCCGGCGCCGACGAGACCGCCGACGGCGGCTCCGACGGCCAGCAGGATCGCGGCCTGTCCCACGGTGTCGTGCAGGACGTAGCGGGCCGTGGCGCCGAGCGCCCTCAGCACCGCGATGTCCCGGGTGCGCTGGATCGTCCACACCGACAGGAAAGCGATCGTGACCAGGGCGGAGATCCCGTAGAGGAACCCCTGGATGAGGGTGAGCGAGCCGTTCTCCGAGGAGTACGAGGGCAGCGCCTGCAGCGATTCGGAGACGGTCACGGCACGGGTGCTGGACTCGTCAGCGGCCGCGTCGATCACGGCGTCGGCGTCGTTCCCGCGCACCAGCAGCGCGGAGCCGGCGGTGTCCTCCGCCTGATGGGCCAGGGCGCGGAAGGTGTCCACGTGCACGTAGCCGACGGGGGAGTGGGAGTACCACTGCGTGGCGACGGTGCCGGCGACGGTGAGCTCCTGGCCGTTGACCGAGACGGCATCTCCGGCGGCGACGCCGAGATCGGCGGCGATGTCCTCGGGCAGCATCGCCTCCCCCGCGGCGGGCGCGGCGGGCAGGGAGCCGGCGACCTCGCCGTCGGGCGCGACGCCGAACAGGGCCAGGGAGGTCACCGCCTCGTCGGCCTCGAGGCGCATCTGGCCGACGGACAGAGGCTCGGTCTGCAGGCCCTCGGCCTGCTCCCACACCTCGGCCTGGGCGGAGGAGACCTGGGAATCGGACCAGGAGATCTCGTCCCCGAGCGTGGGGGTGAGGACCACGGCGTCGGCCGGGAGCGCCTCGACGGCGGAGATGTTCTGGTGGGCGAGGCCGCGTGTGAGCCCGGTGAGGAGCACCAGCAGCAGGGTGAGCAGGGCGATCACACCGATCATCAGCGTGAAACGCCCCTTGGCGTGGAGGATGTCTCTGAGTGCGACGAACATGCCTCCATGCCATCGCGGATCCCGCCCGCGCACATCGGCTCCGCAGGTCCGCCTCGCGCACCGGAGGGACTGCTCCGCGCTCGACCTTTCGGACGATGCCGCGCGCACCGGCCGCACCTAGAGTGGCCCCGTGAGCACCCTCCCTGTCGCCGACCGCCCCGAGACACAGGACTCCACCGCCCCCGCCACCCTCGCCACCGTCCTGCGCGGTGCGATGCACCTGGCCTTCGCGGTGCTGCTGAGCCTCGGGGTGCTGCGCGCGCTCACCGTCGACGCGGTCCCGTCGCCGCTCGCCCTCGCCGTCGCGGCGCTGGTCGCGGCGATCTACGGGACCGGCACGGCGCTCGCGCACCGCCGCCGGGATCCTGCGGAGGTCTCCACCACCGATCTGCTGCTGCCCTCGCGCGGCTGGGTGGTGGCCCTGCTCGGCGCCTGGGTGGTGGCGAGCCTGGTCTCCTCGGCCTTCGTGTGGATCGCCTTCCCGCTGTTCTTCCTGGTGCTGTTCTCCCTGGGCAGGGTGACGGGTCCGCTGGCCCTGCTGCTGGTCGCGCTGTGGGCGGTGCTCGCCCCGCTCGCCGTCGGCGCGCAGGAGTCGCTCGCGGTGGGCGAGGTGCTCGGACCGCTCGTCGGCGCGGTGTTCTCCCTGGTCGCACACACGGTGTGGCGCCGGCTCCTGGAGGAGTCCGAGCGCAACCGGCGCCTGGTGGCCCGCCTGCGCGCCGCCCAGGCCGAGCTCGCCGACTCCGAGCGGCGCAAGGGGGTGGCCGAGGAGCGGCAGCGCCTCGCCCAGGACCTCCACGACACCCTCGCCCAGGGCCTGAACTCGATCGTGCTGATGAGCCGCGCCGCCCGCACCGCCCATCCCGAGGCCGGCGCCGAGTTCTCCCGGATCGAGGACGCCGCCCGCTCGAACCTCGCCGACGCCCGCGGCCTGGTGCGCGACCTCGCCGCCCGCGCCCCGCAGGACGGGCTCGAGCAGGTGCTGCGCGGCGTGATCGACCGGACGGAGCAGCCGGGCACCACCACCCGCTTCACGCTGCGCACCGACGGGGAGCCGTACGTGCCGCCGCCCGCGGTGGTCGAGACCGTGCAGCGGGCGGCGCAGTCGCTCGTCGCCAACGTGCTCCAGCACGCGCAGGCCGAGCGGTGCGTGCTCACCCTCGCCTGGTGGCCGGACCGGGTGAGCCTCGACGTTGTCGACGACGGCCGCGGCTTCGATCCGGCCGCCGTGCGGCGCCGCCGCGACGGCGGGGACGGGCTGGCGCTGCTGCGCTCCCGGATCGCGGCCGCCGGCGGTACCGTGGCGATCGACTCCAGGCCCGGCGAGGGCACCGCCGTGGGCATCAGCCTGCCGATGACCAGGGAGGATCTATGAGCATTCGCGTGATGATGGTGGACGACCACCCCGTGGTGCGGGCGGGCCTGCGGGCGCTGCTCGAGGCCGACGCCCGGGTCGAGGTGGTCGCCGAGGTCGACTCCGGCGACGGCGCGCTCGAGGAGCTCGAACGGCTCTCCACCCTCGGCGGGGACCTCCCCGACCTGGTGCTCATGGACCTCAACCTCGGTGCCGGCATCGACGGGATCGAGACCACCCGCAAGGTGCGGGCCCGCCATCCGGACGTGCAGGTCCTGGCCGTGACGACCTTCGACGCGGAGGCGGACATCGTCGGCGCCCTCGAGGCCGGGGCGACCGGCTACGTGCTCAAGGATTCCCCCACGGAGGCGCTGATCGCCGCGGTCGGCGAGGCGGCCGCGGGCCGCAGCGTGCTCTCCCCCGAGGTGCAGCAGCGCCTCGTGGCGCGCATGACCAGCCCCGCCACCGCCCTGTCCCCGCGGGAGGCCGAGATCCTCGAGGCGCTCGCCACCGGTGCCACCAACCGCGAGGTGGCCAAGCGGCTGTTCATCTCCGAATCCACGGTGAAGACCCATCTGGTGCACCTCTACGAGAAGCTCGGGGTGGACAGCCGCACCGCCGCGCTGCGCGTGGCGCGCGAACGCCGACTGATCCGCTGACCGCGCAGGCACCACCCGGGAGTGCTGACCTGGCACGTCGTGCTGGACACTTCGGTGCGGGCCGCGAGGTGCCGCATACGGTGGGCCGCTGATTCCTGCCACCGGGCGGGGCCGGACCGGCCGGCGCACCATCGCCGCCGCCCGAGGAGGGGACCGTCATGCCCACGGAACTGACACGCTCGCTGGGAGTGCCCGGCATCGTCCTGATGGTCGTCGCCGCGGCCGCCCCCATCACCGTGGTGGTCGCGAACTTCCCGCTGATCCTGCTGGAATCCGGGAGCATCGGCGCGCCGCTGATGATCCTCGCCGCCACCCTGATCCTGCTGCTGTTCTCGGTGGGCTACACCTGGATGACCCCGCACGTGCCCGACGCCGGCGCGTTCTACGCCTACGTGGATCGCGGCCTCGGCCGCCGCGCCGGCCTCGGCACCGCCGCGGTCGCCCTGCTCAGCTACGTGCTGCTGACCGTGTCGATGACCTGCTACCTCGGCGTGCAGGCCGGGAACCTGCTCGCGCTGTGGACCGGTCTGACCGTGCCGTGGTGGCTGATCTCGGCGGTGATGATCGCTGCCGTGGGCCTGCTGGGGCACCGCACGATCGACCTCTCCGCGAAGGTGCTCGGCGTGGTGCTGGTGCTCGAGATCCTCGCCGTGCTCGCGATCGATCTGGGCGTGCTCGCCTCGGGGCGGGAGCTCGACCCGCTGCCCTTCAGCCCCGTCGAGGCCCTCTCCGGCGCGCCGGGCCTCGGGCTGCTCTTCGCCTTCCTGGGCTTCTTCGGCTTCGAGGCGACCGCCGTGTTCCGCCACGAGGCCAAGGACCCCCTGCGCACCATCCCCCGGGCCACCTACATCGCCGTGGCCCTCATCGGCGTGCTCTACACCGTCTCCTCGTGGCTGGTGATCTCCGGTCTCGGCGCCGAGCAGGCGCTTCCCGCCTCCGCCGCGAACCCCGATGGCGTGATCGTCTCGCTGGCCGGCGAGGTGGTCGCCCCGATCATGCGGGACGTGACCCAGGTGCTGGTGGTGACCAGCATGTTCGCGTGCATGCTCGGCTTCCACAACATCGTCACGCGCTACCTGTTCACCCTCGGCCGGCGCGGGGTGCTGCCCTCCGCGCTCGGTGCCGCCCACCCGCTCCACCGCGCCCCCTCGCGCGCCTCGCTGTGCGTCACCGCGCTCACCGCCGGGATCGTGGCGGTCTCGGCCCTCGCCCGTTTCGATCCCGTGGTGGAGATCTACACCTGGTACTCGGGGCTGGGCGCCGTGGGCGTGATCCTCATGATGGCGCTGACCTCGCTCGCCGTGCTCCGCTTCGGTGCCCGCCGCGGCGGGCGCCGCGCCGGCGCGGGAGTGCTCGCCGCGACCGCCCTGGGCGGACTCGGGCTGCTGCTGGTGCTCGGCATCTCCCTGGCGAACCTCCCGCTCATGGTGGGCGGGACGGTCGCCGCGATCGTGTGCGCCGGGACCCTCGTGGCGGTGTTCGTGCTCGGCGCGGTGCTGCCGCGGGGCAGGGCCACGACCACGGCCGACGCGGACGCCGACCACGACGCCGGCAACGATGCAGGCCAGGACGCCGGTGAGGCCGAGGAGCGGGCGCCGAGCCGCCGGTGACCTCAGCGCCGCCGGTGACCGCCCCGCCGCGCGGGCCCGTCGGCGCGCCACGTGGAAGGACCGGCGGCCCCGTGGGGCCACCGGTCCGCAGATGCGGGGGAGAGGAGCTCTCACCAGCGATGGGCGACGTCGACGACCAGCCGGGAACCGTCCCCGGGGCCGTCGAGCACGAAGGCCCGCATCGGCAGGCGGGCACGCACGCCCAGCCCGATGAGGGTCTGCCCCTCGAAGCTGCCGGTGAAGGCGACCTGACGGAAGGTGGCATAACCGGTCACGTCCACCGCCTGCGAGGGGGTGCGCGGGGAGTAGGTGGCCCGGCCTCGCGCGTCATACGCGGGGGCGTCGACGAGGACGGCCAGATCGGCCCCGCCGCGGAGCGGGACGGCCCGGCCGGAGCCGAGCTGGGACACGCGCTCGACGTAGCTCACGGAGTACCCCGAGACGTCACCCTCGAGGTCGACCACGAGCCGGTCGAAGCAGGTGTGCCGGCCGGAGCGGAGATTCTCCACCTGAGCCGCGGAGGTCCCGGTGGCCGAGTCGGGCAGCGAGCCCCAGCGGATGCCGCAGTACGGGGCGGCGACGGCGCCGGCCGGGGCGAGCATGCCCAGGCCGAGCAGCAGGGCACAGGTGGCGAGGGCGGCAAGGATTCTCTTCTTCACGGCTGCCTCCAGGAGGAGACGGCGAAGGCCACGGCGGCCAGGGCCGTATCCCTGGATTCTCCGCCTCGCCGGGCCGCCGTTCCAGTGACCGGACAGTCATGACCACCGAATCGTGACCTGCCGCTGACCAGCAGCGTCGGGCGGGCGCCGCGGCAGAGACCTCGGTCCCGGGAGAGCGCCCGGAAGCCCTGGCAGGATGAGCTCCATGACCGTGCTCGTCGCCTATGCGACCCACTCCGGAGCCACCCGCACGCTCGCCGAGACCCTGCAGGACGCGCTGCGCGCCGAGGGCCTCGAGACGGACCTCGTGGACCTCGAGGAGAGCCCCGATCCCGCCCGCTACGAGGCCGTGGTGCTCGGCTCCGGCGTGCGGATCGAGGCGGTCGAGAAGACCGCGGCGAGCTGGGCGCGGGCGCACGAGGGGGAGCTCGCCCGTCGGCCGTTCGCCTTCTTCTCCTGCTCCGGCTCCGCCGCCGATCCGGCGAAGGGCGGGAGGCAGAAGGCGACCGACGCCTTCCTCGCCGCGCTCTGCCTCACCCCGGTCGCGGTGCGGAACTTCCCCGGCTGGGTGCTCATGGATCGCCTCCCGCTGCGCGAGCGGGTGCTGCTGACCTCCCTGCGCACCCCCACCGGGGACTTCCGCGACCTGCCCGCCGTCACGGCGTGGGGGCGGGAGATCGCGCCGCTGCTGCGCGGCTGAGGGACCGGGCCCACCGCCCCGCTCTCACGGCGCTGATCTCACCGCCCCGCTCTCACCAGCCGCGTTCGGCCAGCCGGTGCGGGGCCGGGAGATCGGCGACGTTCAGCCCCACCATCGCCTCGCCCAGACCGCGCGAGACCTCGGCGATCACGGCCGGGTCCTCGTACGCGGCGGTCGCCTTCACGACCGCGGCGGCGCGCTCGGCGGGGTTGCCGGACTTGAAGATGCCCGAGCCGACGAACACCCCGTCGGCCCCCAGCTGCATCATCATCGCGGCATCGGCCGGGGTGGCGACCCCGCCCGCGGTGAACAGCGCCACCGGCAGCGCACCGGTCTCGGCGACCTGCCTGACCAGCGCGTACGGGGCCTGCAGATCCTTCGCCGCGAGGTACAGCTCGTCCTCGCTGCGCGCCGCGAGGGCGCGGATCTCGGCGGTGATGGTGCGGATGTGCCGGGTGGCCTCGGAGACGTCGCCGGTGCCGGCCTCGCCCTTCGAGCGGATCATCCCCGCGCCCTCGGTGATGCGCCGCAGCGCCTCGCCGAGGTTCGTCGCCCCGCACACGAACGGCACGTCGAAGCGGTGCTTGTCGATGTGGTGGACGTAGTCCGCGGGGGAGAGCACCTCGGACTCGTCGATGTAGTCCACGCCCAGCTCCTGCAGCACCTGCGCCTCGACGAAGTGGCCGATGCGGGCCTTGGCCATCACCGGGATGGAGACCGCCTCGATGATCCCCTCGATCATCTCCGGGTCGCTCATGCGGGAGACCCCGCCCTCGGCGCGGATGTCCGCCGGGACGCGCTCGAGCGCCATCACGGCGACCGCGCCGGCATCCTCGGCGATCCGTGCCTGCTCCGGCGTGACGACGTCCATGATGACGCCGCCCTTGAGGGTCTCGGTGAGCTCGCGCCCGGCAGTGCGGGGGATCTCGAGGGGGTCGGTGGGGGTCGAGTTCATGGGTCCTGTCCCGTCGCTCTCGCGGCGCGGGCCGACGGCATCCGGCTCGCCGACCCTCCCTGCACCACATTGATCTGTGCCAAAAAATAGCATGGCATGTGCCGAACACGGCCAGAGCGTCCGGCGGTCGGATCCGGGCACCGACGGCGGCGCCGCCGCGGCGGCGACCTACACTCGAGCTCGTGAGCACCGGCGAGGAGATCAGCGGCGGCACCGCGGCGGAGATCGCCGAGAGCGTGCGCACCCTCGTGGACCGCGGAGACCTCGCCCCCGGCGACCCGCTGCCCCCGGTGCGCGCCCTCGCCGCACGGCTCGGCATCCATCGCAACACCGCCGTGGCCGCCTATCGCACGCTCGCCGGCGCCGGGATCGTCGTCACCCAGGGGCGCGCCGGCACCCGCGTCGCCGCGCGCTCGCGCCTGCCCCAGGAGGGATTCGCCGCCGCACCCGCCGGGACGCACCCCGCCGGCGCCTCAGGCACCGCGGGTGCGCTGCGCGACCTCGGCTCCGGCAACCCCGATCCCGCGCTGATTCCCGATCTCTCCCCCGCGCTCGCCGGCGCCGTCGGCCGCCCCGTGCTCTACGGAGAACCGGTCATCGACCCCGACTTCGAGGCCTGGGCGCGGTCCTGGATGGCACCGGACGTCCCCACCGGCGAGGCGGTGCGCCTGACGCTCACCAGCGGCGCGGTCGACGCGATCGAGCGCCTGCTCGCCCAGGCGCTCGTGCGGGACGACGCCGTCGCCCTCGAGGACCCGTGCTTCCTGGCGAGCATCCAGACCGTGCGCCATGCCGGCTACCGCGCGATCCCCGTGCCGGTGGACGTCGAGGGGATGACCGCAGACGGCCTGCGGGCCGCGCTCGAGGCCGGCGCCCGCGCCGTCGTCCTCACCCCGCGCGCCCAGAACCCCACCGGGGCCTCCCTCGGCGCGCACCGGGCCGAGGAGCTGCGGGCCGTGCTCGCCCAGCATCCGTACGTGCTGGTCATCGAGGACGACTACTTCTCCTACCTCTCCCGCGCCCCGTTCCGCTCCGTCGTGGGCCCGGAGCATCGGCGCTGGGCGCTGGTGCGCTCGGTCTCGAAGTTCCTCGGCCCGGACCTGTGCCTCGCCGTCACCGCCACCGATCCCGAGACCGCGGACCGGCTCGCGCTGCGCCTCAGCCCCGGCACCACCTGGGTCAGCCACCTCCTCCAGCGCCTCGCCCACGGGGTGCTCGCCGACGACTCCGCCCGCGAGCTCATCGCCCGGGCCGGAGCGCAGTACGCCGCACGCAGCGCCGAGGCCGCCGCCCTGCTCACCGCGCACGGGATCCCGGTGACCGCGGGGGACGGGATGAGCCTGTGGGTGCCGGTGCCGCGACCGGCCGGGGAGGTCGCCGCCGAGCTCGCCCGCCGCGGCTGGCGGGTGCGCACCGGCGACGAGTTCCGCCTCGTCCCCGGGAACCCGGCCGACGAGGCCTCGCGCCACCTGCGGGTGACGGTCCACGGCCTCACGGCCGAGGAGATGACGCGCCTCGCTGCTGCTCTGGAGGCGGCGACCAGAGCTTGACGGAGCACCCGGGATTGTCAGGTTCCGACCCTGAATCGGCCTCAGGGAGTCAGGACCTGACGATTCTTTGCAGTGCGGTCCTCTAGGGCGTGTCTCCTATTTGCGTAGCCAGGCGATGACGGCGCAGAGGACGACGCCGGCTCGGTAGGCAATGGCGTGCTTGTCATAGCGGGTGGCGATCCCGCGCCATTGCTTGGCCAGTCCGAACTGTCGTTCGACGACATTGCGGCCGGCATAGGCGACCTGGTCGAGCGCAGGCGGGCGTCCGCCGCGAGTGCCCTTCTTCTTGCGTGAGGCGATCTCGTCGGATTTCTGGGGAATCACCGTTTTGATGCCCCTGGCGGCGAGCATCCGGCGGGTCTTGCCCGAGGAGTAGGCCCTATCCGCAACGACGGCGTCGGGCCGGATCCGGGGGCGGCCAGGCCCCAGACGGGGAACGCGGATGTCGTCGAGAACCTCGAGGAGCATCGCGCCGTCGTGACGCTGTCCGCCGGTGAGCACGATCGCCAACGGCATTCCGTTGCCGTCGACGGCGGCGTGGATCTTGCTGCCCAGCCCGCCGCGCGAGCGCCCGATAGCGTGCCCATCAGGCTCTTCAGGAGACAGATTGTTGTGGTTCGCCGTCGCCCCCTGTGGGCTGGTCAGGACGCGTCGTGTTGGTGCCGTGCTGATGAGCTCGGTTGATCGTCGAGTCCACCGAGACCATCCACTCGATATCGCCCGCGGCATCGGCCTGCGCCATCAGCGCGGCATGGATCCGGTCCCAAACACCGAGGCGGGCGTAGAGGTAATGGCGCTTCCACACCGTCTGCCAGGGACCGAACTGCTCACGGGGAAGATCCCGCCACGGGATCCCGGTCCTGGCGCGGTAGATGATCCCCTCGACGATCTTGCGGTTGTCGTGGAAGGGACGCCCTTTGCGACCCGTGTTCGAGGGCAGCATCGGCTCGATTCGCTCCCACTGCTTGTCAGTGAGGACCTGGTGCCGAGGAATCGTCGCGGTAGCCATCCCTCGACGTTCTCGCACGAAACAGCTCACACATAGGAGACACGCCCTAGGGCGAGTGCGTGTCGAGCGTCGATCCAGCAGGCCCGAGGCGGTGAGCGGTCGCGCGGGTGTTGTGCGCGAAGGCTTGACACCGCCGGTGGACCCCGGAAGACTTATGAAAAGCACTTGCATAATCTGGGGCATCTCCCGCACCGCCCGCCGGCACCCCGGCGGACCAGCGGTGGAGCGGCCCCGGCCCCCACTCCGGTGACGTGCGGACGAGGCTCTCGTCCGCCCTCGCGAAAGGTCGGCGATGACCACGTCCTCCCCACCCGCACCCCTCCGCGTCGGCATCGTCGGCACCGGCGGGATCTCCCGCGCCCACCTGCCGGGCTGGATCGAGCTCGACGCGGAGCTGCACTGCCACAGCCTCGCCGGTGCGGAGGAGTTCGCCGCTGAATCGGGGGCCACCGCGCACGGCACTCTCGAGGAGCTGCTGGCGGCGGTCGACGTCGTCGACGTCTGCACCCCCACCCCCGCGCATCCCGAGATCGTGCGCGCCGCGCTCGACGCCGGCAAGGACGTGGTGTGCGAGAAGCCGCTCGCCCTCACCCCCGAGGAGGCGCACGAGCTCGTCGAGCATGCGCAGCGCGCGGGCCGACGGCTCTTCCCCGCCCACGTGGTGCGCTTCTTCCCCCAGTACGCCGCGGCGAAGCGGGCGATCGACACCGGCGCCGTCGGCACCCTCGCGGTGCTGCGCTTCGAGCGCACCGGCTCCCTGCCGGCTCGCTCCTGGTACGCCGATGAGGAGCTCTCCGGCGGGATCGTGATGGATCAGCTGATCCACGACATCGACCAGGCGGTGTGGATGGCCGGCCCCGTCGAGAAGGTCTTCGCCCAGCAGTCCATCGCCTCCTCCGACTCCGCCGTCCGCACCGCTCACGTGGTGCTCACCCACCGCTCGGGCGCCCTCAGCCACTGCCGCGGGTTCTGGGGCCCGGCCGGCACGCGCTTCCGCTACACCTTCGACGTCGCGGGGGACGGCGGCCGCCTGCAGTACGACAGCGCCGGCGATCCCGGCATCGTCTTCGACGACGTCGCCTCCGCCCGGCAGAGCAGCGGCGACGGCTTCCTCCCGGACGTCTCCGAGATGCCCGACCCCTATGCCGCGGAGATCGTCGAGTTCGCGACCGCGCTCGCCGGCGGCGCCCCCGCGCGCGTGGACGCGGCCGACGGCGCACTCGCCGTGGAGATCTCCCGCGCCGCCCTCGAGTCCCTGCGCACCGGACGGAGCATCACATGCTGACCCCGCCCCCCACCGATCCCGCGACCACGCCCGCCGACCCGCAGCCCGCCGCGCCGCTCAAGGTCGCGCTGATGAGCTGCGCGCACACCCATGCGGTCTCCTACGCCTCCCAGCTGGGCGGCCGCACCGACGTCGAGCTCGTCGTCGCCGACCCCGACGGCTACGGGGACGTGCGCGGGGAGCGCGTGGTCCCCTCCTACGAGGAGGCCTGGGGCGCGTGGCCCGAGGGGCCCGACGCCATCGTCGTCACCAGCGCGAACGCGCACCACAAGGACCTGGTGCTCGAGGCCGCCCGGCGCGGCGTGCACGTGCTGTGCGAGAAGCCGCTGGCCACCACCGTGGCCGATGCCGAGGCCATGGTCGCGGCCTGCCGCGAGGTCGGCGTGGTGCTCATGACCGCCTTCCCCGTGCACTTCTCGCCCGCCGTCGAGGCGCTGCGCACCGCCGTGGCCGACGGCACCCTCGGCGAGGTGATCGGCCTGACCGGCACCAACAACGGCAAGCTGCCGGCCGGCCGGGACTGGTTCACCGACGTCGAGCTCGCCGGCGGCGGCTCCCTGGTGGACCACACCGTGCACATCGCCGAGATCCTCGACGCGATGTTCGGCGAGCCCGCCACCGTCCACGCCGTCTCCAACCGCATCCTCTACGCAGACCGCGCAGGAGAGGGCGCCGAGACGGGAGGTCTGGTCACCCTCGGCTACGCCTCCGGGATGGTCGCCACCATCGACTGCTCCTGGTCCCAGCCGGCCGACGCCCCCACCTGGGGCGGGCTGCGCCTGCAGGCCGTCGGCACCGGCGGCCAGCTCCAGATCGACGCCTTCGCCCAGCACGTGGGCGGGCACGACCAGTGGCTGCCCTACGGCACCGACACCGACGGCCTGCTGCTCGAGGCCTTCCTCGACGCGGTGCGCGCCGGCGAGGCGGTCGCGCCGACGGGGGACGTGGGCCTGCGCACCGTGCGCGTGGTCGCCGCGGCACAGGAGTCCGTGCGCACCGGCCAGCCGGTCGCCCTCGCCGACGTCTGAGCCGCGAGCGCTTGAGCTGCCTCCGACGAGCTCCCGCGCGGCGGGTCAGCTGCGCAGATCGCGTTCGAGCACCGGGGCCAGGCGGAACGAGATCAGCTCGCCCATCGCGAGCGAGGTGTCGGTGCGGATCACGCCCTCGCAGCCGAGCACCAGCTTGTTGACCCGGTAGAGGTCATCGGTGTCCCGGCACACGCAGCGCACCAGGATGTCGTGCAGGCCGCTGAGCCCGTGCACCTGCACCACCTCGGGGATCTCGCGCAGCTGGGCGATGACCTGCTCGAGCCGGGGCTGATCCACCTGCGTCTCCATGAATGCCGTCAGCGGATAGCCCAGCGATGCCGCGTGCAGCCGCCGGTCGTAGCCCTGCAGCGCGGGCCCCGCCTCGAGCGCGGCGAGGCGCGACTGGACGGTGTTGCGGGACAGGCCCAGCCGCTCCGCGAGGGAGACGATCGTGGAGCGGGGATTCTCCGTCATCGCGAGCAGCAGACGACGGTCGGTGTCATCGACGGTGCGCATACTGCGTGATTCTACGGCACCGTAGCCACCAGGGTTGAGCATTCTGCTCCCGATCTGTCGTTTTCGTTGAACGTCGTGCACCGGCGGCGTACCGTGCGTCACGACGACGACGTCACGGGCGCCCACCCGGCGCCGACGTCCCATGCGCCCACCCGGCGCGGCGGATTCTGGAGGTCCGAATGTTGACGACCCCGTCAGCTCCCGGCCATGACCTGGTTGCTGGACTCGCACAGCCCCTGCACGTCCTCGCCGAGGACGGCACCCGACACCCCGACCCGATCCTCGATCCCGCCCTCGACGACGTGGACGAGGCGCTGCTGACCGAGCTGTACCTCGACATGTCCGTGATCCGCGCGATCGACGAGGAGGCCGTCGCCCTGCAGCGCCAGGGCGAGCTGGGCCTCTGGCCCCCGCTGCACGGCCAGGAGGCCGCCCAGATCGGCCTGGGCCGCGCCCTGGACGCGACGGAATTCCTGTTCACCTCCTACCGGGAGAACGGCCTGGCCTGGTGCCGCGGGGTGAGCCCGGAGGAGATGCTCGCCGTCTGGCGCGGCACGGCGCTCTCGGGCTGGGACCCCTTCACCCACCACATGGCCACCCCGCAGGTGATCATCGGCGCGCAGGCCCACCACGCCGTCGGCTACGCGATGGCCGCCCGGGCCCGTGGCGGGGACGAGATCGCCGTCGCCTGCTTCGGCGACGGCGCCCTCAGCCAGGGCGATGTCAACGAGGCTCTCGCCTTCGCCGCCTCGTTCCGCGCCCCGGTGCTCTTCTTCTGCCAGAACAACCACTACGCGATCTCCGAGCCGGTCGCCGTGCAGGCCACCGTCCCGCTCGCGCTGCGCCCCACCGGCTTCGGCATCCCCGCGCTGCGCGTGGACGGCAACGATGTGCTGGCGGTGCGGGCGGCGAGCCGGATCGCCGCCCGGCACCTCCGCGAGGGGCGCGGACCGATCTTCCTCGAGGCCGTCACCTACCGCCTCGGGCCCCACACCACGAGCGACGACCCCACCCGCTACCGCGACGAGCAGGAGCTGGAGACCTGGAGGGGCCGCTGCCCGCTGCGCCGGGTGGAGCGACACCTCGCCCAGCTCGGCGCCTCGGCCGAGGAGCTGCGCGGCGAGGCGCAGCGCCGTGGCGCCGACGCGCGCACCGCCCTGCGCGAGGCGGTGACCGCGCTGCCCGCGCCGGCCCCGGAGAGCCTGTTCGAGAACGTGCTGTCCACCGCGCACCCGGGCCTGGAGCGGCAGCGGGAGGAGTTCCGCTCCTTCACCGCCTCGCTCGCCCCCGAGGGGACCGAGGACTCCGCGTCATGACCACCCCCGCGACCACCGCGCCCGCGACCACCAAGCCCGCGACCATGACGATGGCCGGGGCGCTGAACGCCGCGCTGCGCGACGCCCTCGAGGAGGATCCGCAGGTCCTGCTCATCGGCGAGGACATCGGCACCCTCGGCGGCGTCTTCCGCGTCACCGACGGGCTGCTCGACCGCTTCGGCCCCGACCGGGTCATCGACTCGCCGCTCGCGGAATCCGGGATCCTCGGCACCTGCGTGGGCATGGCGTACCACGGCATGCGCCCGGTGGCGGAGATCCAGTTCGACGGCTTCGTGTTCCCCGCCTTCGACCAGATCGTCGCCCAGGTGGCCCGCCTCCACTACCGCACCGACGGAGCGGTGCGGATGCCGCTGACCATCCGGATCCCCTTCGGCGGCGGCATCGGCGCGGTCGAGCACCACTCCGAATCCCCGGAGGCGTACTTCGCGCACACCCCCGGCCTGCGCGTGGTCACCGTCGCCGACCCGCAGGATGCCTACTCCACGATGCGCGCCGCGATCGCCTGCGACGACCCGGTGATGGTGCTCGAACCCAAGCGCCGCTACTGGTCCAAGGGCGAGGTGGACACCTCCGTCACCGCCGATCTCACCTCCGCCCGCGTGCTGCGCCGGGGCACGGACGCGACCCTCGTGGCCTACGGGCCGCTCGTCCTCACCGCGCTCGAGGCCGCGCTCGCCGCGGAGGACGACGGCATCGGCCTCGAGGTGATCGACCTGCGCTCCCTGTCCCCGCTGGACCGCGGGACGGTCGCCGCGAGCGTGCGCCGCACCGGACGCCTGGTGGTCGCGCACGAGGCGCCCGGCAGCGTCTCGCTCTCCTGCGAGGTGATCACCTCCGTGGTCGAGGACTGCTTCGCACACCTCGAGGCCGCCCCCGAACGGGTCACCGGCTACGACATCCCCTACCCGCCCGCCGCGCTGGAGGACCACCACCTGCCCGGCATCGACCGCATCCTCGACGCCGTGGACCGCACGCTGGGCCGGCGCAACTCGAGGGAGGCCACCTGATGAGCGACTTCCGACTCCCCGACCTCGGCGAAGGACTCACCGAGGCGACGATCGTGAGCTGGCACGTCGCCGTGGGCGACGAGGTCACGCTGAACCAGGCCCTCGCCGAGGTGGAGACCGCCAAGGCGCTCGTGGAGCTGCCCAGCCCCCGCGCCGGCCGCATCCGCGCCCTGCACGCCGAGGAGGGCGAGACCCTCGCCGTGGGCGCGCCCCTGGTCGGCTTCGAGGAGATCGCGGCACCAGAGGCGGGCACGGGGCAGGACGACCCCGCCGACGGGCACCCGGCCGACGAGGCAGCCACTGCGCCCTCGGCGGCAGCGACTCCGTCCGACGAGGCGCCGGCCGCCATGTCGTCGACGGGCGGGGGAGGCGCCGACGCGCCGCCGGCCCGTCCCGAGCGCCAGCAGGTCCTGGTCGGGTACGGGCCGGTGCTGCCCGGCACCGGACGCCCCCGCCGTCGGCCGCGCTCCTTCCCGACGGAGCCGTACACCGGCCGCAGCGAGGAGGAGGCCGCCCGCGAGCGGCCGAGGGCGATGCCGCCGGTGCGCCGCCGCGCCCGCGACCTCGGCGTCGACCTCGCCCGCGTGCACGGCTCGGGGCCGGGCGGCAGGATCCTGCGCGCCGACGTCGACTCCCACGCCGGCCGCGGCCCCGCCCGCACCTCCACCCGCACCCCCGTGACCGGCCTGCGCCGCGAGACCGCGCGGGCGATGACGGACTCCGCGTTCACCGCCCCGCACGCCTCGGTGCACGTCACCGTCGACGTCACCGACACGCTCGAGCGGCTCCACCGCACCGAGCGCGACGGCCGGCGCACCTCCTTCCTCGCCGCCGTGTGCCGAGCGCTGCCCCCGGCCGTCGCCCGCACCCCCGCAGCCAACGCCCACTTCGACGCCGAGGCCGCGGCGATCGACGTGTTCGCGCAGGTCGTGCCCGGGATCGCGGTCGCCACCGAGCGCGGGCTGGTGGTCGCCAGCCTCCCGGAACTCGACACCCTCGACGGCCCCGGACTCACCGCACGGATCGCCGAGCTGGCCGCCCGCGCGAGGGAGGGGACCCTCACCCCGCAGGAGCTGACCGGCTCCACCCTCACCGTCACCAACGTGGGCGTGTTCGGCGTCCACGGCGGCACCCCGATCCTCAACCCCGGCCAGAGCACCATCCTCGCCCTCGGCGCGGTCCGCACCCAGCCCTGGGAGCACCGCGGCGAGGTCGCGCTGCGCGAGGTCGTCACCCTCACCGTCTCCTTCGACCACCGGGTGCTCGACGGCGCGGAGGCCTCCCGCTTCCTGCTCGACGTCGCCGAGGTCCTCGCCGATCCCGCGCTCCTGCTGACGAGGTGACCCATGGACGTCCCGCACACCCCCGTCGGCCCCGAGGCCGCCGCCCGCACCGAGGCGATGGACGCCCTGGTCGGAGAGCTGCGCCGCCGCCTCGCGGCCGCTGCGGAGGGAGGCCCCGCCACCGCCCGCGAGAAGCACCGCTCCCGCGGCAAGCTGCTGGCCCGCGAACGGATCGACCAGCTGCTCGACGAGGGCTCGGCCTTCCTCGAGATCGCGCCGCTGGCCGCCGAGGGGATGTACGACGGGGCCGCGCCGGGCGCCGGGGTCGTCGCCGGGATCGGCATGATCCACGGCCGGCACTGCCTGATCCTCGCCAACGACGCGACCGTCAAGGGCGGCACCTACTTCCCGATGACGGTGAAGAAGCACCTGCGCGCCCAGGAGATCGCCGCCGAGAGCCACCTGCCGTGCGTGTACCTCGTCGACTCCGGCGGCGCCTACCTGCCGCTGCAGGACGAGGTGTTCCCCGACCGCGACCACTTCGGCCGCATCTTCTACCACCAGGCCCGGATGAGCGCGGAGGGGATCGCGCAGATCTCCGCGGTGATGGGCTCCTCCACCGCGGGCGGCGCCTACGTGCCGGCGATGAGCGACCAGACCGTGATCGTCCGCGACCAGGGCACGATCTTCCTGGGCGGGCCGCCGCTGGTGAAGGCCGCGACCGGGGAGGAGGTCAGCGCCGAGGAGCTCGGCGGCGGGCGGATGCACACCGAGGTCTCCGGGGTCGCCGACCACCTCGCGGAGGACGACGAGCACGCCCTCGCGCTCGTGCGCGAGATCGTCGACACGCTGCCCCCGCCCGAGCCCGTCCCGCCGCGCGAGGAGCCCCGCGATCCGGCCGTCGACCCCGAGACGATGGGCGCCGTGGTGCCGCCGGACCTCGCCACCCCCTACGACGTGCACGAGGTGCTCGACCGCCTCGTCGACGCCGGCACGTTCTCGGAGTTCAAGCCCGGCTACGGCACCACCCTGGTCACCGGCTTCGCCCGCCTCCACGGCCACCGGGTGGGCATCGTCGCCAACAACGGGGTGCTGTTCAGCGAGTCCGCGCTCAAGGGCGCCCACTTCGTGCAGCTGTGCGACCAGCGCCGGATCCCGCTGGTGTTCCTGCAGAACATCGCCGGGTTCATGGTCGGCGCCGAGTACGAGCGCGGCGGGATCGCCAAGGACGGCGCGAAGATGGTCACCGCCGTGGCCTGCGCCCGCGTGCCCATGCTCACCGTCGTCCTCGGCGGCTCCTTCGGCGCCGGCACCTACTCGATGTGCGGGCGCGCCTACTCCCCGCGGTTCCTGTGGCTGTGGCCCACCGCCCGCGTCTCCGTGATGGGCGGGGCCCAGGCCGCGGCCGTGCTCGCCACCGTGCGCCGCGAGCGGATCGAGGCGGCCGGCGGCACCTGGAGCGAGGCCGAGGAGGCCGCGTTCCGCCGCCCCATCGTCGAGGAGTACGAGGCGCAGGGCAGCCCCTACTACTCCACCGCCCGGCTCTGGGACGACGGGATCATCGAACCCGCCCGCACTCGCACCGTGCTGGGCCTGGCCCTGGACGTCGTCTCCCGCACCCCGCTGCGCGCCCCCTCGCGCGGCGTGTTCCGGATGTGAGGCCGCGATGACCGCTGCGCACAGCCCCGGCATCGCCGGCATCCCCGGCGCCCCCCGCTTCGACGCGGTGCTGATCGCCCACCGCGGCGAGATCGCGCTGCGGATCCTGCGCACCCTGCGCACGCTCGGCCTGGCCGCGATCGCCGTCCACACCGACGAGGACGCCGACGCCCCGCACGTCACCGCCGCCGACAGCGCGCTGCGCATCGACTCCTACCTCGACGGGGACGCGCTCATCGCCGCCGCCCTTGCCAGCGGCGCCGGAGCCGTGCACCCCGGCTACGGTTTCCTCTCCGAACGCGCCGGCTTCGCCCGCGCCTGCGAGGCGGCCGGGCTGGTGTTCGTCGGCCCTTCCGCCGCGGCGATCGAGACCATGGGCGACAAGATCGCCGCCCGCGCCGCCGTCACCGCCCGCGGCGTGCCCACCGTGCCCGGCCTCTCCCGCCCCGGGCTCGACGACGCCGCCCTCCTCCGCGGCGCCGCCGAGGTCGGATACCCGCTGCTGATCAAACCCGCGGCGGGCGGCGGCGGGAAGGGCATGCACGAGGTGCACCGCCCCGAGCAGCTGCCCGCCGCGCTCGCCGCCGCCCGCCGCGAGGCCGCCGGCGCCTTCGGCGACGACACCCTCTTCCTCGAACACCTGCTCACCGCGCCGCGCCACATCGAGGTGCAGGTCCTCGCCGATGCCCACGGGAGCGTGATCCACCTGGGCGACCGCGAGTGCTCCCTCCAGCGCCGCCACCAGAAGGTGATCGAGGAGGCGCCCAGCCCCACGCTCACCCCCGCCCAGCGCACCCGCTTCGGCGAGGCCGCGATCGCCGCCGCCCGCGCCGTGGACTACGTCGGCGCCGGGACCGTCGAGTTCCTCGTCTCCGTCGAGGCTCCCGAGGCGCCGTTCTTCCTCGAGATGAACACCCGCCTGCAGGTCGAGCACGCCGTCACCGAGGCCGTCACCGGCATCGACCTGGTCGCCGAGCAGCTGCGGATCGCGGCGGGGGAGAGGCTCTCCCTCACCCAGGAGGAGGTGCCCCTGCACGGCCACGCCGTCGAGGCCCGCGTCTACGCGGAGGACCCGGCCGCCGGGTTCCTGCCCACCGGCGGCACGGTGCACGCCCTCGCCCTGCCACAGGGGGTGCGGGTGGACCACGCGCTCGAGGCCGGCCAGGCGGTCTCCAGCAGCTACGACCCGATGCTCGCCAAGGTCATCGCCCACGCCCCCACCCGCGCCGAGGCCCTGGCACGGCTCGACCGCGCCCTGGCCGCCACGCACGTGCTCGGCGTCGTCACCAACACCGCGTTCCTCCGCGCCCTGCTCGCCCTCGACGAGGTGCGCGAGGGGCAGCTGGACACCGGGCTCATCGAACGCCACCTGCCCGAGCTCACCGGCCCGCCCCGGGGCACGCGGAGTCTCGCGGTCGCGGCCCTGGTGCGCTGGGACCACGTGGCCCGCGAGCGGCCGGCCGGACTCTGGCACGCCTCCCGGGGATGGCGGCTCGGCGGGCAGGCCCCGTTCCGGGTGCGCTTCGCCGCGGCCGACGGCGGAGTGCGCACGGTCGCCCTGACCGGGACGCCCGCCGCGGCCCGCGCCCGGGTGGACGACGGCGCGGAGCACACCCTCGCCCTGCACGACGGCGCCGTCACCGTCGACGGGCAGCGCCTGCCGCTGAGCCACCACTGCACCGGGACGGCGGTGTGGATCGGCCTGCCCGGCGAGGACCGCGAGCTCGTGCTGCACCGGGTGCACCGGGAGCGCGGCGCCGGGGAGCTCGCGCCCGCCCTCGACTCGCCCATGCCCGGCACCGTCACCACCGTGCTGGTGGCCGACGGGGACCGGGTCGGCGCCGGGGAGGCGGTGCTGGTGGTGGAGGCGATGAAGATGGAGCACACCCTCTGCGCCCCGGACGCGGGCGTGGTGCGGCTGCACGTGCGCCCCGGCCAGAAGGTGGCCCGCGGCGAAGAGCTCGCCCAGGTGCTCACCGACGAGACCGCCCCCGAGACCCAGGAGGCCCGCCCATGAGCGCGCACCACCCCGACCCCGGCCGGCCCCGCATCGTGCAGCGCGGCCTGTACGCGGACGAGCTGCAGATCGGCGCGATCTACGAGCACCGCCCCGGCCGCACCCTCACCGAGGCGGACAACGTCCTGTTCTCCACCATGACCATGAACCCGCAGGCCCTCCACCTCGACGCCGCCTGGAGCGGCACCACCGAGTTCGGGCAGCGCCTGGTGAACTCGATGCTCACCCTCGCCACCGTCGTCGGCGCATCCGTCACCCAGCTCAGCCAGGGCACCCTCGTGGCGAACCTCGGCTTCGGGCAGATCGCCTTCCCGCACCCGCTGCACCACGGCGACACCCTCTACAGCGAGACCGAGGTGACGGGCGTGCGCCCCTCCCGCTCCCGCCCCGGCCAGGCCGTCGTCTCCCTCGTCCACACCGGGCGCAACCAGCACGGCGACGTCGTCGTGCGCGCCGAGCGCACCACCCTCATGCACTGCCAGGAGCGACCATGACCACCCACCTCCCGATCGCGCAGGAACCGCTGCCCCTGGGACCGGCGCTGCTGTTCTGCCCCGGCGACCGGCCCGACCGCTTCGCGAAGGCCGCCGCCCGTGCCGACGCCGTCATCCTCGACCTCGAGGACGCCGTCGCCCCGGACCGCAAGCAGGAGGCGCGCCGCGCCGTCGCCGCCCACGAGCTCGACCCCGCCCGCACCATCGTGCGCGTCAACGCCCCCGGCACCGCCCAGCTCGCCGCCGACATCGCCGCCCTCGCCCCGCGCCGCCCCCGCTGCGTGATGCTGCCCAAGGCCACCTGCCCCGCGGACGTGGACCGCCTCGTGGCGCTCCTTCCCGGCGTGAAGGTGCTCGCCCTGTGCGAGACGGCCCGCGGCGTGCTCGCCGCCCCGCAGCTGGCCGCCCACCCCGACGTGATCGCCCTGATGTGGGGCGGGGAGGACCTCATCGCCTCCCTCGGCGGCACCTCCTCCCGCCGCGCCGACGGCGGCTACCGCGACGTGGTGCGCCACGCCCGCTCGAGCGTGCTCCTCGCCGCGCGCGCCCACGCCCGCAGCGCCATCGACGCGATCCACACCGAGATCGCCGACGAGGCCGGGCAGCGCACCGCGGCCGAGGACGCCGCAGCCAGCGGCTTCACCGCCACCGCGTGCATCCACCCCGGCCAGGTCGCCGCGATCCGCGAGGCCTTCCTCCCCAGCCCTGCCCAGGCCGCCTGGGCGCGCGGCGTGCTCGCCGCCGCGGAGCACCACGGCACCGGGGTCTTCACGCACGAGGGCCGCATGGTCGACGCCCCTGTGCTCCGCCACGCCCGCCTGCTGGCCGCCCGCGCCGACGCCGACGCCGACGGCCCCACCGATCCCGGCCCCGGGAACCACTCATGAACACCACCAGCCCGCACCAGGAGCCCTCCGTGACCCGCACCGCGACCAGCCCCGCCCGCTCCACACCCCCGCCCGGCACCGAGCTGCTCAGCGAGGAGCACCAGCGCCTGGCCGCCCGGGTGCGCGACTTCGCCGACGAGGTCGTCGCCCCCGCCAGCTACACCTACGACACCGAGCGCCGCCTGCCGATGGAGATCCTCGCCGAGATGGGGGCGATGGGCCTGTTCGGCCTGCCCCTGCCCCGCACGTACGACGGGCAGGGCCGGGACTACCTCTCCCTGTGCGTCGCCGTCGAGCAGCTGGCCCGCGTGGACCAGTCGATCGCCGTCACCCTCGAGGCCGGGCTCGGCCTCGGCGCGATGCCGATCCTCACCTTCGGCACCGCCGCGCAGAAGGAACGGCATCTGCCCGCCCTCGCCCGCGGCGAGCAGCTCGCCGCCTTCGGCCTCACCGAGGCGGAGGCCGGCTCCGACGCCGGCGGCACCCGCACCACGGCCCGCCTCGAGGACGGGCAGTGGGTGATCGACGGGACGAAGCAGTTCATCACCAACTCCGGCACCCCCATCACCTCCCTGGTCACCATCACCGCCGTCACCGGGCAGCGGCAGGGCCGCGACGGGCGCAGCAGCCCGGAGCTGAGCAGCATCATCGTCCCCACCGACACCCCCGGCTTCACCGTCCTGCCCGGCTACGACAAGGTCGGCTGGCACACCTCGGACACCCACCCGCTGCTGCTCGAGGGCGTGCGCGTGCCCGAGGAGAACCTGCTGGGGGAGCGCGGCCGCGGCTTCGCGAACTTCCTCGCCATCCTCGACCAGGGGCGGGTCGCGCTCGCCGCCCTGTGCGTGGGAGCGGCCCAGGGCTGCCTCGAGCAGGCCGTCCGGTACGCGCGGGAGCGGGTGGTGTTCGGCCGCGCCCTCGGCGAGAACCAGCACATCGCCTTCACCCTCGCCCGCATGCAGGCCCGGGTCGCGAGCGCGCGCGCCCTCATGCACGAGGCGGCGCACCGCCTCGACGCCGGGATGCCGTTCAGCCGGGAGGCCTCCCTCGCCAAGCTCGTGGGCAGCGAGGCCGCCGTCGCCAACGCGCGCGACGCCTGCCAGATCTGGGGAGGCAACGGCTTCCTCAACGAGAACGTCGTGGCCCGCCACTACCGCGACTCGCGCGTGCTCGAGGTGGGGGAGGGGTCCACCGAGGTGCAGCTCGCGATCATCGCCAAGCATCTCGGGTTCCCGAACGCGCTCACCGGGTGACGGCCCCGGCCGGAGGGCAGCCGGGCAGGTGCCCAGCCGACTTCCTATAGGGTGGCCAGGGCGAAATCCGGACGCTGGAGCGGGGAGTCCAGGTCCTGCCGCCGGAACAGAGAGGGGTGGCCAGATGGCTGTGCGACGACAGGTCCTGCGCGCCGAGGTCGAAGAGCTGATCCTCCAGCGGCTGCTCGAGTCCCGCTGGGCGCCCGGCTCCCGGCTCAGCATCGACGGGCTCGCCCGGGACCTCGAGGTCTCCCCGACCCCCGTGCGCGAGGCGATGGTCTCCCTCGAGCGCTCCGGCCTCGTCGAATACGTGGCGCTGCGCGGCTACGTGGTCGCCCCGCCGCTGGACGCCGAACACATGAGCGAGCTGCTCGATGCCCGCAAGGTGGTCGAATCCGCGGCGCTGGGCCGCGCCTTCGAGGACTACGACTCCCTGCTCGCCGATCTCGAGGAGGCGCATCGCGCGCACGCCGAGGTGCTCGCCCGCATCGACGAGACCGGCCCCGAGGACTACGCCCTGCTGAACGAGCATTTCCGCGCCGACTGGGCGTTCCATCAGGTCTTCTTCGCCCACGCGCACAACCGGTACCTGCGCACCATGGTGGAGAACCTCAGCACCTACACCCACCGCATGCGGCAGACGTGGTCCGGCGGCCCCGCCACCTTCGACGGCCGCACCGCCCACGAGGAGCACGGAGCGATCCTCGAGATGGTGCGCCGCCACCACCACGACGGGGCGCTCGGCGCGCTGTCCGCCCACCTCGACGGGGTGCTCGCACGGTCGCTCGCCGCGGTCGAGGAGGGCGCCGCGCGATGAGACCGCAGGCTCGCCGTCGCCGGTGCCGTCGCTGACGCTGTCGAACGGCGCCGTTCAGCGGTCCAGCAGGGGATCCTCCGCCGAGTCGGTGAAGCGGGTGCGCAGGAACTCCGAGTGCACGTCGAGGGACCGGGTGACCCCGGAGACGACGTCGTTCTCGAGCCGGTCCAGCCGGTCCCCGAGCACCACGAGCTGCTCCTCGATGCTGTGCAGGTTCTCGATCGCCCGCGCGCGGGCCGCCTCCGTGGTGGTGGGGGCGAGGAAGCCGACGGTGTCCTCGAGCGCGTCCACCAGCTCGGGCACGTAGCGATCCGCCATGCCCTCGAGCATCATCACGTCGGCGTCCGAGGCGCGGCGCGACTGCAGGACGGGCGATCCCAGCAGCGTGTCGATCCGCAGCAGCAGCGTCTCCGCCCGCTGCAGGATCTGCGTCACCGCCGAGCCGCGGGCGCGCCGCTGCATCCGCTGGATGCGCCGTCGCTGCATACGGGAGTCCTTGACGATCTTCTCGAGCATCGTGCGGGTTCCGGCGGGGATCTCGGCGGCTGAGCGGCCCAGCCGCACCGGCTGCGGCCGGCGGTTGCGCAGCAGGTACCCGGTCCCGCCGCCGACGACCGCGGCGACGCCGAGGCCGGCGAGCAGGGGCGACAGCAGTCCGGCCCCGCCGACGAGGCTGCTCACGCCGAGCACGAGGAAGCTGCTGATCCCGAGCGCCGCGGCGAGCACGGCCGGCACGCCGACGGTGAGCCAGCGGCCGCGACGGCGCGGCGGCATCATCGCCTTCGAGCGCGGGGAGTGGATCGTGCCCTCGAGAGGGCTGCGGTCCGGCGGCCAGGCCGTGGGCGGACCCGAACCCCAGCGCGCACCCATACTGCCCGGACCACCCATGCCGCCCGCGCCGCCCATGCGACCCGGGCCACCCATGCCGCCCGCGCCGGGGCGCGGCGAGGCGTTGCCGCGAGGGGGCGGCTGATGCCTCGGGGGACGGTGCTGAGCATTCACGGGTGCGCGACCTCTCGGTGGACGGGGCTGAGGTCAGCGACGGGGAGGAAGCGGCTCCCACAGGCGGGGCGGTCCACGGGATGCGGGACCGGGCGCAGGCCCTCACCATCGTTGGCCTCCAGGCTATCGCGGCCGTCCGAGGAACGGCTGGGGGCTATCCCCCGAACCTGGCCTCCGGGCAGCGGCCGGGGCGGCTCCCCTTAGGGCGGATCACCTGCTCAGGGCGCGTTCGTGCAGGTCGCGCAGCTGCTCCGCGAGCGCGGGTTCCGGGCCGGCGACGGGGACGCCCGGCGCGATCGTGGTGATCGGCAGCGGGGCGACCGGGCCCGGCTGCCGGCCCCATTCCCGCTGCCACGCGCTCAGCTGCGCCGTGCTGCTGGCGTAGACGATCCGGCCCAGACCCACCCAGGCGTGAGCGGCGGCGCACATCGGGCAGTGCTCGCCCGAGGTGTACACGGTGGCGCGGGCGCGTTCCTGCGGGCTCAGGTGGTTCGCTGCCCAGCGCGCGATCTCGAACTCGGGATGGCGGGTGTGGTCGCCGCCCTGGACGCGGTTGCGGTCGGCGAAGCGCTCGGTGCCGTCGGCGTCGACGAGGAGCGAGCCGAAGGGCTCGTCCCCGGCGTCGAGGGCCTCCCGGGCCAGGTCGACGCAGCGGCGCAGGTGGCGACGGTCGGTCTCGGTGAGCTCAGAGCTGGTGTCCATGCGCCCACCACACCACAGGTGCGCCGCCGCCGTCAGCTCGCGGCGTGCTGCTCGGCGATGCTCAGCAGCTCGAGGTAGCCCTCCAGCTGCCATGCGGTGCGGCCCACGAACAGTCCGGTCACGTGCTCGATGCCGAGCAGGGAGGCGGCGTTGTCGAGATTCACGGAGCCGCCGTAGAGCAGGCCCGTGACCTGGCCGCCGTACTCCGCGCCGAGCGCTGCGAAGGGCTCGGCGAGCTCCTCGACCGTGGCGGGGCGGCCCTTCTCGCCGATCGCCCAGATCGGCTCGTAGGCGATCACCACGCGGGAGAGCTCCTCGGCGGAGAGCCCGTCGAGGGCTCCGCGGGCCTGTTCGAGGATGAACTCGCTCGAGCCGCCGGCCTCCTTCACCTCGGCGCTCTCGCCGATGCACAGCAACGGGGTGAGCCCGTGGCGCAGCGTGGCGGCGACCTTGAGGCGGGTGGTCTCCACCGTCTCGCCGAAGTGCTCGCGCCGCTCGGAGTGCCCGATCTCGACGATCTGGGCGCCGGCGTCCTTCGCCTGCGGCACCGAGACCTCGCCGGTCCATGCGCCGGCCTCCTCCCAGTGCGCGTTCTGGACGCCCAGCAGCGCGGGGGAGTCCTCGCCGAGGATCTCCCGCACGGTGGTGGTGGCGGTGAACGAGGGGATCACGAAGGGCTGCACCCTGGTGAAGGGCGTGCCGGTCCCGGCCGTCGGACCGGTCCCGCCGGCCGTGCCGGCGCTGTCCGCCGTGCCGGTCAGATGGCTGGAGGCGGCGTCGGGGGCGAGGGCTTCACGCAGGCCCTCCGCCCAGGTGCGCGCCTCGGCGAGGGTCTTGGTCATCTTCCAGCTGGTGCCCACCCACAGGGTGCTCATGTCTCTCCTTGGTCGCGCACAGCGCCACGGCGCGGTGCGGAATCGTCAGCTTCCGATCCAGAACGGCGCCCGGCATGGTGCAGGACCTGACGCTCCTGCGTTGCGGCGGGGCCGGGCGCCGCCGTGCCCGGCAGCGCCCGGCAGCGTGTGGTCAGGCCTGGTCGAGGGAGCCGTCGTAGGCGCAGATGGCGTCGACCTTCGCGGCCGAGGAGGACTCCGGATCGAACTCCAGGTCCAGCCACACCTTCACCAGCTCCTTCGCGGACTCGAGGCCGATCACGCGCTGGCCCATGCACAGCACCTGCGCGTTGTTCGAGAGCACGGAGCGCTGCACGGAGTAGAGATCGTGCGCGGTCACGGCGCGGACGCCGGAGACCTTGTTCGCCGCGATCGCGACGCCCAGTCCCGTGCCGCAGATCAGCAGGGCGCGATCCGCCTCGCCCGCGGCGATCTTCTCCGCCGCGGCGACCGCGACGTTGGGGTAGTAGGTGCCGTCGTCCGCGGAGCCCACGCCCACGTCGACGACCGACTCGACGCGGTCGTCCGCCTCGAACAGGGCCTTGAGCTCTTCCTTGTGGCCGTAGCCGGCGTTGTCGCCGCCGACGATGATCTTCAGTGCCATGGGACTCTCCTTCACGAGACGTTCTTTGAGGGTCGCAGGCCGGTCGCCTGCGGGGAAGGGGGCGCGGGAGTCCGGTCCCGCACACCCTGGGGTCAGGACAGGTGCTGCCCGAGCTCCTTCATGAGGATCGAGAAGGAGATCGCGCCGGGATCGGGGGTGCCGATCGACTTCTCCCCGAGCACGCGGGAGCGGCCCAGGGTCGCGGTGATGTCCGCGGTGGCGTCGGCCGCCTCGCGGGCGACCTGCGCGGCCTGCAGGATCGCGGCCGCGGCGTCGTCCCCGGTGAACGCCGCATCCAGCGCCTCCCGGAAGGGTGCGGCGGCGTCGACCATGGTCTTGTCGCCCACCTGCGCACCGCCCAGGCGCTGGACGGCGTCGATGCCGGCGTCGACCGCGTCGACCACGGTGCGGGGCTCGGCACCGGCCTGGTCGTCGAACACGCTGCCGGCCGCGATCAGCGCCGCGCCCCACAGCGCACCGGAGGTGCCGCCGGCCGATTCGGACCATGCCTCGCCGGCACGGACCAGCAGGGTGCGCGCCCCGGCGCCGGCCTCGAGAGCCTCCCGCGCCGCGGCCGCAGCGCCCTTCGAGCCGTAGGCCATGCCCTGGCCGTGGTCGCCGTCGCCGGCGATCGCATCGATCCGGCCGAGCTCGGCCTCCTCCCGCGCGCACACGCTCTCGAAGAGTTCCAGCACGCCGGCGACCTTCGCCGCCGCGGCACGGGACTCCTCGCTCGAGGCGGGCGTCTCATCGGCCCCCGCCTCCCAGAAGGAGGTGCGACGGGGCCGGTCCACCGGCGGCATCGCGCCGCGGTGGAAGGCCGGGGTGTCCACCGGCGCGAGCCAGTGCTGCTCGAGCTCCTCGTCGAGGAACACCAGGGTCAGGGAGAGCCCGGACATGTCCAGGCTGGTGACGAGCTCGCCCACCTCGGGCCGCACCGGCGTGATCCCCGCCTGCTCGAGCAGCTCGGCGACCTTCGCATAGACGACGAACAGCTCCTCGTACTTCACCGTGCCGAGACCGTTGACGAGCACCGCGGCGCGGCCCTGGTAGCCGCCCTCGGCGCGCTCCGGCTGCTCGGCCAGAACGCCCTCGACCAGCATCGCCGCGATGTCATCCGCCGTGCCGATCGGCTCCTCGCGCACCCCGGGCTCGCCGTGGATGCCCAGGCCCACGCCCATCTGCCCGTCCGGGACATGGAACAGGGCGTCCTCCGCACCGGGGAGCGTGGGGCCGTCGAAGGCGACGCCGAAGGAGCGGGTGGCGTCGTTGGCCTTCCAGGCGAGGCGCTCGGCCTCGTCGAGATCCGCGCCCGCCTCGATCGCGGCGCCGGCGATCTTGAACACCGGCAGGTCGCCGGCGATGCCGCGGCGGTCGCGATGGTTCTCGGGGGAGTTGGAGACGATGTCGTCGCTGACCTTGATGATCCGCACGTCCACGCCCTCGGCGCGCAGCTTCTCCGCCGCGGCGCCGAAGTGCAGCACGTCCCCGGCATAGTTGCCGAAGCCCAGCACCACGCCGCCGCCGTTCTCCGCGTTGCGGGCGACGGAGTAGACCTGCGAGGCCGACGGCGAGGAGAAGATGTTGCCGCAGGGGGCGCCGTGCCCCATGCCCGGGCCCACCCAGCCCGCGAAGGCGGGGTAGTGGCCGGAGCCGCCGCCGATCACCAGGGCCGGCTGGCCCTTCGGGGTCTCGGTCGCGCGGACCACGCCGCCGTGGACGACGGCGACGTGCTCGGGATGGGACAGGGCGAGCCCCGCGACCGCCTCGGTCGCGAAATCTGCCGGGTCGTTGAAGAGGTACGTCATCGTTGGTTTCCTCCGAAGGCTGCCGAGGGATCGACGGCGAGGGTCATGGAGGCAGCGAGGGGACGCTGCCCACCCGTAATCCTATAGGAAAAATGGCGAGCGGTCAGGACCGCCGTCGGCTCCGGCATCCGGCCTGCTCAGCGTGCGATCTTCTTCGCACCGCAGCACGAGTGCACCCCTGCGCGTCCTGGACGCGATGGTCGATGAGGACGGCCCGGTGCGCGCACCTTTCCGGCACGGAGCGCAGAGGATTGGCGGTGCGGAGCGTGAGCCTTCGGGCCGCCGTGCATCACCGCGGGGATATCGTGGAGCAGGAGATGCAGGCAGGCGCGGGTGCCCTGTGATGCCGACCCGTCATGCCGGGCAGCGGGAGTGGAGAGCAGCTGCCGCACCACCCCAGATGCCATCGCCCCTCGAGAACGCCACCGTCGGCGCCAGCGGCGCCGGCGGCGAAAGGAAAGCATGACGACGCACACCGGCCCGAGGACAGTGGTCACCACCGATCCGGAGCTCGACGACCTCAACTCGATGCTGCGGCTGCTGCTGTACAGCAACGAGATCGACCTGCGGGGGCTGGTGTACTCCTCCAGCCAGTTCCACGTCGCAGGGGATCCCGAGCGGGGCATCGCACCGCACCGCTGGCCGGCGCCGGGGGAGAGGCTGCACATCGACCGGGCGGTGGACGCCTACGAGCAGGTGCACCCCCACCTCGTCGTGCACGATCCGGACTATCCGAGCCCCGAGCACCTGCGGGGCCTCATCGCCTGGGGGAACGTCGCCGCCGTCGGCGACATGGAGGCGGACACCCCGGGCTCGGACCTCATCCGCTCGGTGCTGCTCGAGGACGAGCCCGGCCAGGTGTTCCTCCAGACCTGGGGCGGGCCCAACACCATCGCCCGCGCCCTGCGCTCGATCCAGCTCGAGTTCGAGGGCACCCCCGGCTGGGAGGAGCTGCACGCACGGATCTCCCGCACCGCGGTGATCACGAGCTTCGGCCAGCAGGACAGCACCTTCGACGAGTACATCAGGCCGCACTGGCCGGATCTCGAGCACCGCGAGGTCGCCACGCGGGTGTGGGGCTACTTCGCGCGGGACGTCGTCGCGGAGGAGGATCAGGAGCTGCTCGGCCCCCGGTGGATGCGGGAGAACGTCTCGCAGGTCGGCGCGCTCGGCCGCGCCTACCAGGTGTGGGGCGACGGGCAGCAGATGGCCGAGGGCTTCGATGCCGAGGACTACTTCGGGCTCAGCGGGCTGAGCGTCGCCGAGCTCGAGGAGCGGGGGTACCGGGTCTGGACACCCCCGCAGCCGGAGGGCGCATGGATCTCCGAGGGCGACTCCTCGAACTTCGCGCTGCTCATCGCCAACGGGCTGCGCAGCTGGGAGCACCCCGGATGGGGCGGATGGGGCGGGCGGCAGGGCTCCGTCGACGGCGATCCCGCCTCCTGGTCGAACCACGCCACCATCGATCGCGGTCCCGACGGCCGCCCCCGGCCGGACTGGGCGGCGGCGCGCTGGTTCCGGCACATCCAGCACGATCTCGCCGCTCGCCTGCAGTGGACGGTGCAGCCCACCTACGACGCGGCGAACCACGCACCACACGTGCGCGTGCTGGAGGGCACCGACCTGACCCGTCTCGCAGGGTCCACGATCACGCTCACCGCGGAGGTGAGCGATCCCGACGGGGACGAGGTGACCGTGCGCTGGTGGCAGTACCGCGAGGCGGGCACGTCGCCGTTGGCCGTCGAGGTGCGCGCTGCCGGGCCGCGCTGCGAGGTCGAGCTGCCGGCGGAGGCCGAGCCCGGCACCACGGTGCACCTCATCGTGGAGGCCACGGATTCCGGGACGCCCGCCCTCACGAGCTACCAGAGGGTGGTCGTCGAGATCGCTGCGGCAGAAGAGGGCTGACCGAGCCCCCTCGAACCTCTCTCCGCGCAGCGGAAACGCCGCTCGGTGCCGTGACGCTCATGACGAGCGTCGGGACGGCACCGGGCGGCGTTCGTCGTGCCGGGACCGCGCGGAGAGCGGGTAGGCTTTCTCTCTCACTGCTTTTCCTATAGGATATTGCTGACGGAGACCCCACGAAAGGACAACGATGTTCACCGCAGAGAACTGGCCCATCGGCGCCAACATGCTCTCGTTCGGCAGCACCACCTCGGACGGCACGCCCACCCTCGAGGCCCCCTCGACCGTGTGGGCCTCCCAGCTGCGCCAGGTCAAGGAGCTCGGCGTGGACCAGATCGACCCCACCGACGCCTGGCTGCCGCTCGCGAAGCTGAGCGACGAGCGCGTCGAGGAGTTCCGCCGCGTGCTCGACGGCGAGGGCATGACGCTCTCCTCGATCTCCATGACCCGCAACTCCGTGGTCGATGTCGAGCACGGCGAGGAGAACCTCGCCGATGCGCTGCGCTTCATCGAGCTCGCGCCGAGCTTCGGTGTGAGCGTGGTGAACACGGGCTTCATGCAGGCCCTCACCGAGAAGCAGGCGAAGGCGATCTGGTTCTGGCTCGAGGACGGCCATGTCGACGACCCGGCGCTGCGCGATCTCGCGATCGAGCGCACCCGCCGGCTCGGCGACGCCGCGAAGGCCCAGGGCATCCAGCTGAGCCTCGAGATGTACGAGGACACCTACGTCGGCACCGCCGACGAGGCCGTCTCCTTCGTGACGGACGTGGACCACGAGGCCGTGGGCCTCAACCCGGACATCGGCAACCTGGTGCGCCTGCACCGCGAGGTCGAGCCCTGGCCGGACATGTTCGAGAAGGTGCTGCCGCACTCGAACTTCTGGCACATCAAGAACTACACCCGCGACTACGACCCGGCCACCGGCGCGTACTCGAGCGCCCCGATGCCGCTGAAGTACGGCTACATCAACTACCGCAGCGTGATCCGCCGCGCGCTCGAGCTGGGCTACACCGGCCCGTTCTGCTGCGAGCACTACGGCTCCGACTCCCTCGGCGTGATCGCCGAGAACGTGCACTACATCCGCCAGGTGCTCGCCTCCGCGCTGGCGGAGTCCGCCTGATCCCCGTCCCGTTCGAAGGAGAACCCATGAGCATCGAGAACCGGACCATCCAGCCCTTCCCCGCCCGCCGCACCGCGGTCGTCACCGGCGCGGGCGCGCCCCGCGGGATCGGCCGACGGGTGGTGTGCACGCTGCTCGCCCGGGGCTGGAGCGTCGCCGCGGCCGACATCGACGGCCCCGCCGTCGAGCAGTTCGCGCAGGAGCTCTCCGCCGAGCTGCCCGCCGGCTCGGACCAGCAGGTCCTCGGCGTCGGCGTGGACATCAGCGACCAGGCCTCCGTGGACGCCGCCTTCGCCCGGATCGACGCCGAGCTGCCGCAGCTGGTGGCGCTGGTGAACCTCGCCGGCATCCCCAGCCCGCACCCGTTCCTCGAGATCACCGCGGAGATCTGGGACCGCGTCATGGACGTCAACGGCAAGGGCACCCTGCTGATGATGCAGGCCGCGGCCCGGCGGATGATCGACGGCGGTGTGGGCGGGCGGATCGTCAACACCTCCTCGATCACCGCCCTCGACGGCGGCGGCACCTTCTCCAAGACCGGCTACGCCGCGGCGAAGGCCGCCGTGCAGGGTCTCACCCGCGGCGCCGCCCGGGAGCTCGGCGAGCACGGGATCACCGCGAACGTCATCCTGCCGGGCCCGATCGACACCGACATCATGGGCGGCACCCTCACCGAGGACCGCAAGGAGTCGATGTCCGCGAACATCCCGCTGGGCCGCGTCGGTCAGCCCGAGGAGGTCGCCGGCCTGATCGCCTTCCTGGTCGGCGAGGACTCGAGCTTCGTCAGCGGGACCTCGATCAGCGTCGACGGCGGCAAGCACATGCACTGAGCATCCCCGAGGCCCGGTCCGCGACGACTGCAACGGTCCGCGATCACCGCTCCGGCGTGGCCCGGACCACCCCCTAGCCAATATCCAATAGGATCACTATTCTCATACCGAGTGCGCGACGCCCGCCCCGAGGGTGCCGCGCGGCAGCAGAGGCGCCCCGTCCACGGCGGCGCCCCGCTCGGACGAAGGAGTTCCCCATGACCATCTCCACCGTGACCATCGTCGGCGCCGGCTACATGGGCGGCGGCATCGCCCAGGTCCTCGCCATCGCCGGCTTCGACGTGACCATCGCCGACGTCAGCGTCGAGAACGCGAACGCCTCCCTCGAGCGTCTCCGCAAGGAGGCGCAGGACTTCGAGGACCAGGGCCTGTACAGCCCCGGCGCCGCCGAGCTCGTCGCGAAGAACATCTCCGCCGGCAAGTCCATCGAGGACGCCGTCGCCGATGTCGACTTCATCGAGGAGGCCGTCTTCGAGCGCCTCGACGTCAAGCGCGACGTGCTCGCGACCATCTCCGAGCACGCCCGCCCGGACGCCATCATCGGCACCAACACCTCGACCATCCCGGTCAAGGAGCTGGTCAGCGCGGTGAAGCACCCCGAGCGCTTCCTCACCGTGCACTTCTCCAACCCCGCCCCGTTCATCCCCGGCGTCGAGCTCGTGGCCGGCGAGGCGACCACCCCCGAGACCGTCACCGCGGTCAAGGAGCTGCTGGAGAAGTCCGGCAACCAGGGCGCCCAGGTCGCCGACACCCCCGGCATGGTGCTCAACCGCCTCCAGTACGCGCTGCTGAAGGAGGCCACCTCGATCGTCGAGGAGGGCGTCGCCACCGCCGAGGACGTCGACACCATCGTCCGCACCACCTTCGGCTTCCGCCTGGGCTTCTTCGGGCCCTTCGCGATCGCCGACCAGGCGGGCCTGGACGTCTACGCGAACTGCTTCGTGACCTTCGAGGACGCCTTCGGCGACCGCCTGGCCACCCCGCAGATCCTCACCGACTCCGTCGCCGAGGACCGCAAGGGCGTCAAGAACGGCAAGGGGCTGCTGGGCGACTACGACGAGGCCACCGCGGCGGAGCTCATCGCCTACCGCAACAAGGCCTACGCCAAGATGTCCCAGCTCCTGGCCGAGCTCGGCCCGGCCCCGAAGCCCACGCCGAAGAACTCCTGATCGCAGGAGCGGCCGACGGCCCCGTCGGCCGCCCCTGAGCTGTTCCCACTCCCACCCACCCCACGGGCCCTGCCCGTCGGCCGGGCATCGCCGCCCGGGCCCTGAGCCAGCGCTCGGGACCCGCGCATCGGCCCGGGTCCCGAGCGCTGTCGCGTGAGGGAGGCCGACGGAGCGCGCCCCCACCCTTCTGGAGACCCTCGTGGAAGAACTCGTCCTCGCGGACCGGCCGGTCTGGCTGCTGCTGACGATCGCGGTCGTCGGCATCGCCGCCCTGCTCGTCCTCATCATCAAGGCGCGGCTGCACGCCTTCTTCTCCCTGCTGATCGTCGCCGTCGCCACCGGGCTGGCCGCCGGGATCGGAGTCGGCGATGTCATCGACGTCGTGATCGACGGCTTCAGCACCACCGTCGGCACCGTCGCGCTGCTGGTCGGATTCGGTGCCGTGCTGGGCCGATTGGTCGAGATCACCGGCGGCGCACAGGTGCTCGCCGACAAGATGCTCGACGCCTTCGGGGAGAAGCGGGCACCGCTCGCCCTCTCCGTCGCCTCGCTGTTCTACGCCTTCCCGATCTTCCTGGACGCCGGCTTCATCGTGATGCTGCCGGTGATCTACACCGTGGCCCGGCGCCTCGGCGGCTCGTTCATGCTCTACGTGCTGCCCTCGATCGCGTCGTTCATGATGATGCACGCCCTGCTCCCGCCCCACCCCGGCCCTACCGCCGCCGCCACCGTGATGGGCGCCGACGTGGGCCTCGTGGTGCTCGTCGGCCTGCTCATCGGCCTGCCCACCTGGTACTTCGGCGGCTACCTGGTGGCCCGTGCCATCTCCAAGCGGTTCCCGGACACCCCGGTGCCGGCACTGCTCGGCGAGCCGCGCGAGGTCCCCGTGGAGGAGCGCCCCTCCTTCGGCGGCATCCTCCTGGTGCTGCTGCTGCCCCTCGTGCTGATCTTCTTCAACACCGCCTTCTCCACCCTGGAGGCGCAGGGCACCGTCTCCGAGGACAACCTCGGCTTCCAGCTCTCGCGCCTGATCGGTGCGACGCCGGTGGCGCTCGCGCTCTCCGCCCTCCTCGCGATGCTGGTGCTGTACGTGGTGCCGCGCCGCCGCCGCGGCCAGAAGGTCGGCGGCCTGCTCGAGGAGCTGGTGGACGACGCCCTCGCACCGGTCTGCTCGATCATCCTCATCACCGGTGCGGGCGGCGCCTTCGGCCGCGTGCTCACCGAGACCGGGATCGGCGGCGAGGTCGCCCAGGGGCTCGACGCGATGGGCCTGCCGCTCATCGTCGCCGCGTACCTGGTCACCATGGCGATGCGCATCGCGCAGGGCTCCGCCACCGTCGCCGCCACCACCGGCGCCTCGATCATGGCCCCGGCGATCATGGCCGGCGACTTCAGCTCCGTCGCCGTCGCCGCGATGGTGATCGCGATCGGTGCCGCCTCGATCGGCTGGTCGCACGTCAACGACTCCGGCTTCTGGCTGATCGGCAAGTTCTGCGGCTTCGACACCGTCACCACGTTCAAGACCTGGTCGCTCGTGGGCACCACCATCTCGCTGCTGGGCTTCGCCCTCTCGGCGGTGGTGTTCGTGATCGCCGCCTGAGGCTCTGACAGGCTGAGGGCCGGTGCGCTGCGGCGCATCGGCCCTCACCCGCACCCACCCGCCCCTCTCCACCGGAAGAAGGCCCGCCCATGCCCGCGTCATCGACCGCACCCTCCGATCGTCGGCTGCTGATCCTCGACGACGACCCCACCGGGTCGCAGTGCGTGGCCGGGATCGACGCCGCCTTCGACACCGACCCCGCCCTGCTCGCCGAGACCCTCGCCGCGCCGGGCTCCGCCGCCTTCGTGCTCACCAACACCCGGGCCCTCGACGAGGCCGAGGCGGTGGCCCTGAACCGCCGGATCCTCGCCGGCGTGCTCGAGGCGGGCATCCCCGCCCAGGGCCTGCACGTCGTCTCCCGCTCCGACTCCACGCTGCGCGGGCACGTGATCGCCGAACCGACCGCGATCGCCGACGAGCTCGCCGCCCACGGGATCGAGGTCGACGCCTTCGTGCTCTGCCCCGCGATGCTCGAGGCGGGACGCTTCACCACCGGCGACGTCCACTACGCGCGGGTCGACGGGCAGGCCGTCGAGGTCGCCGAGACCGACTTCGCCCGCGACGCGACCTTCGGCTTCACCAGCTCCGACCTGCGCGAGTTCCTCGCCGAGCGCTCGAACGGGGCGATCGCCGCAGCCGACGTGCTCAGCCTGTCCCTCGAGGACATCCGCACCGGCGGCCCCGCGCGGGTGCGGGAGATCCTCGGCAGCGCGCGGGACCGCCGCTGGGTGGTCGTCAACGCCACCGAGTACGCCGACATGGAGGTCGTCGCCCGTGTCATCGCCGAGCTCGAGGCGGAGGGGCGCACCCTCGTCACCCGCTGCGCGCCCTCCTTCGTGCGGCCCCTGGCCGGCCAGCGCGGCGCCCGCGTGCTGGGTGCCGCGGACATCCCCGTGCCCGCAGACCGGCAGGAGCACGGCCTGGTGGTCGTCGGCTCCCACGTGGGCCTGACCACCGCTCAGCTGCACGTGGTCCAGGAGCGCGGCACCCTCCTCGGGGTCGAGATCGATGTCCCCTCCGTGCTCGACGAGCGGCGCGAGGAGCACCTCGCGCAGCTCGCCGCCCGCATCCGGGAGGCCCTGCCCCGCACCGACTGCGTGCTCTACACCAGCCGCGAGCTGGTGCGCAGCGAGGATCCGGCCGAGTCCCTCGCGATCGCCCGGCGCGTCTCCGACGCCGTGGTCGAGGTGGTCCAGCAGGTGCGCACCGCCCGCCCCGCCTGGGTGGTCGCCAAGGGCGGCATCACCTCCCACGAGGTCGCCGCGAACGGGCTCGGCATCCGCCGTGCCCGGGTCGAGGGCCAGTTCTGGGAGGGGCAGGTCTCCCTGTTCTCCGCCCAGGAGGCCCCCGCGGAGGTGCTCGGCATGCCGTACGTGGTCTTCCCCGGCAACGTCGGCGGCGAGCAGGCCCTCGCCGATGTGGTCGACACCCTCACCGCCGCGGTCGCCGCCCGCTGAGCAGCCGGCCGGGACCGGCCGCCATCCCGCGCCACTCGCGTCTGCGCATTCCGGCCCGCACGATCCTGACCTGCACGTCCCTGACCCGCACGGCCCCACCCCGCACCGCCCCGACCCGCACCGAGGAGCACGCCATGACCACCACCCCCACCGTCGCCTGGATCGGTCTGGGCGCCATCGGCGCGCCGATGGCCCGCACCGCCGCCACGGCCGGCTTCCCCGTCACCGCCTTCGACCTCCACCCCGCCGCCCGCGACGCCCTCGCGGACGTGGCCGCTCCCGCCGCCTCCGCCCGCGAGGCGGCGCGCGGCGCGGACGTCGTGGTGGTCATGGTCGCGACGCCGCCGCAGCTCGAGGCCGTCCTCTGGGGCGAGGACGGGATCGCCGAGGTGCTCACCGAGGCGACGACCGTGCTGGTCATGTCCACCGTCGGCCCCGCGGCGATCGAGCAGGCCGCCGCGCGCCTCGCGGGCACCACCACCCGGATCGTCGACGCCCCCGTCTCCGGCGGCACCGCGCGCGCCGCCCAGGGCGATCTGCTCATCATGGTGGGCGGCGCGGAGGAGCACGTCGCCGCGGTGCGCCCGCTGCTGGACGCCCTCGCCGCGAACGCGCCCGTCGTCGGCGAGATCCCCGGGGACGGGCAGCGCTTCAAGATCGTCAACCAGCTGCTGTGCGGCGTGCACCTCGCCGCCGCGGGAGAGGCCCTCGCCCTCGCCGACGCGATGGGACTGGACCTCGCCCAGGTCCACGAGGTGCTGGGCACCGGCGCGGCCGCCTCCTTCATGTTCGGCGACCGCGGGGCGCGCATGGTCGACGGCGCCTTCGACGACGTCCGCTCCGCGCTGACCATCTTCGTCAAGGACATGGGCCTGGTCGCGGAGGCGGCGGCGCAGGTCGAGCAGGAGGTGCCGCTCGCCGCCTCCGCACAGCAGCTCTACCAGCGCGGCAGCGCGCTGGGGTGGGACCGCCGGGACGACTCGATCGTGTACGAGGTGCTGCGCGGCGGCACCGACTGACGCGGACGCCGCCCGATCTCAGCGCCGCGTGCGCACCCCGGTGACACCGCCGTCGATCGACAGCAGCACACCCACGGTCGAGCGGTTGCGGGGCGAGGCGAGATAGCAGTGCGCCTCGGCGACCTCCTCGGGGGAGACCAGCCGCCCGTGCGGCTGCCGCGCCTCGAGGGCGGCCCGCTCGGCGACCGGGTCGTCGGCCGCCTCCAGCAGCCGGCCCACCCAGGGGGTGTCCGCGGTGCCGGGCAGCACGGCGTTCACGCGGATCCCCTCGCCCACGAGATCCGCGGCCATCGCGAGGGTCATCGCCTGCACCGCACCCTTGCTGGCCGAGTACAGCACCCGCTGCGGCAGGCCCACCGCGGAGGCGATCGAGGCGGTGTTCACGATCGCCGCGCTCTCGGAGCGGCGCAGGTGGGGCAGGGCCGCGCTCACCACGCGCGCGACCGAGGTGACGTTCACGTCGAGCACCCGCGCCCACTCCGCGTCGTCGTTCGCGGAGGCATCGCCCTGCGCCCCGATCCCGGCGTTGTTGATCACCACGTCCAGGCCGCCGAGCTGCTCCGCGGCGCTGTCGACCGCCTGCCGCACCTCGGCGGCGTCCGCCACGTCGCAGCGCAGGGCGAGGGTGCCCTCGGGAGCGGCCTCGGGGTGCAGGTCGAGCACCGCCACGCGGGCGCCACGACCCTGCAGGGCCCGGGCGGTCGCCGCCCCGATGCCGGAGGCGCCGCCGGTGACCAGGGCGCGGAGGCCGGAGAACTCCCCGGGGGATGCGGATTCGTGCGGGGCAGGGGCAGCGGACACGGAGGTCTCCTTCGAAGCTCGGGGCGATGGACGCACCCAGTCATCCTAACTCTGCTCGCCCGATGTGCCGCGCCGATGCGCATTCCGTGCGAATTTCGCGCGTCTCGTCGGGTCCGCTTGGCCAAACCCCGCCACAGACATAGGATGATATGGCCGAAGGATGGCGGGGATGGGCACCCGCCGACGGCGTTCTCATGCCCGACGAAGAACGGAGTGTGTCCGTGGAACTGCGACGTCTCGGCCCGGTGGGCCAGGAGAAGCCGGCTGTCGTCTGCGAAGGGGTGACCTATCGGCTCGACCCCGTGACCGCGGAGATCGACGGCGACTTCCTCGCCGCGAGCGGTATCGCCCGCACCCGCGCCGCGCTCGGCGCCGGGGAGCTGGCCGTGTGGGAGGGGGCCGAGCACGAGCGCATCGGCGCCCCGATCGCGCGGCCCACGGCCGTGCTGTGCATCGGGCAGAACTACGCCGCCCACGCGGCGGAATCCGGGGCCGAGCCGCCGGAGGTGCCGATCCTGTTCCACAAGCACCCCAACACCGTCGTCGGCCCCCACGACGACGTCGAGATCCCGCCGGGCGCCCAGAAGGTCGACTGGGAGGTCGAGCTCGGGGTGGTCATCGGCACCGAGGCCGCCTACCTCCGCGACGAGCGGGCCGCCCTCGACGTGATCGCCGGCTACGTGACCAGCCACGACCTCTCCGAGCGGGACTATCAGCTGGTCGACTCCGGCGGGCAGTGGTCCAAGGGCAAGAACGCCCGCGGCTTCAACCCGCTGGGCCCCGCCCTGGTGCCGGCCGACGAGGTGGACCCGCAGGCGCTGCGGCTGTTCTCCGCCGTCAACGGCGAACCCCGCCAGGACTCCACCACCGCGGACATGATCTTCACCGTCGCGCAGATCGTCCATCACCTCTCGCAGTACATGGTGCTCTCGCCCGGGGACCTCCTCAACACCGGCACCCCGCAGGGCGTGGCCCTCTCCGGCCGGTTCCCGTACCTCGAGGCGGGGGACGTGGCCGAGATCGGCATCGAGGCGCTCGGCAGCCAGCGCACCACCTTCGTCCCGGCCCCGGCCGGCCAGCAGCGGGAGACCCGATGAGCCTCTTCACCGCGCTCGACGTCCAGGACGTCCGCTTCCCCACCAGCCGCCACCTCGACGGCTCCGACGCGATGAACCCGGATCCGGACTACTCCGCCGCCTACCTCTCGCTGCGCACCGATGCCCCGGACGAGGGCACCGCGCTGGTGTTCACGATCGGCCGCGGCAACGACGTGCAGAGCGCGGCCATCGCCGCCCTCGCCCCGCACCTGGTGGGCCGCGACGTCGAGGAGGTGCTCTCCGATCTCGGCGGGATCTACCGCGAGCTCATCAGCGACTCGCAGCTGCGCTGGCTGGGCCCCGAGAAGGGCGTGATGACCATGGCGATCGGTGCCGTGATCAACGCGCTGTGGGACCTGCGCGCCCGCCGCGAGCAACGCCCGCTGTGGCTCACGCTCGCCTCGCTCACCCCCGAGGAGCTGCTGGACCTCGTGGACCTGCGCTATCTCGAGGACGCCCTGAGCCGCGAGGAGGCGCTGGAGATCCTGCGCCGCGGCGCCGAGGGCAAGCAGCAGCGCATCGCCGCGCTGCGCGAGCGGGGCGTGCCCGCGTACACCACCACCCCCGGCTGGCTCGGCTACAGCGACGAGAAGCTCACCCGCCTGCTCCACGAGGCCCGCGACGAGGGCTTCGAGATGGTCAAGCTCAAGGTCGGCGCGGACCCGGCCGACGACGAACGGCGCATGCGGATCGCCCGCGAGGTGATGGGCCCGGACTACCCGATCGCGATGGACGCGAACCAGCGCTGGGGCAGCGCCGAGGCGATCGAGGCGGTGCGGGCGCTGGCCCCGCACGCTCCGTACTGGATCGAGGAGCCCACCAACCCCGACGACGTGCTCGCCCATGCCGTGATCCGCGAGGGCGTCGCGCCCGTGCGGATCGCCACCGGCGAGCAGGCCGCGAGCCGGGTGCTGTTCAAGCAGCTGCTGCAGGCCGAGGCGATCGACGTGGTCCAGGTCGACGCGACCCGCGTGGCCGGCGTCAACGAGAACCTCGCGATCCTCCTGCTCGCCGCCAAGTTCGGCGTGCCCGTCTGCCCGCACGCCGGGGGCGTGGGGCTCTGCGAGATGGTGCAGCACCTCGCGTTCCTGGACGCGGTGGCGATCGCGGGCGACGACGCCCGGCGACGGATCGAGTTCGTCGACCACCTCCACGAGCACTTCGAGGTGCCGGTGCGGATCGAGCACGGCAGCTACATGCCGCCCGAGCAGCCCGGCAACGGCTCCCGCATGCTCGAGGCCTCGATCGCCGATCACCTGTTCCCGGACGGGCCCGTCTGGGCCGCCGAGCCCGCCGCCGCCCCGGTCGCCGCCGCCGTGCGCTGAGAGGATCACCCCATGGAACGCATCGCCCTGCACACCCGCATCGCCGAGGGCCGTGAGGCCGACTACGACCGCGAGCACGCCCGCATCCCCGACGAGCTCGACGCCTCCCTGCGCGCCGCCGGAGTGCAGACGTGGCGGATCTGGCGGGACGGCCGCGACCTCTTCCACGTGGTCGAGGTCGAGGACTACCAGGCGATGCGCCGGGCGCTCGCCGAGGATCCGGCGAACCAGCGCTGGCAGGAGCACATCAACCAGTTCCTCGAGGTGGTCGACGACTACGGGGGCGAGGACTCCGGGATCCGCCCGGTGTGGGAGCTGCCCGCGGAGCCGGCCACGGACGGGACGGCATGAGCGCCGGCGGCCCGGCCGGCGCTCCCGGCCCCTCGGCCCGCCCGGTGCCGGAGCTGCCGCGGCTCGGCTTCGGCGCCGCCCAGCTCGGCAACCTCTACCGGCCCACCACCGACGAGGAGGCCGACGGCGCGGTGCGCGCCGCCTGGGAGACCGGCATCCGGTACTTCGACACCGCCCCGCACTACGGCCTCGGCACCAGCGAGCGCCGGCTCGGTCAGCGCCTGGCCGCCCACCCGCGCGAGGAGTACCTGCTCTCCACCAAGGTGGGGCGCCTGCTGGAGCCCGGCCCGGGCACCGGCGACGACATGGCCCATGCCTTCGCCGTGCCCGATGACCACGTGCGCCGATGGGACTTCTCCGAGGCCGGGGTGCGGCGCTCGCACGCCGAGTCCCTCGAGCGGCTGGGCCTGGGCTCGGTGGACATCCTGTTCGCCCACGACCCCGAGGAGGGGCCGACGGAGCAGGCCTTCGCCGAGGGCCTACCGGCGCTGGCGAGGATGCGCGAGGAGGGGCTGGTGCGGGCCGTCGGCGTCGGCTCCAAGGACGCCGCCGTGCTCACCCGCGCCGTGCGCACCGGGCTGATCGACCTGGTGATGCTCTCCGGCCGGTACACCCTGCTCGAGCAGGACGGCTCCCGCGAGCTGCTCGAGGAGTGCGTGCGCCACGGCGTCGGGGTGGTCGCCGTCTCCGTGTTCAACTCCGGCCTGCTCGCCCAGCACCGCGTGGCCGATGACGCCACCTACGAGTACGCGCAGGCCCCCGCCGAGGTCATCGCCCACGCCCGCGAGCTCGCCGATCTCGCCGCGCAGCACGGCGTGACCCTCCCGGACCTCGCCGTCCAGTACCCGCTGCGCCACCCCGCGGTGCGCTCCGTGGCGCTGGGCATGCGCACCGCCGCCCAGGTGGAATCCAACGCCGCCCGGATGCAGGCGCGGATCCCCGACGCGGCCTGGGAGGCCGTGGCGCGCCTCGAGTCCGAGCACTCGCCGCCCGGACGGGGCGCTGCCGCTGACACCGCCGACGACCCCACCGCCGCCGTCGACGACCCGGCTGCCGCCGGCGCCGACGCCGCGACCCGCGCTGCTTCCGCCGACGTCGCTGCCGGGGAGCGGCGATGACCGGCGCCGACCAGGACCAGATCACCGATGCCCACCTGCACGTGTGGGATCTCGCGGAGAGCCCCTACGCGTGGCTCGCCGGCGCGCCCGCACCGCTGCGCCGCACCGTCGACCCCGAGGAGGTGCGCGCGCCGCTGGTCGCGCTCGGCGTGACCCGGGTGATCCTCGTGCAGGCCGACGACACCGCCGCGGACACCGCCCACCTGCAGCGCACCGCCCGCACGCTCGAGGCCGCGGGCGGGATCACGCGCGCCGACGTGGTCGGCTGGCTGCCGCTCGCGGATCCGGGGGCCGTGCGCGCCGCGCTCGCCGACCCCGCCCGCACCGACCGCCTCGTGGGGGTGCGCCATCTCGTGCACGACGAGCCCGATCCCGGCTTCCTCGACCGGCCCGAGGTGGGCCGCTCGCTCGAGCTGCTCGCCGCGGCCGGCCTGCCGCTCGACGTCCCCGACGCGTTCGGCCGCCACATGGAGCAGGTGGTGCGGGTGGCGCAGCGCCACCCCGGCCTCACGGTGGTGCTCGACCACCTGGGCAAGCCGCCGCTCGGCGACGCCGGGACCATGCCCGTGTGGCGCTCGCAGCTCGCCGAGACCGCCGCGTGCCCGAACGTCGTCGCGAAGGTCTCCGGGCTCGCCACCAGCGGGAACGGCGACTTCGCCGAGGCGGCGGATCTCGCCCTGGAGCTGTTCGGCGCCGAACGCCTCATGCTCGGCTCGGACTGGCCGATCGCCCCGCAGCACTTCGACCTGGGCAGCGGCTTCACGCCCCTGCTCGCCCATGTGCGCACGTGGGCCCCGGCCGATGTGCGCGCCGTGACCCGCGAGACGGCGGCGCGCCTCTACCGCCGCCTCGGCGACGCCCCGTCGGCCTGACCCCGCCCCGCTCCTGAGCCCGCCCGAGGGGCCGGTGGGGGGCGGTGTGGCCGCCCGGGCGCGGGCTCCGCGGGCTCACTCGGCGGGCGGGTCGCCCTGGTGCAGCAGCCAGGACTCGACCCCGGCGACGTGGGCGGCCGCGTAGGTGCGGGCGAGATCGGCCCGGCCGGCCCGCAGCGCGTCGAGGATCCGCCGATGCTCGGCGAGGGTGCGCACCACCGCGGAGTCGTCGGTGAGCCCGCGCCACACCCGGGCTCGGGCGGTGGAGCCGGCGAGGCTGTCCAGCAGCGAGCTGAGGTAGGCGTTGGGGCAGCGGCGGTTGATCAGCCTGTGGAAGGTGATGTCGGCCGCGACCAGCTCCTCGATGCCGGAGCTGGCATCGAGATCAGCCATCGACTGCTCGAGCCGGGCGAAGTCCTCCTCGCCCAGGTGCGGGCAGGCCTGCTCCACGGCGACCGGCTCGAGCAGCCTGCGGATCTCCAGGATCTCGACGTGGCTGGAGTCCTGGTGCAGGTCGAGCACGAAGGCGAGGGATTCCAGCAGCTGCTCGGGCTCGAGCGCGGTGACGTAGGTGCCGTCGCCCTGGCGCACGTCCAGCACCCGGATCACCGAGAGCGCCTTGACCGCCTCGCGCAGCGAGTTGCGGGAGACCCCGATCCGCTCGGCCAGCTCGCTCTCGGTGGGGAGGCGGTCGCCGGGCGCGAGGGTCCCGTCGATCACCATCTGCTTGATCGCGGCGATCGCGCGATCGGTGACCGCGGAGGCCATCAGAGCCCCGTGCTCATCGTCGATCCTCGATCTCGAGGAGATCCATCGCGCTCGCCGTCTCGATCTCCTCGTGCTCGGGCTGCTCCTTCTGCATCCGCTCGAGGTACGGCTGGGCGCGCTGCACCTGCTGCTCCAGGTTCGTCACCGTGGTGAGGAAGTTCTGGTTGGCCTGGGTGCGGAAGGTGTCGATGCCGTCCATCGTGGTGAACAGGTTGTCGAACGCCTTCTGCAGGGTCTCGGGGGAGACCCCCGAGGTGGCGGCCTGCTCCTGGATCTTCAGCGAATTGTCCGCGAGCATCTGCGAGGTGCGCGAGATGAGGTTGTCGGTGGTGCGGTTGACCGCGTCGATCTGGTCCAGCACGATCTTCTGGTTCTCGAGCGCCTGGGCGGTGATCACCGCGGTGCGCAGCGCGGTGACCGTGGTGGTCCGGGCGCGCTCCACACCCTGCTGGAGCTTGGTGTTGTTGTCCTCGATGAGGCCCATCGACAGATAGGCCTGCACGGTGACGGCGACCTGCGTGGCCACGTCCTGGCGGCGCTGGCGCACCGCGAACAGCACGTCCCGCTCGAGGGCATCGGCCTCGGCGGCCTTCCCCTCGGAGCGCATCTGCTCCGCGCGGCGCACCGTCCGGTCATCGAGCAGGCCCAGCAGGTAGGAGGCCTTCTGCAGGGCGCCGAGGTCCTCCCACAGCGCGCGCCGCTCCACGGAGAGCTCGGCGTTGTCCTTCTGCAGCATCTCCTGGCCGCGGCTGAGCGCGCCGAGCACCTGGTCGAGCTGGTCCTGGTTCGATTCGAAGTTGCGGAAGTAGCGCTTGGCCATGTTGCGGCCGGGCAGCCAGCCCAGCGCCTTGTCCGCGAAGGTCTCCTCCTTGGGGGCGAGGTCCTCCATCGTGGTGCGCAGCTCGGAGAGGGACTTGGCGACCGACTCCTGCGCGTTGCCCTTCTCCTTCGACTCCTTCAGCGACTGCTGCATGAAGCGGGAGGAGGTCTGGCTGGTGCGCTCGAAGGTGCGCCGCGCGACCGCGCCGAGCGCGTTGACCTGCGCGGTGAACTCCTGGGAGTGCGGGTTCAGCTCGGCGACCTGCTCGACCCAGTCGTCGGCCCGCTGCTCGAGCTCCTGCTGCTGATCGGAGGGGAGCTCGGGGAGCATCGAGGCGGCGTCGTCCTCCGGGACCTCCTGGACCGGCTCGGCGGGGGTGATCTCCTCGGCGGGTGTGGGTGGCTGGAGCTTGTCCATCAGGGCCTCCTGGCTGCTCTGGGTGGTTCGCGGTGGTGGATCGGGGGCGGCGGTCAGACGTCGATGATCGGATTCACGTGCTGATCGGCGAAGCGGGTGCGCAGGAACTCGGAATGCACCTCGAGGGAGCGGGAGACGCCGCCGACGACGTCGCTCTCGATCTGCTCCACCCCCTCGCCCAGCACGCCCAGCTGGCGGTGGACGCTCTCGAGGTTCGTCAGCGCCTCCTGGCGGGCGGTGCCCGCGAAGGTCTGCAGGAACCCGATGGTGTCGCTCGCGGCGTCGACCAGCTCGGGCACGTACCGGGCGGCGATCCCCTCGAGCATCGTCACCTCCGGGGCCGACGGGCGCAGGGTCTGCACCTGCTCGGCGGCGACGAGCGCGTCGATCCGGGTCAGCAGCGATTCGACGTCGTCGAGCACGAGGGCGGCGGACGGGGTGCTGCGCGCACCGGGCCGCAGCCGGGCGACGCGCTCACGGGTGGTGGCGTCGGCCTCGAGGATCCGCTCGAGCACGGCGCGGGTGCCATCCGGGACGGAGGCGTCCAGCACGGGGCGCTCGCCCGGGCCGCGGCGCGGCGCGTTGACCGCGATGCCCACGCCGCCGAGGGTCACCGCGCCGAGGCCGGCGGCCGCGGCGAGGGCCAGCAGCGGCCCGCCCAGCCCGGTGCCGAGCACGACGATCGCCGCGGCCAGCGCCGCGAGGCCGCCCAGCACCACAGGGGCGCCGAAGCGCACGAGCGGTGGACGACGGGGCCGGCCGACGGCGCGCGAGGCGGGGGAGCGGACCGTCCCCTCGAGCGGCTCCTGGACCGGTCCCCACAGGTCACGGCGCTCGGCGGTGGCCTTCCAGGGGAGGTCCTGATCTCCGGGGGAGGGCGCGAAGGGATCGGGGAACCTGCTGTTCCCGCTCGTCGGCTCCTCGGCCGACGGATCACGTTCTGCGCTCACTGCTCCCCGCTGTCCTCCCCGAGACGGTGACGAGGGGCCCGTGCCGGCCGGGAGACCACCCTGCGGTCGACCCCGGCCTGTGCCTGCGCCTCGTCCTGGGCGTGCCGAAAGGCTATCGCGAGGGGCTGGACAGCGCCCGGGGGTTTCCCCCACGACCGCTCACCGCCGCGATGCGACCGCGATGTGACACTGCGTCATCTGGGTGGGGAGGACGGCGCGAGGATGCGATACTCTCAATCGTTCAAGTTTGGACCTCCGAAAGCTCTGGTAATGACGACAAGCGATGCCCTTCCGGTGGAAGCGGCCGTCTCGGTCGAGGAGCGCCCCACACGGCCCCGCGTCTGGCGTGCGTTCCTGCGCCCCGTGCCGCTCGCCGCCGCGATCCTCGTGACCGCGAGCCTGCTCGCCGCCGTCTTCGCCCCGCAGCTCTCCGCGCTCAGCGGCAACGACCCCTTCACGTACCATCCCGAGACGCTGGGCCCCGACACCTCTCCGGAGGGGGCGCTCGGCGGTGTCAGCGCCCAGCACTGGTTCGGCGTGGAGCCCGGCACCGGCCGGGACCTCTTCTCGCTCGTGATCCACGGAGCCCGCGTCTCCCTCCTGGTGGGCATCGCCTCGACCGTGCTCGCCACGCTCGTCGGCGTGGTCCTCGGCGTGGTCGCCGGGGCCGTCGGCGGGGTGGTGGAGAAGCTCGTGGACTTCGCCACCGACATCACCCTGGGCTTCCCCTTCCTCATCTTCGCGATCGCGCTCAGCGCCCTGTTCCCCCTCGAGGCGCCCCGCGCGCTCCTGCTCACCCTGGTCATCGGCATGTTCGGCTGGCCCGGCATCGCCCGGGTGGTCGCGGCCGAGACCCGGGTCATCGTGCGCCAGCCCTATGTGGTCGCCTCGCGCGTGATGGGCGCCCGCTTCCTGCACGTGTTCCGCCACCAGGTGCTGCCCAACGTCGCCTCGACCGTGATCGTCTACTCCTGCATCTCGCTGCCCGGCCGGATCAGCGCGGAGGCCACCCTGTCCTTCCTCGGCGTCGGCGTGCTGCCTCCCACCCCCTCCTGGGGCCGGTCGATCGGCGACGCGATCAGCTGGCTGCTGGTGGACCCTGCCTTCCTGCTGTTCCCCGCCGCCGCGCTGTTCCTGGTCACCTTCTCGTTCAACATCCTCGGCGACACCCTCCGCGACGCCCTCGACCCGCGGGGAGGCCGCTCATGATCCCCGCCCTGCAGCGCGTCGGCCGCAGCCTCGGCGTGCTCCTGGTCGTCGTCGGCCTCACCTTCGCGATCTTCTACCTCGCCCCCATCGACCCCGCCCTGCAGATGTGCGGCAAGCCCTGCTCGCCCGAGGATCTCGAGGCCGCCCGCGGCTTCATGGGCTTCGACCAGCCGTGGTGGAGGCAGCTGGCCACCTTCCTCGGCGCGATCTTCACCGGGCGCACCTTCGGTTCGGCCGATGTGGTCGTCGAGTGCGCGGCCCCGTGCCTGGGCTACTCCTTCCAGCTGCACCAGAGCGTGACCGCCCTGGTCGGCGACCGCTTCCCCATCTCCTTCTCGATCGCGATCGGGGCGGTCGCCTTCCAGGCGCTGTTCGGCATCGCCGCCGGCGCGATCGCCGCCCGGCGCCAGGGCGGGACGCTGGACCGGGTGGTGACCGGGGTGTCCGTCATCGCCGCCTCCGCGCCCGCCTTCGTGGTGGGGCTGCTCGTGGTGGTGGTGTTCGCGCTGCGCCTGGACCTGCTGCCCAGCGGCGGGTACGTGCCCTTCTCCGAGGGGCCGCTGCAATGGGCGCGCCACCTGGTGCTGCCGTGGGCGACGCTCGCCTTCCTCAACGGGGCGATCTACGCCCGCCTGGTGCGCTCCTCCATGATCGAGCAGCTGGGCCTGGACTACGTGCGCACGGCCCGCGCCACCGGCCTCTCCGAGCGCCGCATCGACCGCTATGCGCTGCGCAACCTCGCCCTGCCGCTGACCACCCTCATCGCCCTGGACATCGGCGCGCTGCTGGGAGGCACCGTGATCACCGAGCGGATCTTCGGCCAGCCCGGCCTCGGCGCGCTGCTGCTGGATGCGACCGCGACCGCGGATCTGCCGGTCATCGTCGGCACCACGCTCGTCGGCTCCCTGCTCATCGTCCTCGCCAACCTCGGCGCGGACCTCGCCCGCCCGCTGCTGGACCGCCGCCTCGCCGCCGGCGGGCGCTCCCCGCGCCGGCCGGCGCCCCAGACCACCCCGTCCGACCAGACCTCTCAGGAGACACACCCATGACCTCGGCATCCTTCACCCGGCGCGGCGTCCTCGCCGCCACCCCGATCGTCCTCGCCACCGGGGCGCTCGCCGCCTGCTCGAGCGGCGGCACCAGCACCGGCTCCGGCTCCGACGGCGGCGGGGAGGGCGGGGGCGGCAGCCTCACCATCTTCACCACCGGTGACGAGATGAGCTTCGACCCCGCCACCAGCCAGAACCTCGCCATCACCACGCTGGGCCTGACCGCCCGCCGCCTCACCGCGTGGAAGACCTCCGCCGATGCCCCCACCGAGCTGATCCCCGACCTCGCGACCGACGTCGGCACCCCCTCGGACGACGGCGCGACCTGGACCTTCACCCTTCAGGAGGGGCTGCAGTTCGAGGACGGCACCCCGATCACCGCCGCGACCGTGAAGTACGGCCTCGAGCGCTCCTTCGCCTCCGAGCTCACAGGCGGGCTGACCTACCACAAGGTGCTGCTCGAGGGCGGCCAGGACTACTCCGGCCCATTCTCCGGCGAGCACCTCGACTCGATCGAGACCCCGGACGATCTCACGCTCGTGTTCCACCTCAACCGCCCCTACGGCGACTTCGGCTGGATCGCCTCGACGCCCGCCTTCGCCCCGGTCCCCGAGGACTCCGGCGAGCCCGAGACCTACGCGACCGCACCGGTGGCCAGCGGCCCGTACCGGCTGGACTCCTACGCGCCCGGCAGCCGGGCCCTGCTCGTGCGCAACGAGAACTGGGACGCGGCCACCGACGAGGCCCGCACCGGCGGCCCCGACGAGATCGAGTTCGCGCTCGCGCAGGATGCGAGCGTCGTCGCGCAGTCGATCATCGCCGACCGCGCCGACTCGCAGACCGCGTTCCTGGCGAGCTTCGTGCCCACCGCCCAGCTGGTCCAGGCGCAGAACGACCCGAACGTCGGCGACCGGCTGGTCACCTCGGGGCCGGGCGCGCTCGAGTACCTGGCGCTGAACACGGAGTCGGAGGCGCTGCAGGACGTCGCCGTGCGCCGCGCCATCCAGTACGCCGTGGACAAGCAGGCCTACCTCACCTTTAAGGGCGGGGAGATCTCCGGCGACTACGCCACCACGCTGATCACCCCCGGCATCGCCGGCCGCGAGGAGTACTCCCTGTACTCCGACGAGCCGGCGGGCGACCCCGAGGAGGCCACCCGGCTGCTCGAGGAGGCGGGCGCCGCGGACCTGACCCTGCGCCTGGTCATCACCGACGACCAGACCGGAGCCGCCGAGGCGATCCAGCAGGGCCTGGCCCGCGCCGGGATCACCGTGACGATCCAGCCGCTGGACGACAACGCCTACTCCTCCGAGGTCACCGCCGGGGACGGCAGCGCCTACGACCTGGTGCTCAGCTCCTGGCAGCCGGACGTCCCCTCCCCGAACGCGAACCTCACCCCGCTGTTCGACTCGAGCCAGATCGGCAGCGGCAACTACAACCTCGCCCGCTACGACAACCCCGAAGTGGACGCCGCGATCCTCGAGGCCTCCTCGACGGTCGACCCGGACGAGGCGCACGCGAAGTGGGCCGCCGTCGACCAGCAGATCCTCGAGGAGTCCCCCGTGGTGCCGCTGATCTACTCGAAGAACTCCTTCCTCCACGGCTCCGCCGTGGAGAACTTCGTGATCGGCGAGTTCCCGGCCTACCCGAACTACCTCACGGTCACGCTGAACGCATGAGTGCTTCTCCAGGCGTCGACGAGCTGCTCGCCCTCGACGGCCTGCGCGTGGAGATCGGCGGCCGCGCCGTGGTCACCGGGCTGGATCTCACCGTGCGGGCCGGCCGCATCACCGCCCTGGTGGGCGAATCCGGCTCCGGCAAGTCCATGACGGCGCTGGCCACGATCGGCCTGCAGCCGCGCGTCGCCGCCGTGCACGGCAGCGCGCGGCTGGACGGGGAGGAGCTCGTGGGCCGCTCCGCGCAGCAGATGCGCCGGATCCGGTCCGGGCGGATCGGGATGATCTTCCAGGAGCCGGGGCAGTCGCTGTCCCCGGTCATGAAGGTCTCCGCCGTGTTCCGGGACGTGCTCGCGGTGCGCGAGGACGTGCGCGGCGCGACGGCGGTGCGGCGGCGCACGCGTGAGCTGCTGGAATCCGTCGGCCTGCCCGACCCGGCCCGCACCGCCCGCTCGTACCCGCACGAGCTCTCGGGCGGCGAGCTGCAGCGCGTGGTGATCGCACTGGCCCTGAGCGGGGATCCCGCGCTGCTCATCGCCGACGAGCCGACCACCGCCCTCGACGTCACCGTGCAGCGCGGCATCCTCGACCTGCTGGTGCGGATCGTCCAGGAGCGGGAGATCGGGATCCTGCTGATCACGCACGACATGGGCGTGGTGGGCGAGATCGCGGACGACGTGGTGGTGCTCAAGGACGGCGACGCGGTCGAGCAGGGCGGGTTCCGTCGGATCCTCTCCGCTCCGGAAGAGCCCTACACCCGTGAGCTGCTGGCGGCGGTGCCGCGGCTGTCGGAGAGCCTCGAGAGGACCGGCGGGCGGGGCTCGGGGCGGGACCCTGGGCGGGACTCCGCGGCGGGCGGTGCGCAGCCATCCGCCGCGGCCGACGTGGTGGGACGTTCCGCCGGGACCGGCGCGGAGGCGTCTGCCGGGCCTGGCGCGGAACCACCCGTCGTGCGCGTCGAGGGGCTCTCCGTCGAGTATCGGCGGCGGGGCGGCGCCCATCTCGCTCTGGATGACGTGGGCATGGAGATCCGCCGCGGCGAGATCCACGGCCTGGTCGGCGAATCCGGCTCCGGGAAGTCCACCTGGGGGAAGGCGCTGGCCGGTCTGGTGCCTGTGCAGGCCCGCACGCTCGAGCTCGACGGCGTCGATCCGCGCACGCTGGGGGCCGCGGAGCGTCGGGCCGCGTACGCGCGCGTGGGCCTGGTGTTCCAGGACCCGGCCTCCTCGCTGAACCCCCGCCGCACCGTGGGCTGGAGCATCGGCGAGCCGCTCCAGCTGGCCGGGCGCAGCTCGCGCGCCGAGATCGGCCGACGGGTCGCGGAGGCTCTCGAGGCGGTGCGCCTGCCCGCCTCCTCCGCGAGCCGCCTCCCGCACGAGCTCTCCGGCGGGCAGCGCCAGCGCGTCTCGATCGCCCGCGCCCTGATCCTCGACCCGGCCCTGCTCATCGCCGACGAGCCCACCAGCGCCCTGGACGTCACCATCCAGGCGCACGTGATCGACGTGCTGCGCGAGGCGATCGAGGCGACGCGCTTCGCCTGCGTGTTCATCAGCCACGACCTCGCCGTGGTGGGCTCCCTCGCGGACCGGGTGACGGTGCTGCGCCAGGGGAGGGCCGTCGAGCAGGGCAGCGCTCAGCAGGTGCTCGGGAACCCCCGGCACGAGTACACCCGAGCCCTGCTCGCGAGCGTCCCCGACCCGGAGCGGCGGCTGCACGAGAGCGACCGGGCGGCGTAGCGCGGGGCCCACCCGCGCAAGGACAGCCTGCGGCATTCGCTGCCCGCACGCCCCCGCTCCGGTCACCCGCAGCCCCCGCACGCCTCCGCTCCGGTCGCCTCGCAGCGCGCGCACGCCCCGCACGCCGCGTGGCTCTCGCCTACGCCCACTTCGCTCCGGGCCCCGCCCCTCATGACGGTTACTCCAGGGTTTTGAGCGCGTCCCTTCCATGGATGGAAGCAGCGTGCACATAACTCGTCGGTAACCTCGAGTGCGGTGCGGTGCGGTGCGGTGCGGTGCGGTGCGGGTGCGGGAGTGGGGTGCCCCGGATCTGTCACGGCAGGACGGCCCCACCCGGGAGTCAGCCCTGCGGGACGGCCTCCCAGGCCCGGCTCGCGGCGGAGCGGACGATCGCCTCGCACACCTCGGCCGCGGCGAGCCCGTCGGCCGCGCTCGGTGCGAGGTGCGTGCCGCGGGTGACGTCGGAGAGGAACGCCGCGGCCTCGATGGTCTTGAGGTCGTTGAAGCTCATCGGGATGCCGGGGCCGGGCTGGAAGCGGGCGTAGTCGCCGTGGCCGGGCGCGGCGAGCACCGTGGTGTAGCCGTGTTCCGTGCCGCCCTTGCCGATCATCACCTCGAACTCGTTCATTCGGGTGAAGGACCAGCGTGCCGAGCCCTCGGTGCCGAACACCTCCAGCGCGTAGTCGCTGCGATGGCCGCGCGCCACCCGCGAGGATTCGAGCGTGGCATGCGCCCCGCCCGACAGCCGGCCCAGCGCCGCGACCCAGTCCTCGTTCAGCACCGGGCCGCGCTCCTCGCCCACCTCGAAGCCGCTGTGGCCCACCCCGAGGCTGGTGGGGATCGGGCGCTCCGGGATGAATACGTCCGAGGTGGCGGTGGCCTCGAGATCCAGGCCTGGATCGCCGCCGTGGCCGACGGCACCTTCGTCGCACCCCGCTCCGCGACCGCCTGGGACGGCTACGTCGCCGCAGCGGTGTGCCAGGCCGCCGAGCACTCCCTCACGGCCGACGGGCCGGTTCCGGTGCAGCTGCTCGAGCGTCCGAGCTGATCCGCCTGCCCGTATCCTCGGGACAGATCCGCGGCGAGGCGGATCTGCCCCGCCGCCATCGCGCAGCACCGCCTTCGCGGGCGGGACGATCTGAAGGAGATCACCGTGGACCCTGACGCCACCCCGGCCGGCAACGGCCCGATCACCCTCGACCTCACGGTGGAGCGTGGCAGCCAGACCCCGCTGTACCTGCAGCTCGCCACCGGCATCGAGGAGGCGATCCGCAGCGGCGTGCTCACCCCCGGCAGCCGGCTCGAGAACGAGCTCGCGCTGTCGAAGCGTCTGCGCCTGTCCCGGCCGACGGTGCGGCAGGGCATCCAGGAGCTCGTGGACAAGGGCATGCTGGTGCGCAAGCGCGGCGTGGGCACCCAGGTGATCCAGGCGCCGGTGAACCGGCAGGTCGCGCTCACCTCCCTGTACGACGACCTGCGCACCGCCGGGAAGGCGCCCCGCACCGAGGTGATCGAGTACCGGATCGGCCGGCCCTCCCCGGAGGCCGTGGACCGGCTGCAGCTCGCCCCGGGGGAGCAGGTGCTGGACCTGATCCGGGTGCGCTACGCCGATGACGAGCCGCTGGCCGTCATGCGCAACACCATCCCCGAGCGGATCGCCCCCACCCGCGAGGCGCTGGCCGCCAACGGGCTGTACGCCTGCCTGCGCGAGGCCGGGATCACCACCGTCCTCGCCCATGAGCGGATCGGCGCCACCGTGGCGGACGAGGAGCATGCCGAGCTGCTCGACGAGACCCTCGGCGCCGCCCTGCTGACCATGGAGCGCAAGTCCTTCGCGAACGACGGCACCGTGGTCGAGTACGGCTACCACGTCTACCGCGCCTCCCGGTACTCCTTCGAGGTCACCCTCGTCGACTCCTGAGCCGGTGGCGGCGCGGGGCCGTCCCGGCGGACGGTTCGTCAGTGCTCGTTCAGCCCGGCGAGCCGTGTCCGTACGGCCCAGGTGTAGTGCGAGGACGTCTCGTGCTCCGGTTCGGGCCCGACGGCGTAGCACAGCCAGAATCGCAGTTCTCGGGCCTGGCGCGTGTGGACCGTGCCCCAGCTCCTGCTGAATTGCCACAGAGCAGCGGTGGAGTCCCGCACCGCCGGTTCCAGGAGCGTGGGGTCGTGGGCGTCCAGGGATGTGCCGAAACCCGTCCCGGCGACGAGATGCCACTGCACGAGATCGAGGAGGCGCAGCTCCAGGATCTGGAACGACTCGCGGCGGCCCGCGAACTCGATGCACAGGTCGGGAGTCAGGCGCTCGCCCAGGGACCGGACCAGCCAGCTGACGCCCGCGTCGCTCGTGAAGTGGCTCGTGTTGTAGTCCGGATCCCTGATGATCTCGAGCGCGTTCGCCTCGAGGTCGTCCAGCGCCTCTGGGCTGAGCGGAGTCGCAGACTGCATCGCCGTGGCGTAGGGCGCGAGCTGAACCGCCGAGAGCTCCCGGCCGGAGCGGCGCGCGTACAGGAGCGCGTGAAGCAGTGCACAGGGGATCCGCCACCCGGTGAGGAGGGCCAACAGGTGTTCTCTGGCCTTTGGGGCGAGGTCGACGCTGTGCGTCAGCACGGAGAAGGCGCGCCGTTCGATGAGCTTCGCGAGGGGTTCTTCGGCCGTGGAGCGCTCGTTGCGGTGGGCCGAGTTCTCTCGGCCTCGGGTCCAGATCTTCTCCAGCGCGCCGGGATCCTCGACCGGCGAACCGCCGATGACGATGCCGCGGAGGAAATCAGTGACGATCTCGTCAAGCACGTACTCCCTCGTGGGGTGGTGTTGGATCTGCTGCGCCGCCTCCACGAGATCTGTGAGGGGGAGCCCGAGGGAGGTCGGCGAATCCTTGCGTTTCCAGGGGTAGTAGGCGGCGCGGGCGAGGTCGCGGAATCCGGTGGCCGTGATCGTGAGAACCTTCGGGGACTCCGCGCCATCGTGCCACGGCCGCCCCTGGTTGAAGGAGCGGTCGGGGAGGCCTGCACTGGGGGTGAGCAGGGACTCCGCGAGAGCGGATGCTCCGATGCCGGTGAGCTTCGTGTGTGCGGCGTCGATCTGCTGCCCGGAGAGGACCACGCCGCGGCTGAGGAGTTCCGCGGTGGCTGCGGTGTCACCGTCGAGAAGGTCCTCATCGTCTGTGCGAGCGGTGAGAGCGTCGGTGAACGCGTCGATCAGTGCGCGGTGCGCCCGGCTGAACGCGTCGACGATCTCTCCGGCACGGCGTCTGCGGCGCGTCACCTTCAGGGCCTGTGGCCACGTGCGCCACACCGTGTGCAGGCTGCCGCCCACGCGAACACCGGGGTTCGCCGGATCTGCTCGGTCGGCGCGCTCGAGCTTGCGAACCGCTCGCGAGAGGTGGCGCTCCGCGATATCGAGCAGCTCGCCCTGGCACACGGTGGCGCGAAGATATCCCGCTCTCTCCGCGATCGGGAGTGCCCGTGCGGCGCTGAGATGATGCTGGGTCCACTCGTGGAGGATTCGGAGAGGGGGATCCTTCGCCGCGCTGGCGCGCAGCAGATCGTTCCAGTCCGCCCGGCTCTCCTCCTCGAGGTCCCACCGGATCTGGTGCTGCACGAACGTCGTGTTCGGCATCGAGACTCGAAGACTCGACGCCAGGTGCATGATCAGGGTGCTGCCGACCAGGGCGAAGGCCGCGCACCACAGCGCGGTGAGGAGATCCTCCGCAGACACCGCCCTCTCGGCGAGGAGAGCGGTCCAGGGGATCGAGGGCCCTGCGGGGACGACCGTGAGTAGGAGGGGCACGACGAAGAGCGTGATCACCAGAGCTTGGAAGGCACGCTGACGGGTCAGCGATGTCCACGGCGAGTTCAGGAACCGATACGTGGCCAGCACCTGCCCCATATACGTCGCGCCGTCGTCGCGCGCGTCCTCCTCCGCCCATCTCGCCCGGGAGCCGGCGAACGTGAGCAGCACGAGCAACGCTGCTGCCCCTGCGAGCATGGATCTGGACAGGCCGGCGCCATGGTCCTCCGTCATGACCGAGGCCCACGGGCCCGCCTTCGGGACTCTGAGGATCAGGGCGGTGGCGAGGACGGTCGTGACGCACAGCAGGATCTGGGCGAGCGGCCCGAGAGGAGCGAACCACCCCCGGACCTTTCTGAGGGCAGGACGGGCATGCAACGGGGCCCAGATGCCGACCATGAACCACACGATCCGCAGCATCAGTGCGAGAAGCAGCCCGAGCACGATGAGCTTGCCGATCTCGGGAACCGCCCTCGCCAGTCCCCCGACGGCGCTGAAGATCCACTCCATCCCTCGACCCTACGATGCGCCGTGTTCGGCGTCTGCACCGGAGGGTGAGGGCCACCCCGTCGTGGGAGCGACTGGTAGACGATGAAGGGCTATCGCGGGGTCACCGCGGAGAGCCGCCCCCGGTGAATACATCGCCCGCGCCCGGCGCGGGGATCTCCGCGTCGAAGGGGATCATCGGCCGGTCGATGCAGGAGTGGCCCAGGCGCAGCAGGTCCTGGTCCACGCCGCCGGGCGTGAGAGCGAGCAGCCAGTCGGCGGCGGCCTCGTACTGGTCCGGCTCGAGGTAGCCCATCTTCACGGTGACCACGTCGAAGCCGGTCATCGACAGCCCCAGGCGTTCGAACATCTCGTGGCGCGCCCATTGCGAGCGGCGCCCGGTGACCACCACCGTCAGGCCCGTCGGCCGGGCGGAGGCGAGGTCGCCCGACGTGTCGGCGGCGAGCACGCGCAGCGCGGCCGCGCGTCCCGTCGGCCCCGACTCGTCCAGCGCCGCCACCTCGACGGCCAGCGGCACCGGCCCGGGTTCGCGGGTGTCGATCCGCGCTCCCACCTCGACCTCGAGCCGCCCGCCCGCGCCGGCTTCCCAGGCGGCGTCGGTCGTGGCCGGGTCCACCAGGGAGACCATCAGCGCGCTCACCGCGCCGGAGCGGATCTCCTCGCGCGCGGCGAGGCGGGCCAGGGCGTAGGTGGTGTCGTCGGCGCCGCCGGCCCCGGGGTTGTCCCCGGAGTCGGAGATCCAGAAGGGCCGGGCGGTCGAGGCGACTGCCTGGTCGAGGCACTGTTCGAAGGTGCCCGTCGGGGCGACGAACTCGAACTCGTGCCGCTTCTCCCACACGGCGGTGGCGAGCTCGAGGGCCGCGGCCTCGACCGCCTCGGCCGCGTCCCCGAAGGCGACGATCGCGGCCTTGCAGCGCGGCTGGTCCGCCCAGGCGAAACCGATCCAGTACGACACATCGGTGACGCCGTCGCGCTCGGTGAGCTCCGGGATCCGGGCGTACAGCGACTTGGCCGGCTCGATGCGGGTGGAGGTCTTCTCGCCGGGCAGCAGGATCGGCACGTGCACGAGCGCCTTGTGGGGGCGCGGGCCGCCGTCGCGCACCCGGGCCGCCGTCTCGGCCAGGTCCCGCATGCCGCGCTCGCGGGTCTCCCAGGCGTCGATGTGCGGGGCGTGGCGGTAGCAGGTCAGCAGGTCGCAGGCCTCGAACAGGGTCTCGGAGACGTTGCCGTGCAGGTCCATGGCGGTGCCCACCACGGTCTGCGCACCGATCGCGGAGCGGATCGCGGTGATCAGGTCGCCCTCGGCGTCATCCAGGTCCACCACGCTCATCGCGCCGTGGATGTCGAAGAAGAAGCCGTCCAGCGGGGCGTCCTCGACGGCGGCGCGGAGGCCGGCCACGATCTCCGCCTTCCAGCCCTCGTACGCCTCGCGGTCGAGCTGCCCGCCGGGCAGGGCGCGCGCGTGGAGCACGCCCACGTACTCGGCCGCCGGCACGTCGAAGGGGTAGCGGTCCAGGATCTCGGCGGTGCCGCGACGCACCTCGAAGTCCTTCTCGCCCGAGCGGTAGGGGGTGAAGGTCGAGGACTCGATGGCGATACCGGCGATGCCGATGCGGGGGAGTGGGGTGGTCATGCCGACCTTTCTGAGAAGTGCGGTGCGGTGCCGGGCCGTTTCCTGCGTGTCGTCCGATGAGTGGTGGTGTCTCGCAGGGCGGTGCGTACGATGCACCCCTCGTCGTCAGCGGTTGTGTGCCACGTGCAGAAGTGAAGGCCGTCACGGTACGGTAACTCATAGGATGTTTGGGGAGAGGTGTGGGCGCCCGTCCGCCCCTCCCGGAGAGGGAGCCACCGATGATCAGCTTCGACGACCGCCATGGCCCGGCGGACGCCGCGCCCGCCACCGCCTATCCCGATCTCGCGGTGCCCGAGTGGTACCGCGACGCGAAGCTCGGGATGTTCGTGCACTGGGGCCTGTACTCGGTGCCCGCCTGGGCTGATGTGCTCGATCGCAGCGACGTGACCGCCGAGACCGCCTACGCGCGCCACCAGTACGCCGAGTGGTATGCGAACACCGTGCGCCTGGACGGTCCCACGAAGGCCCGCCACGAGGAGATCTACGGCCTCGGCCACTCCTACGAGGACTTCGCCGACGACTGGCACCCCGCCGAGGACGCGGCGCGCGGGATCGCCGGCCTCGCCGCCCGCGCCGGCGCCCGCTACGTCGTGCCCACCACGAAGCACCATGACGGCTTCTGCCTCTGGGACAGCGCCACCACCCCCTTCACCGCCGCCCGCCGCGGCCCCGGCCGGGACCTGCTCGCCGAGTTCGCCGAGGCCGTTCGCGCGGAGGGCCTGCGCCTGGGGCTGTACTACTCCGGCGCCCACGACTGGCACGTCTCCGACTTCCCGCCGCTGACCTCGAACCACGAGCTGTTCGCGCTGCGCCGCAACGACCCCGCCTTCGCGGATTTCGCCGCCGCCCAGCTGCGCGAGCTGATCGACGGCTTCAGCCCCGACATCCTGTGGAACGACATCGACTGGCCCGACGCGGGCAAGTACGACGGCCCGAGCTCGCTGCAGCAGCTGCTGCGCGACTACCTCGCCGCCGTGCCGCACGGCATGGTCAACGACCGCTGGGGAGTGCCCGCGCACGGCGTGCTCACCCGCGAGTACCAGGACATCACCGAGGTGCAGGACGAGGTGTTCGAATCCACCCGCGGGCTCGGCCTCTCCTTCGGCTACAACGCCGACGAATCCGCCGAGCACGCCCTGGACGGCTCCGCGCTGATCCGGCTGCTGGTCGACGTGGTCTCCAAGAACGGGAACCTGCTCATCAACGTCGGCCCCCGCGCCGACGGATCGATCCCGCCGCTGCAGGCCGCGGCGCTCGAACAGCTCGGGCGGTGGCTCTCCGCGCACGGCATGGCGCTCTACGGCACCCGCCCCTGGTTCCACGAGGCGGTGCGCACTCCGCCGACGGGCGTGCGCTTCACCCTCGGGGAAGGGGCCGATGGTCGGGAGGTGCTGCATGCGCTGCTGCTCGACCCCGCCGCCGGGCCGGTGACGCTCGATCCGCAGGTCGGCGCCGCGGTGCGCGAGATCGCCGACGTGCCGGGAGAGAGCGCCGGGGCCGACGGGCCCGGGACGTCCAAGAGGGCCGACGGGACGGGCGAGCCCGGCGCACCCCGCGCAGCGCTCGACGGAGACCGCCTCACGCTGCACCCGGGTGCGCCGGATGCCGAGGTGTCGGTGGTGACCCTCCCGCGCCGCGGCTGACCACGCCTCCGGCGTGAGCGCGACGCGACGGCGACCGGGCAGAGACGGGGCCGTGCAGTGTCTGGCGGGGACGGGGCCGTGCGGTGGCCCGGGGCGGGGCCGTGCGGTGTCTGGCCGGGGGGCCGTGCGCCGGCCCGGGGCGGGTTATGAGCTCGTGGGAGCCAACTGTGGTTCTGTACGACTCATAACCCGCCAGTAACCCGCGGCGGGCGGCGCCGGACTGGTCGTGATGCTGCGCCGCCGCGCAGGGCTGAGGGTGCCGCAGGGCTGAGGGTGCCGGGCGGCGTCAGCCCAGCAGCAGCCGCAGCCCGGTGGCCAGCGACAGCAGCGCGCCGAGGAAGCCCAGCACGATCACCAGGCGCTGGATGCCGTGTTCCCGCAGCCGCTTCTGCAGCAGCTCGCCGAGCCACACCGAGATGACGACCGAGGCGATCATCGCCAGCCACACCCATCCCGGCAGGTCCGGCAGCTGGCCGTCGTCCCACGCCCACTTCGAGCCGAAGGACACCGCGGAGACGAGGATCCACAGCGGCTGCAGCGTCGCGACCATCGGCAGCGCCGGCCAGCGCGAGAGCACCGCGTAGACCGTGGCCGCCGGTCCGCCGACGCCGCCGAGCACCGTGCCCAGCCCGATGCCCACGCCGGTGACCACCTGCGGGGAGCGCCCGTCCACGGTGGTGTCCACGCGGGCCAGCAGCACCGAGATCACCAGGCTCAGCAGCACCAGCGACGCGACCACCAGGTACAGCGGGGCGGGCGGCGAGACCGAGGAGAGCCAGGCCGCGCCCGGCATCACCGCGATCGCGGGCAGTCCCAGCCACAGCACCTTGTCCCATTCGATCTGCGACCAGATCCGCGGCAGCATCACGATCGGCACCAGGCCGCCGAGGAAGTTCGCGAGCATGATCCCCTCGTGCGCGCCGATGAGCACCACGGCATAGGGCGCGAACACGATCCCGAGCCCCATCCCGGCCACCCGCTGGATGACCGCGCAGGTCAGCACCAGGCCGATGAGGGTCAGAGCCAGGCTCAGGGTCACAGGTCACGCTCGTCTCGTGGGGAAGGGATGGGGCCCGCGGCGCCACCGCAGAGGTCGTCGTGGGGAAGCCTGTCACGATCCCCGCCGGCGCCGCCCGGGCCGACCAGCTGGACGAGGACTGTCGGTGGGCGACGCCACCTCATAGGCTGGTGGGCAAACGCATACCCGATGCACCGCAGTTCGATGTGCACGCGCGCACCGCGTGCCGAGGAGGCTTCTCATGACTGTTCCCTCTGTCCCCTTCCACGACGGCGCCGCCGTCCCGCAGCTCGGCTACGGCGTGTGGCAGGTCGAGGACGATGTCGCCGCCGACGTCGTCGCCCAGGCGATCCTGGCCGGCTACCGGCACATCGACACCGCCGCCGGCTATCAGAACGAGGGCGGGGTGGGTCGCGCCGTGAAGAACGCCGGCATCCCCCGCGAGGACCTGTTCATCACCACCAAGCTCGCCAACGGCGACCAGGGCTTCGACTCCGCGAAGGAGGCGCTGGAGACCTCGCTCGCGAAGCTCGACATGGACTACGTGGATCTCTACCTCATCCACTGGGCGAGCCCGCAGCGCGGGAAGTACCTCGAGTCCTGGAAGGCGCTCATCGAGCTGCAGAAGGAGGGGAAGGCGAAGTCCATCGGCGTCTCCAACTTCCCGCGCGAGCAGCTCGAGGAGATCATCGCCGAGACCGGCGTGGTGCCGGTGATGCACCAGATCGAGCTGCACCCCGACTTCCAGCAGCGCGCGCTGCGGGAGTACCACGCCGAGCAGGGCATCCTCACCGAGGCCTGGTCCCCGCTGGGCCAGGGCGGCGACATCCTGCAGAACCCGGTGATCACGGAGATCGCCGAGGCGCACGGCGTGGACGCGGGCCAGGTGATCATCGCCTGGCACCTGGCGATCGGCAACGTGGTGATCCCCAAGACGGTCACCCCCGCCCGGATCGTCTCGAACGTCGCCGCCGCCGATCTCGAGCTCACCGCCCAGGAGGTCGAGAAGATCAACGCCCTGGACCGCCCCGACGGCCGCATCGGCGCGGACCCCGCGAACCCCGGGTTCTGAGCCCGCAGCCGGCGCGCGAGCAGACCGTCCCGCACCGCTCGGCGGGGGCGCGGGTCAGCCCGTCTCGCACGGCGCGGGCCGGTCCGTCTGGCACGGTGCGGGCTGGTCCCGTCCCGAACAGCGCGGCTCAGCCCTCCGCGAGCAGGGCGGCGATCTGCGGATGGCCGGCGATGTACCCCTCGAGCAGCTCCTGCCCGAGCGCGGGGGAGCTGACCAGGGGATGCGTCGCGAAGCCCTGCCAGGCCGCCTCCCGCGAACCGGTCATGGCAGCCTCGAGGATCTTCCGCTCGGCGGCCCGCAGGGAGGCCATCATCCCCAGCCGGCCCAGCTCCACCGGGGCCACCGGCTGCGGATGCACGCCGTCCCCGTCCACGAGGCACAGCACCTCGATCACCGCATCCGCCGGCAGGTCGGGGACGATCCGCTCGGACGGCGCGCCCGTGCCGCCGGCGGGGCTGTTGCCCACGTCGAGGATCATCCGCTCGGAGCGTCCGGTGGCCAGCGCGGTCATGAGCCGCAGCGCCACCTCCTGGTAGCCGCCACCGGCGATGTCCTCCTGCCGCCGCTCCTCGTCCCGGGACTCGGCCATGTAGGTCGCCTCCCGCTCGTGCAGCGTCTCGCGCCACAGCTGCAGCGGCGAGGCGCAGCAGGATCCCGGGCCCGCGCCCGCGTCCCTGCCCGCATCGGCGTCGGCCCCGGTGCCGGCGGCCTCGGCGGCGGCGAGGTAGAAGTCGCCCTGCTGCTTCGCGAGGAACTCCCCGCGCGTGGTGGCGGAGGCGGTGATCCGCGCGATCGCGTCGTCGGTGTGCAGGTAGTAGAAGAGGTACTCGTTCGGCAGCGCGCCGTCGGCCCGCACCCAGTCCTTCCCGACCAGCCGCGCCTCCTCGATCTGCTCGAGGGCGGCGTCGTCGGCCAGCAGGCCGGGCAGGCGCTCGGCGCCGTCGACCGTCACGGACCGCAGCCAGCCCAGATGGTTCAGGCCCACGTAGTCGATGCGGGCCTCGCGCTCGCCGGCCACGAGGTCCACGTCCAGCAGGCGGCCCACGCGGCGCACCAGCCCGATCGGGGTGTCGCAGATGCCCACCGCGCGGTCGCCGAGCACGGTGCGCATCGCCTCGGTGACGATCCCGGCGGGGTTCGTGAAGTTGATGACCCATGCGCTCGGCGCGACCTCGGCGACCATCCGCGCGATCTCGAGCGCGACCGGGATCGTGCGCAGTGCGTAGGCGAGACCGCCCGGCCCGATCGTCTCCTGGCCCAGCAGGCCCAGCCCCAGCGCGACCCGCTCGTCGACCGTGCGGGCCTCGGCGCCGCCCACCCGCACCGCGGAGAACACGAAGTCCGCCCCGGTGACGGCCTCGCGCAGATCGGCGGTGGCGGTCAGCCGCGGCAGCGTCGCCCCGTGGCCCTCGGCGCGCAGCCGCTCGGCGAGACCCTCGATCACCGCGGTGATGGTGCGCAGGCGGACGGGGTCGACATCGTGCAGCGCGACCTCGTCGACGGTGAGGCCGGTGGCGGCGGTGGCGACCGCCTCGTACACGAGCGGGACGCGGAACCCGCCGCCGCCCAGGATGGTGAGCTTCATGGCGCCGTCACGGTAGCACCGCCCAGGTGAGATCATGGGGGATCGGCCGGCGGCGGTCGCCGGAAGCGATCTCGCCCGCGCGGGTGCGGGCGGCGCCGCCCACCTCAGGAGGACATGATGCGACGACGGAATTTCCTCGGCACCACTGCTGCGCTGGGCGGCCTCGGCCTCCTGGCCGCCTGCGCCCCCGGCTCGGAGGATGCCGGCGAGGCGCCCGCCCCCGCCGCCGACGAGGTCGACACCGACATCGACGCCCTCGGCGACATCACCCTCACGGTGTGGGACCAGGAGGTGCGCGGCGCGCAGAACGACGCGATCGAGGCGCTGATCGACGCCTTCCAGAGCGAGCACCCGAACATCACCATCGACCGCAGCTCGCAGTCCTTCGACGACCTCCAGCAGCAGACCGGCCTGGCGCTGTCCGGCAACGACGTGCCGGACGTGCTGCAGGTCAACAACGCCCGCGGCGACATGGGCGCCTTCGTGGCCGACGGCCTGCTCACCGACCTCAGCGGCTACGCCGAGGCATACGGATGGAACGACCGCTTCGCCCCCAGCGTGCTGAGCAAGATGAGCTACTCGAGCGACGGCGTCACCTTCGGCGAGGGCTCGCTCTACGGCCTGGCCCAGACGGGCGAGGTGTGCGGCATCTACTACTCGGCATCGAAGCTCGACGCGCTCGGCCTCGAGGCGCCGACCAGCTGGGACGAGCTGTTCTCGCTCGTCGAGGCCGCGGCCGAGGGCGGGGAGCAGCCGATCATGCTGGGCAACCTCGACCAGTGGCCGGCGCTGCACGTGTTCGGGCCGCTGCAGGCCCACTTCGTGGACGCCGAGACCATCGTGACCCTCGGCATGGGCAACGCCGGCGCGGACTGGACCAGCGAGGAGAACATCGCCGCGCTCACCCAGCTGGCCGAGTGGGGCAGCAGCGGCGCGCTCGGCGACTCCCCGAACGGCCTCGCCTACGACGACGCCTGGCCGATGTTCGCCGACGGCACCGGCGTGCTGCTCATCGGCGGCTCCTGGCTGGGCCCGGACATGGAGGCCGTGATGGGCGAGGACCTGCGGTTCATGGCCCCGCCCGCGGGGGCCGACGGGACGGTCGCGACCACCGGCGGCACCGGCATCCCCTTCTCCATCCCCGCCGCTGCGGAGAACCCCGCCGCGGCCGCCGCCTTCATCGACTTCATCACCAGCGACGACGCGATGGCGATGATCGCCGAGAACGGCGGCATGCCGGTGAACCGCACCGCCGAGCTCGCCCCGGACTCGGGCGTGAACAAGGACATCTACGAGGCCTTCGACGCCGTCTCCACCGAGGGCACCCTGCTGCCCTACCTCGACTACGCCACCCCCTCCTTCGCCGACACCGCGGGCGCGACCCTGCAGGAGGTCATCGGCGGGCAGTCCGATCCGTCCGCCGCCGCCGAGGCCCTGCAGGAGGACTACGGCGCATTCACCGAGGAGTCCTGACCTCGATGACGTTCGGACGGGACAGCGGTGGCGGCGCCCAGCCGGGCCCGGCGAGCACCCCGCGCCGCCGCGGGGGCCGCGGGCATCCCCACCGGCCCTCGGCGGTGGCCCGCTCGGCGGCCACGCCGTACCTGTTCATCCTGCCCGCGCTCCTGGTCTACGGCGCGTTCGCGCTGTACCCGCTGGGGCGGGCGGCGCAGTTCTCCCTGTTCGAGTGGAAGGGGTTCGGCTCCTCCACCTTCGTGGGCCTGCGCAACTACCTCGACCTGGCCGGCGACGCCGATTTCCGGGCCGCGATCGGCAACGCCCTGGTGCTGATCGTCTTCTACGCGGTGATCCCGCTGGTGGTGGGGCTGGTGCTCGCGGCGATCCTGCGGCGCGGGCAGGTGCGCGGGCTGGGCTTCTTCCGCACCGTGATCTTCCTGCCGCAGGTGATCGCCCTGGTGGTGGTCGCGGTGGCGTGGCGGCAGATCTATGCGCCCAGCGGCCTGCTGAACGAGGCGCTGCGCACCCTCGGCCTCGGCGCCCTCACCCGCGGCTGGCTCGGCGACCCGTCCACGGCGCTCGCGGCGGTGGGCTTCATCGGCACGTGGGTGCAGATGGGGCTGGTGATGCTGCTGCTCCTGTCCGGCATGAGCCGCATCCCCGGCGAGCTGTACGAGGCGGCGCGGCTGGACGGTGCCGGTGCGGTGCGGGAGTTCTTCGCGATCACGCTGCCCTCGGTGCGCGGCGAGATCACCGTCTCCCTGGTGCTGACCATCATCGCCGCGCTGAAGACCTTCGACCTGGTCTACATGACCACCTCCGGCGGGCCCGGCAACACCACCACCGTGCCCAGCTTCGAGGTGTACTTCCGGGCGTTCGAGCTGCGCGCCGTCGGCTCCGCCTCCGCGGTCGCGATCGTGCTCACGGCGCTGATCTTCGTGATCAACGTGGGCGTGACCCGGATCGGGGAGCGGCAGTCATGAGGGTCTCCCGCGCCGAGACGACGATGAACTACGTGCTCCTGCTGGGCTTCGCCGCCTTCGCGCTCGCCCCGGTGCTCACGATCCTGGCCGCCTCCGTCTCCGCACCGCTGGGGCAGAGCGGCGGGCTGCACCTGGAGAACTTCGCCCGCGCCTGGACGGTCGGCGGCTTCGGCCGGACGCTCGGCAACTCGCTCGTGGTCGCCGCGATCGTGGTCTCGCTCGCCACGACGCTCGCGATCCTCGCCGGCTATGCCTTCGGCACCATGCGCTTCCGGGGCTCGACGGCGCTGTTCTACCTGTTCCTGCTGGGGCTGATGATCCCGGCCGAGGCGACGATCATCCCGCTGTTCTTCGACCTGCGCACGCTGGGCCTGACCGACACCTATCTCGCGATCGCGATGCCGCAGGTGGCGCAGTCGATCGCCTTCGGCACGTTCTGGCTGCGGGCGCAGTTCCGCGCCACGCCCACGAGCCTCCTCGAGGCCGCCGCGCTCGACGGCGCGGGCCCGCTGCAGGCGCTGCTGCGGATCCTCGTGCCCGCCTCCCGCCCCGCGATCGTCACCATGGTGGTGCTGGTGTTCATGTGGACCTGGAACGAGTTCCTCATCGCGCTGATCATGGCGCCGGGCGGGAGGCTGCGCACCGCCCCGCTGGGGCTGGCGAACTTCCAGGGCCAGTACACCTCCGAGACCGCGCTGCTGGCCGCGGGCGCCGTGATCGTCGCGCTGCCCACCGTGATCCTGTTCCTGTTCCTTCAACGCCACTTCATCCGCGGAATGCTCGAAGGAGTCGCCAAGTGATGACCGACCGGCCCACCGACCCCACCCAGCCCGACGACCCCGCCCAGCCCGACGACCCCACCCAGCCCGACGACCCCGCCCGTCGGCCCGACGACCCCACCGTCCAGCCCGACGCCGCCACTCAGTCCGCCGATGCCTCGGCCCCGGCCCGCGACGCAGCGACTCCGGGCGACGCCGCCCCGGCCGTCCCGCGCGGGGAGCAGCCCGCCGGCGCCTCGACCCCCGCGCCGCCGGAGGCCGCCGAGTGCCAGGACTGGGACCCGCTGGCCGCCCAGCGCGCCGCCGCGGATCCGCCGCTGGACGTGCTGCTCTCCGGCACCGTCTTCTTCGACATCGTCTTCACCGGCATGGACCGCCTGCCCCGTCCCGGCGAGGAGCTGTGGTCCAAGGGCATGGGCTCGAGCCCCGGCGGGATCGCCAACCTCGCCACCGCCGCCGCCCGCCTCGGCCTGCGCACCGGGCTGGTGGCCGGCTTCGGGGACGACGCCTACGCCGACTGGATGTGGCACACCATGGCGCACGAGGAGGGAATCGACCTGTCGGCCTCGCGCCGCTTCACCGACTTCCACTCCGCCCTCACCGTCTCCATCGCCGCGGAGGGCGACCGGGCCATGGCCACCCACGGCCACGACCTGCCCGAGCCGCTCTCCACCCTCATCGCCGGCGCGCCCGACGCCCGAGCCGCCGTGGTGGACCTGGCGGGGGAGACCTCCTGGTGGGCGCAGCTCGCCCAGCGCGGGTCGCTGATCTTCGCAGACATCGGCTTCGATGCCACCGAGCGCTGGAACATCGCGGACCTCGCGCCGCTGGTCCACTGCCACGCCTTCACCCCGAACGCGCTCGAGGCGATGGCGTACACCCGCACCGACACCCCGGACCGGGCGGTGCGAGCGCTCGCCGAGATGGTGCCGCTCGCCGTGGTCACCGATGGGGCCGACGGCTCCTACGCGATCGACGGCTCCACCGGGGAGGAGGCGTTCTGCCCGGCCGTCCCGGTCACTGCGATCGACACCACCGGCGCGGGGGACGTGTTCGCGGCGGCGATGGTGCTGGGCACCCTGGCGTCGTGGCCGCTCGAGGAGCGGCTCCGCTTCGGCTCGCTGTGCTCGGCGCTGGCCGTGCAGCAGTTCGGCGGCTCGCTCGCCGCACCCGGCTGGGGCGACATCACCGACTGGTGGCGGTCGCTCAGCGCCGCGGCCGACGGGGGAGACCTGCGCGCCGCCTACACCCGCAGCGGCTACCGCTTCCTCGACGCGGTGGTGCCCGACCACCCCGTCCAGGGCCGGCGCCGCGCCCAGGGCACCTTCGCGCTCCGTTCCGACGCCGGCAAGCACTGAGCCCGACGACGCCGCGGCGTCACCGGTCGCGTAGCCTTCGTCCATGCACGAGTCCGCGCTCCTCGTCGAGAACCTGGTGTCGATGTGGTGGATCGCCCTGGCGGGGGTGTTCGCGACCGTCCTGGCGCTGCTGACGCGCCGCACCATCCCGGACGTGGTCTGGCTGCTGGTTCTCGGCATCGTGATCGGCCCACACACCTTGGGGCTGGCCGAGAGCACCGAGGCCGTCGCCTTCCTGCGCGAGCTGGGGCTGGGATTCCTGTTCCTCCTGGCGGGTTTCGAGGTGAACACCGCGGACATGCGAAGCCGCGCCGGTCGCAGCGCCGCGTTGACATGGCTGCTGTGCGCCGGGCTCGGTGTGGGGGCAGGGCTGCTCGTGGCCGGCGGGGACTGGAAGGTCGCCGCCGTGCTCGGCATCGCCGCGACCTCCACGGCGCTCGGGACGCTGCTTCCGATCCTCAAGGATTCGGGCGTGCTCGCTGCGCCGCTGGGCAGGGCCACGATGCTCCACGGCGCGTACGGCGAGCTGCTGCCCGTGCTCGCGATGTCCCTGCTGCTGACCACGCGGGCCACGGCGCAGGCGGCCGCGGTGCTGGTGCTGTTCGCGGTGCTGGCGGTGGTGACTGTCGCCGTACCGGCCCGGATCTTCCGTCGCGTGCCGCTGCTGGGCCGCGCATTCACGGCCGCTTCGAACTCGACGATGCAGACCACGATGCGCGTCACGGTGTGGATCCTGATCACGCTGATGCTGCTCACCGCGGCACTCGAGCTCGATGTGGCGCTGGGGGCCTTCGCGGCTGGGCTCCTGCTGCACGCAGCGCTGCGCGGTGCCGCCCCGGAGCATGCCGGAGAGATCATGCACAAAGTGGAGGTGCTCGGCTTCTCGCTGCTCATCCCTGTCTTCTTCCTGACCAGCGGGATGAGCATCGACGTGGCTGCCGTGCTCGGGGTGTGGCCGCTGTTGGCGGGATTCGTGGCGATGATCCTCCTGGTGCGGGGCCTGCCTGTGCTGTGCCGCGAGCTGTGGACGACCACCGGCTCGGAGCTGACCTCCGTGCGGGAGAAGGCGGCGCTGGGTCTCTACTCCGCGACCGGCCTGCCGATCATCGTGGCCGTCACGCAGATCGCCGCAGGTTCGGGCCTGATCACGGTCACCACCGCCTCCGCCATGGTCATGGCCGGCGCGATCACGGTGCTCGTGTTCCCGCTGCTCGCTTCTCGGCTGACGCGGCGCGATGCCGGGATCGGATGACGTGAAGGAGCGGCGCCGCCGCGTCACGCCACGGTCACGCCACGGGGCGCGGCCCCGCCGTCACGGCCTTCTCGAGCGCCGCGAGGGACTCGTCGAGAAAGCTCAGCGGGACGGGCGGCAGGCCGAACCGCTCGCGCATCGGCTCCGACACGGCGCTCCAGTCGTAGATGAGGGTCACGCGGGTGCGCTCATCCTCGGGCGCGAGGTCATAGCGCCAGGTCCAGCCGCCGGTGCCGAGCTCTCCGTCGTGCCCGTGCTGCCCCGGCTCCCAGGCGATGGTGCGCCCGGGGTCGAGCGTGATCACGCGATTGTGCATCTCGTAGCGTCCTCCGGCGTTCTCGTGGAACATCTCGATCCCGAACACCTGACCCACGGCCGTCAGCGGTGCCGGATCCGGCTCGAGCGCGCTGCGCACCCAGTCCGTCGGCTCGGTCTCGTGGTGTCGGGCCGGGTCGGCGAGCAGGGCGAAGACAGCCGACGGGGCGGCGTCCACGGTGCGCGAGGCGACGTAGCGGTCCCCGTCCGTCACCCCGGCTCCCGGAGGTGAGGAGCTCTGGCCTGCAGAATCGGGGCTGCCCGCCGCGTGGGCCCTCGTCTCGGGCCCCGTCCCGGCGTTCATGCCGTCGCTCCCGCCCCGTACAGCGCCGCGATCTCCTCGGAGCTCAGCCACCTGTCGTAGGTGGACGACTGCGGCCAGCCGGCGGGGGAGTCCTGCCAGTCCTCCTGCCGGCCGTAGGGGAGCACGTCCACGAAGGCGAAGGTGTGGCTGAGCTGCTCGGTGCCGCGGCCGTCGGTGTGCCAGGTGCGGTACACCGTCTCCCCGTCGCGCAGGAACACGTTCAGCGCGAAGCCGCCGCCGGGCGGTGCGCCCACGTCGGCCCCGAACTCGCTGCCCGCGGTGGAGTACCACTCCATCTGGTTGCCCACCTTCTCGCGGTAGGCGAGGGCCTCGTCGATCGGGCCCTGGGTGACCACCACGAAGCGCGCGTCGTACTTGCGCAGGAAGTCGGTGCGGGTGAACTGTGCGGTGTAGCTGGTGCAGCCGCCGCACTGCCACTCGGAGCCCGGGGACCACATGTGGTGGTACGTGACCAGCTGCGAGGCGCCGTCGAACACGTCGACCAGGCGCACCGGGCCGTCCGGCCCCTCGAGGGTGTAGTCGGGCAGCTCGACCATCGGCAGGCGCCGGCGCTGGGCGGCGATCGCGTCGAGCTCGCGGGTGGCGGCCTTCTCCCGCACGCGCAGCGAGTCCAGCTCGCGCCGCCAGGTCTCGAGATCGGTGACGGGTGGGAGGGCAGGGTTCGCGGAGGTCATGTCAGTCCTTCGTGACGGTCCAGCGGGTGTAGGTGACTCCGGCGGCGAAGGCGAGGTGCTCGCGCAGCACCAGATGCTCGCGATGGCCGTCGGGGAAGAGGCGCCGGCCGCGGCCCTGCACGTAGGGCACGGTCCATATCCGGTACTCGTCCACGAGTCCAGCGGCGATGAGGGTGTGGCACAGCGTGATGCTGCCGGTCAGCGAGATCTCCGCGCCCTCGCCCCGCTTCAGCGCGCGCACGGCGGGCACGGGATCGCCCGGCAGGATGCTCGAGCGCTGCCAGCCGGGCTCGGTCATCGTGGAGCTGACCACGTACTTCTGCAGCTGGTCGAGCTCGGCGGAGATGCCGGTGGTGTCGTCCTCCTGCAGCGGCCAGTAGCCGCGGAAGTCCTCGAAGGTGCGCCGCCCCAGCAGCAGGGCGTCGCAGGCGGCGCTGTCGCGGGAGAGGATCTCGTGCTGGTCGGAGGGATCGTCGGCGGGGTCGAACCAGTCGTCGAGCATCTCGATCGAGCCGTCCGCGGTCATGTTCTGCGTGATCACCAGGGGTCTCATCGGTGCCTCCTCGGGTACCGTGGATGTGAACACCATGAACTTCGGTGTGGACAACCTAGACTTCAGCGCCCGGAGGGTCAAGAGTGTCGACCGCATCGCGTCCCTACCACCACGGTGACCTGCGCACCGCCCTGGTGGAGGAGGCCCTGGCGATGGCACGGGCGGACGGGCCGGGCGGGGTGTCGCTGCGCGAGGCGACCCGGCGCGCGGGCGTCACACCCCCGGCGGCGTACCGGCACTTCCGCGGGCGCGCCCACCTGCTGGACGCGGTCGCCCGGCAGATCCAGGACCGCATGGCGCAGCGCATGCGGAGGCGCATGCGCACACTCCGAGGCACCTCCGAGCAGGAGCGGGCGCTGCAGCGGCTGCGCGGCGTGGGGCTGGGCTACATCGCCTTCGCGGTCGATGAGCCGGGCTGGTTCGAGACCGCGTTCTTCGGCCCGCTGCGCGAGGACGCCCCGGCGGCGGGCGAGGTGGTCCAAGCGGCAGACCGGCCGGGGCCGGGGCCCGCTGTCGACGCAGCGGGCCCCGCGCTCGGCGGGGTCACCCCCGGCGCGCCCGGTGCCGAGGCGGCACAGCCTCCGCTGCCGCCGCCGTTCCGCCTGCTCATCGAGGCGCTCGACGAGTGCGTGCAGGCGGGAGTGCTGCCCGCGGAGCGCCGCCCCGGTGCAGAGTTCGTGTGCTGGTCCGCGGTGCACGGCTGTGCAGAGCTGGTGCTGCATGGCCCGCTGCGCGGCGCGGAGAGAGCGATCGTGCAGCAGGTCGCTCAGCGGGTGGTGGACGACATCATCACCGGCATCCGCTGAGGCACGCTGGAGCCGGCAACTGTGCGCTCTGCACCGGTCCCTCGGCGCGGCATCGGTGCACAGTGCACAGTTGAGAGCGCCGGGCCGGGCTGCGGGAGCCGGGGGAGGAGGGGGAGGTGACGGGCACCGGTCCCGGTCGCTGGGCGGGCGTCGCGGGGATCGCTGCCGCCCGTCCGCATGGGGAGTCCTCCCCGGGGAGTTCTCCCCGTGCACTCCAGCCCATCGCGTTCCCGGTCAGCGGCCCGTAGATTCCAGGTGCTGGGTGCTGGGTGCTGGGTGCTGGGTGCTGGGTGCTGGGTGCTGGGCGCGGGCCTCCGGGGGCGCGGACGGGGCACGGGATCGGCCGCCGCGAGAGCCGCCCGGGACGGTGGGGGCCGTCCGGTCGGCGCAGAGCGCGGCAGGCGAGGTCCCGTGCCGGTTCGCGGCAGCGCACCGCAATGCATCCACTGGCGCCGTGCGAGCAGGTCGCGCCGTATGGCGCTGGATGGGCTGGCGCAGCGCCACTGGATGCAACCACCCGCGACGGTCTGGGCGGCGCGGGCATGTGTGGCGACGAGGCGCCCCGGCCGGCCGGGCGAGGCACGGAGAAGCGGCGCGGAACAGGGCGATCCGTGTGATTCGGGCGACCTGCGTCCGGAACCCCTTTTCGGGGGCCTGCCTGCGGCCTTACTCTTGTCGTGAGCACATTAATGGCGGGAGGGTTCGCCATGCCCACAGGCAGTTGACAGGCCTCTGCGATGTGCTCCCACCACACACCAGAAGGAGGGACCCCCGTATGGATTCGCGTCACGACGTCACCGTCGGCCACGAGTTGCAGGCCGTCGCCGAGACGAGCCAGATTCCGGTGGTCTCTCCGACTGCCGACGCCGGCGACCAGCGCCCCACCTGGCGCAGCATCCTCGGCGTCTCCCTCTCGCTCGTGCTCACCTTCGTGGCGGTCACCCTGGTGAGCCTCTGAGCCTCTGAGCCTCTGAGCCTCGGGCGTCGGGCGTCGGGCGGCAGATGTCGGGTGTCGGGTGTGTCGGACCGGGTGTCGGGCCCGTCGTCTCCGACTCTCGGCGGCCCAGCGCCCCGAGGCTCTGCTCCCCGGGTGGCGGCTCACGCCTGCCGCGCGCCATGCGTGAAGAGATCCGGCAGTCAGGGCTGGGCACTCACCGCCGGCGCAGCACCAGCACCGCATCGAGGTGCTCGCCGGCGTGCCCGTCCGGGCCCGTGGCCTCACGAGGCTGCTCTTCCGCGACCTCCACCACCCAGTCCTCCTCGGGCTGCGCGAGCTGTTCCGCCTCGGCATGCACGTCGATCATGCGTGCGGGGTGATGATCCGCCCAGGAGGGCGGGGCCGCGTGGGAGATGGTCACGAGGTGTCCGCCCGGTCGCACTGCCGTCGCGGCCCGGCGCAGGATCTCCACCCGGTCCAGCGCCACCTCGGACTGGAAGAACGAGGCAGTCACCAGATCGACCGTGCCCGGCTCCGGCCGCCACGTGCTGAGGTCCGTCGCGGAGAATGTGGCACCCTCGAGGCCCCGTGCGGCGGCCTCGGCCCGCGCCCGGCCGACGGCCGTGGTGGAGATGTCCAGGCCGTGCGCCTGCCAGCCCTGCTCGGCGAGCCACAGCACGTCCCCGCCCTCCCCGCAGCCGAGGTCGATCGCCATGCCGCGCGGGAACTCGGCCACGACCTGCGCGAGCGTGGCGTTGACGCGGCCTGACCACACCGACGCCTGGCCGGCATAGCGCTGCTCCCAGTGCTCGGCGGGGGAGAGGGTCGGATCCGCGGCGGCGTGCTCGTGCGAGGCGGTGTGCTGGTGCGCGGGGGAGTGCTCATGGTGTCCGGTCATGCGCCGAGCCTTGCAGACCACCCGTCGGCCCGGAAGCACTCATGCGCACAGCGCCGTGCCCGGCCCGTCGAACCTTGCGCCCTGCGCCGCTCAGGTAGATTGACGCCACTTCCTGCGGCGTCGTCGCCAGCGACCACCGGTTCCGGTGCGACCAGCGGGGCCGGGGGACAGCTTGGGAGGGAGAGCTGCGATGACGAGCACGCGCCTGAGCCGCGCCGCACGGGTGGACGCCGCGACGCCGGCCAGCCGCAACCGCGTGGTGGACTTCCTCCGCGCCGCCGCGATCACGGTGGTGGTGATCGGGCACTGGACGATCATCGCGGTCGACGCCGACGGCGGCATCCAGCCGCACGGCGTGCTCGACGGGGCCCGCTGGACCCATCCGCTCACCTGGCTGTTCCAGGTGATGCCGATCTTCTTCCTGGTGGGCGGCTACTCCAACGCGCTGTCGTGGCGCTCGGCGCGGCGCAAGGACCTCAGCTACGGGCAGTGGCTGCGCACCCGGCTGCGACGTCTCGGCATCCCGCTGATCCCGCTGCTGCTGGCCTGGCTGGTGATCGGCGTGGTCGCGGTCGTCGCCGGTGCCCCGCACGTCACGGTGCAGCTCGCCTCGCAGATGGCGCTGATCCCCACCTGGTTCCTCGCCGCGTATCTGATGGTCATCCTGGTCGCGCCGCCGTGCCTGGTGCTGTGGGAGAGGTTCGGCTGGTTCTCGATCCTCGGCGGCGTCGCGCTCGCCGGCGCCGTGGATGCGCTCAGCCTGGTCACCGATCAGCCGCTGCTCGGCTACCCGAACTACCTGCTGGTGTGGGCGGCGTTCCACCAGGTCGGCTACGCCTGGCTCGACGGGCGGCTCTCCGGCGCGGGCAGGCGCCTGCTGCTCGCCGCGATCGGGCTGGTGGGCCTGCTGCTGCTCGTGCTGGTGGGCCCGTACCCCGTCTCGATGATCACCTCCGCCGCGGATGACATCTCCAACTCGAGCCCCACCCGCATCACGATGGCGTTCCTCGGCATGCTGCAGGCCGGGCTGGTGCTCTCGCTCGAGAAGCCGCTCACCGCCCTGCTGCGCCGGCCCGGGCTCTGGTTCCTCACCGTGCTGGTGAACCAGCGCATCATGACCTGGTTCCTGTGGCACCTCACCGTCATGGTGGGCCTCGCCCACCTGCTCCTCGCGCTCGACGCCCGGGCGGTGCTACCCGAGCCGCTGACCGGCCTTTGGTGGGCGACACGGCCGGTGTGGGCGCTGGTGCTGCTGGCGCTCACCGGGCTGGTGGTGCTGGTGATGGGCCGCTTCGAAGACCCGCGGGCCGACGACAGGCCAGCACCGGCGGCGTGGAAGCCCGTGCTCGCCGCGGTCGCCGTGATCGCCGGACTCGCAGTGATGGCATCGGTGGGCGTGGTGGGGGAGAGCGGCGTGACCTGGTGGTGGCCGTTGTTGCCCGTGGTGGGGATGTGGGTGTTCGGCGTAATACGGACGCCTGCCCGCGGGTAGCTCCTTGGCTCACGGTCTTTGCGTCGATGTGCGAGGATCAGCGCATGTGGACCGAGGCTGACGATGCTGCACTTCGCGAAGAGGCGATGCACTGGCTCGCAGCCTGGACGAATGACGGACTCGACGCGATCTCGTACGAAGATCTTGGCGACTTTCGATTCCGTGGTGAGAAAATGCCACTCAAAGACCGCCAGCTAGGGATCCGGAAGCCCGCCCAGCTGACGGCCGCACTTTCCATCACCACCACATTTCGAGCGCCCAACAAGGAGCGCCCCTACGACGATCGCCTGGGCGCCGACGGACTCATGCGCTACAAGTGGGACGGCGACAACCCCGAGAAGTACACGAACCGCGGGCTCCGCGCCGCGATGCAGGAGAGGCTCCCGCTCATCTGGTTCTGGGGCGTGGCGCCAGGCCTATACAAGCCCATCTTTCCGGTGTACCTCGTTGCCGAGGAACGCGAGAGCCAACAGTTCGTTGTGGCGACGGACGGACTGCAGAACCTTGAGTCGACCGGGCAAGACATTGATGAAGTGACAAAGCGCTACGTCGTAGGAGAGACGCACCGACGGCTCCACCAACCCGTCTTCCGAGGACTTGTCATGCGTGCCTACGGAACGCGCTGCGCCATCTGTACGCTTCGGCATTCCCCTCTGCTCGACGCTGCTCACATAGTGCCCGATGCGCATCAGGACGGGGTGGCCGCTGTGCGCAACGGACTCGCACTGTGCAAGATCCACCACGCCGCCTACGACTCCGGGATCATCGGCATCTCGCCCGACTACACGATCGGTGTGCGCGAGGACGTCCTCGAAGAGGTAGATGGCCCCATGTTGGAGTTCGGGCTGAAGGGATTGCACGGCAACACGCTGAGCGTCCTTCCCTCGAGGAGGAACGAAAGGCCCGACAAGAATCTTCTGGACCGTCAGTACCAGCGTTTCAAGACAGGTGTCGTGCCGCGGAGAACTCGCTTTGACTTCGTGAAGCTGCCAGAGGAGTAGAAGTCCCGCGCCTCAGTGCCCCGGTTCAACGTGTCGCGCGAGGCGAATATTCATGAGCGTGATGGAGGCGTGTTCGGCGGGGCATCTGGGAGAGCGGCGAGTTTTTCGGCGAGACCTTCGATGATCGGGATGTCTGCCGGCGCCCAAGAGAGTGAGTGCAGCTCTCTTACGTCTATCCAGATCATGGAGTCGTGATCAGTGCTGCTCTCAGGGTCCGGGCCAAGAAAAGTGACGGAGTAGCAGGACATCTCGACGGCCCCGCCCGGGGTGTGGACTCTGCTGCCGTCGACGTATGAGCCGACAGCGATGTCGACCGAGAGCTCTTCCTGCAGCTCCCTCCGCAGTGCCTCTTCGGGGGACTCTCCAGGCTCAATCTTCCCGCCGGGAAATTCCCACAAACCGCCTGCGCTGCGGTCCGCGTTGCGCCGGGCGGCGAAAACAGCCCCGTGACGCTCGGCAACCGCGGCAACGACACGGAGGACATTCTGAGTGGTCACGGGCTTCCTTCTCGCGAGAGTCTTACGCCTGGTCCTGATCGCCGAGGTCTCGGCGTATCAGGCGGCGGCGTTTGCCGAGAGAGCGCTGCGCACTCCATGTGTCGCGTTCGCTCCGGCCGCGCCGCCGATCCTTGTGCGGTGAGTAGAGGGCGCAGCCTTTCCGGGGAGGGGGGAGGAGATGTGCGGATATGCGTGAGTTTAGCTGTGCGGAGTCAGATAGTGCCTCACCCCCTCGACCTCAGACCCGGGCGCTTCGCACCCCGAACCACCACGCCATCACCATCGCCACCACGATCCCATTCAGCGGAGCGATCCCGAGCTCGAACTCGTTCGATCCCCACGCCACCACGCACGCGGCCGCGTATGGCACGAGCGCCTGCCACCGCGCCTTCTCCGTGAGCGTCTCAAGCGCCGGCTGCCCGCCGCGCCAACGTGCGATCCAGTCGCCGATGAGCACACCGCCGAGTGGCGGGATGAGCACGCCCAGCAGGCTGAGGTAGCCCACGATGTGGCTCTCTACGCCGGTCAGCGCGAGGACAGTGCCGATCGCGACGCCACCGACGATGAAGGGCCCCTTGCGGGTGGAAGAGGCGATCTCCGCCCCGGCGACACCGAAGGCGTACGCGGCGTCGGCGTTGGACTTCCACAAGTTTCCGAACAGGAAGAACAGGCCCCAGCCGATCATGCCCATGCCCAGCAGCAGGGTCGTGAAGTCGCCCTCACCGAACGCGAGCGCGGAGACGGCGCCGAAGAACACCATGAGCCCGTTGCCGATCACGAAGCCCATCGCACAGGCGATCACGGCGTCACGGCCACGCTGTGCGAACCGGGTCCAGTTCGCGGCCTGCGTGCCGGCCGAGGCGAAGGTGCCCACCACGGTGGTCACCGCCGCGGCCCAGCTCAGGGTGGCGGTCGGGGCGATGTTGAACAGCCCCCGCACCCCGCCCACTTCGGTCAGCGCCAGGCCTGTGACCCAGAAGGCGAGGATGAGGATCAGCGGGGTCGAGAGGAGGGAGACCCAGTACATGCCTTCGTAGCCGTACAGCGCGGTCAGCATCATCAGCACGGAGACTGCGATCATCACCAGTGCCGGCGCCCATGCGCTCTCCCACCCGAAAGCAAGGGCGGTCATCTTCCCGATCGAGCCGACCGCCACCCCGTACCAGCCGATCTGCGTGCCCCCGAGCAGCAGGGAGACGACCTTCGACCCGGCGGTGCCGAAGGTGTACCGCGACATGACCACGGTGGTCAGCCCGGTGCGGGCCCCGAGGAAGCCGATCGCGGCGACGTACGCGCCCAGCACCACCGAGCCCACCGCGAGCACGGCGAGGAACTCGGAGAAGCGGAACGCCGCACCGATGCTCGCGCCCGCCATGAGCGTCGGCGCGAAGACGGTGAAGCCGATGAGGACCACACTGATGGAGACCACTCCGCGTCGTGCGGAGCGAGGGACCGGCGTGACCGGGTAGTCCGGATCGATCGCTTCACCGACGGCGTCCTCGCGCAGCTCGGCGGCGGTCACCGGCCCTGGCCCTCGTCCGCGGCGCCCGGCGCGTCGGTGCGCGCGCCCAGCTCCGCCGTTTCGACCCCGATGTCCTCGCTCCAGATCTCGGGCCGCTCGGCGATCATGCGCTCCATGAGCTCGATGCACTCGGGATCGTCGAGCACGTCCACGGCGACGCCCCGCTCGCGCAGCAGCGCCTCGGACATCTCGAAGGCACGGTTCTCGCCGATGACGATCCGCGGGATCTCGTAGAGCAGCGCTGTGCCGGCGCACATGATGCACGGCGAGAGGGTCGTGTACAGCACCGACTCCCGATACACGCTCGCGCGCAGGCGGCCTGCCTTCTCGATGGTGTCGGTCTCCCCGTGGAGGATCGCCGAATCCTTCTGCACTCTCTGGTTGTGGCCGGCGGCGAGTACCTTCCCGTCATGGACGAGCACGGCACCGATCGGTACCCCGCCCTCATCCCAGCTCTTGCGCGCCTGCTCGATGGCGAGGGAGAGGAAGCGACGGTCGTCCTCGGCGGTGGGGGTCCAGGTCATGGCGATGTGCTCCTACGGTCGACGAGATGGTCGCTCGGCATCGTAGAAGGAAAGCAGGCAACCCCGCACCGCGGTGATGGGTAGGGCTCGGTCAGGCCGTCGGAAGGAACACACGCATCGTTTCCCGTCCCCGGTTGCCCCATTCGCGGTACGGCTGCAGGCGCACCCGGCGCGCCTCGCCTGCGTGCGCCCCTGCCATCGGTGTCGGGGAGTACGCCCACGGCGCCTCCTCGACGCTGCGCCGGCCGATCACGGCCAGCACGTCACCATCGACCCCTGCCGCCGAGCCGCCGCATCGAGCACGGCGACTTCCATGTCAGCACCGAAATCCGCCGACTCCAGGCAGTACACCTGCGGCCGCCGTTCCACGGCGAGCTGGCCTCGCAGGCCCTCCTGAGGCTGATGAACGGGGAGAAAGAAGCCGGGGTGGTGACCGTGCCGTGCTCGCTGGTCGTGCGGGAGTCGACGCTCGGAGCGTGACCTGAGACTGCTGTGCCACGCCGGATCGGCTCTGTCTGTTCTTCGGTCGCCATGCCATCATTGCCCTGACGGCGAAGATGCCGCTGAGGTCGCAGACGCCGTCTTGGGCCACTCCTACCGGATCTCGACCCGGTGGCCCCGTCCCGCCATGAGGAGACCGCCATGCCCCACCCGCCCGAGACTCGCGCCCCGTCCCTCCTGTCCTACCGCTCCGAGGGCTCCGTGCTCTCGATCTGCTCGAGGAATTCGGTGCTGTCGATCGGCAGCATCGGCTCCGCCCTGTCGATCGGATCGATCGGCTCGTTCTGCTCCGTGCTGTCGATCGGGTCGGCGCTGTCGGTGGCAGCTGTCCTGTCCTTCCGCTCCCGGCGGGCCGTGATGGGCGCGCACGTCCGCCGTACGGCGATCCGATAGATGCCGAGAGCCTCTGCCGCAGGGTGCTCGGTGCTGCGCGGTCCTCGGCCCGACACCACACCGGAGGGCGACGGCGACAGCGGAGACCGCCCCGGGAGACCACCCCCTCACGCCACGACGCCCCCGCAGCACCCGACCGGGTCCCTGCGAGGGCGTCGTGACGTCAAGAGCCCCGCTACTCCCGCTGCCGCGAGATCACGGCCCGCTGCAGCAGCACGAAGATCAGCAGGATCCCGCCGGTGATGATGGTGGTGGCCTCCGGGGGGATGCCGCCGTCGCGTGTGATGAGAACGTTCATCAGCCCCAGCACCAGCGCGCCCACCACGGAGCCGAGCACGTAGCCGAAGCCGCCGGTGAGCAGGGTGCCACCGATGACCGCTGCGGCGATCGCGTCCAGCTCCCAGCCGATGCCGGTGATGTTCTGCGCGGAGCCGAGCCGGGCGGTGTACACCACCGCGGCGACCCCGGCGAGGGTGCCGCTGGCGACGTAGATGAACAGCTTCGTGCGCACCACGGAGAGCCCCATCAGGGAAGCGGACTGCTCGGAGCCGCCGATCGCATACACGGTGCGGCCGGTGCGCGTGCGGTGCAGGATGATGAACGCCGCGATCACCACGAGCAGCGCCAGGAGCACGCCGGGGGTGATCACCAGGTCGTTGACCTTCGGGCCGTCGATGATCTTGATCTTGGTGCCCAGCAGCAGGATCCCGGAGCCCTCGTCGAGCCGCACCGGCACGGTGCTGAGCATCGAGGCCAGGCCGCGGCCGAGGAACATCATGGCCAGCGTGGCGATGAAGGGTTGGACGTTGAAGTACTGGATCAGCACGCCCGAGGCGAGCCCGACCAGCGAACCGATCAGGATCATCACCACGATCACCAGCCAGGCGTTCCAGCCCGCGTTGGCGAGCATCACCCCGCTCACGGAGGACAGCGCGATGATCGCTCCCACGGAGAGGTCGATGCCTCCGCTGATGATCACGAATGTCAGGCCCACCGCGAGGATGATGAGGTGCGCGTTGTTGATGAACAGGTTCGAGACGGTGCTGAGCTGGAAGATGCGCCCGTATGCGAACTCTCCGTAGCCCAGCATGAGCACGAAGATCAGCAGTGCGGCGACGGTGGGGAGCGAATCGGCGCGGGAGAGGAGCTGCTGGCGCACACGCTCCAGGCGTGAGGTGGTGGGCGCGGCAGGTGGGGTCGTGATCGCGGCGCTCATGCTGCGACAGCCTCCTTCGGTGCGTCGTGCGTGGCGGAGCCGGCCTTCGCGCGCCGTGCCCGGAACAGCGCCCGGACCCGCTCGGACTGCAGCAGGCACAGGGCGATGATGACGATGGCCTTGAACGCCGGCGTGGCAGAGGAGGAGATCCCCAGGAACACGACGGTCTTGTCGAGGGTGGCGATGAGCAGGGCGCCGATCGCCGCGCCGGTGATGTTGAACTTCCCGCCGGCGAGCGAGGTGCCCCCGATGACGACGGCGAGGATCGCATCCATTTCCAGCTGGTAGCCGGTGTTCGAGACGTCGACGGTCATCACGCTCGCGGTGGCGAAGACGCCCGCGACGGCGGCCAGCGCCCCGGAGGCGATGTAGACGGCGAACAGGAGTCCGCGCCGGTTCACACCGGCCAGGCGGGCCGCCCGCGGGTCCATGCCGACCGCCTCGATCATCAGGCCCAGGGCGCTGCGGCGCACCAGCAGCCCGACCGCGATCACGATGAGCACCGCGAGGAGGAACACGACCGGCAGGCCGAGCACGTACCCGTTGGCGATCCAGCGGAAGGTGTCGTTGCTCGCTGCGGTGTTCTGCCCGCCGGTGATCACCTTCGCGAGCCCGCGACCGGCGAGCATGAGCACGAGCGTCGAGATGAACGGCTGCAGGCCCACCACGGAGATGAGCACCGCGTTCACGGCGCCGAGGACGGCACCCAGCAGGAGCGCCAGGCCCAGCGCGGCGAAGGCCGCTCCGGCCGAGCCGCCCGCCGAGGAGAGGAACTCCATGGCGATGGCTCCGGCGACGGCCATCAGGGAGCCGACGGACAGGTCGATGCCGGCGGTCGCGATGACCAGGCACATCCCCACCGAGATCATCGCGATGGGGGCGGCGGCGCGCAGGATGTCGATCACGTTGCCCACCAGGCTGCCGGTGGTCTCGTTGTAGCTGATCGCCAGATAGCCGGGGTCCTTGAGGCTGTTGACGGCCAGCAGCAGGGCGATCGCGATGATCCCCCAGAAGTACGGCCGACGGATCAAGGCGATCAGCATCGACGTGCGAGAGGTGCTGTCGCTGCTCATGAGCTGGCTCCTGTTCCTGCGGGCTGGGGGCTGCCGGGATCCTCCGGGGCGGATTCCTCAGCGATGGTGGCGATGATGGCGTCGCTGGTGAGCGCGTCCCCTGCGGGGAGATCGGCGAGCTGCCGGCGGTCCTTCAGCACCATCACCCGGTCGCTGAGCCGCACCACCTCGTCGAGCTCCGAGGAGATGAACACGACGGCCACGCCTTCATCGGCCAGCGCGATCACCTCCTCCATGATCTCGGTCTTCGCGCCGATGTCGATGCCGCGGGTGGGCTCGTCGAGGATCAGCACCTCCGGCTGGGTAGCCAACCAGCGGCCCAGCAGGACCTTCTGCTGGTTGCCGCCGGAGAGGTTGCTGATCGGCCGATCCGGATCGGCAGGGCGCACGTTGAGCGCTGCCATGTACTTCTCGACCAGCGCGTTCTTCTCGTGCGTGGGCAGCGGGCGGGCCCATCCCCGCTTCGCCTGGACGCCGAGGATGAGGTTCTCGCGCACGCTGAGGTCACGGATGATCCCCTCGTCGCGCCGGTTCTCGCTCGCGTAGGCGATGCGCGCGGCGAGAGCCTGGGAGGGGGAGGAGATCTGCGCCTGCGACCCCTTGAGGCGGACGGTGCCCGCCTCGGGCTTGTCGGCCCCGTAGACGAGGCGGGCCAACTCGGTGCGGCCGCTGCCGAGGAGGCCGGCGACGCCGAGCACCTCACCGGCATGCAGCGTGACGTCCGTCGGCTCGAGGGTGCCCTTCCGGCCGAGGCCCTCCGCGCTGTACACGGGGTCGCCGCTGCGGTCCACCTCGCGCCGGGCGCTCGCTCGCTCGAGCGAGTCGAGCGCCCCCATCTCCTTGCCGACCATGGTCGCGATCAGCGTCGACTGGTCGATGTCGGCGGTCATGAACTCGCCCTGGAAGGTGCCGTTGCGCAGCACGGTCATGCGGTCGCTGATCGCGTAGATCTGGTCGAGGAAGTGAGAGACGAACAGGATCGCCACGCCCTCGTCCCGCAGGGCACGGATCACCGTGAACAGGTTCTCCACCTCGTTGGCGTCGAGGCTGGAGGTCGGCTCGTCGAGGATCAGTACCTTCGAGTCGGTGACTGTGGCGCGGCTGATCGCGACCAGCTGCTGCAGCGCGATCGAGAGCGTGGACAGCGGCAGGCGCGGATTCAGTTCGCCCAGGCCCACCTTCTCGAGCACCTCGGAGGCACGCCGGTGCGTGTCACGCCAGTTGATGCCCAGCGGCCCGCGAGTCTCGTGGCCGAGCATCACGTTCTCACCGATGGAGATGTTGGTGCACAGATTCACCTCCTGGTACACGGTCGAGACGCCGGCGGTTTGGGCATCGGCGGTGCCGGCCAGCCGGCGCGGCTGTCCGGCGATGACGACCTCGCCCTCGTCGATGGTGTACACGCCCGTGAGCGCTTTGATCAGCGTCGACTTCCCGGCGCCGTTCTCCCCCATGAGGGCGTGGACCTCTCCGGGGAAGAGGCGGAAGTTCACGCGGTCGAGAGCTTTGACCCCCGGGAATGAGATCGAGATCCCGTTCATCTCGACAATCGGTGATGCGGGCATCGGATGCCTCTCCGTTCGTTCTCCAGGCTGCGGTGCATGGTGCGGCGGCTTCCGCGGGAGCCGGGCCCGCCCCCGCACCGGCGGGCCGGTGCGGAGGACGGGAGCAGCCGCCTGAGCGGAGCTCAGTACTTGCGGTCGGGCAGCGCTTCCTCAGCGGCCTCGGGCGAGTCGAAGGTGGTGCTCTCGACCTGGATGTAGGACTCGACCTCGCCGCCCTCCAGGACGGTGTTGACCGCCTCCAGGGCCTGCTCGCCGAACAGCGGGTTGTACTCGGCGACGAAGGAGAGGGTGCCGTCGGCCAGCGCCTGCAGCGCGGCCTCGGTGCCGTCGATCGTGGCGATCTTGACGTCCTCGCCCGGGGTGAGGCCGGCTTCCTGCACGGCCTGGGCGGCGCCGAGCCCCATCTCGTCGTTCTGCGCGAAGACGAGCTGGACATCGTTGTCGTTGGACTTCAGCACCGTCTCGAAGACGCTCTTGGCCTCCTCAGTGGACCAGTTCGCGGTCTGGGAGCCGAGATCGGTGAACGCGGACTCTCCCTCCATGACTTCGTTCCAGCCCTCGTTGCGCTCGTTGACCACCGAGACGCCGGCCGGGCCCTCGAGCACGAAGTACGTCGCACCGTCGGGGAAGGTGGACTTTGCCCATTCTGCGACCGAAGTGGAGACGGCGACGTTGTCGGGCGCCAGACGGGTCTCGTAGAGATCGGTGTCATCGGGCTCGATGCCGCGGTCGATGAGGATGACGGGGATCTCCGCCTCCTGGGCGCGGTTGAGTGACTCCTCCCAGCCGGAGCCTTCGGTGGCGGAGAGCAGGATCAGGTCCACGCCCTCGTCGATGAACGATGTGAACGCATCGATCTGGGACTTCTGGTCCAGGTTCGTGGCGGGCGCGTACTTCAGCGTGAAGCCGGCATCCTCCGTGAACGTGTCCTGGATGTTCTGCTCGTTGGCCTGTCGCCAGGCGCCCTCGGGGCCGACGGCGACGAAGCCGATGGTCACCGGATCATCGGAGCTGCCGCCCCCACCGTTGGACGAGCAGGCTGCCAGGACGGCGGCGGTGAGGCCGGCTGCGCCGAGCCCGAGGACGGAACGACGGGTGGTGTTCATGGGTCTCCTCCTTGAGATGTGCGGTGCCTGAGGGAACCAGCCAGGGGCCGCGAGGTCGAGCAACTGCACGAGTGGGGCGGCGGGGACGCCGCGCCGTGTTCCTGGAATGTTACCGGGAACATATGGTGGCGCAAGGCCCCTCGGATCACGAAGCGGTCACGGGCCGTCGCTGCGGTCAGGGCCGCCCGGCGGCGCCGAGCGGAGGCAGATCGTCGTCCTCATCGGGGGCGGCGATCATCTCGACGATCGTCTCGACGCTGAGGCCGGGCCCGTTGCTGACCTCCCCGATCTTCGCGCGGTCCTTCAACACCACGATCCGATCGCTCAGGCGCAGCAGCTCGTCGAGATCCGAAGAGATGATGACCACCGCCACCCGGTTCGCGGCCAGGCGCGCCACCAGCGACTGGATCTCCACGCGGGAGCGCATGTCGGTGCCCTTCGTCGGCTCGTCCAGGACGAGCACCTGCGGGCGGGTGGCCAGCCAACGAGCCAGCAGCACCTTCTGCTGGTTCCCTCCCGAGAGTCGTTCGACGGGTGTGCTCGGATCCGACGGCACGATCCCCAGCTCGTCGATGGAGCTCTCCACGAGCTCGTCGCGCTCGGCGCGGGACATCGGGCGGGCCCACCCGCGGCGCGACTGCAGTGCGAGCACGATGTTGTCGCGGATGCTCAGCCCCGCGACCACGCCCTCGCCGAGCCGGTCCTCACTCGCCATGGCGATGCGGTGGCGCAGCGCCGCGGCAGGGGAGCGGAGTGTGAGGGCGCGCCCGTCCAGTGTGGAGTGGCCGGAGTCCGCGATCTCGGCGCCGGTGAGCAGGCGGGCCAGCTCGGTGCGCCCTGAGCCGCGTAGGCCGGCGATCCCCACAACCTCCCCGCGGTGCAGATCCAGGTCGATGGGTGCGAGCATCTCCCGCTGCCCGAGCTGCCGGGCACGGTAGAGCGGCGGCCCCACTGGATCGGCTCGGTGTTCCCGCCGCAGCGCGCCGATCTGGCGAAGCTCGGCGAGATCTCGGCCGATCATCAGCGAGATGAGCTCCGAGCGCTCGACCTGGTGGGCCGGGAACTCGGCGACCTTTGTGCCGGCGCGCAGCACCGTCAGTCGGTCGCTGATCGTCAGCACCTGCTCGAGGAAGTGTGAGGCGAAGACCATTGCGACCCCGCGCTCACGCAGCCGGCGCAGCACGAGGAACAGCTGCTCGACCTCCGTCGTGTCAAGGCTCGAAGTGGGTTCGTCCAGCAGCAGCACGCGGGGATCGTCGGCCATCGCACGAGCGATCGCGACCAGCTGGGCCGTGGCGGGGGAGAGGGAGCGCACCCGCCGCCGCGTGTCCACGTCGCCGAGCCCGAGCTCGTCCAGCACTCGGTGGGCCTGCGCGTGCAGCTCCCCCCAGCGAATGCCGAAGCGGCCGCGCGGCTCGTGGCCCAGCATCACGTTCTCCCCGACGGTCAGGTGGCGCGCCATCGGGACGTCCTGCAGCACGGCGCGGATGCCCGCGGCCTGGGCGTCGGCGGGGGTGGAAAGGCGCAGCGGCCGCCCGTCGAGCCGAATGCTTCCAGAGGCCGGGGAGATCACCCCCGCCAGCACGTTGATCAGCGTGGACTTGCCGGCGCCGTTCTCGCCCATCAGCGCGTGGACCTCTCCGGCGCGCAGGGTCAGATCCACTCCGTGCAGCACGCGGAGCGGGCCGTGGGCGACGGTGATGCCGGTCATCTCCACCGCGGCCCCGGCCTCCGTAGCAGCACGTGGGGTGGTCATGGTGCCGTCCTCGCCTTCGCGGTGGAAAGGCGGACGATCAGCTCCGGCGGAATCTTCGTGCGCTGCGGGATCTCGAGGCCCTCGACGGCCGCCAGCAAGACGTCCACGACGGTCGTGCCGAGCGTCTCGAAGGGCTGGCGCACCGTGGTCAGCGGAGGGATGGAGTGCCGGGAGAAGGGAGCGTCGTCGAAGCCGACGACGCTGAGATCGTCCGGGACCCGCAGACCGCGATCGTGCAGGCCGTGCACGATCCCCAGTGCCACCTCGTCGTTGGCGGCGACGATCGCTGTGTACTCGGGCAGGCGCTCAAGGCTGACGGCGAAGTCGTAGCCGAAATCGGCCGACCAGTCGCCCGCGATCATCGGTCGCTCCGTCATGCCCCAGGACCGGGTGCGGGCGCGGAACGCGCGCTCCCGCGCCCGCGCATCGAGCCAGTCCATCGGGCCGGAGACGTACAGGGCGTCGCGGTGCCCGAGGGCGGCGAGATGGTCCACGGCCATCGTGATGCCCAGCTGCTGATCCACGCAGACCCGCAGCAGCTCCGCCTCCCGTTCGGGTTTGACCACCAGCACGGGCACGTCGAGGGAAGCCGCCCGCACCGCCGCCACTGATGCCGATCGCGGCATCACCAGACATAGCGCGTCGATGCCGAGGGCGAGCAGCTGCTGGAGGGCGCGGCCCGGATCCGCAGAATCGTCTTCGTCCAAGGCGATCGAGCTCACCGAGTAACCGCGCCGGCGGGCTGAGCGGTGGATCGCCCGCAGGGCGCTCGCCGGACCGAACTCCGCCTCTGTCTCCACCACCGCCCCGATGCGCAGGGTGCGCTGCAGGGCGAGGGCGCGGGCGGCGACGTTGCGCTGGTACCCCAGCTGCTCGACCGCCAGGAGCACTTTGTCGCGGGTGCTCTCCTTGATGCTCGGATGCCCGTTGAGCACGCGCGAGACGGTCATGTGGGAGACGCCGGCAGTCTCGGCGACCTGGCGCATGCTCGGTCGCTCCGAGGCGGACCGTGTGCTCATGTCCCCTCCGTCGTGGGTCGTGGTGCTCAGCAGTGCTCATCATGCCGGATCGGCCTGATGTCCCGCCGACGGGTGCCGCGCGGGGAAAGGGGTGAAGCGGATATCACGCCCGTCCTCGTGCGACCTCTTGTTCCCGGTAACATTACGCGCTAGGGTCCCCGATGAACATTGCGGACGGAGGCGCGGAACGCAGGGCAAGGGTGCTCCCCGGGGTCATGGACGACATTCCCGGAATGTATTCGACCGGAATCCGCTGCCGCTCCGAATCGACCCCCGCAGATCGAATGCACGGCGCGCCGGCCCGTCTTCGCGATGTCGCGGCATCGCCGTGCGGAGAGCCGCTCGTCGGCGATGAATGGAGAGCAGAATGATCCGGAACAATGCTGTCGCGCGTCTGCGCACGATCGTGGGCGCCGCAGGGGGCCTGCTCCTCCTCGGCGTCGGAGGTGCGGCCGTCGCCGATGAGGTGGGCGACAGCGGCGTCGACCTCGACGTCACGATCGAGGAGCAGGAGCCCGCCGGCGCGCTCTCCCTCGGCGTCGCGGGCGACTCCGAGACGCTCACCGAGGTGGAGGACGCCTCGGCCGAGCACCGCGAGTTCGTGGGCGAGCTGCCCGAGGTGACCGTCACTGACACGCGGACGGACGTCCCCGAGGGCGTCTACTGGTACGTCACCGGGCAGGCGAGCGAGTTCACGGGCTCCGAGGGCCAGGAGCCGATCACCGCCGACCATCTCGGCTGGGCGCCGAGCCTGATCACCGAGGGCAACGGGGAGGTTGCCCCCGGCGAGGAGGTGCCGACCTCCCTCGACGAGAGCACGACCCCCGGCGTCCCGAACAACGTCGGCCTCGAGGGGCAGGAGCTGCTGCAGCTCGCGCTCGACTCCGCGGAGGCGAGCGCGGCGAACGGCGAGTGGACGGCCACGGCCGATCTCACGCTGAAGACCCCGCTCGACGTGGCGCCCGGCTCGTACAGCTCCACGCTCACGCTGTCGCTGTTCGAGGAAGCGTACTGAGGCCGTTCTGAGGTCGTGCTGACGCAGTGCTGAGGCGCTGAGCCGACCGTCCGGGCGCTGCCCCGCCCCGCTCGGGCGTCGGGCAGCGCGGAGCATCGCAGTAGCTGAAGGGAGAGCTGTGCACCCTCGGGACGCACCGATCCACCGCACGCCGCCGCGCGGGCGGGCCCGCCTCGCCGCGCTCGTGGCGGCGATCCTGCTCGGGCTCGTCGGCGTCGCGGGCACTCCCGCGGCGCTGGCGGACGGCGAGCCCGACCCGGCCACGCGCTGGGCGGTGACTCCGGCCGACGAGTCCGGCCGGGACGGGCGCTCCTCCCTGCAGCACGCGCTCGATCCCGGCGAGAGCCTCACCGAGCACATCGCCGTCCACAACCTCGGCGACCGGCAGGAGACGTTCCGCCTCTCCGCCGCAGACGGGTTCACCACGGCCACGGGACGGTTCGACATGCTCGCCTCGGAGGAGAAGTCCACCGACGCGGGCACCTGGATCGACATCGCCCCGGAGGTCACCGTCGACGCCGGGGAGAGCGTCGTGGTGCCGCTGACGATCACGGTGCCGCAGCAAGCCGAGCCTGGAGACCATCCCGCCGGGGTCGCGGCCTCGGTGCTCAGCACCCGGTCCGCCGGTGAGGACACGAGCCTCGGCGTCGAGAGTCGCGTCGGCGTGAAGGTGACCACGCGGGTCACGGGCGAGCTCGCCCCCGCCGTCGGCGTCGGCGACGTCTCGGCGACGTACGACGGATCGTGGAACCCGTTCCGACCCGGCGAGGTGACGGCCACCTTCGAGGTGACCAACGAGGGCAACGCGCGGCTGAGCATCGCCGGCACGGCCGCAGCGGGCACGGGAGCGGCCGTCTTCCCCGCCGAGGGCGAGCAGCTCGGCGAGCTGCTGCCGGGAGATGCCCGCGAGGTCTCCGTGGTCATCGACGGAGCCTGGCCCGCGTTCCGCCTGCCGGGCCGAGTGCACGTCGCTCCCGAGGTCGCCGTGCTCGACGGCACCTCCGCCGAGCTCGACGCGGCGGAGGCGACGTTCGGGGTATGGGCGCTGCCCCTGCCGCAGCTGCTCGTCCTCGTGGCGCTCATGCTGATGGCGGGCGCCGCCATCGGCGGACGGCGCCGCAGCCGGCGCCGTCTCGACGCCCTGCTCGACCAGGCGCGCGAGGAGGGCCGACGCTCCGCCGGCCCGACCGCGCCACCGGCACGGATGCCGCACCGACGCCCCGCGCCCGGCGGAGAGACCGGGGGAGAGGAGTAGCTCCCGGCCCTCGATCGCGCACCCCGCTCCCCGCCCTCCCAGAACCCTTCACCGTGATCGCCGCGGCGACCACGCACGAACCAGGAAGTCGATGATGACGACGACGAGATCCCCCCGTTTCAGGTCCCTCACCGCAGCCGCGGGCGCCGCGCTGCTCGCCGCCACGCTGACCCCGCTCGGAGCGGCGCCCGCGCTCGCGGAGGACGATCCGCCCGCACCGATCGCGCAGGGAGGGGGCCAGCAGCCCGGGCATGCTCAGGCCGTGCGTGCGCCGGGGGAGGACGCGCAGGGCGAGGACGAGGCCTACATCTGGGCGTTCTTCACCGGAGAGGGCGTCGGCGGGGAGAAGATCAGCCTCGCCGCCTCCCGCGGCGACGACGCGCTGGACTGGAACACGCTGAACGACGGCGAGCCCATCTTCGAATCGGTGCACGGCGAGGAGGGGCTGCGGGACCCGTTCATCCTGCGCTCCCCGGAGGGCGACCGCTTCTACCTCATCGCCACCGACCTGAAGATCGACGGCCGCCCCGGCGGGTTCATGGGAGCGCAGACCAGCGGCTCCCTCGCCGTGGAGATATGGGAGTCCACCGATCTGGTGAACTGGTCCGAGCAGCGCCACGTCGAGGTCAGCGACGAGCACGCCGGGAACACCTGGGCCCCGGAGGCGTACTGGGACGAGGAGCGCGAGACCTACGTCATGTACTGGGCCTCCAACCTCTACGAGACCACGGATCCGTCCGACCGCTCCACCCCCACGTACAACCGGATGATGTACGCGACCACCGACGACTTCACCACCTTCTCCGAGCCGCAGGTGTGGATCGACGTGGACCGCCGCGGCCAAGCCGGCGCCGGCTCGATCGACGTCACCGTCGCCGAGCACGAGGGCGACTACTACCGCGTGTACAAGGACGAGAAGTCCATGACCCTGCGCCAGGAGCGCTCCGCGGACCTCCTCGCCACCGTCGAGGGCGAGTACCCCGGGACCACGGGGGCCGACGACGAATGGGTCGAGCTCGGCACCGACATCGGCTCCGGCCAGCCCAACGGCTACGGCGGCACCTTCACCGAGAGCGAGGGCCCCTCGCTGTTCCGCGCGAACGAGGGCGACGCGCACGGCTACGAGTACTACCTGTTCGCCGACCAGCCGGACTACCACGGAGGCCCGAACCACTACATCCCGATGGCCACGGACGACATCACCGACGCCTCCTCCTGGGAGGTGATCGGCGACCAGATGCCCCAGTCGCAGTTCCCGCAGAACAGCGACGGCGGCCGTCCCCGCCACGGCACGATCGTGCCGGTCACCCGCGAGCAGTACGAGGGCGTGCTCGAGGCGTACGCGCCGGAGCTCGCCGTGCGATCCGTCGACGAGCTCGCGGTGAGCACCGCGGCCGGCATCGCCCCGCAGCTGCCGGAGACCGCGCACCTGGTCAAGGCTGACGGCAGCACTGAGGACGCTCCCGTGGAGTGGGACGACGTCCCGGCGGAGAGCTACGCGCAGCCCGGCACGTTCACCGTCACGGGCGTGGCCCAGGACGACTCCCGCCACCCTGTCGAGGCGACTGTGACGGTCAGCGGCGACCGCGTCGCCCTCACGGCCGCGTCCCGCTGCGTGGCCGGCCGAACCGTCCTGGTCACCACCGTCTCCAACCTGGGCGACGAGTCCGTCACCGCAGAGGTCACCACCGACTACGGCACCCGGAATGTCACCCTCGACGCCGGCGACCGCGCCTCGCAATCCTTCACCACCCGGGAAGCGGATCTCTCGGCCGGTGTGACCGCCCTCGCGGTCGACGGAGAGGAGACCACCGCCTCCTATCCCGCCGCGAGCTGCGGCTGACACCTCTGGTGCGTCCCGCGCCCGCTACCCCTCCCGCGGCTCCGCCGCAGGACAGTGACGAAGGAGTACGCACCCATGAGAACAAGGACGCCCTGCGCAGCCCGCCCATGGCTGACGAACGACCCCTTCGACCACAGGAGATGACGCCATGAACACCCCCTCGGCTGACGGTGCACGTAGCCCGTCGCGGCTGCGACCGCGGCCCGCACGACTCGCGCGGGCCGCGCTCGCCTGCGTGCTCGCCATAACCCCCGCCGCGCTCGTGATGCCGGCAGCCGGAGCAGTCGACGTGCCCCGCCCCACGGCCCACTACGACATGTCGCACAGCGGCGACATCCTGCTGGACGCCTCCGGCAATGGACGCGACGCGACGCTCACTGGCGCGGAGGAATCGAGCTTCGTCACTGCGGGCGAGGACGAGGTGCTGCGCTTCCGCGACGATGTGTACGCATCCCTGCCCCAGGGCTTGGTCAGCGGCGACGATGACGACTTCGCCGTCGAGCTCACGGTCTCGTCGCAGAGCGATCGCGACCAGTTCGGCTGGGTGATCGGCGACGGGATCGGCTCCTGGAACTCCCCGGAGCTCGGGGACCACCTCTTCGTGAACCCGCGCAGCAGCCAGAGCGGCTTCGACGGCCAGGTGCTCGCGGGCCTCCGCGCGAAGACCGGGGAGGACAACGGTGAGCTGCGGCTGCCCGCCGGGGGCGGCATCGGTGACGGCGTCGCGACGATCACCCTGGTCGGGGAGGGCGGGGAGCTCACCCTCTTCCTCGACGGGGAGGAGGTCTCGAGCCTCGCCCACGAGCACCGACTCGCCGACATCGTGCCCAGTGGTGACGTGCTCGGCTACCTCGGGCGCTCCCTGTACAGCGGCGATCAGATGCTGGAGGCCGACGTGACCGACGTGAAGTTCTGGGACGAGGCGCTCACCGAGGCGCAGGTGCGGGCCTCCCAGCCCACCGCCGCGGAGAAGGCCGCCACCAGCGAGGGTCTGCTGAAGCTCGATATCGAGCAGGCCGTGCTCGGCAAGAATCCCGGGCTCGACCAGATCACCGGGCCAGTGCGGCTGCCGCAGGAGATGAACGGCATCGCCCTGACGTGGACGTCCTCCGATGAGACCGTCATCGCACTGGACGGGACGGTGTCCCGCACGATCAGCGCCGACACCGAGATGCGGCTGACGGCCCTCACACCATCCGGATCCGTTCTCACCTTCGACGTGACCGTGCTGGCACCGTCGCTCTCCTCCGATCTCGAGGCGATCGAGCTGCCCGAGAGGACGACGGAGAATCTGCCTCTGCTGGCTGACGGCCCGGTCGAGGGGGCCGACATCGTCTGGGAGTCTTCCGATCCGTCGGTGATCACCGCAACGAATCCCGACCATGTCGCCCCGGAGGCCGGCATGGACGACCCCTTCGCTGGCGCCGGCGTCCTCACCCGGCCCTCGTACGGGGCAGGCGATGTCGACGTCACGCTCACGGCCACCGCCTCGCTCGGCGAGCTGACCGAGACTCGGAAGTACACCGTGACGGTGGCGGAGAAGCCGCGCACCGCGCCGGACGCCGGCTACGCCGCGGCGTACTTCCGCTCCGACAGCGACGAGCGGGTCTACGCCGCGGCCACCACGGAGAATGACTTCTTCACCTTCGAAGAGGTCAACGACGGTGCACCGGTGGTCTCCAACGAGGCCGACACGACCGGACACCGCGACCCGTACATCCTGCGCTCGCACGAGGGCGACAAGTACTACATGATCGCCACCGATCTGTGCATCGGATGTGGCACCGATTGGGGCGATGCACAGAGCAACGGCAGCCTCAAGGTGAACGTGTGGGAGTCGACCGACATGGTCCACTGGGAGCGCACCAACGGGGACGATAACGGTGCAATCACCGTCAACCAGCCTGAGGCCGGCATGACGTGGGCGCCCGAGGCCTACTGGGATGACGATCTGCAGTCCTACGTGCTGTTCTTCGCGTCGCGCCTCTACGACGACGTGGACCACACCAGCGGCGAGGGGCACGCCCAGATGTTCGCCGTGCTCACACGCGACTTCACGACGTTCACCGCGCCTCCGTCCTCGTGGCAGGACACCGGGCACGCGCGGATCGACTCGACCGTGCAGAAGATCGGCGACTACTACTACCGGTTCACGAAGAACGAGGCCGGCGACGCAGCCGACGGACTCGAGCGGGGCAAGGACATCTTCCTCGAGCGCTCGAAGGTTCTCACCGCGCCGACGACGGCCTCAGCCTGGGATGCTGACCCGGAGACCACCTGGCAGCTCGTGGACACTGCGATGACCACCCCGGTCACCGGGCATCACGGTGAGGGGCCGCAGATCCTCGCCCTCAACGAAGGCGACCCGAACAACACCCCTGATGACGACGGCTACGTCTTCCTCGTCGACAACTACTCCGCAGGCGGCTACCGCGCCTTCACCACGAGTGGTTCCGAGATCTCCGCCAGCCGGCAGGACCAGCGCCTCTCCCAGCAGGACGGTTGGGAGCCCCGTACTGACGGGCTCCCGGAGAGCCCACGCCACGGAGCGTTCGTCAGTGCATCGCAGCAGGTCCTTGACGCGATGCACGGTTGGCAGGAGGTCAAGGCCGTGCCTTCGCGCACGAGCCTGAGGCTGGAGGGACGCTCCGCGATCGCCGAGGTCGCCGCAGAGGACGGCGGTGACGTGGCGGGCCCCGTGGTCTTCTCAGGAAAGGACTGGACCGAGACGGTGGAGCTGTCGGACGGCTCGGCCTCGGCGCACGTCCCGGAGGATGCGGGCGAGATCACGGCGAGTTACCAGGGGTACCGCGATGGGCTTGTTGAGCCTTCGAGTTCCGAGCCTCTGGACGTGGACGAGGCTCAGCCGCTTGCGACGAGCGCCGTCCCCCGGTGCGTCGCCGGAAGTGTCACGCTGGCGGTGACGACCACCAACGATGGCGACGAATCGATGAAGGCGACGATCGTGACTCAGTTCGGCAGCTCATCAGGTGTGTCGCTGCAACCGGGAACCAGCACCACCACGGCGTTCTCGACGCGGGCTCCCGAGGTCACCGCAGGCGAGGTGACGGTCACCGCGGCCGGGGAGGAGGCCACGGCTTCCTATCCCGCTGCCTCCTGCGGCTGAGTAGGCCGCGGCCGGGCCGTCGAGAGATGTCGACGGCCCGGTTGCGTGGACACTCATCCGGGCAGGGCGCGAGCACCAGTACTTCGGCATACGTGCTTGCGCTCCGTTCTTGCGTGCAAACTCACGACAGTTCCGTTCGGATGGCCGTCGACCACATAGGTGCGCGGGCGCACGACCGCACGGCCTCCCATCGCAATGAGGAAGTCCCGCAGTGCCGCGGCCACCACGCGCCGCCCCGCCCGCCTACGCTGGACGGAGCCGTCGGCGTCGACGGCCCCGTGCACCCACCTCTCAGGACGGCATGTCTTCCTCCCCGGCCCCCCGCCCCCACATCCTGCTGATCATCTCGGACGACCACGGCTACGGCGATCTCTCCTCGCGCGGCAGCGCGGACGCCTGCACCCCGAACCTCGACCGGCTCGCCGAGAGCGGGACGAGGTTCGACAGCGCCTACGTCACCGCCCCGATCTGCTCCCCCTCCCGCTCGGGGCTCATCGCCGGCGCCCACCAGCAGCGCTGGGGCGGGCACTGGTTCGACGACTCCTCCTTCCCGCCCGCCTCCCAGCCGGTGCTGCCCGAGCTGCTGGGTGCGCACGGCTACCGCACCGGCTACTTCGGCAAGATCCACTACGGCGCCGAGGGGCCCGGCGACCGCGCCTGCCCCGAGCAGCACGGCTTCGACTCCTCCTTCTACGGGCTCACCTCCACCAGCTCCGGCAGGCTCCACTACCTGCTGCACTCGCGTGAGGCGCGCGAGCGGCTGGGGGAGCAGCACCAGGCCGTGCACGGCATCAGCCCGATGTACGAGGATGGCCGCGAGGTGGACTGCGAACGGCACCTCACCAGCGAGTTCGCCGACAGGGCGATCGACTTCATGGGCCCCGCCCCGGCGGCCGACGCTGCCGGCGGGGGCGTGGCGGAGGATCCGTTCTTCTGCATGGTCGCCTTCAACGCGGTGCACAACTTCGCCTGGCAGCTGCCGGAGGACGAGCTCGCCGCCCGCGCCCTGCCCTCCCGCGACGACTTCGATCCCGAGACCGAGGAGTACCTCGACTGGTACGACGGCGCGATCTCCCCGAACCTCGAGAACGGGCGCGCCTACTACCTCGCGCAGCTGGAGATCATGGACCGCGAGATCGGGCGGATGCTCGACCATCTCGAGGCCACCGGGCGGCGGGAGAACACCCTGGTCGTCTACCTCACCGACAATGGCGGCTCCACCTGCAACTACGGCATCAACACCCCGCTGCACGGCACGAAGTACAGCCTGTTCGAGGGCGGGGTGCGGGTGCCGTTCATGGTCTCCTGGCCGGGCGAGGTGCCTGCCGGGGCCCGCTGCGACGAGCTGGTCTCCTCGATGGACCTGCTGCCCACCTTCCTCGCCGCCGCCGGCGCCGAGCACCCGCGCCCCGAGCAGATCGACGGCCGTCCGCTGCAGCAGGTCTGGGCCGGTGAGGGGCCCGGTCACGAGCTGCTCCATTTCGACACCCGGTTCCAGTGGGCCGTGCGGGACCGGGACTGGAAGCTGCGCTGGGTGGACGAGGAGAACACCGCCCACCGCGACCAGCTGCTGCGCCACGAGCACACCGACATCGGCGCGGGCTTCACCCTGGTCCCCCTCGGCGAGGACCTCGACGAGAGCCCGCAGGCGGACGTCTCCGCCGAGCATCCCGAGGTGGTCGAGGCGCTGCTCGAGGCGCATCGCGAGTGGTCCGCGCGCATGGCCGTGCTCGCCGCCGGCTGAGCGGCCCTCCCCTCCGCGGCATCTCACATCGAGAGGGTGACGGGGGTGGATGCGGGCCGACGAGAAACCTGATATCACACAGATATGTTCGCTTCACGCCCCCTGCGCACCACTGCGGCCGTCGCCGCCCTCGTCCTCTCCCTCGCCGCCTGCGGTGCCTCGCAGGAGGAGAGCCCCACGGCGGGCGACGACGGAGCCGTCGAGGCCACCCAGCCCGCCGAGGACGCCCCGGCGGAGTCGGGCGACGACACCGCCGACGCCGACGAGGGCACCGACTCGGCCGACGAGGAGGGTGAGGCCTCCGAGCAGGAGGCCGACGAGGACTCCGAGGAGCCCGCGGGCGAGGACGACGCCGCAGGCGAGGAGGCCGGCACCCTGACGATCACGCTGGACGGCGAGGACACCACGTTCACTCCGGAGATCGTGCGCTGCAACGGCGAGCCCGGCACGATCCGCAATGTCGTGATGACGATGCCGGACGACGAGCTCCCGCTGGTCAAGGTCACCCCGGGCGAGTTCGCGATGGTCAAGCTCGACCAGCGCGGCGCGCCGGAGAAGAGCTCCTCCACCGACGCCATCACCGCGGAGGACGGCACGGTCACCTTCGAGGACGCCGAGATCGGCGACGCGGTGGTCGACGGCACCGTCACCTGCCTGCAGGGCAGCCAGGGCTGACCCGTCCCCGCACACCCCGCGAAGCACTCGGCCCGGATCCCGCGCACGCTCGCGGGGCCCGGGCCGTCTGCGGTGCGCTCAGCCCGTGAGCGAGCCGGTGAGCACGCGCGCATGACCTGCCTTGGCCGGTCCGGGGCGCGCCCACACATCACCATTTCGTCACGGAAGTGGACACTCTGCGTCGCGTCGACGGGATTCCGCCCTCATCTGCCACACTGCTGAGGAGCGCTGTCCACAGAGGGGCGGCTCGAGGAACGCGAGGTCGAGGATGTCCATGCAGCACCGCACTCCCGCCCGGCTGGGCCGGCCGCTCTCCGTGGTGGGCCAGGGCTGCTGGCAGATCGGCGCGGACTGGGGCGAGGTCACCGACGAGTCCGCGACAGCGGTGCTCGACGCCGCGCTCGAGGCGGGCGTGACCTTCTTCGACACCGCCGACGTCTACGGGGACGGCCGCAGCGAGCGCCTGCTCGGCGCGCTGCGCACGCGCCTCAGCACCGATGGTGCAGCGCCCGTCGGCGGGGCGTCCGCCCTCCCGTTCGTCGCCACCAAGGCCTCCCGCCGCGCCGACCCCTTCGCACCGGAGACCTTCACCGAGGAGAACCTGCGCGCCTGGGTGGAGCGCTCGCGGGAGAACCTCGGCATGGACACCCTCGACCTGGTGCAGCTGCACTGCCCGCCGCCCGCGATCTATCGCGACGACCGCGTGTTCGACGTGCTCGATGCGCTGGTCCAGGAGCAGCGCATCGCCGCCTGGGGAGTGAGCGTCGAGACCTGCCAGGAGGCGCTGATCAGCCTCGAGCGCGAGCATCTCGCCTCGATCCAGATCATCGTGAACCCCTTCCGCCTGAAGCCGCTCGAGCAGGTGCTGCCGGCCGCTGCGGAGAAGGGCGTGGCGCTCATCGCCCGCGTGCCGCTCGCCTCCGGGCTGCTCACCGGAAAGTTCTCCGCGACCAGCCGCTTCGCCGAGGATGACCACCGCCGCTTCAACCGCCACGGCGAGGCCTTCGACCAGGGCGAGACCTTTTCCGGCGTCGACTTCGAGACCGGGCTCGCGGCCGTGGCCCGCCTCGAGCAGGCGCTCGAGGGCGCGATGCCGCTGCCGGAGGCGAGCCTGCGCTGGATCCTCGCCCAGCGCGGCGTCACCGCCGTGATCCCCGGCGCCAGCAGCGGCGAGCAGGCCCGCGCGAACGCCGCGGCCGGCAGCGCGCCCACCGCCGCGCAGCAGGAGGTGCTGCAGCGTTTCGACGCCGCCGTGCACGAGACCTACGACGCGCTGTTGAGAGAGAGCATCCACCCGCGCTGGTGAGGGCCTCGGCTCCTGCGCCGACCCCGTCCTCCCGCCCGTCGGCCCGCCGCTCCCGCACCGGCCGCTCCGCCCCGTCGGCCCGCCCGGCCGCTGGCCCCACCGTCCCCGACCCGTCCGCCGATCCCCGCCTCCTCCAGGAGTTCTGCATGACCCGCCCCAACATCGTGTTCATCATGTCCGACGACCACGCGGCCCACTCGATCTCGGCCTACGGCAGCCGGGTCAACACCACCCCGCACATGGACCGCCTCGCCGACGAGGGCGCCCGCATGGACGCGACCTACTGCACCAACGCCATCTGCACCCCCTCGCGCGCCTCGATCCTCAGCGGCACCTACAGCCACATCAACCGCGCCCCCTCGATCTACTCCGAGTTCGATTACCGGGTGCGCACCTTCCCCGAGGTGCTCCAGGAGTGCGGCTACCAGACGGCGCTGTACGGCAAGTGGCACCTGGGCCGCTCCGAGCGCTCGCTGCCGCGCGGCTTCGACGACTTCCGCATCTACCCCGACCAGGGCGACTACATCGACCCGGTGATGATCGGCCCCGCGGGCGAGGAGCAGATCCCCGGCTACGCGACGGACATCGTCACCCGCCAGAGCCTCGACTTCATCGACCGCCGCGACCCCGAGCAGCCGTTCTGCCTGCTGGTCCATCACAAGGCCCCGCACCGGCCCTGGATCCCCCATCCCCGCTACGAGCACCTCTACGAGGCCGGCACCATCCCCGAGCCGGAGACGATGTGGGACGACCACGCCACGCGCTCCGAGGTGGTGCGCGAGGTCGCGATGAACCTCGACGACCTGCGCCCCACGGACTACAAGGACGAGCTGCCCGCCGAGCTCGAGGGCGAGACCGAGGAGGCGCGGCGTGCCAGGGCATCGTGGAAGTACCAGCGCTACATGCGCGACTACCTGCGCTGCGTGCAGGCCGTCGACGACTCGATCGGCGAGATCCTCGACCACCTCGACCAGGAGGGCCTGGGCGAGAACACCCTCGTGGTCTACACCTCGGACCAGGGCTTCTTCCTCGGCGACCACGGCTGGTTCGACAAGCGCCTCATGCTCGACGAGTCGCTGACCATGCCGATGCTGCTGCGCTGGCCCGCGCAGATCCCCGCCGGATCGCGGGTGAGCGACATCGTCTCCAACGTCGACTTCGCCGCCACCCTGCTCGAGGCCGCGGGCCGCTCCGCCTCCGACCTCCCGGACCAGCAGGGCCGCAGCTTCCTGCCGCAGCTGCGCGGCGAGGAGGTGCCGGACTGGCGCCAGGCCGTCTACTACCGCTACTGGGAGCACGACGACCCCGAGCACCACGCCCCGGCCCACTACGGCGTGCGCACCCCCACGCACAAGTACATCCACTACTACAACGACGGGCTGGGCAGCCCCGGCTCCTCGACCCGGATCATGCCCGCCGAGGACGAGCTGTACGACCTCGCCACCGATCCGCAGGAGATGCGGAACGTCGCGCACGATCCCGCCTACGCGGGCGTGCTCGAGGAGATGAAGGCGCTCACCGCCCAGCTGCAGGCCGAGTACGGGGACGCCCCCTACGAGGGCCCGGACACCCCGCGCCTGGAGTGGCCGACCGCCTGAGGCGCGCGCCCCGCTCGGAGCCGGCACCTCGCGTGGAACCGGCGCCGGGCGGAACGCAGCACCCCGCTCAGAACGGGCTGCTGCGGAGCATCCCCTGGCTGAGGGTCACGAAGAAGGCGAGGAACACCAGCATCACCAGCGCCCCACCGATCTTCGTCAGCGGCCCGGCCGGGGACATGCTGCGGCCGTTCTTCGGCGCGACGATCCGCTCGGGCCGCTCCCGGTCGTAGAACACCGTGACGGTCTGCCCGGTGCGGTCCAGCATGCCGACGTCGCTGCGCAGCGGGTTGGTGCGCACCACCTGCCCGCGGTCGGTGGTGAACTCGATCGTCTCCACCATCGTCGAGCTGCGGCTGTTCTTGCCGCTCGAGATGTGGACATTGGCGGAGATCACCGCGCCGCGGGCCTGCTGACCCCCGGAGGTCATGCGCGCCCCGCGCACCAGATCCCGCACCCCGCTGAGCAGGATCAGCAGGGCGATCAGGCCCATCACGGCGGGGACCAGCACGAACATGGTCTGGATGTTGTCGATGCCCACGCGGGCTCCTCTCAGTCGTCGGCGCGATCCTCACCCCGGCGTGCGGGAACCCCGCCCGCCCGGTCGCGCCGGCGGCGGGTCACACCGCTGCGTCGGCGTCCTGGTCTGCGGTGACGTCGTGCTGGGTGCTGCCCAGCAGGTGGGAGCCGCCGACGGGGTTGCTCTGCCAGCCCTCGATCTCCCAGCCCTCGGCGGGATGGCCGGTGAGCGTGACCATGCCGGTGTTGTACAGCGGCCGCTCCTCGAGGGAGGCGGCGCCGAGCCCGCCCATCACGGCGGCGAACACGCGGATCGCGGCGCCATGGCTGACCACCGCGACGGTCGCGTCCTCGGCGTACAGGCCGGCGATGTGCTGCAGCGCGCCGGTGTACCGCGCCCAGAACTGGTCGCCGCTCTCGCCGCCGGGCAGGCCCTCGGTGAACTCGCGGGCGCTCCAGCGGGCGTGGTTGCTCTGGTACGCCTCGATGGCCTCCGCGTCGCGGCGCATCTCGTAGTCGCCGGCGCTGATCTCCTCGAGCCCCGCGGTGAGCCGCGGGCTGGTGCCCAGGGCGGCGGCCAGCGGCGCCGCGGTCTCATGGGTGCGCAGCAGGCGCGAGACGTGCAGACCGGCGATGTCCTCGCCCCGCAGGGCCTCCGGCACCGCCCGTGCCTGCTCGTGGCCGAGGGCGGTGAGCCCCGGACCGGGATAGCCCGCATCGAGGATGCCCTCGACATTGCTGGGGGTCTGGCCATGACGGATCAGGAGAAGTCGCATGCTCGGCACCGTACGAGATCCCGCCGCACCGCGCATGGGCTCCTGTCACGGAGCGGTCTCAGGTCACAGCCTGACCGCGAGGGATCAGCACGGGGTGAGCACCTCGATGCGATTCCCGGCGCCGTCACGGGCATGGAAGCGCAGATACCCCGGGAAGGTCGTGCGCTCGCTCCATGACAGCTCGAAGCCGCCGGCCTCGATCCGCGCGGCCATCGCCTCGAGCTCCTCGGGCGAGTCGACCACGAGGGCGGGGTGCGCCTTGCGGGCCGGATGGAAGGGATCCTCCACGCCGACATGGATCTCCGCGACCACCTCCTCGCCGTCGAAGCCGCGGAACCAGCAGCCGCCGCGGCCGGCCAGTCCCTCGGGTTTGTCCACCTCCGTCAGGCCCACGGCGTCGCGGTAGAAGCGGCGTGCGCGCTCCTCCTCGCCGCGGGGCATCGACACCTGCACGTGATGAAGTCTCATCGGGGCTCCCTCGTGATGTGCCGGCCAGAGTACCTGCCCGTCGCCTCGGCCCCATCCTGTCCATCCCGTCCAGCCGGCGCGGCGGCTACGCTCGAGGCACCGTGGTCGTCGGGGCCCGAGCCCGCCCCTGCCGGAAGGAGCACACCATGCGTCGCAGCATCGTCAACGATCCCGAGGATCTCGTGCCCGAGGCCCTCGAGGGCCTCGTGCTCAGCAACCCGCTGCTGCTCGATCTCGATGAGGAGCACCGCGTCGTCACCCGCCGGCAGCCCGCCCGTGACAAGGTGGGGCTGGTCTCCGGCGGCGGCTCGGGGCACGAGCCGCTGCACGCCGGATTCGTGGGCATCGGCATGCTCGACGTCGCGGTCGCCGGCGCCGTGTTCGCCAGTCCCACCGCACTGCAGGTCCTCGAGGCCACGAAGGCGGCCGACGCGGGGCGCGGCGTGGTCCAGATCGTCAAGAACTACACCGGTGACGTGCTGAACTTCCGCATCGCCGGGGAGATCAGCGGCGACGACGCGGTGGAGACCGAGATCGTGCTGGTGGACGACGACCTCGCCACCGACACCGGCGACGGCGGCGGCCCCGGACGCCGCGGCACCGCCGCGACCGTCATCGTCGAGAAGCTCTGCGGCGCCGCCGCCGAGGCCGGCGCGGACCTCGCCGAGGTCGCCGCCATCGGCCGCCGCGCCGCCTCCCGCGCCCGCACCATGAGCCTCGCGCTCTCGGCCGGCACCCATCCCGGTGATGCGGAGCCCCAGTTCACCCTCGACGACGACGAGGTGGAGCTCGGTGTGGGCATCCACGGCGAACGCGGCCGCGACCGGGTCCCCTTCCGCGACGCCGACGGCCTCACCGAGCTGCTCGTCGAACCGCTGCGGAAGGAGCTCGAGCTGCATCGCGGCGACGAGGTGCTCGCGATCGTCAACGGCCTGGGCGGCACCTACCCGCTCGAGCTGAACCTGGTGGCGCGCGCCCTGCACCACCACCTGGCTGATGCGGGAGTGGCCATCGAACGCTCCCTCGTCGGCTCCTACGTGACCAGCCTGGACATGCACGGCATCTCGATCACGCTGATGCCGCTGGACGACGAGCAGCGCCGGCTGTGGGACGCTCCCGTCCGCACCCCGGCCCTGACCTGGTGAGGAGACCGAGATGACCAGCACCACCCTGCCCGAGGGCGTCGGCCGCGCCTTCGTCACCACGCTCCGCGAGACCCTGCTCGGCGCCGCCGACGCCCTCGGCGACCTGGATCGCCGCGCCGGGGACGGCGACTTCGGCACCAACGTGCGCACTGCCATGAAGCTCGTCGCCGCCCGTCTCGACACCGAGGAGCCCACGAGCTACCGCGGCTGGCTCACCGCGCTGTACATGGGCTGGCTGGGTGTGGGCGGCACCAGCGGGCCGCTGTTCGGCATGTTCTTCCGCGACATCGCGAAGGCGGCCGAGGCTGACGGCGGCGAGGGCGCCGACGAGAACGCCGTGCCCTCCCTCGCCCAGTTCGCCGAAGTTATCGCCGCCGGGCAGGCCACCGTGCAGAAGTACGGCGAGGCGGAGGTGGGGGACAAGACGATGATCGACGCCCTCGCCCCAGCCGTCGCGGCCCTGCGCGAGGCCGTGGGGGCGGGTGCCGCCGCCGGCGAGGCGCTCGCCGCCGCGGAGCAGGCCGCAGTCGAGGCCGCGCGGGCGACGGCGGAGACCACCGCACGACGCGGCCGCGCCAGCTACGTCGGCGACGTCGCCAAGGGTGTGATCGACCCGGGCGCCGCCGCGATGGCGCTCGTGATCGGTGCCGCCCGCGCCGCCGTCGACGGGGACGACGTGGACACCGCCTGGATTGGCTGAGCCCCGCTGGCCGACGCCACGCGGTATCAGAGGCGGATGACGTCAGCCATCTTCCCGGTGCGCGAGGACTCGTAGGCCGCGAGGATCACGCCCAGCACGCTGACGCCCTCCACCTCCGTGTTGATCGGACGCTCGCCGCTGAGCAGACAGTCCACGAAGTGCGCGACTTCCGCGGAGAAGGTCTCGACCTGCTCGTGCTCGAAGACCTGCTCCTCCTCGCCCCGCACCTGCACCCGCAGGGTCGAGCCGTCGGAGCTGAGCGAGCCCTTCTCGCCCACCACGGAGAAGCGGTCCGTGCCCGGCGCGGCCTGGTACGCCCAGGAGGTCACCATCTGGCCCACCGCACCGCTGTCGAAGCGCACCAGCACCTGCGCCGAGTCCTCGCCCTCCATGAACTTCAGACGGTGCGTGGACAGCATCGCGAATGCGCTGGTGGGGACCGCGCCGGCGAGATGCAGCATCAGATACGTGGGGTGGTAGCCGGTGTCGATCAGCTCGCCGCCGCCGGAAGTCGCGGCGTTTGCGCGCCAGCCCATCGAATCGGGATCGAAGTCGTTGTAGAACGAGTCGGTGGTGCGCACCTCGTACACCTCGCCCAGCGTGCCGGCGTCGAGGATCTCCTTCGCCTTCGCGACGGCCGGCATGAACAGCTGATTGTGTGCGCACATCAGCGTCACGCCCGCCTTCTGCACGGCCTCGGAGACCTGCTTCGCCTCCTCGGGGGTCAGGCACAGCGGCTTCTCGCACAGGATGTGCTTGCCCGCCTCGGCGGCCGCCAGGATCGCGGGGGTGTGCAGGTGGTGGGGGAGGCAGATGTCGATCGCGTCGACGTTCTCGTCCTTCACCAGCTCGGTGAAGTCGGTGTAGCCCTTCGCGCCGGTCTCGGCCTCGCGGCGGGCGAGGGCCTCCGGGTCGACGTCGGCGATGGCGGTGACTTTCGCGCGGTCGGAGACGGTGGCATAGGCGTTGAGGTGGGCAGTGGCGATGCCGCCGCCGCCCAGGATGCCGATGCGGACGGGGGAGGGGACGGTCGTGGTCATGGGTTCTCCTCTGGAGGGGGCGAGCTGGTCACAAGAGGTCAGGTGGTGCCCGTGCGGGGTCGGGTCAGATGGCCGCGGCGTTCGCGGCGACCACCAGGGTGGTCAGGGCCTGGGCCCGTTCGAGGTTCTCGGTCGTCTCCTCACCGGAGCGGATCGCGTGGACCCACTGCGCGAAGGGGTTCTCCCCGTCACCGGGGACGTCGAGCGCGACGGGACCCTCGCCGGTGTCCACGCTGGTGCCGCCGTCGGTGCCGAGTCCGTGCTGAAATGAGCCCTTTGTGCCCTGCACCTCGATCGAGAACGGGCTCGCGGGGGTCACGAACCCCGTCTCGATCACGCCAATCGCACCGTCGGTGCCGGTCACGGTGACTACGGCGTTGTCCTCCACACCGCGGCCGGTCATGTCGGTGTACGTCGCCGACCGCACCTCGACGTCCGCGCCCAGGATCAGCTGGGTGAGGTAGGCGGGGTGGGCGGCGAGGTCGCTGAACGCCCCGCCGATCGCGGCGGCCGGATCGTAGAAGCGCGCCGGCAGCCAGTCGGCGACCGAGCCGTTGTGCGCCAGGCGCACCCGCGAATAGGTCAGCCGCCCGAGCGTGCCCTCCTCGAGCACCCGGCGCAGCGCGAGCGCGTAGCCGTGGCTCAGGCGGGGCAGGGACACGGTCAGCCGCACGCCCGCCTCGCGCGCTGCGGCGATCAGCTCCTCGCCCTCGGCGACGGTGGGGGCCAGCAGCTTCTCGGTGAACACGTGCTTGCCCGCAGCGATCGCCTTCCCGATCACCTCACGGTGCGCGCTGGTGGCGGTGGTGACGGTGACGCCGTCCAGATCCTCCCGGGCCAGCAGCGCGTCGAGATCGCCGGCGAACTCGACGCCGAGCGTCTCGGCCAGGGCGCGGCCGCGCCCGGCGTCCTCGTCCCAGACGGCGACCAGCTCCGTGTCGGGATTCTGCTGCGCTTCTCGGGCGTACTCCTCGGCGTGGACGTGCCAGGCCGACAGCGCGGCGATGCGTAGTGGTGCGGACATTCTTCCTCACGATCTCTCGGATGGTTCGCGGCACACCTGCGGGGCGGAGCACCGCACGGCGCGTCGGGGCAGGGGGCCCCGCGCCGCCTGATCGGCTCAGTCGGGCAGACGAACGTTCGGATCCGGTTCCCCGAAGCCCTCGGGCAGCTGGAACGGGCAGAACTGCTGCATGGTCGGGTCGACGTAGTCCTGGGCCTCCTTGACCAGGTTCTCCGGAGTGTCGGAGGCCTGATTCAGGCTCTCCTGCATCGTCATCATCGCGTCCCACAGCTTGGTGCCCACCGGCAGCGGCGGCCGGGACTGCGAGACGCTCAGCAGCTCGGCGAAGAAGCGGATGTCCTGGTTCCAGCCCTCGGGATCGGCGAGCGTCTCGAGGTTCGTGGGGATGCGGCTGATCCCCTTCGCGATGATCTTCTGCCCCTCGTACCCCGCGTAGAACGACATGAACCGCCAGGCCGCCTCGGACATGCTCGCGCCCTTGGGCATCGTCAGCGAGAACCCACCGGCCCAGGTGAAGGGGTCATCGCCCTCGTTCGGCACCGGCAGATGGGTGACGGTGTAGTTCATGTCCGGCTTGTAGTCCGCCTGACCCTGCACGCCCCACGGCCCGGTGATCTGGAACAGCTGCCGGCCGGAGAAGAAAGAGGTCTGCTCGGGCGGGGCGTTGGGCGGCTGGTAGGTGGCTTTGAAGGCGTCCAGCCGGGGGAAGTTCAGCCGCTCGACCCAGTCCGCGTACATGGAGGCCACATCGAGCATCGGCTGCTCGTCCAGCAGCATGCGGCACTCGGCGTTGTCGTACAGCGGCACCTTGTTCGCGATCGCCCACATCAGCAGCGAGGCCTGGTCATCCCAGGGGATCCAGGTGACCCGCTCGTAGGAGCCGCGCTCGTCCTGGATGCTGACCTGCTCGTCGAGCTCCCACATCTGCTCGTAGGTCAGCGGGCCGTTCTTCGGGTCCAGCAGAGCGCGGTCCACACCCGCCTCGTCCGCCAGGTCCAGGTTCACGTACATGCCGCGGGTGTCGCTGTCCATCGGCAGGCCGTAGTAGTGGCCGTCGTAGAACAGCTCGTCGGTGGCGAACTTGACCCAGCTGGACATGTACTCCTTCGGGCTCACCCCCTCGTGCTCCTCGATCAGGCCGTCGATCGGTTCGAGCAGCCCCAGCGAGGCGAACTGCGAGGTGTTGAAGCGGTCCATGTAGTACACGTCCGGGCCGGTGCGTCCGCGCACCGCGGTGATGACGCTCGAGGCGTCGCCCTCGCCGTTGGAGGGCACCTGGGAGACCTCGACGGTGATGTCGGGGTTCTCGGAGGTGAACGCCTCGACCACCTCGGCCTCGACGTCGGCGTCGGAGGCCCAGATGCCCCAGAGCCGCACCACGTTCGGATCGCGGTCGGACCCGGTGGGGCGGTCCGTGCAGCCGGTGATCGCGCCGCCGGCGATGGAGACGGAGGCACCGGCGCCCAGGGCCTTGAACAGAGTCCGTCGATCGATCACTTGAAACCTCCCAGGGAGATGCCGCTGACGAAGTAGCGCTGGAACAGGAAGAACAGGATCACCAGCGGCAGCACCACCAGGAACGAGGCCGCCATCAGCAGGCTGAACGGCACGTCCTGCGCGTTGACGGAGCGGAAAACCTCCATGCCGATGGAGAGCGTCTGCAGATTCTGGTCCTGCAGGTAGATCAGCGGCCCCATGAAGTCGTTCCAGGTGCCCACCGCGGCGAAGATCGCCACCACGGTCAGTGCCGGACGGGTGGACGGGAAGACGATCCGCCAGGCGATCGACCAGTCGCTGGCGCCGTCGACCCGGGCCGCGTCGAGCATGTCGCGCGGGGTCTGCAGCATGAACTGCCGCAGCAGGAAGGTGAAGAACCCTCCCGCGAAGAGAGCGGGCAGGATCAGCGGCACCCACGTGTTGACGAAGCCCAGCGCCGCCCACATGTCGAACATCGGGATCAGCGTGACCGGGAACGGCAGGAACAGCGTCGCCAGCACCACGAAGAACACCTTGTCGCGGCCCGGCCAGTCGATGCACGAGAAGCCGTAGGCGACGATGAAGTTCGAGACGACCGAGAACACCACCACGCTCAGCGTGATCAGCGCGCTGTTGCGGAAGAACAGCCAGAACGGCATCACCGTGGTGGCCTCGCGGAAGTTGCTCCAGTGGAACTCCTGCGGGAACAGGGTGGGCGGGACCATCGCGAGCTCCTCGGGTCCCTTGAGAGCCGAGATGATCATCCAGTACAGGGGCAGGGAGAACAGGACCAGCACCGCCAGGATCACCAGGCGGGAGATCCAGGCGCTGATCCCGGTGGACCGCGATCCATCGGGGTTGCGGCCGTAGTCGGAGCGGGACTTCAGCGGGCGGGTCGGCTCCGCCGTGCGCCCCGGGGAGTTCATCTGAGTGATCGCCATGATCTTCGCTTCCTCTCAGCCCGCGGCCACGTCGTAGTTGACGAACCGGCGCGAGAGCCAATAGATGAGGCCGGCCAGGAGCATCCCGAACAGGAACAGCAGCACCGCGAGCGCCGAGGCGAAGCCCAGCTGCCCGTAGGAGAAGGCATTCCGGTAGAGGTACAGCATGTAGAACAGCGTCGCGTTGTCCGGACCGCCGTCGGTCATGATGTAGGCCTCGGTGAACACCATCATCGCGCCGGAGACGCCCGTGATCAGGTTGAACAGGATCGTCGGGGTCAGCAGCGGCAGTGTGATCGCGGTGAACTGCTTCATCCTCCCGGCGCCGTCGATGCGCGCCGCCTCGTAGAGGGCGGAGGGGATGTTCCGCAGCCCCGCGAGGTAGATCAGAGCAGCGTTCCCGGCGGCCAGCTGGGCCATCAGGATGATGACGATCTTCGCGTAGCGGGGCTCGCCCAGCAGATTCGTGTCCGGCATCCCGAACAGTCCCAAGATCTGGTTGACGATGCCGAACTGCGGGTTGACGAACACGATGAAGATGAAGGACATCGCGAACATCGGGATCAGCGATGGCAGGTACAGCAGGGTGCGGTACACCGCGACCTCGCGAACGTTGCGGTTCATCGCCAGCGCCAGCAGCAGCGCCACCACCAGGCCCAGCGGCACGGCGACCAGCATGTAGTAGACCGTGTTGCCCACCGAGGTGCGCACCAGCGGGTCCAGGAATGCGGCGACGTAGTTCTGCAGCCCGATGAAGGTGGGGGTCTGCATGCCCGAGTACTGGGTGAGGCTGATGGCGAAGGAGTACACCAGCGGGTAGATCACGAAGGCGGCCACGCCGATGATCCACGGCGAGATGAACAGCAGCCCCACCCTGAGGTTCCGCTTGTCGCGCCGACTCAGCCGTCGACGGCCGCGACCTGCGCCGGCGGTCCCGGGCGGGGCCTGCGCGATCCCGCGCGGCGGGGTGCCCGGGGGATGGGCGGGCCCGGCTGCGACGCTCGAATCGCTCGCGCTCATGATGCTCCTTTCGACGGCACCGCGTCATCGTCGGTGCGTGAACGGGCGGGACGGAGTGCTCCCACCACGGCGGATGCGGGGACCGGACGATCCCCCCGCCATTGGTGAGGTAGGTTACTCACACCGATAGACATAATCAACGTCTCGGCACCGGGGAGTTTCCTCGCATGGTGCCGATGAGCCCCGCGTATCGTGCGCCGCAGCGGGGAGCGCCCTCGGATCCACCGGGGCGGCCGAGCAGGGAGGAGCGGCATGCGCGGGACATCGATGGCCGATATCGGCTCCTACAACGAGAAGCTCGTGCTGCAGCTGATCCGCGCCGCCCCGGACGGGGTCTCCCAGTCGCAGGTGGTGCGCACCAGCGGCCTCTCGCGGCAGACGGTCTCGCTGATCGCCCGTCGCCTGCTGCTGGAGGGCCTCATCGAGACCGCGGGGCAGCGGATCTCCGGGCCCGGCAAGCCCACCACCCTCCTGCGGACCGTGGCCGACTCCCGCTGGACCATCGGCCTGCACGTGGATCCCGCGCACCTCACCGTGGTGATCTGCGACCTGCAGGGCAACCCGGTGGATTCCACCACCCTCGGCGCTCCCACCGAGGACGCCGGCGCGGACATCGCCCGCATCGCCGCGGAGATCGAGCGCCTCTGCGCCCACCACGGCGCCGTCATGATCCACGACCTCCCGGCCCCGGCTGCGCAGTCAGGCGACGGAGGATCCGTCCCGCAGTCGCCGCCGCGGCGAGTGGTTCTCGGGATCGGCGTCGCCGCCCCGGCCCCGATGGATGTGGCCGCCGGCGAGCTCACCACGCCGCCATGGCTGCCCGGCTGGCACGGCGCCGCCGTGGTCGCCGATCTCGAGGCGGCCACCGGCCTGCCCGTCCTCCTCGACAAGGACACCAACGCGGCGCTGACCGGCGAGATCTGGGCCGGCCACCTGCCCGCCGAGGAGACCGTGCTGTACCTCTACCTCAGCCACGGCGTGGGCTCCGCGGTCAGCGCCGACGGCCGCGTGCACCGCGGCAGCAGCACCCAGGCCGGCGAGATCGGGCACCTGCCCACCGGCCTTGCCGACGAGATCTGCCGCTGTGGGCGGCACGGCTGCCTGAACCTGTTCACCGACGCCCGCCGCATGATCGAACGCGCCACCGCTGCGGGGGCGAAGGTCGGCCCGCACGACATCTCCGCCGCCGTGGACGCGATCGTCGCCGCCGCCGAACGCGGCGAGAGCGCGGCGCTGCAGGCCGTCGAGCAGCACCTGGACGCCGTGGTCGCAGCGCTGGAGATCCTCTCCAGCATCCACGACCCCCAGCGGATCATCGTCGGCGGACCCATGCTGACCGCACTGCTGCCCCTGGCGACGCCCCGGATCCGCGAGGGCACCGCGGCCAGGCTCGTGGAGACCGGGGGCACGCTGCACTTCTCCGAACTCGGCAACGCCGCCGGCGCGATCGGCGCCGCCTGCCTTTTCCTCGAGGAGGAGCTGTCCCCCGGCCGCAGGCTCGGGGCCCGAGCGAGGAGCGGCTCATGAACAGCCGAGCCTCCGCCTACATGCCGCGCCCCCGCCGCCGGACCACCTGGCTGGTGGAGAGCATCGAGCATCTGTACGCCGTGGTGCGGATCCAGCTGGTGTGGCTGGGGCTGACGCTCCTGGGGCTGATCGTGGTCGGCATCGCCCCGGCCACCTGCGCCGCGGCCGAGGCGCTGCGGGCCGAGCGGCGCGGCGAGCTCACCCGGGCGCTGCCCCTGATGTGGGAGGCCTACCGGCGCGAGCTGATTCCCGCCGGGATCCGGATGCTGCCGCTGATGGCGGTGCAGACGCTGGCCCTGCTGATGCTCTGGCAGGCCGCGGCCGGGCTCAGCAGCAACCCCGCGGTCATGGCAGTGCTGGGAACATTCGGCGCACTCACCGCCGGCTGGGCGGGCGTCTCCCTCGCTGCGATCGCCGTCGCCCCGCGCGTGCGGGATCAAGACCTGCTGGTCACCTGGCGGCTCGCCCTGCTGATGCCCGGGGCGGTGCCGCTGCGGAGCCTCGCCGTGGCGGTGCTGCTGGCCGCCTGGACCCTGCTGTGCACGAGCGTGTGGCCACTGGGCCTGCTGCTCGGCGCGGGGCTCGCGATCGACATCGCGGTCGGCCTGCTCAGCACGCGCATCTCCCTGCTGCTCGAGGATCTCAGCGCCCAACGGTCCGGCCCGCCTACGGAGTCGGCCGACCCCGGCACTCCCTGACACGCCGCCATCTCAGACGACTCCAACCGCAAAGCCGCGACCCCGATGAAGGAGCCCCCATGTTCTCGACCCTCTCGTCCGGCGCGCTCGGGCTCGACCTCGACCATTCCCGCGCCGTCGACCTCGCGGCCGCCCACGGCTTCGGAGGCGTGGACCCCGATCTCGGACGCTTCCGCTCCCTGGGCCACGCCGGCACCGCCGAGCACGCCGCCGCCGTGCGCGAGAAGGGCCTGCAGTGGAGCATGGCCGGCCTGCCCGTCGCGCTCGACGCCCCGGCCGAGGAGTTCCGCCGGCAGCTGGTGATCTGCCCACCGACCTCGAGCTGCTCGCCGCCGCCGGCGTGACCCGCGTGGGCACCTGGATCCGCCCCATGCATCAGGAGCTCGACCACCGCCAGAACTGGCGCCTGCACCAGGGCCGCATCGCCTGGTCGCCGCCCTGCTCGAGGAAGCCGGCATCCGGCTGGGCCTGGAGTACATCGGCCCGAAGACCTTCTGGTCCACCGAGCGCTTCCCCTTCATCCACTCCCTGCGCGAGGCCCGCGAGCTGATCGCCGAGACGGGCGCCGCGAACGTGGGCCTCATCCTCGACACCTACCACTGGTACACCGCAGGGGAGGACGCCGCACAGCTGGAGGGCCTCACCGACAAGGACATCGTCTCGGCGGACCTCAACGACGCCCGCGCGGACCGCGAGATCGACGAACAGCAGGACCTCGACCGCCGCCTGCCCTTCGACACCGGAGTCATCGACCTCGATGGCTTCCTCCACGCCGTCGGCGCCGCCGGCTACACCGGCCCGGTGAAGATCGAACCGTTCATGGCATCCCTCGCCGAACGACCGGTGGACGAAGTGCTCGCCCAGATCTCCGGACTGCTGGACCGCGCGCTCGCGGTCCCGGAAAGGGCGGATCGTCGATGACATCGGCAGGTCCGGCTGTCCTGCGGACGGCAGCGCCGGGACCGGCGGAGCGCTGATAGGTTCACCGGTCATGCCTGAACTCGCTGCGCTGGTCCCTGCCCTGGGCATCGGTGCCTGGCTGCTGGTGGCCGCCGGTGCGCTGATCGTCGGCTTCTCCAAGACGGCGCTGCCCGGCGCGGGAACCATCGCGGTGGGCCTGTTCGCGCTGGCCATGCCGGCGAAGGAATCCACCGCCGCCCTGCTGCTCCTGCTCATCGTGGGCGACATGACGGCGCTGTGGGTGTACCGGCGGGAACCGGATCTGCGCACCCTGGTGCGCTTGCTGCCCAGCGCCATGATCGGCGTGGTGATCGGCGTGTTCTACTTCGCGCACGTCGACGGGCCGGGGGTGCGGCTCACGATCGGCGTGATCCTGCTGGCCCTCGTGCTGGTCACCGTCACGCGCCGGCAGCTCGCCCAGCGCCGCAGCGTCGCCGCGGCCCGTGCGGGGCGGGAGGAGGCGCCGGCGGCCGTCGGCTCCCAGCCGGGCCTCGCCGCGACCGCGCAGGGCGTCGGCTACGGCCTGATGGGCGGGTTCACCACCATGGTGGCCAACGCCGCGGGGCCGGTGATGTCCCTGTACTTCTACGCGATGCGCATGCCGGTGCTGACCTTCCTCGGCACGTCTGCCTGGTACTTCGCGATCGTCAACCTGTTCAAGGTGCCGTTCTCCGCGGGGCTGGGTCTGATCACACGCGAGACGCTGGTGATGGATGCGCTGCTGGTGCCGGTGGTGCTGCTCGGCGCGTTCCTCGGGTCCCGGGTGGCGCGGCGGATCCCGCAGAAGGTGTTCGAGAACCTCATCCTGGTGCTCACGGTCGCCGCCGCGGTCGGCCTGCTGGTGATCTGACCCCTCCGGCTCAGCCGGCGCGGAAGCCCTGCGCCTCGACGTCCTGCGGGGTGCCGGCATAGATGATCTCGCGCACGTCCATCTCCGTCGGCGCAGCGCCGCCCACGCCGAGGTCCGCCGTCCAGATCGGGCCGTGCGGGTCGAAGTAGGTGCTCGCGGTGGCGAGGTCGAGCAGCAGCGCGGAGTTCTCCCCGCAGTGCAGCCAGCTCTGCCGGCCCTCGTGGTGGTCGAGGACGTCGCGCGGCACCGGGGTGCAGGTGGTGCCGTCGGCGAGGATGACCATCAGCGGCAGCGGATCCTCCGGGGCGGGGGCGGTGAAGCTCTCGATCGCGGGGTCCTGGATGTGCACGGCCGTCTTCTCGAGCGGGTCGCTCACGCACAGCGCCGTGTCGGCGGTCTCCTGCTTGCAGGCGATCAGCCGGTCGTCCGGGTCGCCGCAGGCGAAGTAGTCCTCGCCCAGGGCCCAGCGGGAGATCTGCGGCGGCCGGTCCCCGCACGCATCGTCCTCGAGCTCCGCGATCGTCCAGCTCTCGTCCGGCCAGACGCCCGTGATGACGGTCGCCGAGAACGGGTCGTCCTCGCGACCGTCCGGTCCCACCAGCGCCGGTCCGCCGTCGTCGGCCTCCGCCGGGGCGGTGGCCTCGGCCTCGATCGTGGGCACCTGCTGGGGCGTGGCCTGCTCGCGCGGGGCGGAGTCGTCAGGCGGGGAGTCGACCGGAGGGGAGTCCGTCGGGGAGGAGGGTGCGGAGCTGGTCGGCGAGGCGGAGCCCTCCGGTGCGGGGTCGCCCTCCGCGGCGCAGGCGGCGAGCGTGAGGCTGAGCAGCGCCGCCCCCAGCAGCGCACCGCATCGGAGGGCGCTGCGGCGGAGGGGCCTGGGCTGGGCAGGTGGTCGGCGGTGAGCGGCCATCAGGCATCGGTGTCCGTTCCGGTACGGGGACGACGGCCCGTTCCGCCCTCCCCCGAGGCTCTGCTCCGAGGGTAGGCCGCGCGCCGCCCCCGGGGCGAGAGGATCAGGCGGGTCCGGGCGGGCCGGCCGGGCGGCATCGGCACCGGCCCTGCGCCTCACGCCTCGTGCGACGCGACCCCGCACTGGGCGGTGAGATCTCCCTGCACGGCGAGACCACTCTGTGCGGCGAAACTCTGTGCGGCGAAACCTCCCTGCGCGGCGAGACCGCCCTGGGCGGTGCGGCCGCCCTGCGACGTGCTCCCGCCGCGGGAGGCGAGCCCCGGGCTCACGAAGGTCTGCAGCGCCAGCACCGCGGCGCCGACGGCGCAGGGGTGGGGCTGCACCTGGGAGACCGTGACCGTGGCCTCCGTGCCCAGGTTGCGGGCCCGGGCGGTGTAGTGCTCCGCCATCACCTCGCCCACGAGCACCGGCGCCGCCTGCAGGGCGGGCCCGGAGAGCACCACGGTGCGGATGCCGAGCGCGCTGGTCGCGGCCCACACCGCCTGGGCCACGGCCGCTGCCGCCGCGGTGAAGATCTCCCGGGCGCGCGGCTCCCCGTGGGCGGCGGCGAGGGCGAGGAGCACCACGTCGCTGCTCAGCGAGCTGGGGGTCAGCCGCAGCTCGAGCTCCTCGCCCAGCCCGTCCCTCGCGGCGGCCCGGTCCACGAGCGCGCGCGCCGAGGCGTACTGGTGCAGGCAGCCGTGGCCCCCGCACTCGCACGGCGGCCCGCTCGGGTCGATCCCCACGTGGTCGAGGGTCGCGGAGCTGCCCGGGCCGGGCTGCAGCGGCCGCCCGTCCTGCAGGATCGACAGCCCGATCCCCGCCTCCATGTGCACGGTCGCGCACAGTCCGCTCTCGGGCTGCTCGCCGCTCCAGAAGCTGCCCAGCGCCGCGCAGGCCGGCTCGTTCGCGCTGATCGAGGGGATGTTCAGATCGCGCGTGATCTCGCGCAGCAGCGCCGGGCCGTCCGCGGTGAGGTCGTGGGGGAGGGCGACGCCGATGCCGGTCGCCGCATGCGCACCGGCCTCGGGCCGCAGCGTCGACAGCGCCCGGTGGAGGGCCTCGCGCACGGCCCCGCGATCGCTCGGCGCCTCGAGCGGCACCGCGATCCGGGCCTGCAGCGCGCCGGTGAGGTCCACCGCGGCCAGCGACAGCCGATCGGCGTCGATGGTGCAGCCGATGGCCCAGCGGGCCTGGTCGTTCAGTCGCAGCAGCGAGGCGCGCTTGCCCCCGTTGGAGCGCGCGAATCCGCTCTCCACCAGCAGTCCCTCGGCGAGGAGGCGTTTGACGGCGTAGGTGACGGTGGCCGGGGTGACCCCGAGCTCGCGGGAGATCTCGACCCGGCTGGTCTGCGAGCGGCGCCGGACGATCTCGAGGATCGCGGCGTCCGTCGCGGAGGCTCGGCGTTCGCCGGTGGTGCTCATCGCGACCTCCTTCTCGTGGCCGTGGCCCGCCCGCCCGCAGCGGCTGCGCGGGAGCGGGATGCGCCAGTGTCGCACTCCGTCACGGCCGCGCGAGCGGCGGTCCGTGACCATTTCGTAGCGTGCCGTGCCCAGGGTTTCCCCTTGACGGGCGGTGATCTGGGTCTCCACAATACGCTTACTTCATTAACCAAATGAAGAAAGCGCGGCAGGGGATCTGCCAGCGATCGACTCACACGCAGAGACGCGTGGCAAGGAGAGCAACGATGCACCTCAGTCGTCGGGATCTGTACAAGCTCAGCGCCCTCGGCGCGGCGCCCCTCGCCCTCGCGGCGTGCGGCACCAGCTCCAACCTCGACAGCGGGGGAGGCAGCGGATCGGAGGAGCGGCCGATCCTCGTCACCAACGCGACCGACGGGAGCCTGACCAAGAACTTCAACCCGCACTCGCCCTCCGTGGTGCACATGATCCAGGGCCTGATCTACGAGACGCTGTTCTACTTCAACCCGCTCGAGGCGATCGACCAGGAGCCCGTGCCGCTGCTGGGCGAGAGCTTCTCCTGGAACGAGGACGGCACCGTCCTGACGGTCACCCTCCGCTCCGGCGTGGTCTGGACCGACGACACCCCCTTCACCGCGAAGGACGTCGCCTTCACCTTCAACAAGATCCACGAGACCGAGGCGCTGAACGCCGGCGGCACCGCACCCTCCGCGGAGGAGATCGACGAGTCGACCGTCGAGATCCACTACGCCGAGCCGTCCTTCACCGAGGGCCCCAACGCCCTCTCCCGCACCTGGATCGTCCCCGAGCACCTCTTCGCCGACGTGGACGACCTGGCCACCTACGCGAACGAGGAACCGGTGGGCACCGGCCCGTTCGCGCTCGAGGACTTCACCCCCGAGTCGTACCTGATGCTGACCAACGAGAAGTACTGGGACGAGGGCAAGCCCGCCATCGGCGGCATCCGCGCGATCACCACCTCCGGCAACCAGTCCGCCACCGACATGTGGCTGACCGGCGAGATCGACTACATGTCCGCCGCGATCCCGAACCTCGAGGAGCACGTGGAGAACAACCCGGACCTCGCGTACACCAACACCGGCATCTCCCAGATGGCGCTCATGGCCGCCTGCAACCCGGAGCTGGGCTGCGAGGGGCCGCAGACCGACGTCGCCGTGCGCAAGGCCCTCTACTACGGCATGGACCGCGAGCAGCTGTCCAAGCTGGCCTTCTTCGACCTCGGCGCGGACATCTCTCCCTCCTTCGCGCTGCCCGAGCGGGACGCGGACTTCATCGACCCCTCGCTCGAGAACGCGCCCTGGAACGCCCAGCCCGACGAGGCGACGACGATCCTCGAGGACGCCGGGTACAGCCTCGGCGACGACGGCATCTACGCCAAGGACGACGTGCGGCTCTCGATGACGATCTCCTGCCCCACCGGCTGGTCCGACTACGTCACCGCGCTGGACACCCTCGCCGCGCAGTACAAGGAGATCGGCATCGAGCTGATCCCGCAGCAGGTCTCCGTCAACGAGTGGAACGACGCCAAGGCGAAGGGCACCTATCAGCTGGTCATCGACGCCGTCGGCCAGGGGCCCGCGCCGGATCCGTACTACCCGTACCGCAACCAGTTCTCGACCGACAACACGGTGCCCGTGGGCGAGAACGGAAACCCGTACAACAACGTCACCCGCTTCTCGGACCCGGAGGTCGATGCGGCGCTGGAGGTGGCCGCGGCCACCGACGACACCGAGGTCAAGAAGGAGCAGTACTTCATCATCCAGCAGCGCCTGTTCGAGGTGATGCCCGCGATCCCGGTGCTCATCGGCTCGAGCCTGACGGAGTACAACACCTCGAAGGTCACCGGCTGGCCCACCGAGGACGACCTCTACGCCTACCCGATGTCCTGGGCCGCGCCGGACAGCGCCATGGTCCTCAAGGCCGTCGTCCCCGCCTCCTGACCCGTCGGCCCGTCCGCTGACCCGTCGGCCCCGCGCCGTTCCCGCCCCCGCGCTCGCCGCCGGGGCGGGCGGCGCGGCCCGACCCCGTCCGACGAAAGGATCTCGAGCCCGTGCATCTCCTGCGCAAGATCGGGTTCTACCTGGTGGCCCTGTGGGCCGCGGTGACCCTCAACTTCTTCATCCCCCGCGCCCTGCCCGGCAGCCCGGTGGATGCCGTCCTGGCCAAGCTCGCGCTGCGCGGCCCGGTGGACCCCCACACCCGCGAGGCCATCGAGGTGATGCTCGGTGCGGACAACGACCGCTCGCTGATCCAGGAGTACTTCGCCTACCTGGGCGGTCTGTTCACCGGTGACCTCGGCGTCTCCGTCACCTACTTCCCCACCCCCGTCTCCGCGGTCGTGGGCCAGTCGCTGCCCTGGACGCTGATCCTCGTGGGCCTGGCCACCACGTTCACCTTCCTGCTGGGGATGGTGCTGGGCACCGTCGCCGGCTGGCGGCGCGGCACCTGGCTGGACTCCCTCATCCCCGCCACCACGATCCTCCAGGCCGTGCCCTACTTCTGGCTCGCGCTGCTGTTCATCTACGTGCTGTCGGTGAACCTGGGGGTGTTCCCGATCTCCGGCGGCTACGACTACACCCTGGTGCGCCCGGCGTTCGACTACCCCTTCCTCTCCAACGCCGTCTACTACGGCTTCCTGCCGGCGCTGACGATCGTGCTGTCCTCCCTGGGCGGCTGGCTGCTGGGGATGCGCAACATGATGGTCTCGACCCTCAGCGAGGACTACATCCTCACCGCCGAGGCGAAGGGCCTCTCCCCGCGCCGCGTGATGATCATGTACGCGGCCCGCAACGCGATGCTGCCCAGCGTCTCCGGCTTCGCGATCTCGCTGGGTTTTGTGGTCTCCGGCTCGATCGTCGTCGAGACCGTCTTCTCCTACCCGGGGGTCGGCTTCACCATGCTGCAGGCCGTGCAGAACAACGACTACCCGCTCATGCAGGGCATGTTCCTGATCATCACCGTCTCCGTGCTCGCGGCGAACCTCGTGGTGGACCTGCTGTACGGCGTCATCGATCCCCGCACCCGAGCGCGAGGCTGAGGAGCTCCCATGTCACGCACTGCTGAGAACCGCGGCCTCCGCGCCGCTCTGCGCCGCCACGCCACCCCCTCCCTGGTGATCGGGGCGGGCCTGGTCGTCGCGATCACCCTGTTCGGGGTGTTCGTCCCCTTCGTCGTCGCCGATCCGCTGACCATCTCCAGCTCCGGCATGCAGCCGCCCTCGGCCGAGCACTGGCTGGGCACCACCCAGACCGGGCAGGACGTCCTGTCCCAGCTCGCCTGGGCCACCCGCGGCTCGCTCATGGTGGGCGTGATCGTCGCCGTCCTGGCCCTGTTCCTCTCCGCCTTCTTCGGGATCCTCGGCGGATACCTGGGCGGCTGGGTCGACGAGGCGTTCTCCCTGTTCACCAACGTCGTGCTGATCCTGCCCGGCCTGCCGCTGATGATCGTCATCGGCTCCTACGTGCAGCAGCGCGGCCTGCTGCTGATCGCCGTGATCCTCGCGATCACCTCCTGGGCCGCCGCGGCCCGGGTGCTGCGCTCGCAGACCCTCTCGATCCGCACCCGCGACTACGTGCAGGCCGCGAAGCTCGCCGGCGAGAAGCCGCACCGGATCATCGCCGTCGAGATCCTGCCGAACCTGCTGCCGGTGATGTCCAGCGGCTTCGTGTTCGCCCTGATCACCGCGATCCTCGGCGAGGCGGGGCTGAGCTTCATCGGCCTCGGCGTGGTGGGCACCCAGACCTGGGGCTCGATGCTGTTCTACGCCCAGAACGGCCAGGCGCTCACCCTGGGCGGCTGGTGGTGGTTCGTGCCGCCGGGCGCGATGATCGCGCTGCTGGGCTGCGGCCTGTCCCTGATCAACTTCTCGATCGACGGGATCATCAACCCCCGCCTGCGCACCGCCCCGAAGGCGGCCCGCACCGTGCGCCGGGCCGAGAACGCCGACGAGTCCACCACCGCGACCGAGGAGGCCCTCGCATGAGCACCCCGATGACCGGTCCGGTCCCGCCGGACCACCCCGACCACGACGCGGAGCAGACCCTCGACGCGGACTCCGTGCTCGCCCGCGAGGAGGCCGGCGGCCTGCTGGTGGACGGCTCCCTCGAGGAGGGGCGCCTCGGCGGCGCGGCCTCGCCGGTGCTCGAGGAGCCCGTGCTCAGCGTGCGCGATCTCAACATCGTCTACGAGGTGGGCGAGGGGGTGCACGCCGTCAAGGACGCCTCCTTCACGCTGCGGCGCGGGGAGATCCTGGGCCTGGCGGGGGAGTCGGGCTGCGGCAAGACCACCCTCGCCTACGGCCTGAACCAGCTGCACCGGCCCCCGGCCCGGATCACCGGCGGGACGGTCACCTTCCACGACCGCGACGACGGCTCCGAGGTGGACGTGCTCGCCCTGCAGGGGCAGTCGCTGCGCACCTTCCGCTGGTCGACGGTCGCGATGGTGTTCCAGGGGGCGATGAACTCCCTGAACCCGGTGCTCAGCATCCGCAGCCAGCTGAACGACGTGCTCACCACCCACCGGCCGCAGATGGAGCGCGCCGAGCGCCGCCGCCGCAGCGAGGAGCTGCTCGAGCTGGTGGGCGTGGACCGCGACCGCATCGACGCCTTCCCCCATGAGCTCTCCGGCGGCATGCGCCAGCGCGTGATGATCGCGATGGCGCTCGCGCTGGACCCGCAGCTGATGATCATGGACGAGCCCACCACCGCGCTCGACGTGGTGGTGCAGCGCGAGATCCTCCAGGAGGTGCTGCGGCTGCGCAAGGAGCTCGGCTTCGCGGTCGTGTTCATCACCCACGACCTGCCGATGCTGCTGGAGATCTCCGACCGCATCGCCGTGATGCGGGAGGGGCGGATCGTCGAGCTCGACACCGCCGAGAACCTCTACTTCGCACCGCAGGACCCGTACACCCGCCGCCTGCTGGGCTCCTTCCCCTCCCTCACCGGGGAGGCGGGGGACTTCGTGCGCGCCGGCTTCGGCGACGCCGAGCAGGTGGAGCGGGCTGAACAGGCTGAACACGCCGAGCAGGCTGACCAGGAGGCCACCGCATGACCACCCTCACCGTCACCGACCTGCACAAGTCCTACCGGCTGCGCAGCGGGGCGCGCTTCTCCACCCTCGACGCGGTCAAGGGCGTGGACCTCGAGCTCAGCCCCGGCCGCACCGTCGCGCTGGTGGGGCAGTCCGGCTCCGGCAAGTCCACGATCGCGAAGATCCTCGCCCAGCTCGAGCGGCCCACCTCGGGCACGATCACGCTGGACGGCGCACCGATCGGCACCCGCGGCCGGGCGCTGGCCCGCTACCGCGACCAGGTGCAGATGGTGTTCCAGGATCCCTTCGCCTCGCTGAACCCCTTCCACAGCATCGGCCACCACATCGAACGGCCCCTGCTGCTGCACGGCCGCGCCACCCGCGCGAACGTGCGGGAGAAGGTGTGCGAGCTGCTCGAACGGGTCAACCTCACCCCCGCCGAGACCTTCATCGACCGCAGCCCGCACGAGCTCTCCGGCGGGCAGCGCCAGCGCGTCGCGATCGCGCGGGCCCTCGCCCCCGGGCCCACCGTGCTGATCGCCGACGAGCCGGTGTCGATGCTGGACGTCTCCGTCCGGCTCGGCGTGCTGAACCTGCTCGCGCGCCTGCAGCGCGAGGAGAACCTGGCGATGCTCTACATCACCCACGACCTCGCCACCGCCCGGCATTTCTCCGATGAGATCCTGGTGATGTACCGCGGGGAGGTCGTCGAGCGCGGCCCGGCCGACGAGGTCATCCTCAATCCGCAGGCAGAGTTCACCAAGCAGCTGCTGATCGCCGCCCCCGAGCCCGGGAACAACCCGCGCTTCCTCGCCGAGGCCCGTCGCCGCGGCGTCCCCATGCCCGACCACCTGGCACTCGCCGAGGAGAACACGTGACCGACCGCAGCACCCCCGCCACCACCCGTCGCCCCCTGCACGAGGGCTGGCGGCTCAGCATCACCGCGGGCCCTGCCCCGATCGCCGTCCAGGACGTGCCCGCCACGGTGCCCGGCACGCTGATCACCGACCTGCACGCCGCCGGGCTGATCGAGGATCCGTACCTGGACCGCCACGAGCACGACCTGCAGTGGACCGGCGAGTGCGATGTCACCTACGCGACCCGCTTCGACTGGACCGCCGCCGGCGCCGACCGGGTGGACCTGGTCGCCGCCTCGCTGGACACCGCCGCGACCGTGGTGCTGAACGGCCGCCGGATCGCCGAGGTGCAGAACCAGCACCGGTCCTGGCGCTTCGACGTCACCGACGCGCTGGTCGAGGGGGAGAACGAGCTCGAGATCCGCTTCGCCTCGCCGCTGCGCACGGCGCGCGAGAACGAGAAGGTGCTCGGGGCGATGCCGCACACCGGCAACGACCTGCCCTACAACGCGATCCGCAAGATGGCCTGCAACTTCGGCTGGGACTGGGGGCCGGTGCTGGTCACCAGCGGCATCGCCGGCCCGATCGGCCTCGAGCAGTGGTCCACGGCGCGGCTGGCCGAGGTGCGCCCGCAGGTGACCGTCGAGCCCGGCGCACGCGGCCTGGTGGACCTCACCGCGCTCATCGAGCGCGCCGACCTGCTGGACGATTCCGCGGTGACCGTCGCGGCCCGGCTGCTGGACCCCTCCGGGCAGCAGATCGACGAGAGCACCCGCACCACCGCGGAGGACGAGACCGCGCTGCAGCTCACCGCCGCGGATCCCCAGCTGTGGTGGCCGCGCGGCTACGGCGACCAGCCCCTGTACACGGTGGTCCTCGAGCTGCGCGACGCGCACGGGGCGCTGCTGGAGACGCGCGAGCACCGCGTGGGCCTGCGCACCGCCGGCGTGCAGGAGGAGCCCGACGAGATCGGCACCTCCTTCACCGTCGTCGTCAACGACCGCCCGATCCTCGCCAAGGGCGCGAACTGGATCCCCGATGACTGCTTCCCCTCGCGCCTGACCGTCGAGGACTACCGCGCGAGCATCGCCGACGCGGTCGACGCCGGGATGAACACCCTGCGGATCTGGGGCGGAGGGCTGTACGAGTCGGAGCTGCTGTACGCGCTGTGCGACGAGCTGGGCATCCTGGTGTGGCAGGACTTCACCACCGCGTGCGCCGCCTACTCCGAGCTGGATCCGCTGCGCAGCGAGTTCGAGGCGGAGGCGCGCGAGCACATCGTCCGCCTGGCCTGGCATCCCTCGCTGGTCCACTGGAACGGCAGCAACGAGAACGTCGAGGGCTACCACCACTGGGGATGGCAGGAGCACATCCCGGAGGGCGCCGGCTGGGGGCTGGGCTACTACACCGAGCTGTTCCCCTCCCTGCTCGCCGAGCTCGACCCCACCCGCAGCTACACCCCCACCAGCCCCTACTCGCGCCCGCTGCCCGAGGATCCGCGCAACCCCGATCACGGCACCGTGCACAACTGGGTGGCCTGGGCCTCCGAGGAGGACAACGACTACACCCGCTACCGCGACACGATCCCGCGGTTCTCCGCCGAGTTCGGCTACCAGGGCCCCGCCAACTACGCGACGATCGCCCGGGCCGTCACGGAGCGGCCGCTGGACGAGGACTCCGAGACGATGCTGTCCCATCAGAAGGCCGCGGGCGGCCAGGACAAGCTGCGCCGCGGCATGGCCCCGCACCTGCCGCCCGTGGAGGGCTTCGACGACTTCCACTTCGCGACCCAGCTCAACCAGGCCCGCGCCCTGATCTGCGGGATCGGCCACTACCGCTCCCACTGGCCGGTGTGCGCCGGCACCATCGTGTGGCAGCTCAACGACTGCTGGCCGGTCACCTCCTGGGCCGCGGTGGACGGCGACCGCCGCCGCAAGCTCCTCTGGTACGCGCTGCGCGACGTCTACGCGCCGGTGCTGCTGACCATCCAGCCCCGCGAGGACGGCCCGGCGATCAGCCTCGGCAACGACACCGACGAGCCCCTCGCCGGGACGCTGCAGCTGCGCCGCCAGCACCACGACGGGACCGTCCGCGCCCGCGCGGAGCTGCCGGTGCAGGTCGCGCCCCGCAGCGCGGCCACCCTGCCGGTGCCCGCCGAGCTCGCCGCGCCGGCGGACCCCGCCGCCGAGGTGCTCGTCGTCGAGCTCGCCGGCACCGCCGTGCGCACCGTCCACCCCTTCGCCGAGGATCGCGACTCCGCGCTCGCCGGCGGCGCCCTCACCGCCCGCGCGCAGAAGGTCGCGGACGGGGTGGAGATCACCGTCAGCGCCACCTCGACCGTGCGCGACCTGTGCGTGCTGGCCGACAAGGTCGACCCCGCAGCCAGCGTGAACCGGCAGCTGGTGACGCTGCTGGCCGGGGAGAGCACCCGCCTCCACGTGCGCACCGGCGCCGCGGTCGCGACCGAGGCCTTCCTCGGCCCGGACGTGCTGCTCAGCGCCAACGACCTCGTGGCCCGGGCCCGCGACCGCGCGGCGCAGGCCGCCTGAGCACCGGGCAGTCCGAGCACGGGGCAGGCTGAGCATCCCGCCCCCGGGAGAGGAGCACGCATGGCGACGATCGGGATCACCATCCCCGAGACGGTGTGGTCCGCACGCTCCGAGCGGTTCTACACCCAGGTGCTGCACGGCCTGGAGGACACCGCCATCTCCCGGGGGCACACCGTGCTCAGCCAGGTCACCGGCAGCCGTGCCGAGGAGCTCGAGACGATGCGGCGCTGGGCGGAGCACGGCAGCGTCGACGTGGTGATCCTCAAGGACCTGCTCGAGGAGGACGACCTGCCCGGGCAGGTGCGTGCTCTCGGCCTGCCCTTCGTGGTGATCGCCGACGAGCGGCAGCACGAGGTCTCCGCCGTCACCGTCGACAACCTGGGCACGATGCGCCGCCTGCTCGAGGCGCTGTACTCGCGCGGGCATCGCGCGATCGGCCATGTGGGAGGGCCCGCGCATCTGCTGCACAGCCGCTGGCGCTGCGAGGCGCACCGGCAGTTCGCCGAGGAGCGGGACCTGCCGGTGCTGTGCGCCGAGGGTGACTACACCACCGACAGCGGCGCCACGGCCACCCAGGCCCTGCTGGACGGCCCGCAGCGCCCCTCCGTGATCGTCTATGACAACGACGCGATGGCCATCGCCGGGGCCGGCCGGGTCCTCACCACCGGTCTGCGGGTGCCACAGGACCTCTCGATCGTGGCCTGGGACGATTCCGCAGCCTGCCAGACCCACACCCCGCCGCTCGCGGTGCTCGAACATCGCCCCCACCAGCTGGGCATCGATCTCGCCCGCACGGCGCTGGCGCTGCTGGAGGAGCCCGGCACCCCGGTGCGGCTCGCCCACGAGGTGCCGCGGCTGCTGCCGCGCGGCACCCTGACGGACCGCCCGGCGCCCGCCTGACCGCGCGGCCGCCACGTTCCGATTCGGTGAACCGCTCGCCCCGACGGTGTCCAGCGGGAGACCATGGAGCATGTCGTTCGATCTGGACCCCGCGGAGCTGGTCTCCAGCGCCCTGACCGCCGTGCTGCTCGCGGTGCCGCTCGCCTTCCCCCTCGCCGCTGCGATCATCACCGGGCCGCGCCGCGCCTGGAGCCGGGCCGGTCTGGCCATGGGCATCGGCCTGCTGCTCGGGGTGCTCCTCGCCGTGGCCGAGGCCGTGGCCGGTCCCTTCGGCGCGCTCGGCGGCGTCGGCGGGGTGGTGCTGGTGCTGGGTCTGCTGGGCGCGATCGCCGCCGCGGTGCTGGTGATCGTGCTGGAGGACGGCACCGCCTTCTCCGCCGCGGTCGGGATCGCTGCGTGCGCGCTGATCGGCCTGGGCGAGCCGGGGCAGATGGGGGCGGGCCTGTCCTTCGTGACCTCCTCGGTGCTGGTGGTGCTCTCCGCCGTGGTGATCGAGGCGGTCGCGCTGGTGGCGATCGTCGGCTTCCTGGTCGCCGCGGCCGGCCGCGTGCGTGCGCTGCAGGTCGGGGTGGCCGCCGCGGGCGCCGTCGGCGCGCTGCTGCTGGTGATCGCGCCGCTGGTGCCGATGCCGTTCGGCGGGCTGCTCATCAGCGTGCTGGTCGCCCTCGCGATCGGCAGCATCGTGGCCGGAGTGCTCGAGGCGCTGCGGGCGCGGCGCGAGCCGTCGGCCGTCCCCGAGGACGCCTGAGCCGCCACCCGCCGCACTCGTCTCCGCCGGCCCGACCCTCGTCGTGACCTCGCACATCTCGAGCGGACGTGCCGCGGTGCGAGGACTATCGTGGGAGCCGTCCGACCCCACACCGTGGTGCCCGCGCTCGCCGTGCATCACCGCGGCGCCTGAGAGCGGGCACGGGAAAGGCTCGCCGTGATCGACCTCCTCGAGGGCAGCCCGCTGCTCACCCTGTTCCTGGTGGTGGCCACCGGTGCGGTGCTGGGCGCCATCCCCTTCGGCCGCGTCCGCTTCGGCGCCGCCGGGGCGCTGTTCACCGGTCTCGCCCTCTCCGCCGCCGCACCCCATCTGGGCGCGGGCATGGACATCGTGCAGTCCCTCGGCCTCGCCCTGTTCGTGTACACGGTGGGGATCTCCGCCGGGGCGGCGTTCTTCAGCAGCCTGAACCGCCAGCTGCCGCTGCTGGCCGCCTCCGCCGTCTCCGCGCTGCTCGGCGCGCTCGCCACGCTCGTGCTCGGCCAGGCGCTGGGCCTGGCCAAGGATCTCTCCCTGGGCCTGTTCACCGGCGCGCTCACCGCCGCGCCGGCGCTGGATGCCGCCAACCGGATCACCGGCAGCTCGGCCCCGTCGGTGGGCTACGCCTTCGGCTATCCGATCGGTGTGATCGTGGGGATCGTGCTGGTCTCGACCGTGGTGAACCGGGCCTGGCCCGGCCGGCGAGACACCCCGGCGATGGCCGGCACCAGCCTCGCCGCGACCACCGTGCAGGTGCAGCACCCGGCGAACCTGCGGGACGTGCCCCAGTGGAGCCGGCAGCAGGTGCGGTTCTCCTATCTGCGCCGCGACGGGCGGGTGCGCGTGATCGTGCCGGGGGAGGATCTGCTGGCCGGGGACGAGGTGGTGGCCGTGGGCATGCCCGATGCGGTCGATGCCGTGGTCGAGGAGCTCGGCACCCGCAGCGACCGGCACATCGCGCACGACCGCTCGCTGGTCGAGTTCACCCGGCTCACCGTCTCCAACCCCGATCTCGCCTCCCGCTCGATCGCCGAGCTGAACCTCTCGGTGCGCTTCGGCGCGGTGGTGACCCGGGTGCGGCGCGGCGACCTCGAGATGGTGGCCCGCGACGACCTGGTGCTCGAGCCGGGGGATCGGATCGCCGTGGTGGTCGAGCGCTCGCGCCTGGACGCCGTGCACACCTTCCTCGGCGACTCGGACCGCAAGGCCGGCGAGCTCGACGCCCTGTCCCTCGGGCTCGGTCTCGTGCTCGGCGTGGCCCTGGGGCTGGTGACGATCCCGCTGCCGGGCGGCGGCTTCTCGCTGGGGCCGGCGGCGGGCCCGCTGCTGGTGGGCATGATGCTCGGCGCGCTGCGGCGCACCGGCCCGGTGGTGTGGGCGCTGCCCGGCAGCGCGAACCTCACCCTGCGCCAGCTGGGGCTGCTGCTCTTCCTCGCCGGCCTCGGGCTCACGGCCGGCCCGCAGGTCGCGACGGTGCTGGGCTCTCCCACCGCGTGGCGCGCCGCCCTGCTCACGGTGGTGGTGGCCGCGCTCAGCTGTGTCGCGATGCTGCTCGCGGCCCGGTGGGTGCTGGACCTCTCCGCCGCGCGGGCGGCGGGTGCGGTGGCCGGGTTCCTGGGCCAGCCCGCGGTGCTCGAGGCGGCGAATGCGAAGCGGGCCGACGAGCGCATCGAGGCCGCGTACGCGACGCTCTTCGCCTTCTCGATCGTGGTGAAGATCGTGCTGGTCCCGGTGCTCTGGCACCTCTGACCCGCGCGCTGCTCCGGCAGCTCCGGCCCGTCCGCAGCTCCGGCCCGTCAGCCTCTTCCGCGGTGGGCCAGCCGCACTGCGCCGACCGCCCCGCGCGCTGACCATCCCGCGCGGCGACCGCCCCGCGGGGCGACCATCCCGTGACGCGCCGCTCACTCCCGCGGTGCGACCGTGAACTCCTCCGGCGCGAGCCGAGCCAGCGTCTCCCGCAGCAGCTCGCCGATCTGGGCGCGCCGCGCCTGCCCGAGCCGCTCGAGCGGGCCGGTGACGCTCACGGCGACGGAACGGCCGACGGGCCGCACGAGCGCGACGCCCACGCAGGCGATCCCGGCCTCGTTCTCCTCGACCTCCTCGGCCCAGCCTCGCAGCGCAGCCTGCTCCACCACCGCGGACAGCCGCGCCGGTGAGAGGACCGCCCCGGCACCGGCGGCCCCGGTCCCGGCCGTGCCGGTCCCCGCCGCCCCGGTGGCCGCCGCGAAGGCGCTCAGGGCCTCGGCGCGGATCCCGTCAGCCGCGAGCAGCGCGCGCCCCATCGCGGTGCGGGCGGCCGGCGCCCGTCGACCCACCCGCGACCACACCCGGAGCGTCCGCTCCGGCTCGACCTTGTCGAGGTAGAGCACGCGCGGGCCGTCCAGCTGCCCCAGATGCACCAGCTCCTCGGTCTGCTGGGAGATGCTCGCCAGCGCCGGCGCGAACCGGGCCGGCAGCTCCTCCCCGCCCCCGAAGCTCCGCGCCAGCTCGAGCGCGGAGGCTCCCAGGCGGTAGCGCTGATCGGCCGGGGACTGCTCGGCGAAGCCGCGGTGCAGCAGCGCCCGCAGCAGGCGGTGCACCGAAGCCTTGTTGAGGCCCGCGGCCGCGGCGATGTCACGCAGGCTGCGCCCCTCGGGCCCGGCCGCGGCGAGGACCTCCAGCAGCGCCAGCGCCTTGTCGACGCTGCCGACGGGGGAGGGGCTGCCGGGCGTCGGGGCCGGCGTGCCGCTCGTGGCGGAGGTGCTCATCGGGGGCCGTCCTTTCGGGGAGGCGTTGTTGCCGGGTGCTGCGGGCAGCCCTAGACTCGTCACGAACTGCAGAATGCGCATTCCATCATACGAAATGCCTGGGTGTCATCCGGCGCCCCGTCCCGCCCCGCCCCGGAGGTCCCCGCATGGCCATCGACCGCATCGACGTGAACGTCACCAGCCCCGGCCGGAACTTCGTGACGGTCCAGGTCACCACCTCGGACGGCCTCACCGGGCTCGGGGACGCCACCCTGAACGGCCGGGAGCTCGCGGTCGCCTCCTATTTGCGCGACCACGTCGCCCCCACGCTGATCGGCCGCGACGAGTCCCAGATCGAGTCGACCTGGCAGTACCTCTACCGCAGTCCGTACTGGCGCCGCGGCCCGGTGACGATGAGCGCGATCTCCGCGATCGACATGGCGCTGTGGGACATCGCCGCGAAGAAGGCGGGTGAGCCGCTGTACAAGCTGCTCGGCGGCGCCTCCCGCACCGGTCTGCTCAGCTACGCCCACGCCTCCGGCACCACCCTCGAGCGGCTCAACGATGCGATCCGCGGCTACCTCGAGCAGGGCTTCCAGGCGGTGCGCATCCAGGCCGGGGTGCCGGGGCTCGAAGAGATCTACGGCGTGCACGATGCCTCCCCGGGCGGGAAGTACGAGTACGAACCGGCCGGCCGGCCTGCGTCGGGCGGCCCGCTGCGGCCCACGGAGGAGACCTGGGACACCCGCGCCTACCTGCGGCACCTGCCCACGGTGTTCGCGGGGGTGCGCGAGGAGTTCGGGCCCGAGCCGCGCCTGCTGCACGACGGCCACCACCGCATGAGCCCGATCGAGGCGGCCCGGCTCGCGAAGGACATCGAGCCCTACGACCCGTTCTGGCTCGAGGACTGCACCCCCGGCGAGGACCAGGCCGTGCTGCGCCTGGTGCGCCAGCACTCGGTGACCCCGCTGGCCATCGGCGAGGTGTTCAACTCGGTGCACGACTACCAGACGCTCATCACCGAGCGGCTCATCGATTACGTGCGCTCCTCGGCCACCCATGCCGGCGGCATCACCGGCCTGCGGCAGATCATGAGCTTCGCCGCCGTGTACGGGATCCGCTCCGGCTTCCACGGCCCCACGGACGTCTCCCCGGTGGGCATGGCCGCGAACCTGCACCTGGGCCTGGCGATCCACAACTTCGGGATCCAGGAGTACATGCCCCACTCGGAGACGACGCTGAGCGTGTTCCGCACCAGCTACCGCTTCGAGGGCGGCCTGCTCCACCCCGGGGAGACCCCGGGCCTCGGCGTCGAGCTGGACCTCGAGGCGGCCGCTGCGCACGAGTACCAGCCCGCCTACCTGCCGGTGAACCGCCTGCGCGACGGGACCGTGCACGACTGGTGAGACCGGCGCGGCCGGTGCGCCCGGGCGTGTCCGGTGAGGGCGCGCCGGGGGAGGCTCAGACCTCGTCCCCGGCGGTGATCGCCGCGGCCTCCTCGACGTCGGACAGATGGTGCTGCCCGACGGAGGCGAGGTGCTTGCGCCCCAGGACGAGCATGAGCATCGCCAGCACGAGCGTGCCGGTCGCGAGCAGGTACGGGGCGCCGGCGGTGGTCGCGGCGGCGAGCGGACCGGCCACGGCCGGGGCGACCGCGCCGCCCAGGAAGCGCACGCCCGAGTAGGAGGCGCTGGCCACGCTGCGCGGCAGGTCGGTGGCCTCCATGACCGTCTCGGTGAGCGCGGTGTTCATGATGCCCAGCAGCAGGCCGCCGATGACGATCAGCACCACCAGACCGGTCATCGAGGTGTGGAAGAGGCTCAGCACCAGCATCAGCACCGCGAGGGCGCCGAGGGTGCCGAGCAGCGTCGGGACCAGGCCGATCCTGCGGGTGAGGATCGGGGCGACGAACACCGAGGTGATCGCGAGCGCCACACCCCAGCCGAAGAACACGCCGCCGATGCCCATCGCGCCGAACTCGCCGCCGCGGGCCGCAGCGGCCGCCTCGAGCGGGAAGGGCGAGTAGGCCAGCAGGGTGAAGAAGCCGAAGTTGTAGAGCACCGCCGTCAGCGCGAGCGTGCGCAGCGCAGGGTTCGAGAGCGCCTTGAGCGCCGCGACCGGAGAGACGGGGGCGGGCCGGTCCTCGTGCTTCAGCAGCACCATGATCGCGATGAACCCGATGGCCATGAGCACCGCGGTCCCGGCGAACGGGGCACGCCAGGAGACGCTGCCCAGCAGGCCGCCGAGCAGCGGGCCGAGCGCCATGCCGATGCCGAGCGCGGTCTCGTAGAGCATGATCGCGCCGCCGCTGGGGCCGGCGGTCGCGCCGACGATCGCGGCCAGGGCCGTCGAGATGAACAGCGCGTTGCCCAGGCCCCAGCCGGCGCGCAGCCCGATGATCTCGGTGACGCTGCCGGAGAAGGAGCAGAGCGCGGCGAAGACGACCACCAGGATCAGGCCCACCAGCAGCGTGCGCTTCACCCCGATCCGCGAGGCGAACCAGCTGGTGAAGAACATGGCGATCGCGGTGATGAACAGATAGCTGGTGAACAGCAGCATCGCCTGCGAGGGCGTCGCATCCAGCTGGGAGCTGATCGCGGGCAGGATCGGGTCCACCAGGCCGATGCCCATGAAGGAGACGGTCGCCGCGAAGGCGATCGCCCACACGGATTTCGGCTGGTGGAACGCCTCGCGCAGGGTCGGGGCGGTGGAGGCGGGGGTGGTCGGCGCCGTGGCGTCGCGGACCGGTGCGGTCATGCGAGGGAATCCTTCGAGGGTCGGGTGCGGGGTGCGGGGTGCGGGGTGCGGGGTCGGTTGCGGCGTCGGGTGAGGGGTCCGCGCGGAGGGGCTGCCGCACGCGGCCGACGGCACGGCCGGCGGCAGGGCCGACGGGATGCCGGCCGGGCGCGAACGGGTCAGCCGCCGTGCGTGTCCACCACGCGGGCGAGGATCGCCGCGGCGCGTTCGAGCGTCGCGAGCTCCTCGGCGGGCAGCGGCTCGAGCAGCCCGCCGACGCCGACGGCGAGCTGGGCACGCCAGGCGGCCAGCTGCGCGGAGCCGGTCTCTGTGGTGGAGACCAGCCAGGAGCGGGAATCCGAGGGGTCGACGTCCCGGCGCACGAGCCCCTCCTCCTCGAGCCGCTTGATGACGGCGGTCGCGGTGGGGCGGGAGACGCGCTCGCGCTCGGCGATCTCGCTCAGCCGCAGCGCCCCGTGCCGCTCGATCGTGGCGACCACCCGCCAGGACACAGCCCCGACGCCCACCTCGGAGCGGCGGGCGGCGAGGCGGGAGAACTGGCTGCACACCAGCGCGAGATGCTGCGGCAGCTCGGCCGACGCGGAAGGAGAGGTCGTCACGGCGCGCCACGATAGTACGCAAAGCGAATCAAAACAAGTGAGCATTGCGAACTGATTCCGTGCGTCACGCGTCGGCCGTCGAGCCTCCGGGTGCCGGATATCCGCACGCCGAGCCTCCGCGTGCCGAGCCTCCGAGTGCCGGCCCGCACGGCGGTGTCGGGCCGGCGGGTCAGCGCAGCACGGGGTCTGCCGCCTCGCCCGCGAGCAGGGCCTCGAGCTCGGCCGGGCGCGGTGCGCCCTCCCAATCCCCGGGGGTGGTGCAGGCCAGCGCCCCGCACGCGTTCGCCCGCGCCAGGCGCGCCGCCACATCGAGCCCCTCGAGCTGCGCGCTGAGGTAGCCGGCCACGAAGGCATCGCCCGCCCCGACCGTGTCCAGCACGGCCACGCGGTGCGCGGGTGCCTCGTGCAGCTCGCCGTCCGCCAGCGCGGCCGCGCCGTCGGCCCCGCGCTTGAGCACCACCTGTCGGCCCTCGCGTGCGAGGGTCGTGAGCAGCCCTCGATGGTCGTCCTCGACGACTCCCGGTGCGAGCGCGGCCAGCTCCTCCGGCCCGCCGACCAGCAGGTCCACGTACTCGAGCACCTCGCCCAGGAGCCGCGCGAGCTCGTCCCGGCCGCCCAGCCGGGCGCGGTGGTTCACGTCCAGGCTCACCGTCGTGCCGGCCGCGACAGCCCGCTGCACCGCGGCGAGCATCGTCGTGTGCGCGCTCCGCGAGAGCAGCGGGGTGATGCCGCTGAGGTGCAGCACCCGGGCCTGCTCGATGAGGCCGTCGGGCAGGTCCGCGGGACTCAGCGCAGAGGCCGCGGAGCCGGCGCGGTAGTAGTCCACGCGCGTGGTGGTCGCGGTGGGACGGGACTTGAGCATGAGGCCCGTCGGCCGCGACGGATCGATCGCGCAGTGCACCTCGACGCCCTCGGCGAGGATCTCCCGCATCACCCGCTCGCCCAGCGGGTCGTCCCCGACGCGGCTGATCCAGGCCGTCGGCACCCCGAGGCGACGCAGCCCGATCGCGAGGTTCGACTCCGCACCGCCGACGGCGACGTCCAGGCCGGGCAGGTGTGCGAGCGAGCCGACGACGGCGCTGCGCATCAGCGCCATCGTCTCCCCGAGGGTCACCACCTGCGCCGCGCCGTCTCCCGGGGCTCGCGTGACGTCCGGGATGGGGGCGGCGTCCGGGGCGGGGGCGACGCCCGGGCTCGTGGCCGTTCCTGCCGCAGCGCCCGCACCAGGCGCAGAGCCCGCACCAGGCGCAGGGCCCGTCCGCGGCGCGGAGCTCACGCCCCGGCCTCGCGGACGGTGACGCCCACGAACTGGGCGGCCCTCTCGGCGAGCTCCTCGAGGCTCCCGCCCTTCATCGCGTCCCCGACCAGCGGACCGCCCACGGAGACCGCCTCCGCGCCGGCCGCGAGCCAGGCGCGGGCCGCCTCGAGATCCACCCCGCCCGAGGGAAGCACCTTGATGCCCGGGAAGGGGCCGCGCAGCTCCGCGACATAGCTGGGCCCCACCTGCGAGGCGGGGAAGACCTTGACCGCCGCGGCGCCCGCGGCCCACCCCGCATGCAGCTCGCTCGGGGTGAGGCCGCCGGAGACCAGCGGGACGCCCGCCTGCGCGGCGGCGTCGAGCAGGTCCGCGCGGGTGATGGGGGTGACGATGAAGTGCGCGCCGCGCTCGGCGGCGGTCGCGAGGCCCGACGGGTCGGTGACGGTGCCGACGCCGATGTCCAGCCGATCGCCGAAGCGCTCGAGCAGCCCGGGCAGCTCCTCGAGGGTGTCCGGCGTGGAGAGCGTCAGCTCCACCGCGCGGATCCCGGCGCCTGCGAGGGCCTCGAGCACGGGTGCGTACTGCGCGGCGTGCTCGCCGCGGAGCACGACGATCAGGCGGGCGGCGGCGGTGCGCGGAGGGAGGGAGGGGCGAGCGCTGGTGGTCATGGCGTGTCTCTTGGCGGTGCAGGCGGGCCGACGCCCGCCATCGTTCCGGGATGCGAAACGGCGGTTTCGTGTCTCGTGACAGCGTACCGCGGGCACCACCGGCCGTCGCGCGGAGCTCCCGTCGCCCGCCCCGCGGAGGTTCTGCCGGCCGCCGCGCGGAGGTTGCTCCGCCGCATCGCGGGTCCGTGCCGCGCCGGGCCGAGGATCTCGGACACAATGGACGGATGACCCCGACCAGTGCGACCGCCGAGACCGTCCAGGCACTGCTGCGCAGCGCTCCGCAGAGCGAGGCCCAGCTCGAGCAGCTTGCCCGCGAGGCGCAGACGTTGCCGATCGTCGAACTCGTCTATCTGGTCGAGACGAGACCCGACACCGAGGCCGCGATCCTCTTCCGCGTGCTCGACAAGGACACCGCGCTCGCGGTCTTCGAATCGCTTCCCGCGCCGCACCAGGCCGAGCTGATCTCCGCCCTGCGCACCCAGCAGGTCGCCGACATCATCACCGACCTGGACCCCGACGACCGTGCGTCCCTGTTCGACGAGCTTCCCGCCTCGGTCGCCGAGCGGCTCCTGCACGGCCTCGACGCCGACCAGCGCGCGATGACCACGGCCGTCCTCGGCTACCCGCGCGAGGCGATCGGCCGGTACATGTCGCCCGAGGTGCTCACGCTGGCACCCGGCATGACCGCCGGCGACGCGCTCGCCCACGTGCGCCTCCACGCCGAGGAGCCCGAGACCATCTACCTGCTGCCCGTCGTGGACCGCTCCCGCGTGCTGCTGGGCGTGGTCGGCCTGCGGCGCCTGCTGGTCACCGACCCGGACGTGCTCGTCGGCGACCTCGCCCACGAGGCGGTCCATGCCACCGCGACCGACGATCGCGAGCAGGTCGCCCGCCGCTTCTTCGCCGCCAAGCTCCTGGCCATGCCGATCGTGGACGGCGAGGGCCGGCTCGTCGGCGTGCTCACCGTGGATGACGCGGTCGACATCATCGAGCAGGAGAACCACGAGGACAGCGCCCGCACCGGTGGTGCCGAGCCCCTGCCCCGCTCCTACCTCTCCACCCCGGTGCTGCAGGTGGTGCGCAGCCGCATCGTCTGGCTGCTGGTGCTGGCGATCTCCGCGATCCTCACCGTGCAGGTGCTCGAGGTGTTCGAGGACCGGCTCGACGAGGTGGTCGTCCTCGCCCTGTTCATCCCGCTGCTCACCGGCACCGGCGGCAACACCGGCAACCAGGCCGCGACCACCGTGACCCGCGCGCTCGCCGTGGGGGAGGTGCGGGTGCGGGATCTGCCGCGCGTGGTGTGGCAGGAGCTGCGGGTGGGCATGATGCTCGGCGCCGTGCTCGGCACGCTGGGCTTCGTGGTCTCCGGGCTCGTCTACGGCACCGCGATCGGCACCGTCATGGGACTGACCCTGCTGTCCATCTGCACCATGGCCGCGATCGTGGGCGGGCTGATGCCGCTGGTCGCGAAGAAGGTGGGCGCCGATCCGGCCGTGTTCTCCAACCCGTTCATCTCGACGTTCTGCGACGCCACCGGCCTGATCATCTACTTCACCATCGCCACCGCCGTGCTCGGCCTCTGAGGCTGGGCCGTGCGGCTCGGCCTCTGACGTTCGATCTCTGGGGATCGGCGTCGGAGGCTCCGCCTCCCCGTCTCCGCGACGCCGTCGGCGCCGCATCGGTGCCGCCCCGGGCTTGACGGCCCGGCCGGTGCGGCACCAGAATGAACCGCACCCGTAGTCGAAGCGCTTCGATGGGCCTTCGGTCCACGCCTGCGGGCTCCATGCCGCTCCCGCCCCGGGGCGCGGCATTCCCCATAGTCGAAGCGCTTCGAATAGGCGTCGTGACCGACCGGCACGCACCACGAGGAGGTGAGCATGATGGCGACGATGCGCGATGTCGCCCGGCACGCCGGGGTCGCCCCGAGCACCGTCTCCTACATGCTCTCCGGCGACAAGCCGGTCGCGGCCGCGACCCGCGAGCGGATCGAGCAGGCGATGGACGCGCTCGGGTACCGCCCGAACGCGATCGCCCGGAGCCTGGCCAGCCGCCGCACCCGGATCCTCGCCCTCCACCTGCCGGAGTTCGACGTCTCCGCCGGGGAGACGGTGTTCGAGATCGTCCGCGGCGCGTACGACAGGGCCGCCGAGCGCGGCTACCTGCTCACCGTGTGGCCGATCGCCGCTGAGCGCGCGCCCCAGGAGCTCAGCGAACTCGTCGGGCGCGGTCACGCGGACGCGGTGCTGCTGGTCGAGGTGGAGCTCGACGACCCGCGGGTCGACAGCCTGCACGCCAGCGGGATCCCGTTCCTCTCCGTCGGCCGCACCCGCGAGAACGCGCAGCTGCACTTCGTGGACATCGACTTCGAGGCGACCATCGACCAGGCCCTCGAGGCGCTGACCACCACCGGCCACCGCGACGTGATGCTCCTGGGCCGTTCGCGCGCGATGGAGACCGCGGGATACGGCCCGGCCGTGCGCTCCCACGAGGACTTCGCCCGCCTCGCCGTGCGGCGCGGGCTCGGCCACCGGGAGCACGCCCTGGACCCCACCCCGCAGGCCGGCCGCGATCTCGCGCGCACGGTCTTCGCCGGCGCGGACCGGCCCGGCGCAGACGGGACCGGCGGCCGGCCCGACGCAGTGGTCGCCATGAACGACCTCGCCGTCGTCGGCTTCGTCAACGAGCTGCAGGTCATGGGGTTCGAGCTGCCCCGGGACCTGTCCATCCTCAGCGTCGTCTCGAACCGGCGCACCGCCTCGCTCACCGCCCCCTCGCTCACCGCCTGGCAGGCGCCGGGCGAGGAGATGGGCCGGCGCGCCGTCGACGCCCTGCTCGACCAGCTCGCCGACCCGCACGCCCCACCGACGCAGGTGCTCGTGGCCTGCACCCGCTACGACGGCGACTCGCTGGGGGACCGGCGCGCCGCCGCCTGACCCCCGCCCGACCACCCCTCCGCCCCACCATCCGTAATTCGACGAGGAAGAAGCACCCCATGAAGCGCAGGAATTTCACCACCCTCCTCACCGCCTCCGCCCTCGGCGCCGCGGCCGCCCCCGCGCTCAGCGCCTGCAGCAGCAGCGGTGGCGGCTCCGGCGACGGCACCTCGCTGGTGATCTGGCACTACGAGAACGAGGACTCCGCGATGGGCCAGGCGTGGGCTCTCGCCCAGGAGATCTTCGAGGAGAAGCACCCCGAGGTCACCGTCACCGTCGAGAAGCAGACCTTCGAGCAGCTGCAGAAGAACGCCACCATCGTGCTCACCGGCGACGACGTGCCGGACCTGATGGAGTTCAACAAGGGCAACAGCACCGCCGGGCAGCTCGCCTCGCAGGGCCTGATCGAGCCGTTCACCGACGTCGCCGCCGAGAAGGGCTGGGACCAGAAGCTCTCCGAGAGCCTCCAGGCCACCTCCCGCTACGACGAGTTCGGCCTCATGGGCTCCGGCGACTGGTTCGGCCTGCCCAACTACGGCGAGTACGTCTACGTCTTCTACAACAAGGCGATGTTCGACGAGGCCGGCGTCTCCGTCCCCACCACCCTCGAGGAGTTCGAGGACGTGCTGCAGACCTTCGTGGACCAGGGCGTCGTCCCGCTGGCCGGCGCGGGCGCCGAATACCCGGCCGGGCAGCTCTGGTACCAGCTGGTCCTCGCCCACGCCGACCGCTCCTTCGTGGACGCCTACCAGCTCTTCGACGGGGAGGTCGACTGGGCCGGGGACCCGATCCTCTCCGGCGCCCAGCGGTTCGCGGACTGGGTCGACAAGGGCTACCTCGCCGGTGACTCCGCGGGCCTGACCGCCGAGGACATGGGCACCGCCTTCATCGCCGGCACCTACCCGATCATGTTCTCGGGCTCGTGGTGGTTCGGGCGCCTGGTCGCCGAGATGGAGGACGACTGGGGCCAGTTCCTCTTCCCCGGCACCGAGTTCGCCATCGGCTCCTCGGGCAATCTCTGGGTGGTCCCGGCCAACGCCGCGAACCAGGATCTCGCCTACGAGTTCATGGACATCACCATGTCCCAGGAGGTCCAGGACCTGCTGGGGCAGAAGGGCGGCCTGCCCGTCGCGGGCGACACCGACGCGATCGAGGACGAGCGGACCCGCGAGATGACGGAGAACTTCGCCGAGGTGAACGAGGCCGAGGGCCTGGCCTTCTACCCGGACTGGCCGGTGGCCGGCTTCTACGACCAGCTCGTCAGCGCCATGCAGTCGCTCATCAACGGCTCGACGTCGCCGGAGCAGGCCATGGCCGAGCTCGGCGAGGCCTACTCCACCGGGCGGAGCGACCTCACCGGCGAGTGAGGCCCGCCCCGCCTGCACCATCATCCGGGCGGGCCGCCCCGCGGCCCGCCCTCCTCAGGGAGGAACCATGTCCACCACCGACGCCGCGCCGGCGCACCTCGCGTCGGCGTCCCGCGCGCGTCCCCCGCGCAGGCGGCGCCCCCGCAGCGTCAGCGCCGCCTACTGGCCCTATCTGCTGCCGGGCCTCATCTCCTTCGTCGTCGTCATCCTCGTCCCGTTCCTGCTGAACATCTGGTACAGCCTGCACAGCTGGAAGGGCGGCCTCGCCCCCAAGCGCTGGATCGGCCTGGACAACTACGTCGCGCTGCTCTCGGATGACGCGTTCTGGCTGTCGTTCCGCAACTCGATCTCGATGATCGCCGCGATGGTCGTGGTCCCCACGCTCATCGGCCTGCTCATGGCGGCGGTGCTGTTCGACTACGTCGCCAAGCACTGGAGCAGCCGCGTCTCGTCGTTCCTGCGCGCCACCTACTACCTGCCCCAGATCCTGCCGATCTCGGTGGCCGGCATCGTGTGGAACTGGGTGCTCAACAGCCAGACCGGCGCGGTGAACGTGGTGCTGCGCGGCATCGGGATCGAGAACCCGCCGAACTGGCTGGGCGACCCCTCGCTCGCGCTCGGCTCCGTGATGCTGGTGCTGATCTGGATCCAGATCGGCTACCCGACGGTGATCTTCATGTCCGCCCTGCAGCGGGTGGACCCCGAGCTGTACGAGGCGGCCGAGCTCGACGGCGCCGGCTGGTTCTCCCGCTTCCGCGCCATCACCATCCCGCAGATCTCCCCGGAGACCTTCGTGATCGTGCTGACCTGCACGATCGCCGCGTTGAAGGTGTTCGCGCCGATCTACGTGCTCACCCGGGGCGGGCCCGAGGGGTCCACGCTCGTGCCCTCGTACTACTCGTTCCTGAACTTCTTCGACACCTCGCGGGTGGGATACGGCGCCGCGATCGCGACCGTGCTGACCCTCATCATCATCGTGGTCGCCGGGGGCATCCAGGTGCTGCAGAACCGCAGCGCCCGCAAGGAAGAGGAGGGCCGCTGACATGACCGCCGACAGCATCCACACCCCCGCCGGCTCCTCGTCGGCCGGCCTCGGCGCCGGGTCCCCGTCGGACCCCGCGACCGCGCCGGGCACGCAGAAGGGACCCGGCCGGCGTCGCAGCCGCCATCACCGCGGCGCGGGCCGCTGGCTGGTCCTCGCCGGGGCGCTCCTGGTGGGCCTGTTCATGGTCTCGCCGTTCGTGCTCATGCTCCTGAACGCCTTCAAGTCCCCGGCGGACTACTCCGCCGGCGGGCCGCTGTCGCTGCCGCGCGGCCTCTACCTCGACGGCCTCGTCGCGTTCTGGGAGCGGGTGAACTTCCCGATCAAGCTGTGGAACTCGATCTGGACCTCGAGCCTGGTCGCCGTGCTCGCGGTGCTGCTGTCCCTGCTGAACGCGTATGCGCTCGGCGTGGGGCGGGTCAAGGGCCGGCTGTGGCTGGTCGCGCTGTTCCTGATGGCGAACATGCTGCCGCAGGAGGTGCTGATCTACCCCCTGTTCGACATGGCGCGCCAGGTGGGGCTGACCGACAACCCCTGGTCGATCGTCATCATCTTCACGATCGTGCAGTCCGCCTTCGGCACCTACCTGCTCTCCTCGGTGCTGGGCACCTTCCCGCCCGCCCTGCTGGAGGCCGCGCAGCTCGACGGCGCCACCCGCTGGCAGATCCTGTGGCGGATCGTCTACCCGGTGGTGCGGCCGACGATGTCGGTGCTGATGATCTTCTTCTTCATCTGGACCTGGAACGAGTTCTTCATCCCGCTGGTGATGCTCACCAGCAACGACAACCAGACCATCCCCATCGCGCTGTCCTCGCTGCAGGGCGACCGGATGCTCGACGTCCCGACGTTGAACGCGGGTGCGCTGCTGTCGCTGCTGCCCACGTTCCTCTTCTTCCTGATCTTCCAGCGCACACTCACCCGCGGCGTGACCGCCGGTGCGGTGAAGTGATGCCCCCGGCTCCTCGAGCCCTGTACAGAAAGGTGCGCTGATCATGCGCTTCACCAACGGCTACTGGCTGGACCGGGAGGGTTACACGGTCCAGCGCGGCAAACAGGTCCATGACCTGCAGATCGACGAGGACGCGGGCCGCCTCCGCGCCTTCGCCCCCACCCGCGCGGTCACCGGGCGCGGCGACACCCTCAACAACCCCCAGCTCACCGTCACCTACGAGGCGGTCGCCGAGGGCGTGATCCGCGTGCGGCTGGAGAACCACCGCGGCGTGCGCACCCCGCAGCCCCGCTTCGAGATCGCCGCCGACGGCGACTACCGCGGCGAGATCACCACCGCGGCCGACGGACGCTCCACGCTGCGTGCCGGCGACCTCGCCCTGACGATCGGCGTGGACGAGGAGTGGAACGCGGAGTTCACCTCCGCCGGGCGGGCCCTGACCAGCTCGCAGCCCCGCTCGATCGCGCACGTCATCGGGCCCGACGGCCAGCACTACATGCACGAGCAGCTCACCCTCCAGCCCGGCGAGAGCGTGTACGGGCTCGGCGAGCGGTTCGGCGCCTTCGTGAAGAACGGCCAGAGCGTCGACATCTGGAACGAGGACGGCGGCACCACCTCCGAGCAGGCGTACAAGAACGTCCCGCTCTACCTCACCTCCCGCGGCTACGGCGTGTTCGTCGAGGACACCGGCGGGGTCTCCTACGAGGTCGGCTCCGAGATGACCACCCGGGTGCAGTTCTCCGTCGAGGGCCAGTCGCTCACCTACCTGGTGATCGACGGCCCCACCCCGAAGGACGTGCTGCGCCGGTACACCGCCCTGACCGGTCGCCCGCCGCTGGTGCCGGAGTGGTCCTACGGCCTGTGGCTGTCCACCTCCTTCACCACCGACTACGACGAGGCCACGGTCATGTCGTTCATCGATGGCATGGAGGAGCGCGGCATCCCGCTGTCCGTGTTCCACTTCGACTGCTTCTGGATGCGCGGCTTCACGTGGAGCGACTTCGTGTGGGATCCGGCGACCTTCCCGGATCCCGAGGGCCTGATCCGTCGGCTCCACGAGCGCGGTCTGAAGGTGTGCGTGTGGATCAACCCCTACATCGCGCAGAAGTCGCACCTGTTCGACGAGGGCATGGAGCACGGCTACCTGGTGCAGATGTCCGACGGGAACGTGTGGCAGACGGACCTGTGGCAGGCCGGCATGGCGCTGGTGGACTTCACCAACCCCGAGGCCGTCGCCTGGTACCGCGGCAAGCTGGAGGCGCTGCTGGACATCGGCGTGGACTGCTTCAAGACCGACTTCGGCGAGCGGATCCCGGTGCGGGACATCGTCTGGCACGACGGCTCCGACCCCGAGAAGATGCACAACTACTACACGCATCTGTTCAACCGCACCGTGTTCGACCTGCTCGTGGAGCGCCAGGGCGAGGGTGAGGCGATCCTCTTCGCCCGCTCCGCGACCGCGGGCGGCCAGCAGTTCCCGGCGCACTGGGGCGGGGACAACGACTCCTCGCTGCCGTCGATGGGGGAGACCCTGCGCGGCGGCCTGTCGCTGTCGCTGTCCGGTTTCGGGTACTGGAGCCACGACATCGGCGGCTTCGAGGGCTCCCCGGATCCGGCGGTGTTCAAGCGCTGGCTCGCCTTCGGCCTGCTCTCCTCGCACTCGCGCCTGCACGGCTCGAGCTCCTACCGGGTGCCGTGGGCGTTCGACGACGAGGCGGTGGAGGTGGCGCGGCGCTTCACCCGGCTCAAGCAGCAGCTCGTGCCCTACCTGCAGGACATGGCGCAGCAGGCCCATGAGCAGGGCACGCCGATGCTGCGCCCGATGGTGCTCGAGTTCCCCGACGACCGCACCTGTCACGCGATCGACACCCAGTACATGCTGGGCGACTCGCTGCTGGTCGCGCCGGTGTTCGACCCCGAGGGCGAGGTGGAGGTCTACCTGCCCGAGGGGACGTGGACCTCGGTGTTCGACGGCAGCGTCGAGCAGGGCGGCCGCTGGCTGCGCCAGACCCACGGGTACCTGACCCTGCCGCTGTACGTGCGCGACGGCGCCGACCTCGGGATCGATCTGACCGCGCTCGACGGCTGAATCCCCTCGACGGCGCCCGCTGTCCTCGCCATCGTGCGGGGCGCGGGCGCCGTCGTGCGGGCGAGTCCGCCCTGTGGCCGGGGCGCTCGTCGGCGGGAACGCGCGGAGGCTCTCTCCATGACGGATCCTCCACAGCCCCTCACTCTCCACATCCCGACGGCGGGTGTGGTGGGGGAGCGCCGAGCCTGCTGGGCTGGGGACGGACCCGAGTGAGCCTTCCGGTGGGAGACCGTCATGACCAGCACAGCATCATCCCCGCAGAGATCCCGCATGCCGCGCACCGCCGCGGAATCCCTGGGCGCACGCATCCAGCAGCAGGCCGCGGTGATCGCGGAGGCGACCTGCGAGCTGCTGCTCTTGGTCGCGGACTTCGACGCCCACCGCGGATCCACGTGGTTCGAGGGCCTGAAGTCGACCGCGCACTGGCTCTCCTGGGCCTGCTCGATGGCGCCCGGCACCGCCCGGGAGCACGTGCGCGTGGCCCGCTGCCTGCCCTCGATGCCGCTGACGGTCGCGGAGTTCCGCGCCGGCCGGCTCTCCTACTCCAAAGTCCGCGAGATGACCCGCGTCGCCGACCGGGTGGAGGAGGAGACCCTCGTCGAGATGGCCCGCGCGATGACGGCCTCACAGCTCTCGCGCACGATCGCCTCCTTCCGGGCCGTGGACGGCGCGAGGCTCGGACAGGACGCGAGCCGGCAGGCCTCCTGGCACGTGCGCGAGGACGGGATGATCGAGATCCGCGCCGTGCTGCCCGCCGAGGTGGGCGCTGAGCTGCTCACCGCCCTGGAGCTGGCTCTGGATCGGGACGGCAGCGACGCCCCCGCCGGAGATGTCTCCGAGGCCGAGTGCAGTGACGTGGCGACGCGCTCCGCCGAGATCACCACCACCGCGACCCTCGAACAGCGCAAGGCCGACGCCCTCCACAGCCTCGCCCGCACCTACCTCGACGCCGAGCCCTCCGACCGCTCCGGCGACGACCGCCACCTCGTGGTCGTGCAGGTCAGCGCCGACTCGCTCCGCGAGAACGTTCCCGCGGGAACGCCGGGCGACACCCTGGCGGACGTTCCCGCAGGAACACCGGGCGAGCCCCCGGGGGAGCGCGTTCCCGCAGGAGCGCAGGACGCGCCGCCTGCTGTCGGCCACGCGGGGCCGCCGCCGTCGTGCGGTGTCCTGGGTGCGGGCCCGCTCGAGCCGCGCACCGCGGAGCGACTGGCCTGCACCGGCAAGGTGGCGCTGATGATCACCGATGCCGGTGGGGAGGTGCTGCACCTGGGCCGGTCCCGCCGCCTGGCCTCCCGCGCCCAGCGGCGCGCGCTCCGGCTGCGCGACACCACCTGCGTGTTTCCCGGCTGCCACCAGGCCAAGCACCTCGACGCCCACCACACCACGCCGTGGTCCGCGGGCGGGCTCACCGACCTCGACGGCCTCGCCCTGCTGTGCCGGCGCCATCACGTGATGGTCCACGAGGGCCGCCTGCGGCTCGTGCGAGACCCTTCGCGCAGCGGCCCGCACCAGCCCCGCTTCCAGGTGCTCGACCCCGAGGGACGGCCGGTCGAGGCCCGCTGGCCCGCCATGCTCGAACATCTGCTGTTCGCCCGCGGCACGGAGACGGCGAGGGCGGGTCGCCCGGAGAGCGAGGAACGCTCGCCGGGCCCCAGTGCGCAGGGATCCGGCGGTCCCGACGCGGACCCCGCGCGGATCGCCGCCACCACCGGCGGGGACGGCTTCCGGCTCGCCGACTGCGTGGACGCCCTGCTCGAGAGCGTCCTCGACCTCGCGGCCTGAGGCTACTTGCTGAACCCCGCGGTGAGACCGCTGATCAGCTGGCGTCGGCCGGCGATGTACAGCACCAGGATCGGCAGCGCGGAGAGCATCACGGCGGCGAGCACGGCCGGGATGTTCACCGTGAACTCGCCCTGGTACGCCCACAGCGACAGCGGCAGCACGCGCATCTCGGAGCTCTGGGTGAGCACCAGCGGGAACAGGAACCCGTTCCACACCTGCAGCGCGTCGTAGATCCCCACCGTCACCACCGCCGGCTTCGCCAGCGGCAGCACCAGGGAGCGGAACATCTGCCAGTCCGAGGCGCCGTCGACGGTCATCGACTCGTACAGCTCCTTGGGCACGTCCCGCAGGAAGTTCGTCAGGATCAGCACTGTGATCGGGATGGCGAAGGCGATCGAGGGCAGGATCAGCGCCCACAGGGTGTCGTACAGGCCCAGCTGCACGATCAGGTAGTACACCGGGATGATCGTGGCCTGCAGCGGAATCGCGATGCCCATGAGGAACAGCTTCTGGCTGAAGCGGGCCAGGCGGGTGCGGGAGCGCACGATCACGTACGAGGCCAGCAGCGAGGCCGTCACCACGGCGACCACCGTCAGCACGGTGACGAACGCGGAGTTCGCGAAGTAGCGCAGGAAGTCGTTCTCGAGCACGAAGCGGAACGGCTCGAGGGTGACTTCGCTGGGCAGCGACAGCGGGTTCGAGGAGTAGTAGTCCTCGCGCGGCCGCACGCTGGTGACCACGATGTAGTAGATCGGCACCATGATCACCAGCAGCCAGGCGAAGCCCAGCAGACCGCCGATCACATTGGGGGAGCGGTGTGTCCTCGTGCTCATCTCAGGCGCCCTCCATCTGGCTCTCCATACGGTCCGACCCCGAGGCACGGTTCAGGATCAGAGACAGCGTCAGCCCCACCGCCACCAGGATCACGGCGATCACGCTGGCCGGACCCATCTGGTAGGAGCGGAAGCCGGTGAGGTACATGTCCAGCGGCAGGATCCGCGTCGCATTGCCGGGCCCGCCCATGGTCAGGATGAACACCAGGTCGAAGTAGGTCAGCGAGCCCACCAGCATCAGGGTCGAGCTGGTGACGATCGTGTACTTCAGCTGCGGCAGGGTGACGTTGAAGAACTGCCGCACCCGCCCGGCCCCGTCGAGCGTGGCCGCCTCGTACATCGAGGCGGGGATCTGCCGCACCCCCGCCTGGTACAGCAGCGAGTGGAACGGCACGAACGACCACGAGATCACCATGATCACGGTGTAGAACGCGAAGTTCGGCGAACCCAGCCAGTCCTGGCGCAGCAGATCCAGCCCGAAGGCGCGCGAGATCCCGAAGTTCGGGTCCAGCAGGGCCTTGAACGCGATGCCGACAGCTGCCGCGGAGAACAGCAGCGGCAGGAAGTACAGCACCGAGAACACCTCGCGGTAGCGCTGGTGCCCGGCCATGAAGGTGCCCAGCAGCAGGCTGAGCGGGAACTGCACCACGTAGCTGAGCACCGTCATCAGCAGCGTCAGCCACATCGCGTTGAGCGTCACCGGGTTCTGGAACACGTGCAGCCAGGCCGAGAGCCCCGCGAACTCCGGCGTGCCGAGCCCGTCCCAGGCGTAGAAGGACAGCACCACCACGCCCGCCAGGGGCAGCAGCGCGAACACGCCGAAGAAGCTCAGCGCCGGGGCCAGCAGCCAGTTGCTGGGCCCGGTGCGCAGCCGACGGCGCGGCAGGCCCGGCCCGTCGGCGGCCCCGGCGGCCCCGACGGACCCGCCCGCGCTGCCGACGGGGGCGGAGCCCCTGGCGCTGGTGTCCTGCTGTGGCTGCCCCGTGCTCATGCCGAGAGGGTCGCGTTCATCGAGTCGACGAACTCCTCCGGCGTGATCTCACCGAGGAAGATCCGCGAGAGGTTGTTCAGCAGCTCCTGCGCCGGGGCGGGGGCCAGGGCCTGGTCCCAGGAGAGCTGGAAGTGCGGAGCGCTGAGCACCATGTCGTAGGCGAAGGAGAGGAACTCCTCGTCGTCGAGCCCGGCGAACTTCTCCTCGAGGCCCTCGACGGCCGGGATCGCGCCCATCTCCAGGAAGCTCTGCACCATGTCGTCGTTGAGGTTGTAGTCGTTGAGGTACTGGATCGCCAGCTCTTGGACGTCCTCGTCGGCGTCGGCCGAGATCGACCAGTAGTTCGCGGGGTTGCCCACCACGTTCGCCGGGTCGCCCGAGCCGTCCTCCTTCGCGGGGAAGTTCAGGAAGCCCAGGTTGCCCTCGGCCACGAAGTCCGGGGCGTCCTGCTTGAAGGTGCCGTAGACCCAGCTGCCCTGCAGCAGCATCGCGGCCTGGCCGGTGTGCACGAGGGCGGCATCCGCGCCCGCGTCGGCGGCGACGGACCCGAAGGCGTTGCCGAAGGCGCCGGCCTCCACCAGCTCGATGATCGCCTCGAGGGCCTCGGTGATCGCGGGATCGGACCAGGCATCCTCCTCCCCGGCGACGATGTTCTCGAACACTTCCTCGCCGCCGATCCGGTCGGTGAGGTACTGGATGTACATCAGCTCCGGCCACACGCTCTGCCCTGCCAGGGAGATCGGGATGATGCCGGCCGCGGAGAAGGTCTCCACCGCGGTCAGCAGCTCCTCCCAGGTGGTGGGCGGGGTGACGGAGTGCTCCTCGAACAGGGCGGTGTTGTAGTAGAGGACCACCGGCTGGGTGTCGTTGTTGGGCACCCCGTACTGCTTGCCGTCGATCTCGCCGACGGTGTTGATCGACTCGATCGTGCGGGAGAGCACGTCGTCGACCTTGCCGGTGAGGTCGATGACGGAATCGTTGGCGACGTAGTCGTCGAGGGTGCCGCCGGCCCAGTTGAACACCAGGGTCGGAGCGTTGCCGGAGCCGATCGCGGTGCGGATCTTCTCCTTGTAGGAGTCGTTGGCGAAGAACTCCACGGCGAAGGAATCGTTGGGATGGTCCTCGTTCCAGGCGTCGAAGGAGGCCTGGTACGTGTCCTCCTTCGCGCCGGTCAGCGCCCAGACGGACAGGCTCGACGGGGAGCCGGCACCACCGGTGGGCTTCTTCCCGCCTCCGCAGGCGCTGAGCCCGGCGAGGACGGGCAGCGTCAGGCCGAGGCCGGCGAGCGTCGTGCGACGGGTGGGGTGCATCATTGCTTCCTCCTGAAGACGGACCGACACGGACCAAAAAACTTTCGGAAAACTACAGCCGGTCCGTGTAAGTTAATCCGTCTGACTAGCGCCGTCAAGATCTCGCCCGCCTCGAACGGTCACGATCCGGTGTCGCGACGACGAAGGGCCCGACGAGCAGCGCGCTCGTCGGGCCCTTCGGGCGGGGGAGGGGGCGGATCAGCCGCGGCGGTCGGTCAGCTCCCGGGCCTTCTCCTGCGCCTCCAGCGCGAGCTCCACGGCCTTGAAGGCGTGCTCCTGGGTCATCGCGTTCTCGGTGCGGTGCAGCACGTCGAGGATCAGATCGCCGAAGAACGGGTAGCCCACCTTCCCGGTGGCATCGATGCGGTGCTCGCCCTCGCCGTCCACGAGGATCACCTGGCCGCCGCCGTTGTCGGTCGTGACGTCCACGTACTTGCGCAGCTCGATGTAGCCCTCGGTGCCGAGGATGAAGGTGCGCCCGTCGCCCCAGGTGCGCAGCCCGGCCGGGGTGAACCAGTCCACCCGCACGAAACCGGTCGCGCCGGAGGACAGCGCGATGTGCGCATCGCCGTAGTCGTCCAGCTCGGGGTGCTCGGGGTTGCCGAAGTTGCCGATCGCGCTCGAGAGGATCTCGCCGTCCTCGGAGCCGGTGAAGGTGAGCATCTGCTCGAAGTTGTGGCTGCCGATGTCGGTGAGGATCCCGCCGTAGCGGGCCCGCTCGAAGAACCAGTCGGGCCGCGTGGAGGGATCGCCCATGCGGTGCGGGCCCATGCCCTGCACCTGGAGCACCCTGCCGATGGCGCCGCGCTCGATGAGCTGGCCGGCCAGGACCGCCGCCTCGACGTGGATCCGCTCGGAGTAGTAGACGGCGTACTTCCTGCCGGTGCGCTCCACGGCGGCCTTCGCCTCGGCCAGCTGCGCGTGGCTGATCAGCGGCGTCTTGTCGGTGAAGTAGTCCTTGCCGGCCTCCATCACGCGGATGCCCAGCGGGGCGCGGTCCACGGGGACGGCCGCGGCCGCGACCAGGTGCACCTCGGGATCGGCGAGCACCTCCTCCTCGCTGGAGGCGATCGTCACCTGCGGGAACTTCTCCTGGAAGGCGGCGGCGCGCTCGGGCTGGGTGTCGTAGACCCATTTCAGGGTGCCGCCGGCGTCGAGCAGGCCCTGGGTCATGCCGCCGATGTGGCCGTGGTCCAGGTGCATCGCGGCGAAGACGAACTCACCGGGCTCGACCACGGGCTTCGGCATCGGTGCCGGGGCGTAGTTGGCTCCTTCGGAGACGGCCATGGGGGTCCTTTCATCGGTGGGCGCTGCGGGCGTGCGCAGCAGGGGGTGCAGGAGCGGGTCGCCGGGTCGCCGGGCCGACGGGCGGGCAGTCCGACGACTCGGGAGACCGACGGCCCGCGGGACCGACGGCCCTGCCGGCCGACGGACCGCGCGGGAGCGGGGGACGGGGGCCACGCTGCGTCGACCGCGGGCCCAGGACGATCCGGTCCGCACGGAAACCGCTCACCACAGTGTGGTCCACCCCGGGAGCGCAGGGGGCAGGGTGCCGCCGGTTGCCAGGTCAGCCGACGCGGGCCTCGAGCACGACCGCCTCTGGCCGCGCCACGGTGCTCTCGATCTCGACCCGTCGGCCGGAGCCCGAGGATTCCAGCACCGCGTTCATCACCTCGAGGGTGTGCTGGCCCAGCTGCCCGCTCGCGCGCAGCTCCGCGCCGCGCGTGGCCATGTCCTGCAGGCCGATGCCGCGCGAGGCGCTCTCGTAGCCGGCTGTGACCGGCAGCGTCTCCCAGCCCTCGCCGCCCAGGCGGTGCACGGAGACCTCGCCGTCGAAGCGGTTGGGGTCCGGCACCGCGAGGGTGCCCTCGCTGCCGTGGATCTCGATCGGATGGATCGAGGTGGCCACCGCGTCGAAGCTCATCACCAGCGTGGACAGCGCCCCGGACTCGTGGATCAGCACCCCGGTGACATGCGTGTCGGTGGTGACGGGGATGGTCTCCCCGGCGCGCGGGCCGGAGCCGATCGTGCGCTGGTCGCGGGGGCGGCTGGACGCGCCGATCACCGCGGAGACGGGCCCCAGCAGGGTCACCAGGGCGTGGATGTAGTACGGGCCCATGTCCAGCAGCGGGCCGCCGCCGGGCAGGTAGTAGAAGTCCGGATGGGGGTGCCAGCGCTCATGGCCGGGGGTGACCATGGTGGCCGTCGCGGCCAGCGGGGCGCCGATGAGGCCTTCGTCGATCGCGGCGCGGGCCGTCTGGGTGCCCGTGCCCAGCACCGTGTCCGGGGCGGAGCCGACGAGCCGGCCCGCCTCGGCCGCGGCGCGGAGCACCCCGGCGCCCTCCTCGGTGGTCACCGCGAAGGGCTTCTCGGAGTAGACGTCCTTGCCCGAGGCGATCGCCTTGAGGTCGACGTCGGCGTGGGCCGCGGGGATCGTCAGGTTCAGCACCGTGTCCACCTCGGGATCGGCCAGCAGCTCGTCCACGCCGAGCGCCCGCACCCCCTCGCGGTCGGCGGCGACGGCCTCGGCCCGTGCCGGGTCGAGATCCGCGACGGCCACCAGCTCCACGTCCGGCAGGTGCTCGAAGGTCGCCAGGTACTGGGCCGCGATCACGCCGCAGCCGATCATTCCCACCTTCATCGCGTGGCCCCCGTCCCCGCGTGGTCGCCGTAGGGCTGCTCGCTGCCGCGCGCGGACCACAGCAGGCCGCGCTCGATGACGGTGCGGACGTTCGGATCCTCGAGCACCTCGACCCGGTGGCCGGGGGTGGCCACGAAGATGCGGCCCTCGCCCCACTGGCGGGTCCAGATCGCGGGGGAGGTGATCTCGCGGTGCCACGGATCCCACTCGCGCACCTTCTGGGTGGTGGTGGCCAGCACGTCGATGTAGTCGTCGCTGAGCACCCAGTACTGCTCGGTGACCAGGTCGAAGTCCTCGATCCCGGTGGTGATGGGGTGGTCCGCGGCCGCGGGCAGCATGTTCACCGTGTGCGGCACGTAGTTGTCGGACTGCTCGCCGATGCGCTCATCGGGGTGCTTGCCGGGATGGCAGCCGAACTGGCCGCCGATCAGCGTGAGGTAGTCGGACTCGTTGCGGTAGGAATCGGCGATGCCGCCGTGCCATCCGGCCAGGCCCGTGCCCGCCTCGACGGCGGCGCGCAGCCCCTCGAACTGGGGCCGCTCGATCGTGCTCATGGTGTTGCACTGGAGGATGAGGTCCACGCTCGCCATGTACTCGGCGTCGGCGTAGACGGCGGGGGACTCCTCGATCCGCACGGTGAAGCCGTTCTCCTCGAGGAAGGGGATGAACAGGTCGGTCGCCTCGATCGGCTGGTGGCCGTCCCAGCCGCCGCGGACGACGAGGGCGTTGCGGGTGGTGGTCATCGGGTGGACTCCTGGGTGGTCGGGGTGCCGGCGCTCTGTCCGGCGGTGGTCTTCTCGTCGGCGGTCGCGGTCCAGCTGCTGCCGTGCGCCGAGCTCTCCTCGACGGCGGCGAGCACGCGCTGGACCTGCAGCGCCTCCTCGAAGGAGGGGGAGGGGTCGGTGCCCTCGCCGATGGCGGTGACGAGGTCCGCGATCTGGTGGGTGAAGGTGTGCTCGTACCCGAGCCCGTGTCCGGTGGGCCACCAGTGGGCGGCATAGGGGTGCTCGGGCTCGGTGGTGAGGATGCGGGTGAAGCCCTGGCGGCCGTCGGGGGCGGTCGCGTCGTAGAACTCCAGCTCGTTCATCCGCTCGAAGTCGAAGGCGAGCGAGCCGGCGGAGCCGTTGATCTCCACGCGCATCGCGTTCTTTCGCCCCTGCGCCATGCGGGTGGCCTCGAACGAGCCGAGGACACCGGAGGCGAAGCGGGCGGTGAACAGGGCGACGTCGTCGACCGTCACCTGCTGGCGCTCGCCGTCGGCGTCGCCCTTGCCGCCCAGGCCCTGCGAGGTCCCGGCCGAGGGGCGGGTGGGGACGACGGTCTGCAGCGTGCCGGAGACGGCGGCGATGTCCTCGCCGGTGAGCCACTGGGTGAGGTCGATGATGTGGGCGCCGATGTCGCCCAGCGCTCCGGAGCCGGCGAGCTCCTTGTCCAGCCGCCAGGTCATCGGCGCATCCGCGTCGGAGAGCCAGTCCTGGAGGTAGTGGGCGCGGACCTGGCGGATCTCGCCCACCGCACCCTCGGCGATCAGCTGCCGGGCGTAGGCCAGCGCCGGGGTGCGGCGGTAGCTGAAGCCGCACAGGGAGAGGGCCCTGCGAGGGCTCGCCTCCTTCGCCGCGGCGGCCGCGGCCGCCATCTCCGCGGAGTGCTCGACCGAGTTCGCCAGCGGCTTCTCGCACAGCACGTGCTTGCCGGCCGCGAGCGCCGCGAGCGCGATCTCGTAGTGCGTGTCCCCGGGGGTGCAGATGTCGATCACGTCGATCTCCGGGTCCTCGACCACGTCCTGCCAGCGGGTGGTCCAGGAGGCGAAGCCGAAGCGCTCGGCGGCCTCGGCCACCGCGCTCTCGGTGCGCCCCGCGAGGGTGCGCAGCTCGGGCGTGAGCGGAAGATCGAAGAAGCGGTGGGCGGTGCGCCAGGCATGGGAATGGGCCGCGCCCATGAACCCGTACCCGATCATGCCGACCCGCAGGGTGCCGGCGCGAGCTTGCGTCGTGGTCATCGTGGAAGCACTGCTCCTGGTGAAAGTTTCGAGTGGGACAGAGGTGGGGGTCGGCGGGAGGTGCGGGGCCCGTGCGGGGGCGTCGATGCGTGCACCGGACGCCCTCTCCCAGCAGGTGGGCAGGTTATCGAGCGCTTTCCTGCGCCCGCCCGGCCGGAGCCGCGACCCTCTCACCCCAGCGTAGCGGACATGGCCTGTTGACCCGTGTTCCTCGCTGTCGTACGCTCACGCCACCGAAAGCGACCGAAAAGATTGCTAAACCCGTACTGAAACCGTCTCCGGGGCGTGTGCCGCAGCGGACGGGCCCGACGTCGTCGTCGGCCCGCCGGGCGCCGCCCGCGGGAGCCGCGCGAAGGAGCGTCATGACCCTTCCCCTGTGGAACGACCGGGGCCGCAGCACCGATGAGCGCGTCGAGGCGCTCCTGGCCGCGCTGACCCTCGAGGAGAAGATCGCCCAGCTGGGCAGCTACTGGAAGCGCCCCACGCTCGGCGACGCCGAGGGCTTCGCCCCGATGCAGTCGACCTTCGAGGAGGGCCGCGACCCCTTCGAGGCCGCGGTGCAGAACGGGCTCGGCCATCTCACCCGCCCCTACGGCAGCGCACCCCTCGAGCCCGAGGAGGGGGTGGAGAACCTCCGCACCATGCAGCAGGCCGTCGTGGACGGCTCGGAGCACGGCATCCCCGCGCTGGTCCACGAGGAGTGCCTCACCGGTGTCATGGCCCACGGCGCGACCACCTACCCGGCCGCGATCGCCTGGGGCGCGAGCTTCGATCCCGAGCTCATCGGCGAGATGGCCGCCCGCATCGGCGGCGACATGCACGCGATGGGCGCGCACATGGGGCTCTCCCCGGTGCTGGACATCGTGCGCGACTACCGGTGGGGCCGCATCGAGGAGACGATGGGGGAGGACCCCTACCTCACGGGCGTGCTGGCCACCGCCTACGTGCGCGGCCTGCAGTCCGCCGGCGTGATCGCCACCCTCAAGCACTTCGCGGGCCACGCCGCCTCCCGCGCCGGCCGCAACCACGCCCCCGTCTCCATCGGCATGCGCGAGCTGCACGACATCGACCTGGTCCCCTTCGAGATGGCGGTGCGCCACGGCGAGGTCGGCGCGGTGATGAACTCCTACGCGGACCTCGACGGGACCCCGCCCGCGGCCAGCCGCTGGCTGCTCACCGAGCTGCTGCGCGAGACCTGGGGCTTCGAGGGCACCGTCGTGGCCGACTACTGGGCCGTGAGCTTCCTGCAGTCCATGCACCGCGTGGTGGAGGACGACCGCGCCGCCGCCGTCGCCGCGCTCAGCGCCGGGCTGGACATCGAGCTGCCCGAGACCACCGCCTACCCGCACCTGGCCGGCGCCGTGGAGGACGGCGAGCTCGCGCTGGACGTGATCGACACCGCCGTGCGCCGCATCCTGCGCCAGAAGGTCGAGCTGGGTCTGCTGGACCCGGAGTTCGACCCGGCCGCCACCGGCGCGGCGATCGACCTCGACGCCCCCGAGAGCCGCGCCCTCGCCCGCAGGATGGCCGAGGAGTCGATCATCCTGCTGGACAACCACGCCGACCTGCTCCCGCTGTGCGCGGGGGCGGCCGACGGGGGCGGGCCCGGCTCGATCGCCCTCATCGGCCCCGCCGCCGTGCAGCCGCGCAGCTTCCTGGGCTGCTACAGCTTCACCAACCACGTCCTCTCCCGCCTCGAGGACAACGGCACCTCGGTGGACGTCCCCACCCTCACCGACGCGCTGAGCGCCGAGTTCCCCGCCGCGCAGATCACCACCGCCGCGGGCACCGACTTCCTCGACCCCGACCCCTCCGGCATCGCGGAGGCCGTCGCCGCCGCGCAGGACGCCGAGCTCGCCGTCCTCGCCGTGGGCGACCTCGCCGGGCTGTTCGGCGCCGGCACCTCCGGGGAGGGCTGCGACGTGGAGAGCCTCCAGCTGCCCGGCGCCCAGCACGACCTCGTCGAGGCGGTGCTCGCCACCGGAACCCCCGTGGTGCTGCTGCTCGTCACCGGTCGGCCCTACTCGCTGGGTGCCTACCGCGGCCGCGCCCGGGCCATCGTGCAGGCCTTCATGCCCGGCGAGGAGGGCGCGAGCGCGCTCGCCGGCGTGCTCTCCGGCCGGATCAACCCCTCCGGCCGCCTGCCCATCGGGATCCCGGACGGCGTGGGCGGCCAGCCCGGCACCTACCTCGCCCCCGTGCTGGGCTGGGTGAGCGAGGGCATCTCCAACCTCGACCCCAAGCCGCTGTTCCCCTTCGGCCACGGCCTGAGCTACTCGCGCTTCGAGTACTCCGAGCTCGCGCTCTCCGCCGAGAAGATCGCGGCCGACGGCACCGTGGAGATCTCCGCGACCGTCTCGAACACCGGCGACCGCGACGGCATGGAGGTCGTCCAGCTCTACCTCAGCGACCCCGTGGCCAGCGTGGTGCGCCCGCTGAAGCGGCTCGTCGGCTTCACCAAGGTGGGCCTCGCCGCCGGGGAGAGCACCCGCGTCACCTTCCGCCTGCACGCCGACCGCACCTCCTTCACCGGCCCCGACCTGCAGCGCATCGTCGAGCCCGGCGAGTTCCGGGTGCGGCTGGGCGCCTCGAGCGAGGACACGACCCTCGAGGGCAGCTTCCGCATCGAGGGGCAGGTGCGGACCATCCCGGCCGGCACCGCTGTGCTGGACACCCCGGCGAGCGTGACGCCGGTGGCGCTCCAGGCCGATGCCTCGGTGGCCGGCGCCGGTGCCGGTTCTGCGAGCGGGACGGCCTGATGGCCGCCCCCGGGGCGGGCGACGCGCTGCGCGAGCGGATCGAGACGCTCGAGCTCCGGATCGTCGACGACTACGGAGAGGCGGTGCCGGGCCTGGACGCCCACCTCGCACAGAACCGCCACGCCTTCGGCTTCGGGTGCTCCGCGTTCGAGCTGAGTCCCGAGGAGCCCGACGAGCACACCCGGTGCTGGCTGGACCTGTTCGACACCGCCACCCTGCCCTTCTACTGGCGCTGGTTCGAGCCCGAGCCCGGGGTGCCGGACACCGCCCGCCTGCGACGGCTCGCCGAGGGCCTGGCCGGCCACGGGGTGCGCCTGAAGGGGCACCCCCTGCTGTGGCACACCCTCGCCCCCGCCTGGCTGCTCGAGAGGACGGACGCCGAGGTGGAGGAGCTGATCCGCCGCCGCATCACCCGCGAGGTCTCCGACTTCGCGGGCCTCGTCGGGCAGTGGGACGCGATCAACGAGACCACGATCCTGCCGGTGTTCGCCGCCGAGGAGAACGCGGTGACGCGCCTGGCCCGGGCGCGCGGCCGGGTGGAGGTGATCCGCCTGGCCTTCGAGACGGCGCGGGCGGCCGACCCCGCAGCGCGCCTGGTGCTCAACGACTTCGACCTCACGCCGGCCTTCGAGGAGGTCATCGAGGAATGCCTCGAGGCGGGCGTGCAGATCGACGCCCTCGGCCTCCAGACCCACATGCATCAGGGGTACCGCGGCGAGGAGCAGGTCGCGGAGATCATCGAGCGCTTCTCCCGCTTCGGCCTGCCCCTCCAGCTCACCGAGACGACCCTCGTCTCGGGAGAGCTCATGCCCGCGCACATCGAGGACCTCAACGACCACGTCGTCGACTCGTGGCCCTCGACCCCCGAGGGGGAGGAGCGGCAGGCGGACGAGCTCGTGCGCCACTACACGACCGTGCTCGCGCAGCCTGCGGTCGAATCGCTGACGTACTGGGGGCTGGGCGACGCCGGGGCCTGGCTCGGGGCGCCCGCGGGGCTGCTCCGCGCGGACGGCTCCCCCAAGCCCGGCTACCACGCGCTGCGGCAGCTGCTGCGCGAGGACTGGTGGGTGCAGGGCCAGGATCTGCGCAGCGATGCACAGGGAGTGCTCACGCTCCGCGGCTTCGCCGGCGACTACACGCTCGAGCTCGAGGGGGAGAGCTTCGAGATCACGATCCCTCGGGGCGGGGGCCGGCAGGAGCTGCGTCGTCCGCGGACGGCTGCGAGGAGCCGACGAACCGCTCGGTGAGCAGCGCGGCCACCGGCCGCTCCGAGGCCCACAGCGCGAAGACCAGCAGCGACGCGGTGAACAGCAGCAGGAACTCGCCGATCACGAGCACGATCCCGAGCACCAGAACGCCCAGCGAGAGCAGCGCCAGGGTCGCCAGCGGACGCGCCAGCAGCGTGAAGACCGCCAGGCGGAGCACGTCGATCATGCGGAAGCTGAACGCCGAGACGATCGAGACCGCCCGCACGAGCGCGAGCAGCACGAGGACGCCCAGCGCGAGGAACAGCAGCGCGAGGGCGCTCGTCCCCACGGCGCCGCCCTGGGTGATGTTCACGCCGAGCACCCCGAGCACGAGCAGCAGCGGCGCCCCGACCCGGAGGCTGTCGAGCGCGTTCAGGCGGTAGCCGCGCACGAAGTGACGCGCCGGGATCAGCTCGTGGTCCGTCCTCCAGGCTCGACAGGTGTACAGCCCGGCCGCGAGAGCCGGCAGCAGCGGGATCGCGGCCAGCACGAACAGCAGCGCGCTCAGCGGGCCCGCCCCGATCACGCTCCACAGCAGGAGGGTCGGGGCGGCGGCCAGGAGCAGCAGCACGTCGAGGGCGAGGAACCAGTACACGCCCTCGGTGATCTCGTGGAACGGCCCGCGCGCTCGTCGGGTCGGCGTCATCGCATCTCCTCTGGCGGTGGGGCCGCTGGACACGCGGCGTTCCGCCATTCTGCTCGAAACTTTCGGTCCCTGTCCAGTGCCAGTTGCAGGAATGTTACCTGCCTCGAGGGGGAGGGTGCGGCGCAGTCCGCGGAGCGGTATCGACATCGCGCCAGGTCATCGGGTTCTCTGCCTGCATGGGCGTCTGTCACGCGGACTCTTCTGTGAATCGCTTGACCTGCGTCACGCTCGCCGCTAGGTTAGGCGCAACAACGAAAGGTTGACGAAAATCTCGGCAACTCCTCCAGCACAGCCGCTCATGGAGGGCCGCGGATTCCACGTCCGGGATCGCTGTGGTCGAGGAACGCCCACATCGCACCCGGTGACATGACCCGGGCGGCCCGCTCTCTCCTGCGAGAGGTGCGGACCCCGCTCGGTCACGGCAGTCCCGCAGCTCCGGTTGCCCCGTACCCGCTGCGCCGCCCCGGTGCAGCAGAGATCCTGATGAGGAGACGGCTATGACGACGCCCCGCCCCTTCCCCTTCACGCCCACCCGTCGAGGGTTCGTCGGCATGTCCGCCGCCGCCTTCGCGACCGTGGCGCTGGCCTCCTGCAGCTCCGATGCCGCCGACGAGGTCGATCTGGAGACCCAGAACGTCGGCGCGATGGACGACTACGCGGCCGACGTGCAGTTCAAGGCCACCGAGCCGATCAAGCTCACCATGCTGTGGACCGACTGGCCGAAGGTTCCGGTCGAGGACTCCTGGCGGATCTTCGACCACATCCAGGAGCTCACGAACGTCGAGATCTCGCTGACCCACATCCCGTTCAGCGACGCGACGGAGAAGCGCAGCCTCCTCATCAGCGCGGGCGATGCGCCCACCCTGATCCCGCTGGTCTACACGGGCGAGGATTCCCCGTTCGTCTCCTCCGGGGCCGTGGTGCCGCTCAGCGACTTCGCGGAGCACATGCCGAACTTCCAGAAGTACGTCCAGGAATGGGACCTCGGCGAGATGATCGAGAACATCCGCCAGGCCGACGGCAAGTACTACATGATGCCGGGCCTCCATGAGGTCTCCGTCCCCGCCTTCAGCCTCGTGGTCCGCAAGGACGTCTTCGAGGAGGTCGCGGGCGCGGTGCCCAACTCCTGGGAGGAGCTGCACGAGGCGCTGCTGCTCATCAAGGAGAAGTACCCCGACTCGAGCCCGCTGGCCGACGGGTTCGAGGCGCAGTCGATGCTCAACTACGCCGCCCACGCCTTCGGCACCACGGCCGGCTGGGGCTTCGGCGACGGTGCGGTCGACGGCGACGGCGATGAGCTCGTCTACGCCGCGACCACCGATGAGTACAAGGAGATGGTCGAGTTCTTCCGCGGCCTCGTCGAGGACGGCCTGCTGGACCGCGAGTCCCTCACGGCCTCGAACGACGGCAGCGGCGCCGCGGACATCAGCAAGAAGTTCGCGAACGAGACCTGCTTCGCGGCCTCGGGCTCCTCCGGCACCGTGATCGAGTTCGCGCAGGCTCTCGAGGAGACCGTCGGCGAGGGGAACTTCGAGGTCACCCTCATCCCGCCGCCCGCCGGTCCTGCCGGTGAGGTCATCGAGCCGCGCAACTTCTGGCACGGCTTCATGCTCAGCTCGGAGGTCACGAAGTCGGAGAACTTCCTGGCCACGCTCCAGTTCGTGGACTGGCTGTACTTCAACCCCGAAGCCCGCGAGATGGTGCGCTGGGGCGAGGAGGACGTCAACTACACCAAGGCCGAGGACGGCACCATCGAGCTGATGGACGGCTTCTCGCTCGACGACTTCGGGATCAACACCAAGGCCGGCACGGACATCAAGACCGATCTGGGCTACTCGACCTTCCCCGCGGAGTCCACGGAGTCGCGGGCGCTCAAGGAGTCCTACAGCACCCCGGAGTTCGTCGAGTACATCGACGACGTGCTCGCCACGCGCACCCCGCGCGAACCGATCCCGCCGGCTCCGCTCGACGAGGCCGAGCTCGAGCAGGCCTCGCTGCTGTCCACCCCGCTCAAGGACGCCGTGGACACCGCGACGCTGCAGTTCATCATGGGCGAGCGGGACATGGATCAGTGGGACGCCTACCTCGCCGAGCTCGACGCCGCGGGCCTGCCGCGCTACCTCGAGCTGCTCAACGGTGCTCGCAAGCGCTTCGTCGAGGCGAACGGATGAACAGCAGCGATCTGCTGACTGAGAAGGAGGTTCCCCGATGACAGTGATCGAGTCGGCGGACGTCGCGGTCGAGGAGCCGAAGCCGCGGCGCCGTCCCCCGAAGCGCCGACCGGGCGCGTGGAGACGTGCGCTGCGGCGGGACTGGCCGCTCTACAGCCTGGCCGTGGCCCCGCTCATCTTCCTCGCGATCTTCCGGTACGTGCCGATGGTCGGCAACATCATCGCCTTCCGCCGCTTCCGCCCCGGAGGCAGCATCTTCGGCGATGAATGGGTCGGCACGCTCTACGTGGAGATGTTCATCCGCGACCCCGCGTTCTGGAACGTCTTCGCGAACACCGCGATCATCGGCGGCATGACCCTCGTGGTCTGCTTCCCGCTGCCGATCATCCTCGCGCTGATGCTCAACGAGGTGCGGCGCAAGCACTTCAAGAAGATCGTCCAGTCGATCAGCTACCTGCCCCACTTCCTCTCGGTCGTGATCGTGGTGGGCATGGTCTACCAGCTGCTCTCGCTGCAGGGCACGGTCAACCAGATCCGGGAGGCCTTCGGCGGGGACCCGGTCTCGTTCCTCCAGCAGGCGGAATGGTTCCGGTTCATCTACGTCGCCTCCGAGGCGTGGCAGACCGTCGGCTGGGGCACGATCCTGTACCTCGCCGCGCTCACCGCCGTGGACGACGCCCTCTACGAGGCGGCCCGCATCGACGGTGCCAACCGGTGGCAGCAGACCTGGCACGTCACGATCCCGGGGATCCGGCCGACGATGGTCACGCTGCTGATCCTCAACATCGGCAACTTCCTCAACGTGGGATTCGAGAAGGTCCTGCTGCTGTACAACCCGATGACCTACTCGACCGGTGACGTCATCTCGACCTATCTCTACCGAGTGGGTCTGGTGTCGAACAATCTCAGCTATGCCGCGGCCATCGGCCTGTTCCAGGCGATCATCGGATTCGTGATGGTCATGTCGGCGAACTACATCTCGAAGCGATTGGTGGGGACGAGCCTGTGGTGATCGAAGCTATGGCCCCGGACGCGCCTCGGCAGAAGCCGACCGCGGCCCGGGCCCCCAAGATCAAGGACACCAGGTCCTACAAGGTCTTCACCGTGGTGAACACGGTGCTGCTGCTGCTGATGTGCGCGGTGATGCTCTACCCGTTCATCATGCTGCTCGCCCAGTCGTTCAGCTCGGCCGGGGCGATCAACGCGGGGAAGGTCAACCTCTTCCCCGTCGACTTCAACCTCGACACGTACCGCGTGGTGGCCAACAACGGGAACTTCTGGCGCAGCTACGGCAACACGGTGGTCTACACGGTCATCGGCACCACCATCGCGATGGTGCTGACCACGACCTACGCCTTCGTGCTGTCGAAGAAGCACCTCCGCGGCCGCAGCGTGCTCATCGGCATCGCGGTGTTCACGATGTTCTTCAACGGAGGCATCGTCCCGAACTACGTGCTCATCTCCGCGCTGGGGATGAAGAACACGATGTGGGCCGTGATCCTCCCGCCGGCGCTGTCCGTGTTCAACCTCCTGGTGATGAAGGCGTTCTTCGAGAACCTGCCGTCGGAGCTGGAGGAGGCGGCGCACATCGACGGGCTCACGTGGTTCGGGATCTTCTTCCGCATCGTGCTGCCGCTGTCGAAGGCGGTCATCGCGACGATGGTGCTGTTCTACTCGGTGCAGTACTGGAACGACTGGTTCGCCGCGTTCCTCTATCTGGACCGGACGGATCTGTTCCCCGTGACGCTGTTCCTGAGGAACCTGATCGCCGGCGCCTCGACCGCTGCCTCCGAGGGGGCCGCGGCCTCCGGATCCTCCGTCAGCGACCTCAACGCGAACATCCAGTCGGTGACGATGATCCTGATCCTCATCCCGATCCTGTGCGTGTACCCCTTCGTGCAGCGGTACTTCGTCTCGGGCATCATGCTCGGCTCCGTCAAGGGCTGAGCGACCTCGCGGCGCGGCGCCGCAGCGCGCTCCCGCCGCCCTCGCGACCACGCGCCCCTGTCCCCGCTCCGGGGGCAGGGGCGCGTGTGTCGTCGGGCGGGGCCCGGCGCGACGTCCGCGCCGGGCGGTCGCCGTCGGCGGGGCCGGAGCAGGGGCTCGCCCCCTCCGTCGGGCGCGGCCCGGGCTCAGGGCCGCAGGCGTGCCGTCAGCCAGTCGAGCTGGCGGCGCTGCTGCGTGGGCCCGCCGCCCTCGTGGTGGTTGTAGGGGTAGACCTCGATCTCGCGCTCGGGATCGGCGCCGGTCGCGGAGCCGTAGAGGTTGTACGCCGCGAACACGGTCGAGGGAGGGCAGATCGTGTCGCGCAGCGCGACCGAGAACAGCGCCGGGGCGGTGGCGCGGCGGCCCAGGTGCAGGGCGTCCACGTAGGACAGCGTGGCGAAGGCCTGCTCCTCGAGGTCGCGGTGCACGGAGAGGAAGCGCACGATCTCCTGGTACGGATCGGCGTCGGTGATGTCCACCGCGCGGCGCATGTGGGTCAGGAACGGGACGTTGGTGAGGACGGCGTCGACGTCGGGCACCAGCCCGGCGGTGCCGAGGGCGAGGCCGCCGCCCTGGCTGTTGCCGGCCAGCACGACTCGTCCGTCGGCCCCCGGAAGGGCGCGGGCGGTGTCGACCGCGCGCACCGCATCGGTGAACAGGCGCGTGAGATAGGCGGTGTGCGGCGACTGCAGCCCGCGGGTCATCACGCCCGAGGCGGCGGGGCCGGAGCCGGCCGGGTCGGCGGTGTGCCCGCCGGCGCCCCAGCCGGATCCCTGCCCGCGCGAATCCATCACCAGATGCCCGTACCCGGCCGCGGTCCAGGCCAGGCGCTCGAGCGGCTCCCCGCGCCCGCCCCCGTACCCCAGGTACTCGACCACGATCGGCAGTGCGGCCTCGATCCCGGCGGGGCGGTTGTACCAGCCGCGCACCTCGCTGCCGTCGTGCCCCGCGAACGTCACGTCCCAGGTGTCGACGAGGGTCAGCCCGTTGGGCACCTGCTCGAGCGCGATGAGCGGCGGCGAGGCCTGCCGCGCCCGGGACAGCGTCTCCTCCCAGAACTCCTCGAGGTCGGCGGGCTCGGCGACCTCGGGCCGGTAGTCGCGCAGCGCGTCGAGGGGCAGATCGAACAGGGCCATGCGGGCGACCTCCGTGGGCGTCGCGCCGGCGCTTCCGCACGGCAGACGACGAAAAAGCATGAAACAGCACTGAAACTTGCGTCGCAGTTTAGGCTAGGGTTCGCGGAGGTGCCGGTCAAGGCGTTCTCTCGCGGACAGGATGCAACAGGAGCGCGCCGGTGCGAGGACGACCGGCACGGTCTGGAGAGGTGAGGGCATGGCGGAGAACGAGGCACGGAGCGGCCGGGTCACCCTGAAGGACGTGGCGGAGAAGGCGGGGGTCTCCCTCGCCACCGCGTCGAAGGTGATGAACGGGCGCGCGGACGTGCGCGACGCGACCCGGGAGACCGTCGCCGAGGCGGCGCGCGAGCTGGGATACCAGCCCAAGCGGCGCGACATCGACCGTCGGCGCTCCGTGCTGATCCACTTCGACACCCTCACCAGCCCCTACTCGCTGCAGGTGCTCGAGGGCGCCGAGCAGGCCGCACACCGGGTGGGCGTGGATCTCATGGTGGTCTCGGGGGACCAGACCCCGTCGGGGCTCTCCCGCGCCTGGATGGCGGACGCCGCCGCCCGCGGCGTCGAGGGCGTCATCCTCGTGACCACGCCGATCGGCTCCCAGCACGCCCGCTGGAGCCGCGACCTCAAGCTGCCCCTCATCGCGATCGACCCCGTGACCATCGATCCCGGCGTGGACGGCATCGTCACGATCTCCGCCACCAACTGGGAGGGCGGCAGCTCGGCCGTCCAGCACCTGCTGGACCTCGGGCACCGACGGATCGCGGTGCTCGCCGGCCCCTCGGACTCCGTCCCCGCCCGGCAGCGCGTTCAGGGATACCACTCGGCGCTCAGCCAGGCCGGCGTGATCTGGGAGCGGGAGCTCATCGAGCACGGCGACTTCTCCTACGAGGACGGTCAGCGCGGCGCGGAGAAGCTGCTGCAGCAGGCGGAGCCGCCCACCGCGATCTTCGCCGTGGCCGACACCCTCGCCGTCGGCGCCCTGCGCGCCGCACGCCGACTCGGCATCGACGTGCCCGAGCAGCTCAGCGTGATCAGCTTCGACGACACGATGATCGCCCAGTGGACCCACCCGCAGCTGACCGCCGTGCGCCAGCCGCTGTTCTCCATGGGGCAGGTCGCGATCGAACGCCTGCTGGCGCTCTCCTCCGACCCGGGGCTCTTCGCCCACCCCTTCAAGCTGGAGACGCAGCTCATCGAGCGGGAGTCGACGGCTCCCGTGCGATCCACTCACCCGGAGCGCTGAACACCGGCTGCAGCGCGGCCCGGGCCGCGCCGCGCAGGGCCGGATCGGCCAGGCCGTCGGACCGCTCGATCCGCACCGGCCCGGCCTCGACGGCCAGGGCGTGCGCCTCGACGGTCCCGCGGATCACCGGCTCGAGCTCATCGGCGATCGGCGCGAGATAGCCCGAGAGCACGACGGTCGCGAGGTCCAGCACGTTCAGCGCGTTGGCGACGGCGAGCCCCAGGGAGCGACCGATCATGCCGATCACCTCGGCACGGTCGCCGTGCCGCGACAGGGCGTCGACGAGGTCCTCGATGCGCACGTCGTCGCCGAGGCCGGCGCGCTCACGCAGCGAGTGGTAGGAGACGTAGGCCTCCAGGCAGCCGCGACGGCCGCAGCGGCAGAGCGCGCCGTCGGGCACCACCACGGTGTGCCCGAACTCGCCGGCCCACCCGTGGGCGCCGTCCAGCAGCTGCCCGTCGAGCACCACGGCCCCGCCCACGCCGGTGGAGCCGCGCAGATAGATGAACGACTCCCCGGGGCGGCGATCGATCTCGGTGAGCACCGAGAGGCGGTTATCGTTCTGAGCCCGCACCGGCAGGCCCGCGAGCTCGGGATGGGCCAGCAGCCGCCCCACCAGCGGCACCTCGGTCCAGTCGAGGTTCGGCGCGGAGAGCACCCGGCCGTCGTCGGGCGCGATCCGGCCGGGCACCGCCGCGACCACGCCGACCGTCGGCAGCGAGCCGGCGTCGGCCCGCACGCGGCCGACGAGGGCGGCGCAGTGCTGGATCGCCTCCTCGGCGGAGGCCGCCGTGACGCGGAGGTACTCGGTGCGCTGGCTGATCGCCTCGCCCGTGAGGTCGATGCCGAGGCAGGAGATGTGATCGGCCGCGACCTCCAGGCCGATCGCCAGCAGCGTGCCGCGGGCGGGGGAGAGCGGCACCATCGGGCGCCCGGCCCCGGCCGAGACGGGCGTGCCCTCGGCGACGAGCCCGGCCGCGACCAGCTCCTCGACGAGCTTGGAGACGGTCGGCTTCGTGAGCCGGGTGAGCTTGGCGAGGCCGGCCCGCGACAGCGGCGCCTCGGCCGACGCGAGCGTGCTGAGCAGCGTGGACAGATTGTGCTCGCGCAGGTGTGTGGACTGCACCGTGCCCCCTTCGCTCGTTCTCCGCTCGCCCCGGTCGGTGGTCCCGGCGGGGAATCCTCGCCGCCGGGTTGTGCCGGACGGCTTCGCACGCCTATATTAGTTGCTGACGCTTACTAATGGGTCGTCCGCGACACGATGCGGATCCCCGACCCTCCCCTCACCGATGAAGGAGCGCTCCCGATGACCGCACCCACCCCCACCCGTGACGACAAGTTCTCCTTCGGCCTGTGGACCACCGGCTGGCAGGCCCAGGACCAGTTCGGCTCCGCCACCCGCCCGCCGCTGGACCTCACCGACCACGTGCGCAAGCTCGCCGACCTCGGCGCCTGGGGCTTCACCTTCCACGACAACGACGTGGTGCCCTTCGATGCCACCCCCGCCGAGCGCGAGCGCATCCTCGGCGAGCTGAAGAAGGTCACCGAGGAGACCGGCCTGGTGATCGAGATGGTCACCACCGACACCTTCGCCCACCCCGTCTTCAAGGACGGCGCCTTCACCTCCAACGACCGCTCCGTGCGCCGCTTCGGCCTGCGCAAGGTGCTCGCCAACGTGGATCTCGCCGCTGAGCTCGGCGCGACCACCTTCGTGATGTGGGGCGGGCGCGAGGGCTCCGAGTACGACGGCTCCAAGGACCTGCTGGCCGCGCACCAGCGCTACGCCGAGGGCATCGACACCGTCGCCGGCTACATCAAGGACAAGGGCTACGACCTGCGCATCGGCCTCGAGCCCAAGCCGAACGAGCCCCGCGGCAACATCTTCCTGCCCACGATCGGCCACGCGCTGGCCTTCATCGAGCAGCTCGAGCACGGCGACATCGTGGGCATCAACCCCGAGACCGGCCACGAGCAGATGGCGACGCTGAACTACACCCACGGCATCGCCCAGGCGCTGTGGGCGGAGAAGCTCTTCCACATCGACCTCAACGGCCAGCACGGCCCGATGTACGACCAGGACCTCGTGTTCGGCCACGGCGACCTGATCAGCGCCTTCTTCACCGTGGACCTGCTCGAGAACGGCTTCCCCTCGAAGCCGGGCGCCTACGAGGGTGCCCGCCACTTCGACTTCAAGCCCTCGCGCACCGAGCACGAGAAGGGCCAGTACGACTCGGCCGCCGCGAACATGGAGATGTACCTGATGCTCAAGGAGCGCGCCCTCGCGTTCCGTGCCGACGCCGAGGTCCAGGAAGCGCTGAAGTACTCCGGCATCGAGGAGCTCGCCGAGCCGACCCTCGCTGCGGGCGAGACCGTCACCGACCTCCTCGCCGATCGCTCCTCCTTCGAGGACTTCGACGCGGACAAGGCGGGCGAGCGCAACTACGGCTTCGTGCGCCTGCAGCAGCTGGCCCTCCAGCACCTGCTCGGCTTCCGCGCCTGAGCCCCGCTCCGCCGGTGGGGCCTGCCCCTCGCCTCGCCGACAGGAGTTCTGAGCGCTGAGGACCGATGTGCACGCCGACATCGGTCCTCAGCGCGCAGAACTCCCGGCCCACCCCGGGCCCGTCGGCCCACCCCGGGCCCGTCGGCCCACCGCAGGCCAGTCGGCCCGCCTCGGCTTGTCGGCCCGGTCCGGCCTTGGCCCGGCCCGGCCCGGGGCTGTCGGCGAGGGCTGATTGCGTGAACTGGTGCTGAGCCAGCATGTACCTCTCATATACGGGGCGTGTGCTGGCTGAGCACCACTTCGTGCACCCGGCCCCGTCCCCGGGCCGCCGGTCGCACGACCCCGGCTCCACCCGCACCCCGCTCCGTCACCCCGCCACCACCCCCACCCGCGAAGGATCACCTGATGACCACCACCGTGCTCGGCATCGATTCCTCCACCCAGGCCACCAAGGCGCTCCTGGTCGACGCCGCGACCGGCGAGGTCCTCGAGGAGCGCCGCGCCTCCCACCCGGACGGCACCGAGGTCGATCCCCGTGCCTGGCTCGCCGCGGTCGACGAGGCCGCCGGGCCTCTGCTCGAGCGCGCCGAGGCCGTGGCCGTCGGCGGACAGCAGCACGGCATGGTGCTGCTCGACGCACACGGCGAGGTGGTGCGCGACGCGCTGCTGTGGAACGACACCCGCTCCGCCCCGCAGGCCGAGACCCTGATCGAGGAGATGGGCGGGGCCGAGGCGAGCGTCGAGGAGATCGGCAGCCTGATGGTCGCCTCCTTCACCGCCTCCAAGCTGCGCTGGGTGCGCGATCACGAGCCGGAGAACGCCCAGCGCGCCGCACGCGTGCTGCTCCCGCACGACTACGTCTCCCTCCACCTCGCGGAGCAGGGCACCGAGCCCTTCACCGATCGCGGCGACGCCTCCGGCACCGGCTACTACTCCACCCGCACCGAGGCCTGGGCTCCCGAACTGGCCGAGAAGGCGGTGGGCAGCGCCCTCGAGCTGCCGCGTCTGCCCGCCGCACCGCAGGAGGTCATGGCCCGCACCGCGCGCGGTGCCGCGATCGCTCCCGGCACCGGGGACAACATGGGCGCGGCGCTCGGCCTGTCGCTGGGCCCCGGTGACGTGTCCGTCTCGATCGGCACCTCCGGGGTGTGCGCGATGGTCAGCGCCTCCCGGCCGGGGGACGCGAGCGGCGCCGTCACCGGCTTCGCCGACGCCACCGGCCGCTTCCTGCCGATGGCCACCACCATCAACGCCTCCCGCATCCTCGAGGCCGCCCGGGCGCTGCTCGGCGTCTCCCACGAGGAGCTCTCCCAGCTGGCCCTGGCTTCCGTTCCCGGTGCCCACGGGGTGACGCTGCTGCCCTACTTCGACGGCGAGCGCACCCCGAACCGTCCGGATGCCCGCGCCACGCTGACCGGGATGAGCACGGCGACGACTCGTGAGGACGTGGCCCGTGCCTACGTCGAAGGCCTGCTGTGCTCCCTGGCCGACGGGATCTCCGCGCTCGAGGACCGCACCGGCACCGCCCCCGCCCGCATCACCCTGATCGGTGGTGCGGCCCGCAGCCAGGCCGTCCAGCAGCTGGCCCCGGCGATCTTCGGTCGCGAGGTGACGATCGCCCCCGAGGGCGAGTACGTGGCGCTCGGCGCCGCCCGCCAGGCCGCCTGGGCGCTGGCCGGCACGGAGGAGCCCCCGGCCTGGACGATCACCGGCTCCCGCACCGTCGACGCCGAAGCGACTCCAGAGGTGCTGGAGACGTACCGCGCGCTGAAGAACCGCACCGAGAGCTGGGGCTGAGCAGGGACCCCTGCGTGAACCTCGCCACGGCGAACTGCGTCACGAGGTTCCCCGACGGGACGGCCAGCGCAGTGGTCGGTATCAGGTGTGCTTCGTCGGCGCCGTCCAGGCGTCGTAGCCGCCGCCGAGGTGCCTCACTCGGCCTTCGCGGCCCGACCATGCGGGTCGCAGGCGTTCCAGCGCGGAGGCGGATCGGGCCCCGGCTTGGCAGTACAGCACGATCTCGCCCCCGCCTCGTCCAGTAGGGAGTGCGTGCTCGCCGTGCTCGAGGATCTGCTGTAGCGGGACGGGGATCGCGCCCTCGATCGTCCCGGCGGCATGTTCCCAGTCCTCCCGCACATCGATGAGCGTGACGTCGGCTCCCGACGCGAGCAGCGACCGCAGCGCGAGCACGTCGAGCGTCTCGCTCGCAGCGGGCACTCCGGACCGGCATGAGGGGTCAGCGGCGGCCGGCACCTCCACCTGCGTGGACCTCGTACGGTGCGGGTCCGGTATGAGCCGCAGAGTCCGGGAGGTGCTGGTGGCTTCGTCCCAGAGCAGCAGCTTCCCGACCAATGGCTCACCGGTGCCGGTGACCAGCTGGATCACCTGCGCCCCCATGATCATCCCGAGCAGCCCCGGCAACGTGCCGAGCACTCCGCCTTCCGCGCAGGAGGGCACCTCGCCCGGGGCCGGGGGCTCGGGGAAGACGTCGCGGTAGTGTGCGCCGCGTCCCGGCCAGAACACGCTGACCTGCCCTTGTCCTCGCAGCACGGCGGCCCATACCACCGGCACCCCGGTGATCTCGCTGGCGTCGGCGACCGCATAGCGGGTCGCGAAGTTGTCGCTGCCGTCGAGCACCAGGTCATAGTTCTCGACGATGCCGGTGACCGACTCGGGGGTGAGTCTTTCGGGATGGGTGTGGACACGGACCTCGGGATTGAGGGCGTGGACGGCTGCGGCTGCGGAGGCCGTTTTGGGCACACCGATGGCCGATGTGGTGTGGATGACCTGTCGGTGCAGGTTGGAGGTGTCGACGAGATCGTCGTCGAGGATCCCGAGAGTGCCGATACCGGCCCCGGCGAGGTACTGCAGTGCTGGGGAGCCGAGCCCTCCCGCGCCGACCACCAGGACCGAGGCCGCTCGCAGGCGTCGCTGCCCGATGGTGCCGATCTGCGGCAGCGTGATCTGGCGGCGGTAGCGCTGGAGCTGCTGCGACGTCAGCTCCGGACCCGGGGCGACCAGCGGCGGCAAGGACTGCGCGGCTGGGGCGGTGTCGGTCATGCGATGTCTCCTCGGGGGTGATCGGGCGTGATGCGACCTTCGTGACTTGAGGAGGCCAGCGCCAGGCTCCGGCGCGGGATCCGGCCGGCGCCTGCCGCGAGGTGGCCCGCCTGGACGGCGTGAGCCATCGCGCGGGCCATGGTTTCGGGGTCGCGTGCGCGGGTGATGGCACTCGCTGCGAGCACCGCGTCACAGCCGAGCTCCATCGCCAGCGCTGCATCAGAGGCCGTACCGATCCCGGCATCGAGCACGATCGGCACCGAGGCTCGGGAGGTGATCATCTCGATGTTGTGGGGGTTGAGCACTCCGAGGCCGGAGCCGATCGGAGCTCCCAGCGGCATCACCGCGGCCGCGCCGACGTCCTGGAGCCGCTGCGCCAGGACCGGGTCGTCAGTGGCGTACGGAAGAACGGTGAATCCGCGATCGACGAGCATGCCGGTGGCCTCGACGAGTTCGACGCCATCGGGAAGGAGGGTGTCCTCATCGGCGATGACCTCGAGCTTCACCCAGTCCGTCTCGAGGGCCTGACGGCCGAGCTCCGCCGTCAGCACGGCGTCGCGGGCACTGAAGCAGCCGGCGGTGTTGGGCAGAGTACGGATTCCCAGGCGGCGGATCATCGTGAACACGGAGTCTCGCGTTGTCGGGGAGAAGCGGCGCAGGGCGACTGTGGTCATCGCGGTGCCCGAGGCGAGCAGGGCACGCTCCAGCGCCGCCAGGTCCGTGATGCCGCCGGTGCCCATGATCAGGCGAGAGGTCAGAGTTTCTCCGGCGATGACGAGTTCCGCCTCGGGCACATTGTCCATGGGTCATCCTCCTTGGACGGCGGTGACGAGTTCGTACCGGGCATCGGGGGTGAGTGGGGTGTGGGCCCAGCTGCTGCGCGGCAGGACGGCCTCGTCGACCGCGACGGCCACGCCGAGCGGGGTGCCATCACACGCTCGCCCGTCGTCGCCGACGGCGCGACCGAGGCGGTCGGCCACCAGGTCGCGGACCGTGATGGCGTCGGGCAGGCCAAGGTTCTCGCCATTGACGTGGACAACAATGCTCATGAGACCTCCTGGAGTCGGGACGTGGTGGTGAAACGGGCTGGATCGACGGCCGCGAGTTCCCCGGCCATGTCCCCGAGCAGCGGCACCCCGGGGTCGACCTCGAGGAGATCGGCGGTGCGGGCCGCGGCCCAGGCCGAGAGCAGGATGCCGTGGCGGTGATAGCCGGTCGACACGATCACTCTCGGGTCTCCTGGTACCGGCCCCAGCAGTGGGAGGTCATCCGGGGTACCGGGGCGGGCGCGAGCGATCACTTCACGCAGTTCGGTGTCACGGACGGAGGGAAGGATCTCGGCGGCATCCTGCAACAGGGTCAGCACGCCGCCGGCCGACGCACCGGTCATGTCGTCCTCACGGCTGGTGGCCCCGAGCACGAGGCCGCCGCCGCTGCGCGGCACCAGATAGAGGGGACGACCGCGGACCAGGGCCCGAACCGTGTGGTCGAGCAGGTTGTCCTCACCGGGCAGCAGCGCGGAGTCGGGGACGTGCAGGCGCAGGATGTCACCGTGGACCGGACGCAGCGACAGGTCGAGCACCCGATGGGGTCCGTTGATCTCGGCGGTGCCGAGGCCGGCCGTGAGGATGATCTGGTCAGCGTCGATCTCGTCGGTGGAGGCGACGCTGCTGCCTGTGGCGAGGGAGACGGGCGGTCCGTCACCGGGACGCCCCGGGCCGGTCAGGGCATCGATGGCGGCGGCGGCCAGGGTGCGGGGGTCCACCTGGTGGTCACGGGGGACGAGCATCGCGCCGGCCACGTGCCGGGCCAGCGTCGGAGCGCGGCCACGCAGCTGCGCGGAGGTGAGCTCCTCGACCTCGGAACCCGCCGCGCACTGCTCCAGCGCGAGCTGGCGCAGTGCTTCGAGGTCAGACCGGTCGCGGCCGACGACGAGGGTCGGAGTATCGCGGTAGCCCAGCGGCTGCTCGGTGCGCAGGGCGAGCTCGGCAGCCAGTGCGCGGTGATAGCTCGCGGCCTTCGTCATCAAGGGTCTCAGCGAGTGCTGGCCGAACTGGACCTCACTGGTGGGAGCGAGCATCCCGGCCGCCGCATAGGTGGCCTGCTCAGCGACGCCGGTGGAACGGATATCGACCCGGTGACCGCGGCGTCTCAGCTCCAGTGCGGTGAGCAGTCCGATGATCCCGGCGCCGATGACGGCGACGTGCTGCATGAAGGGTCCTCCTGACGGCGGCATTATCCGCATCCAGTGCTGGTGGTCGGCACGATGCCCTCTCAGCCCGACGATCGGGCTCCCACGGAACGGGGCCAGCGTATCCGAGGGGGACGCCCGCGCCACTCCACCGGGACGAACCCGGAACGGGACGAGCCGCCACGCCGACGCGTTCGCGGGTAGTGTCGACGACCGACACGGGGTGCCCCGACGGGGGCTGAGATCACACCCGGTGAACCTGATCGAGTTCGTACTCGCGGAGGGATGTCGTCGATGAGCTGTGTGCTGCCGCCATGCACGCCGTCGCCCCATGCATCGATCCTCGCTGCGCCGGCCTCGCCGCGCCGTCGGAGGAGGCGCCGCAGTGCGTCCGGGCCCCTTCGTGCAGACGGGCTCACCGGGGTCCGCCGGCGGATCCCCGTGTCCTCTTCCACGCGGCGCCGGCACTCGGCGTCGCTCCTTCCGCGATGTGCTCCCGCCCGCTGTGCGGCGGGCGTGCTCGCCGGCCCCGAAAGGACCTGTCGACCATGACCTCACCGACCACCGAGCAGACCTCCCGCCCCACGCCCGCCCTCGCCGAGCAGATCGTGCTGGTCACCGGCGGTGCCCGCGGCCTCGGGCGCGCACTCACCGAAGCCTTCCTGCACGAAGGGGCCCGGGTGGTCATCAACCACCTCACCAGCGAGGGCGCCGCACTCGAGCTCGCCGAGCGCCATCCGGGTCGTGCCGTCGCCGTGCGCGCCGACGTGCGGGACCGGGCCCAGGTCGAGGCCCTGTTCACGCAGGCCGAGGACGCCTTCGGCGCTCCTGTCGACACCGTCGTGAACAACGCTCTGACCGGCTTCTCCTTCAACGGCGACGCACGCGCCAAGGCGCACGAGATCCCCTACGACGCCTTCTCCGCGCAGTTCTCCGGCGCGGTGCAGGGCGCGCTGAACACGATCCAGGCGGCGCTGCCCGGCTTCGCCCGGGCAGGTTCGGGGCGCGTCGTCAATGTCGGCACCAACCTGTTCCAGCACCCGGTCGTTCCGTATCACGACTACACCGCGGCGAAGGCGGCGCTGCTCGCGCTGACACGCACTTTCGCCGCCGACCTCGGCCCGCTCGGCATCACCGTGAACATGGTCAGCGGCGGGCTGCTGCGCACCACCGACGCGAGCGCCGCGACCCCCGAGGCGGTCTTCGACGCGATCGCCGCGGGCACCCCGCTGCAGTCGGTCACCACACCCGCGGAGTTCGCCGACGCCGTGCTCTTCTTCGCCTCCCCGTGGTCCCGGTCCGTGACCGGCCAGAACCTCGTGGTCGACGGCGGGCTGGTGAAGGACTGATGAGCACCGCACCCCGCCGCCAGGTGCGGCTGAACCTGTTCGCGCACGCCTGCGGCCACCATGCCGCGGCCTGGCGCGCGCCCGGCTCGTCGGTCTCCCGCCTCGGCGAGATCAGCTACTGGGAGGAGCTCGCACGGATCGCCGAGCGCGGCCGGCTCGATGCGCTCTTCCTCGCCGACGGCCAGTCGATCGGGACCGCCGGCGTCGAGCGCGGCCCCGCATGGACCCTCGAGCCGATCACCGTGCTCACGGCGATGGCCCGTGCCACGGAGCGGATCGGGCTGGTCACCACGGTCTCGAGCACCTTCTGGGACCCGTTCCACGCCGCCCGGCTGCTGGCGAGCCTCGACCACATCTCCCACGGCCGGGCCGGCATCAACGTGGTCACCTCGATGACCGACGCGGAGGCTCGCAACCACGGCATGCCCGCGCTGCCCGATCATGCGAAGCGCTACGCCACCGCGGGGGAGTTCATCGAGGTGCTCCAGGGCCTGTGGGATTCCTGGCCCGCTCAGAGCATCCTGGCCGATACGGAGGGGGTGTACGTCGACTCGTCCCTGCTGCGACCGCCGCGGCACCGCGGTGAGTCCTTCGAGGTCGCCGGGCCGCTCAACGTGCCGACTCCGCCGCAGGGCCGCCCGGTCCTGTTCCAGGCCGGGGCCTCCGCACCGGGGCGTGAGCTCGCCGCCCGCCACGCCGAGGGGATCTACGCGGTCGCCTGGGATCTCGAGTCCGCACACGCCTACCGCTCGGACCTCCGCGCCCGGGCCGCCGCCCTCGGCCGCGACCCGGAGACGATCGCGGTGATGCCGGGGCTGGTCGCGCACGTCGCCGCGACGGAGGAGGAGGCCCGACGGGTGCGCGCCGACCTCGACTCCCGCCTGCCGGTCGCGGACTCCCTGCGCCAGCTCTCCTTCTTCACCGGCCAGGACACCTCGACGTGGGAGCTCGACGCCCCCGTGCCGCCGCTCCCGCCGCTCGAGGAGTTCACGGGCCCGAAAGGTCGTTACGCCACCGTGCTGCGCATCGTCGACTCCGTGCAGCCGACCGTGCGTGAGCTGCTGGGGCTTCTCGCCGCCGGTGGCGGTCACGCGACCGTCATCGGCACCCCGGAGTCGGTGGCCGATGAGATCGAGCGCTGGGTGGACGCGGGCGCGGCCGACGGCTTCAATCTCATGCCGCCGACCCTGCCCGGTGGGATCACGGATTTCGTCGAGCAGGTCGTTCCCGTGCTGCAGCGACGGGGCCGGTTCCGCCGCGAGTACGAGGGGACCACGCTGCGGGAGCACCTGGGACTGCCCGAGGTCAGGTCGGTGAACGCACCCCGTGCTCTGAGAGCGTGACCCGTCAGGCCCGCGCCAGGATCGCCTCCGCGAACACGCCCGTCACCTCGGGGGCGAGCTGCAGGTTGAACAGCGGCTCGAAGAGCTCCGCCTCGAGCAGCAGCATGCCGTGCGCGGCCGTGTCCACGAGGTCGATCCGCGCGTACAGCGGCATCTCGAGCCCGGTCGTGGTGGCGGTCGCGGCGAGCACCCGCTCCGCGAACTCCCTCTCGGCGGCGCTCGCCTCGACCTGCTGCGGGCTCTCCCGGTAGGTCCCGCCGCGCAGGCCGCCGCCGCGGGCCAGCAGGGCACCCTTCGCGATCGCGTGGGTGAAGTGCCCGTCGATCAGGTACAGCGCCTTCTCGTGGCCGGCGGAGAGCTCGGGGATCTCGGGCTGGAGCATCACGGTGCCGCGCTCGGCGAGGATCTGGCGGCCCAAGGCGTGTGCGGCGGGGTCGTCGGGGCGCAGCAAGCCGGCGAGGCGGGCACCGGCACCCACGGAGGGTTTGAGCACGACGTGGGTGGCCGACGGGTCGGCTGCGTCCGATCCGGCGGCCCTGCGTGCCGCCTCCTGCAGCGCGTCGGCCAGGGACGCCTCCTCGTCGTGCCAGCTCGTCGGGACGCCGGGGATCCCGGCGTCCGCAAGCGCGGTGAGGTAGCGCTTGTCCATGTTCCAGCGCACCAGCGCCGGCTCGTTGAGGATCCGGGTGAGCGCGCCGGCGCTCTCGAGCCAGGCGTCGAACTGCGCCGGCCGCTCCGAGTAGTCCCACGGGCTGCGCAGCACCACCAGGTCGAAGCCGGCCCAGTCGACCTCCTCGTCCGCCCAGTCCACGGCCCGGGCCTCCGCGCCGCGCTCGCGGAGGGCGGCCAGGAGCGGGGTCACGTCGAGCATCGTGTGGGCGGCGGGGAAGCGCTCGGGGTCGGTGATCACGAGGCCGATTCGGGTCATGACCTCGACCCTAGACCCGCAGGGCCGGGCTTCGACCGGAGGCGGGCATCGCTCGCCAGTTCCGGTGGTCCCGGACTGACCCAAGAAGGCCCCTTGCGGCGTAGGTCACTCCTGCCCTACGATCGAACCGGTTCGCTTCGAACCGGTTCGATCAAGTTTGACGGATGCGGCGGCGCCGTGAGGGCGACCGCCGAAGCAGCAGTCGGCGCACATCGACCGCGAATCACCAGGATCCAAAGGAGGCGCGACCCCATGGCGACGATCGGTGACGTGGCACGGGTTGCGGGAGTCTCCCGGAGCACGGCCTCCTACGCCCTGTCGGGGAAGAGGTCGATCTCATCCGCAGTGCGGAAGAAGGTGCAGGACGCAGTCGACGAGCTGGGATACACGCCGAACGCCGGAGCGCGAGCACTGGCGACTGCGGAGACCAAGATCATCGCTCTGCTCGCGCGCTTCCTGTCCGACGAGTTCGCACCGGCGATGCTCCAGTACATCCAGGGCGTCTCCAACCGCGCCCGCGAACTTGGCTACGACACCCTTTTGGTCTCCGAAGCGGATGGCCCGGCGGCGCTGCGCCGGCTCTCGACCACACGGATGGTCGACGGATTCGTGCTCCTCAACGTCGGCGAATCCGACGAGCGTCTCGATGTGCTCCGCCAGGCTGCTCAGCCCGGTGCGCTCATCGGTCTGCCCGCCGACCCGGAAGGGCTCGACGTCTTCGATCTTGATTTCCCGGCCAGCGGTCGGTTGATGGTCGAGCAGCTGCACGGTGTCGGCCACCGCGAAGCGATCCTCGTGTCCCAGTCAGAGCACGTGGTGCGGCGCGGAGGTGCGTACGTCTGGCGCCTCGCGAATGCGGCGCAGGAGCGCGCCGAGGAGCTCGGAATGCAGCTCCATCACTACTACGGCGCTTCCTTGCAACCCGAGATCGGTACCGACCTGCATCGTTTCCTCGATCGCCACCCTCAGGCCACCGGCCTGCTGTTGAACAACGAGGCTGCCGCCGCCGCCCTGCCCACCGTGCTGCGTGAGCGGGAGGTGTCCGCGCCGGCGGATCTGTCTGTCCTCGGACGATTCTCGGACGAGTTCGCCCGCACCTTCTCCCTCCCGTTCTCCGCCGTGGACAGCGCTGCGATGACCCTCGGCCGGCAGGCGGTCGAAGCGCTGGTCACCCGGATGCAGGGCAGCACCAAGGCTGAACCCCATGTCGTCTCGCTGCTGCCGCCCACCCTCGATGACCGCGGCAGCGTCACCGCTCCCCGCGCGCCCTCTCGCTGAACGACCACCACGGAAGCACAACCCACTGTTCAAGGAGGAACACCATGATCACTCGACGCATGTTCGTCACCGCCGGCGCCACAGGTGCTGCAGCTCTCGCCGCCGGAGGACTGGCAGCCTGCACTGACGGAGGGTCCTCTGGCTCTGCGGACACCTTCACCTGGTGGGACCCATACCCGCAGCACGACGAGAACTCGGACTGGGCACAGCGAGTCCAGGCCGCAGGTGAAGCCGCAGGGGTGAAGATCGAGCGCACCGCCTACGACACGACGGCGCTCACGAATCAGGCTCTGCTCGCCGCGCAGGAGGGCACCTCCCCGGACATCATCCTGCTCGACAACCCCGCAGTGCCCACCCTGGCGGATACGGGCATGCTCAGCACCACCGAGGAGCTCGGGCTGGACATCTCCCACATCGACGAGAACCTCCTCGGGGCAGGCCAGATCGACGACAGCACTTACGGGATCCCCGTCGGTGCCAACACGCTGGCACTGTTCTACAACCTTGAGATCCTCGAGGAGGCGGGCGTCGACCCGGAGACGATCACCGACTGGGCCTCGCTCGACGACGCCCTCGACGCCATCTCCGGCACCGACAATCGAGGGATCACCTTCGCGGGCATCAACACCGAGGAAGGCACCTTCCAGTTCCTCCCCTGGTTCTGGGGTGCCGGTGCCGAACTGACGGACCTTGCGTCCGAGGAGGCGGTTGCGGCGCTCGAGCTGTGGAAGAGCTGGGTCGACAAGGGATACGCGCCGAACACCGTCATCACCAACTCTCAGAACACCACCTGGGAGGAGTTCCTCACGGGCGATTACGGCTTCGCCGAGAACGGCACCTGGCAGGTCAACAGCGCTGCCGAAGCACCCTTCGAGACCGGCGTGATCGAGCTGCCCTCGCGCGATGGCGGGGTCGCACCGGCTCCGACGGGAGGCGAGTTCATTGTCGCCCCGGTCCAGTCCGATACGGATCGTTACGAGACCACCCGGACGATCATCGAGGCGATGACGACTCCGGAAGGATTCGTCGAGACCGCGACGACCTTCGCGTACTACATCCCGCCCACCTCGGAGGGTCAGGAGCAGCTCCTCGAGGAGGAGCCCGAGCTCGAGACCTGGGTCTCGGCCGTGCAGTCCGCGAAGGGACGGACCGGCGACAACCTCGGGGTCGACTACGCAAAGATCTCCGAGCAGCTGTGGACGGCAGTGCAGAACGCGCTCTCGGGTGCGGCGGACCCCGCGGATGCTCTCGCGACGGCGCACGAGGCGGCCGCCGAGGCACTCGGCGGCTGACTCACCGGTGGGCCGGGCCGCGCCCCGCGGCCCGACCCTGACAACCCCCGGAGCAGGGATGCTCCGGACCCTCTCGCTGGGAAGGAGCGCTGCATGACCATCGATGCTGCTCACCGGGTCGATCCCGGGGCGAAGCGGCGCCGCGGCGGGCTGGAGAGAACGCAGTGGGTCGCCCTGGCCTTCGCGACTCCGCTGCTGGTCTATCTGGTCGGCTTCTACGTGTACCCGCTCATGCGGAGCATCGACCTGAGCGTGCACGACTACACCGTGCGAGCTTTCGTCCAAGGCGATGCGGAGTTCGTCGGGCTCTCCAACTATCTCGACGTGATCAGCTCGCCGCTGTTCGGCAAGGCGATCGTGAACACGGTCGTCTTCGTCGGCGGGTCGCTGATCTTCCAGTACGCCATCGGGCTGGCCTTGGCGGTGTTCTTCCGGTCCAGCTTCCGCCTCAGCGGCATTCTGCGAGCACTGTTCCTGGTGCCCTGGTTGCTGCCGCTGATCGTCTCGGGCTCCGTGTGGGCCTGGATGATGAACAGCGAGTCCGGAGTGGTGAACTTCCTGCTCGGCATCGTCGGGATCGACCCGGTCAACTGGCTGACCTCCCCGGACACCGCGATGCTCGCAGTGGTGATCGCCAACATCTGGCTCGGGATCCCCTTCAATCTGGTGATCCTCTACTCCGGCCTGCAGAACATCCCGGAGGACCTGTATGAAGCCGCGTCCCTAGACGGCGCCGGTAGCGGGAAGCAGTTCTGGTCCATCACCTTCCCGCTGCTGCGACCGGTCACAGCGATCACGCTGCTGCTGGGACTGGTGTACACCCTCAAGGTCGTCGACATCATCTGGGTGATGACCACCGGTGGGCCCGCGGATGCGAGCACCACCCTCGCCATCTGGTCCTACCGCGAAGCCTTCGGCACGGGACAGCCGGATATGTCCCCGGCCGCGGCGGTGGGCAACATCCTCATCGTGATCGCGCTCCTGTGCGGGCTGCTCTACACCTATGTCCAGCGCCGGCAGGAGGAATCATGATGCACCGCCGTCCCTGGTGGAAGACCGTCCTCGGCGTGGTCGTGACCGCTCTGATGCTCTTCCCCGTCTATTGGATGTTCAACGTCTCGTTCACGCAGACCGGGAACCTGCGCTCGAAGCCGCCCCATCTGCTCCCCCTCGAGCCCACCCTGGAGGGCTACCGGGCAGCGCTTGCGCAGCAGCTGCCGAACCTGGGCACGAGCCTGCTGATCGGCCTCGGCTGTGTCGCGATGACTCTCATGATCGCCGCCCCGGCCGCGTATGCGATGGCTCTGCTCCACCTCCGCGGCCGCCGCACGCTGAACTTCCTGCTCCTGGTCGCGCAGATGCTCCCGGCCGTCGTGATGGCGATGGGCTTCTACGCGATCTACGTGCGCATGGGTCTGCTGAACACCGTCTGGGGGCTGATCCTTGCCGATTCCACGATCGCCGTGCCCTTCGGCGTCCTCCTGCTCACGGCCTTCATGGCGGGGCTCCCCCGTGAACTCATGCAGGCCTCGAAGATCGATGGCGCCGGAGCGTGGAAGACCTTCACCTCCATCGTCCTCCCGCTCAGCAGGAACTCCCTCATCACGGTCTCGCTGTTCGCGTTCCTGTGGGCCTGGTCGGACTTCATCTTCGCGTCGACGCTGGCACGGAACTCGACGCTGATCCCAGTGACGCTCGGGATCTACAACTACATCGGGAACAACACCACCCAGTGGAACGCGATCATGGCGACCGCCGTGATCGCCTCCGTCCCCGCGGCATTCCTGCTCATCGCCGCCCAACGCTACGTCGCCGCCGGTGTCACCGCCGGCGCAGTGAAGGACTGACCGCATGACTGTGGACCACACCGCTCACGCCCGCGCCCAGCGCACTCCCGCGATTACGCCGGTGCTGCCGACGCGCTCTCTCCGTCAGGGGATATCGCTCGACGACGTGACACTCGTGACGGACGGCTTCTGGGGGCAGCTCCAGCAGACAAACGCTGCAGCGACGCTCGACCACTGCCGGGAATGGATGGAGCGTCTCGGCTGGCTCGAGAACTTCGATCGGGTCGCCAGGGGCGAGACCATCACGGACCGGCCCGGGTGGGAGTTCTCCGACTCCGAGGTGTACAAGCTGCTGGAAGCGATGGCCTGGCAGCTCGGCCGTCGCGCCGACCTCGATCTCGAGCAGACCTTCGACGGGCTCGTCGCACGGGTGGCCGCCGCTCAGGATCGTGACGGCTATCTGTGCACCGCGTACGGGCACCCCGGCCTGCCCCGACGGTACTCGGACCTGTCCTCCGGGCACGAGCTGTACAACCTCGGCCACTTGATGCAGGCGGCAGTCGCGCGAGTGCGCACGGCGGGGGCCGATGATCGGCTCGTCGACGTGGCGCGGCGGGCGGCCGATCACGTCTGCGAGACCTTCGGTGCCGGCCGAAGCGGGCTCTGTGGGCATCCCGAGGTGGAGGTCGCGCTCGCCGAGCTGGGACGTGCTCTCGACGAAGGCAGGTACATCGAACAGGCCCGCATCTTCGTGGAACGTCGAGGCCATCGCACCCTTCCGGTGCGTCCCCTGCTCTCCGCCGAGTACTTCCAGGATGACCAGCCGGTCCGTGAGGCCGAGGTGCTCCGCGGCCATGCCGTCCGGGCCCTATATCTCGCGGCCGGCGCTGTCGACGTCGCCGTCGAGACAGGGGACGACGAGCTCCTGGATGCACTCGTGCAGCAGTGGCGGCGCACGGTGGAACGACGCACCTACATCACTGGTGGTATGGGCTCCCGTCACCAGGACGAGGGCTTCGGGGAGGATTGGGAGCTCCCGCCGGACCGCGCCTACTGCGAGACCTGCGCCGGGATCGCCGCCATCATGTTCTCCTGGCGCCTGTACCTCGCCACCGGAGGGGTCGAGTACGCCGACTTCATCGAACGCGTTCTCTACAACGTGGTCGCGGTCTCGCCCAGCCCCGACGGACGAGCCTTCTTCTACTCCAACCCGCTGCACCAGCGGGAGCCGGGTGACTCCGCCAGCAGCAGCGTGAACATGCGCGCCGAGGGCAGCACACGGGCCCCGTGGTTCGACGTCTCGTGCTGCCCGACGAACGTCGCTCGCACGCTGGCCTCCGTCGACAGCTTCTTCGCCGCGACCGACGGGGAGGGGCTGACCCTCCTGCAGTACGCCTCGGGAACGTATCGCACGCCCGCGCTGACCGTGGCCGTGCATACCGAGTACCCGGCCCAGGGCGCCATCGCCCTCACCGTCCTCGACGCCGCGGAAGACCCCGCGACCCTGCGGCTGCGCGTCCCCTCGTGGGCGGACGGGGCCGCGCTCACCGTCGGCAGCGAACCGGTACGCACTGTGACCCCGGGGTGGAGCGAGGTGACCAGAACCTGGCGAGCAGGAGAGCGGGTCCTACTGGATCTCCCGGTTGTTCCGCGATTCTCCTGGCCGCACCCGCGGATCGATGCGGTGCGCGGAACCGTCGCCGTCGAGCGGGGACCGCTGGTCCTCGCGCTCGAATCCGGAGACCTGCCCGAGGGCTGGACCATCGACGATGTGCGCGTGCGGACGAGGTCACTCCCTGAACGGGACGGTGACGGCGCGGCGGTGCGGGCCGCGCTCGCCGCTCTGGAGAGAGCCGACACCAGCGGCCTTCCCTACACCGCCGAGCAGGTGCCGACCGGCGACGCCGGCGAGGGCGCCCTGCGGCTGATCCCGTACCACCGCTGGGCAGAGCGAGGGCCTTCCACGATGAGAGTCTTCCTGCCCGTCCAGCACTGACCGACGAGAGTCCCAGACGAGACGAGACAGAGAGGTGCTCGCAATGCACAGGACAGCACGACGACCCGGGGGCGCCGTCACCGCGGCCCTGGCGACCACTGCACTGGTGACCTCGGCCGTGGTCGGATCCATGGGGGCCGGGTCGGCAGAGGCGGCACCACCGGCCCCGGAGCTCGAGTACGCGATGGACGAGATCGGCGAGGGAACGGTGGCCGACAGCTCCGGGAACGATCACGACGGGACCTTCGCCGGAGAGGTGGAGGAGGCGACCGGCCCGGACGGGAGTGGAGCCCTCCAGCTCTCCGGGGGACATGTCGAACTTCCCGGCGGCGTGCTCGGCGACTCCCAGGACCTGACCGTGCAGACGGAGGTGCGCTGGGACGGGGGTGAGGACCCCTGGCAGTGGATCTTCGCCCTCGGAAGCGACGACGAGCATTACCTCTTCGCCACGCCCTCCAATGCAGACGGCAAGCTGCGCACCGCCGCGACCCGCTCCGGCGGCGGCAGCGAAACACAGCTCACCGGGCACGATGCACTGCCGGCCGAACGGTGGATGACGTTCACGGTGGTGCTCGACAGCGCTGCACAGCAGCTGACCACGTACATCGACGGAGCGGCGGTGAGCAGCGTGGCCACGGACATGACGGCGCAGGAGCTCGTGAGCGCCTCCGCCGACAGCTCCGGCATGATCGGCGCGTCCTTCTACCCCGACCCTCCGTTCCAGGGTGCGATCGACAACTTCCGCATCTACCGGGTCGCCCTCGACGATCAGCAGATCGCCGAATCCCAGTCCGGAGACGTTCCCGCCCTGCAGGAGCTGCAGCAGAGCACGGTGGAGGTCGCGACCACCGTGGGGGAGCAGCCCACCTTGCCGGACACGCTCCCGGGAGTCTTCACCGACGGGATCGTCCGGGATATAGCGGTGGACTGGGACGACATCGACGACGAACAGCTCGCGCAGCCTGGCGAGCTCGCCGTGCACGGCACCGCCGGTGACGACGAAGTGCGCGCCGACGTGCTCGTCCGCCGGGGAGAGCTGCGCGTTGACCTCTCCCGCTCCACCGGCGAGGTCAAGGGAGGTGCCTCGGGCCTGCTGTACGGGCTCTACGGCGACGGCATGCCCACGTCCAACCTGGTCGAGGGCATGAACGTGCGCACGGTGGCCACGAAGGCGCAGGACGGCGCCCAGCACCCCGGCTCCGACGCTCTCGAGATCCTTCCGACGCTGGCCGAGGCTGACGGCGACGTCTACCTGCGCGTCACCGACTTCTACCGGGGCTTCCCGTACGAATGGCCCGGGGATACCCCGGAGGAGAAGCTGAGCGACTACCGTCGCGTGCTCGACGAACAGCTGGACATGCTCGACGAGCTGCCCGAGGAGCAGCGTGCCCATGTGGTGATCGAGCCCTTCAACGAGCCGGAGGGCAACATGTTCGGCACGGGGGAGTGGAGCCTCGACGGCACCTCCTGGCTCGATGGTCCGGAGGACTTCCTCGCGGCATGGGACGAGACCTACCGCACGATCAAGGAACGCCATCCCGACGTTCGCGTCGCCGGCCCGGGCCTCAGCGTCCTCTATGACGAGATGCAGGACTTCCTCGCCCACGCCGTCGCCGAGGGCACGGTCCCCGAGATCATTACCTGGCACGAGTTGACGCACCCCCAGGGGATCCGTGACTCGGTCGAGACCTTCCGGGACTGGGAGGCGGAAGCATTCGCCGGCAGTGAGTACGAGGGCACGGAACTGCCCATCAACATCAACGAGTACGCGTTCAACTACCACACGTCCGTTCCGGGCCAGATGATCCAGTGGATCTCCGCGATCGAGGAGACCAAGGTGGACGCGATGATCGCGTTCTGGAACATCAACGGCAACCTCTCGGACTCCGCCGTCCAGGCGAATCGGGGAAACGGCCAGTGGTGGCTGTACAACGCCTATGCCGCGATGACCGGTGACACCGTCGAGGTGACGGCACCCTCGCCGGGGGAGAACTACTCGCTGCAGGGAGTCGCGTCGCTGGATGAGGAGACCCGTGCCGCCCGGATCCTGCTCGGCGGTGCCGATGGCAGTGCCCCGCTCGACCTGGCGAACGTGCCGCGGGAGGTCTTCGGCGACTCGGTGCGCGTGCAGGTCCGGGAGATCGCCTGGACCGGCCAGCTCGGCGACTCCGAGGGGCCCCTCCCTCTGTGGGACGGAGTCGTCCCCGTGGACGAGGATGGAACGGTGACGTTCGATCTCGGGGCAGGCGACCTGTCGCCCATGGAGGAATCCTCGGCCTATGAGCTCATCGTGACTCCCGGCGACGGCGCGGAACCCCGCCCTGCCGAACCGCGTTGGGAAGCGTCCTACGAGGCGGAGGAGGCGAGCTACGAGGGCTCCGGCCACAGCAAGAACGGGCCGGAGGGGTCGCCGGATGACGTCTCGAAGTTCTACACCTCCGGCGGGTATGACGTCGGCGGGCTGCGCACCGGCTCCGACGGCGCGCTGACCTTCGAGGTCGAGGTGCCCGAGGACGGCACCTACGACCTCTCGGTCTTCGCGAACAGCCTCAACACGGAGGAGGCGGTCGAGGACCAGGGGCCCACGAACGTGTTCCTCAGCGTCGACGGAGAAGCAGAGCAGGAGCTGCATCTCCCGCTCGCCTACAAATGGGTGGTGTGGGACCACACCGACACGACAGTCGACCTCACTGCCGGGACCCATCAGATTCGACTCGCGGCGACCAGCCTGGACGGCAGCGGGACGACCCAGGGCGATGCGATCATCGACCGGATCACCCTGAACCGGTCCGCCCCGGCCGACCGAACCCGGGTCTACGAGGCCGAGCACGCCGTCCACGATGGCACGGTCACCTCGGAGGGCACGGGGGAGATCTCCCTCTCGGAGGACGAGACGGCCACCTTCTGGGTGTACGGGCGGGCCGATGGCGAGGCGACCCTGAGCATCCTCGGCTCCGGGACCGGTGCCGTGACGGTCAACGGCGAGGAGGTGCTCGACCTCGACGAGGCCGCTGCTGCGGCGGTGCATCTCGAGGGAGGCATCAACAAGGTCGTGGTCTCCGGGGAGGCCGTGGTCGACGCCCTCGAGGTGGGCCCCGGCTCCGAGGAGCTCGCACACACCGAACTGCAGGCCGAGGACGCGGAGCTGAGCGGTGACACCCAGATCACCGAGCGTTCCCTGGCAGAGGGCGGGCACGCCGTCGAGGACATCGGCGGGGATCCCGGCAACGACAGCGCGGTCACCTTCAGCGTCGACGCCGAGAGCGCTGGCCGGCATGCGGTCGTGGTGCGCTTCTCCAACCCGGAGCAGGCCCCGGCGAGCCACTACAACCCGAACCCGATGGCGAGGAACGCGCTGATCAGCGTCAACGGCGGGGAGCCGGACAGCATGCTGTTCGTTCCCACCTTCCACGCCAACAACTTCTGGGAGCGGACGGTCTACGTCGACCTCGAGGAGGGTGAGAACACGATCCGGATCGGCGCGGAGGAGCTCACCAACTTCTCCGGCGACGGCCATATCGCTGACATCTGGCCGGACTACCCCTGGCTCCGCTCCGACCAGGGACCGATCCTGGACCGGATCTCCGTCTCGCCCACCCATGCGCCGCTGCCCGCAGGGACGAGCCCCGGAGACGAGGACCCCGGCGACGGCGCGCCAGGGGGTGATGAGCCGGGCGAGGGGACACCGAGCGAGGAGCCGGCCCCCGCTCCTGGTGAAGATCCCGCCGACCCCGGCGAGGAGCAGCCCGGCGACGATGCGGGCGAGGACGAGCCCGGCGACGGGCAGGCCACGGCGACCACATCACCCGCCGCCGGGAACGGTGACGGGTCCGCGTCCGGGCCCGGCAGCTCCAGCGGCACCGACGGTCAGGCGGACACCGATGCCGGGGACCGATCATCACAGGGCCCGCTTGCCCGCACCGGCACCGCGGCGGTCGCGATGCTGTCCCTCGCCCTCGGGCTGCTGGTGGTCGGCGCTCTGGTGAGGTGGCGAGCCCATGGGGCAAAGCGCTGATTGCAGTGGACAGCGGGCGGAGCTCGGTGGTATTCCCCGGGCCCTGCCCGTTGGCCTTCGCGCCTCGAGACCGGCCGCAACTGGAGCATGCGACGAGCGCTTGTCCCGTGAGGCGACCAGCTGCTCCGGGCCGTGACATCGATCGCGCCGAAACGTGCGGGACATGGTTGGACAGATCCGAGACCAGGGCACCGCAGCAGTCTTCACGACCCACTCCGTGGGGAAGCTGAGCAGCTCCGCGATCGCGAGGCGATCATCGACTGCGGCCGCCTGATCGTCGTGGACACCGTGCGTGCGCTGAACACGACCATGCCGATGGTTCCCTGCCTCGCTGTGGCTGCGCCGGTGGGCCAGCAGCGATTTCGGTGGGGCCCGGCCCGATGACAGCTCCTCCGCGCGTCGGGTACCGCGAGAGAGAGCAGCCGCTGGTGCTTTGCTGAGCCCTCGGGCGTCAGCCACCCACCCCGCTCAGCCGATAGGCCTCCTTGAGGATCTCCAGCGACGCCATCGCCTCGCCCGGGCCGATCCAGAACGGCTCCGGATCCTCGATCCGCTCGTGGAAGTCGCGGATCAGCAGCTCGTGGGAGACGCCCCAGTAGGAGCGTCCGCCGGAGGTCACCGAGCGTTCGGCGAGGGTTTCCACCCGCCCGTCGGCCCAGCGGATGGTGAGCCCGCCGTCGGTGCCGCCGTGCAGGATGACGTAGGCGTTCTCGCAGTCCAGCTCGATCTCCACCGGGCGGTGCTGCGGCGCGGTGAGGGTGGCGTAGAAGGAGGTGGTGATGCCGCCGGGGTGGTGGAGCAGCAGATCGGCGGTGTCCTCGACCTCGATGACGTCCGCGTACTTGCGGGTCGCGACGTGCCCGTCGGTCCGCTCCACCCCGCCCAGCAGCCACTGCACCAGATCGAGGGTGTGGATCGCCTGGTTGATCAGCAGCCCGCCGCCCGAGCCCTCCCAGGTGCCGCGCCAGGGCTTGGCCCGGTAGTACTCGGCGCTGCGGGTCCACACCACCGATGCCCAGGCGCCGCGCACCGCGCCCAGCTCGCCGGAGCCGAGCATCTCGTGCAGCCGCCGGCTGGCGAGGTTGTAGCGGTTCTGGAAGCAGATCCCCACCTTGGGGCCGCCGGCCGGGATGCGTGCGAGCGCATCGACCAGGCGCCGCCCTTCGTCGAGCGTGTGCGCGAGCGGCTTCTCCTGCAGCACGTGCACCCCGGCCTCGAGGGCCGTGAGGGAGGGGCCGATGTGCTGATGGTGCGGCGTGGTGACGTGCACGGCGTCCGGGCCGACGGCGTCGATCAGCTCCTGCGTGCTGGCGAAGCCCGGCACACCGGTGGCGGCGGTCGCCCGCGCCAGCGCCTCCGGGTCGGTGTCCGCCACCCCCACCAGCTCGAGACCCTCGATGTCCCGGATCGCCTCGATGTGGACCACGGAGACGTCTCCGCATCCGATCAGCCCGATCCGCCTGGTCGTCATCGTTCTCCTCCTCGGGGCCGCCCCTGTGCGGCCTGCGTCGAGGGGTCACTGTACGTGGGCTCGCGGGCGGGCGCGATGCGGTCCCGCGAGGTGCCGCCCAGGCCGGAGACGGCGCGCGGACCGGGACGTGCGATGCATCACCATGCAGAATCGTGGCGGACCTACGCGGGATCAGTTTGTCCGACAACGACTTTTACTGCACTGACCTGCAGTGGTTACCCGGTCGTTACTTCGTGAGTGGATAAAAAGCATGCACTGTGCGAGCATCGGTCCGGCTCCATGTGCGACAGAGCCGCGGGCTGCCCCCACTGGGCGGCGCACCGCGGCCGCCGTCCCGCCCCCGCAGCCCGCGCCATGCGCCGCCCGGGGTCGATGAGGGACAGGCCTGCGCCACGGGGGTCGATTGCCGGTCGGCCCGCCGCAGCACGCAGCCCTGTCAGAGGGTGCGTCGCACTGCGCGCGGAGGCCGGATGCACGTGAACGGTCCGTCCGCGACGAAAGGAAGTCCTGTGCCTCCAGCACCCTCAGGCGAGATAGCCCAGCTCGGAACGCTCGGAGTGATCCTGCTCCTGCTCCTGTTCTACGGGGGCACGATGTGGATGTCGGTCGCGATCTCCCGCAAGAAGGAGAACGCCGACGACTACATGACCGCCGGGAACAACATCGGCTTCGGCGTCTCCGCCGCCTCGATGACCGCCACCTGGATCTGGGCGTCCTCGATGTACGCCTCGGTCACCGCGGGCTACACCTACGGCGTCTCCGGCCCCATCCACTACGGGCTCTGGGGCGCGCTGATGATCCTGTTCATCTACCCCTTCGGCAAGCGGATCCGTGCCGTCGCGCCCCGCGCCCACACCCTCGCCGAGGTCATGTACGCCCGCCATGGGCGCTCCTCGCAGCTGATGCTCGCCGGCTCCAACGTGCTCGGCTCGGTCATCTCCCTGACCTCGAACTTCATCGCGGGCGGCGCGATCATCGCGATGCTCTCCCCGCTGAGCTTCGGCGCCGGCATCCTGATCATCGCCGGCGGCGTGCTGCTGTACACCCTGTGGTCCGGCTTCCGCGCCTCCGTGCTCACCGACTTCGCGCAGGTCATGGCGATGCTCGGCGCGGCCGTCATCATCATCCCCGCCGTGTTCTTCCTCGCCGGCGGGCCGTCGATGTTCGCCGACGGGGTCGCCAGCGGCGCCGTCACCCCGGAGCAGGAGAGCTTCTTCTCCTCGGACGCCTTCATGAACCAGGGCGCCCCCTACATCGCCGCCGTGCTGGCCTACGCGATCGGCAACCAGACCATCGCCCAGCGCCTCTTCGCGGTGCGCGAGGACCTCATCAAGCCCACCTTCATCACCGCCACCGTCGGCTACGGCGGCACCGTGATCGGTATCGGCATGCTCGGCGTGATGGCGCTGTACCTGGGCATCGAGCCCATGGGCGGCGACGTCAACAACCTGATGCCGCAGATGGTGGGCACCTACCTGCCCGTCGTGCTGGTGGCGCTCGCGTTCATCATGATCATCGGCTCGCTCTCCTCGACCGCGGACTCCGACCTCGCGGCCCTCAGCTCGATCGTCATGACCGACATCTACGGCCAGTCCGTCGGCCGCGGCAAGGCGAACCCCAAGCTGATGCTGCTGATCGGCCGGATCACCATGATCGTGGCCACCGGGCTCGCGCTGTTCTTCGCCACCGCCCGCTTCAACATCCTGGACCTGCTGGTCTTCGTGGGCGCGCTGTGGGGCTGCCTGGTGTTCCCGGTCATCGCGTCCTTCTACTGGAAGAAGGTCACCAACCGCGCCTTCACGATCTCCGTGATCGCGGCGCTGGCGATCTTCCTGCCGGTGCGCTTCACGCTCGTCCCGCTCACCGGGGCGTGGGGGCTGTTCGTCGAGCTGCTCGCCATCATCGGCGTGGGCGTGGTGCTGGGCATCATGGCCTTCGGCTTCTTCGGGCTGCGCCCGGCGGTGATCGTCGGCGCCGTCGCCACCCTGGTCGTGCTGCCGTTCGGCTTCGGGTACCTGCGCGACTTCGAGACCCTCACCGGCTCGCTGGTCGCCTACTCGGTCTCGTTCCTGGTCTGCTACCTGCTGAGCGTCCGCTCCTCGCAGAACTTCGACTTCTCGGTGATCCGCAAGGTCACCGGCGACTTCGACGAGGAGACGCCCACCGCGGAGGCCGATGAGGCTGACGAGGGCGACGAGGACCGCACCGCGGTCCCCACCGGCTCCGACCGCTGACCCACCCGACCCCCGCCTCCTGAGAGGAGACCACCCATGACCGCTCTGCTGACCGCCTACGTGCTGATGTGGCCGGTGCTCGTGCTGGGCATCCTGATCACCATCGGGCGCGGCTTCGTCAAGGACGTGAAGAAGGCCCGCGAGGAGGGCCGCCCGGTCATCTGATCGAGCAGCCCCCGCAGCACGACGCCCGCCACCCCGGCACCGGGGCGGCGGGCGTCGTCATGCAGGGGGCCGGGGCCGGTGACGGCTCACGGCACCATCCGGGGGTCGCGGCGGTGCCGGCTCAGGGGGCCATCCAGGGCCGCGGGTGGTGCCGCCTCAGGGCACCATCCAGCCGGCGGCGCGGAACAGCTCGTACCACTCGGCCCGCGTCAGCGGCACTTCGGAGCCGCCCGCCGCATCGCTGACCCGCTGCGGGGTGGTGGTGCCGAGCACCACCTGCATCTGCGCGGGATGGCGGGTGATCCAGGCGGTCGCGATCGCCTCCGGGGTGACCCCGTGCTGCGCGGCCAGGCGGTCGATCACCGCGTTCAGCTCCGCGTACTCGGGATGGCCCAGGAACACGCCGTCGAAGAACTGCGCCTGGAACGGCGACCAGGCCTGGACCGTGATGTCGTGCAGGCGGCAGAAGTCGAGGATGCCGCCGCCGTCGCGGACGAGCGCCTGGTCGGTGCCCTGCATGTTCGAGGCCACGCCCTGGGCGACGAAGGTCGAGTGGGTGATCGACAGCTGCAGCTGATTCGCGACGATCGGCTGGTCCAGATGCTTCTGCAGCAGCTCGATCTGTCGCGGCGTGTGGTTGGAGACGCCGAAGTGCGTCACCTTCCCGCTCGCGTGCAGCTCGTCGAAGGCGCGGGCCACCTCCTCGGGCTCCACCAGCGCATCGGGCCGGTGCAGCAGCAGGATGTCGAGGTGATCGGTGCGCAGCGCGCGCAGAGAGCCCTCGACCGAGCGCACCAGATGCTCGGCGGAGAAGTCGAAGTAGGGGCCGTCCGGCACGATCCCGGCCTTGGACTGGATCGTCACCTGCTCGCGCTCGGAAGGGCTGAGCTGCAGCGCCTCGGCGAAGCGCTCCTCGCAGCGATGCGTGGAGCCGCCGTAGATGTCGGCGTGGTCGAAGAAGTCGATGCCCGCCTCGCGTGCGGTGCGGACCAGGGTGCGGATCTCCTCGTCGGACTTCTCCGCGATGCGCATCAGCCCGAGCACCACGTTCGGGGCGGAGATCTCGGTGTGCGGCATGGTGAACTGCTTCATGGGGGGCCTCGGATCGTTCGGGGGCGGAGCAGGGCGCGGAGCCCGGGCCGACGGGAACGGGCCGTGCAGGTCGTTGTCGGCCGGGACGCTCACCGCCGAGCCTATGCCCGGCGTGGGGAGGGCGGGTGACGGGCAGGGGCCGCCTGCCTAGAGTGGACCGGATGACCAGCCCTCCGCCCCGCTCGCCCGGCGCCCCCTCCTCGCCGCGCCCCCGACGGGCCGGAGCGCGCCTCACCCTGACCCTCGCGTCGCTCGCGATGATCGGGCCGTTCTCGATCGACTCGATCTTCCCGGCCTTCACCCGCATCGGGGCGGAGTTCGGGGCCGACGAGGTGGGCCTCCAGCAGCTGGTCTCCGCCTACCTCGCGGCCTTCGCCGTGATGTCGGTGTTCCACGGTCCGCTCTCGGATGCGCTGGGCCGCAAGAAGGTGATGATCGGCGGCCTGGTGATCTACCTGATCGGCATGTTCGGCAGCATCATCGCGCCGAGCCTGGGCTCGCTGGTGCTGCTGCGGATGCTGCAGGGCATGAGCGCGGGGGCCGCCACGATCGTCTCGCGCGTGGTGATCCGGGACCTGTTCGACGGGGCCGAGGCGCAGCGCCTCATGGCCCGGGTGATGATGATCTTCGCCCTGGCCCCGGCGATCGCCCCGATCGTCGGCGGCTGGCTGCTGCTGCTGGGCGACTGGCGCTGGGCGTTCGCGGGCGTGGGCCTGTACGGCATGGTGGTGCTCGCGCTGACCCTGACCCTGCCGGAGACGCTGCCGCCCGAGGATCGCACCCCTGTGCGGGTCCGGTCCCTGCTGGGGTCCCTGCTGCACGTGGGGCGCTCCCCGGTGATGCTGCGGATCGCCGCCGCGACCGCCTTCGGCTTCGCCGCCCAGTTCCTGTTCATCGCCGGCGCCTCGATCTTCGTGGTGCGGCTGCTGGGGCTGGGGGAGCAGGACTTCTGGGTGCTGTTCGTGCCGCTGATCGCCGGGCTGATGAGCGGATCCTGGGTGGTGGGCCGCGCCGCGGAGAGGATGCCCCGCAGCCGCCTGATCACCGTGGGGTTCCTCGGCGTGGTCGCCACCACCGCGCTGAACCTCCTGCTGGTCTCGCTCCTGCCGGGCCCGCCCGGAGGGCTCTCCCTCGCGCTGCTGCCGGCGGTGATCGGACCGATGCTCATCGCCTTCACCGTCGCGCTCGTGTTCGCCCCGATCCAGCTCGAGGTGCTGGACCTGTTCCCGCACCAGCGCGGGGCCGCGGCATCGCTGGGCACCTTCTTCTCGCTCGTGCTCAACGCGCTGCTGGCCGGGATGATCGCGCCGCTGGTGAGCGGCACCCTGGTGAGCTTCGCGCTCACCGCGCTCGGTTTCGCCCTCCTCGGCCTGGGATTCTGGACCTGGCACCTGCGCACCCACGCCCGCGCCGTGCAGCAGGTGGCCGGCTGACCCCGCGCCGATGGCGGTGCGGGTCAGCGGTGGTGAAGACCCATGGTGGTTCAGGTCAGCGGCCGGTCAGCCGGGACGGACGAGCGCGGATCAACCTTTCGGGGGATCACGCCGCAGCGGGCGATTCCTACCGTGGAAGACATGAACAGAATCCTGCGCACCGCCTTCGTCTACATGCTCCTCGGCCTCGTCTCCGGTCTCTTCTACCGCGAGTACACCAAGGCCACCGACACACTCGGCGTCGACTCCCAGCTCGGCACCCTCCACACGCACTTCCTGGCGCTGGGAATGCTCGTGTTCCTCATCGTGCTCGCGCTCGACGCCGTCTTCTCCCTCAGCGGACGCCGCTCCTTCACGGTCTTCTACTGGACCTACAACATCGGCCTGCTCGTCACCGTGGCGATGCAGGCCGTGCGCGGCATCCTCACCCTCGACGGGCAGGACCCCGCCACCACCACCGCCGCGATCCCCGGCATCGCCGGGCTCGGCCACATCGTGCTCACCGCCGGGCTCCTCGCCCTCTTCGTCGCCCTGCGCGCCGCCGTCGCCGAGCGCCGCAGCGAGACCGCGCCGCGCACACCGGTCGCCGCTTGACCCTGCCGGGCCCGGGCCGGCTCGGGCCCGGGGCTCCGTCGCAGCAGCTCTCCCTCACCCCCGCTCAGCGGCCGGTGGGGGAGAGCTCTCTCTGCAGGAACAGCGCCGCCGCGCCGAGCGCCCCCACTCCGTCGCCGATGAGGGAGGACTCGATCGTCACCGCATGGGGCGAGCTCCTCAGCGCACGCTGCTCGACCAGCGGGAGCGCGAGCGGGGCGAGGGAGGGCCAGGACGGCCCGCCGATCACCACCCGGTGCGGATCGTGCACGCCGATCAGGGTGCGCAGCGCCTCGCCCAGCGCGGTGCCGAAGCCGTCGAGGAGCTCCACCGCCCCCGCCTCGCCCCCGCGCGCCGCCGCCGCGAGGTCCCCGAGCCGGGCCGTCATGCTGCGCCCGTCGGCTGTTCCCAGGAGCCCCTGCCGCTCCGCGGCGTCGAGCATCGACGCGGCGTCGGTGAACTGGCTGAGGCAGGCGCGGCGCCCGCAGCCGCACAGCGGGCCGTCGAGCCCCGTGGGCAGATGTCCGATCTCCCCGGCCTGCGCTGCGGCGCCGTGGTGGACCCGCCCGCCCGTGCTCACGGCGGAGCCCACTCCCGCGCCCACGTAGAGGTACAGCACGGTGTCCCCGGGCGGCTGCGCCACGGACCAGGTCTCGGCGGTCAGCGCCGCGTTGGTGTTCTTGTCCAGCACCACCGGCAGCCCCGTGGCCTGCCCGAGCTGCTCCACCACCGGCACGTCCCGCCAGCCCGGCAGCCACGGCGGGCTGACCACCCGGCCGCGGGCCACGTCGATCGCGCCGGGGCTGGCCACGCCGATGCCGAGCATCGCCTCGGCCGCGTCGTGACCGTCGGGGGTGGTCCATCCCTGTGCCCGCAGGTCCGCCTGCACGGAGGTGAGCGCGTCCGCGATCCGGGCGACGTCCGAGGCCGGAACGGCGGTGGGCGGCGCGAGGGTGCGCTGTGCGATCACCGCCGCCAGCAGATCCACCACGGCGAGCGAGATCCCGGCCGGGTCCAGGTGGACGCCCACCGCCAGCCGGGAGGAGGGGACCAGCCGCAGGATCGTGCGGGGCTTGCCGCGGGAGCCGGCGAGGGTCCCGTGGGCCTCGATGAGCCCCTGCGCCCGCAGCCGGCGCGTGATCAGCGAGACCGCCTGGCGGGACAGCCCGCTGCGATGGACCACCTCGGACTGCGAGGTCCCCGCGGGCGCGTGCCGGATCGCGTCCAGCACGATCAGCTCGTTGCGCAGCCCGAGATCGAGCATCGTCGTGCCTCGCATGACTCACTCCTCGCTGCACCGAGCCCGTTGCCATTCGTCCAACGGTGTGAGTAACGTACGTCACGGCACGATGGCGGCTGCGGCGCACCGCCCCGACACCGAGGTCAGGGCCCGGAGAACCGAGGCCAGGTCCCGGAGGCGTCCGAGACGCCGCCCCTCACCCGCGACCGCGCCGCCCCCGATCTCCGAGGAGAGACCACCCATGACCCATCCCCTGCGCATCGCCGTGCTCAGCGGCTGGCACGTGCACGCCGAGGAGTACGGCCGTGCCGCGCTGGATCATCCGGACACCGAGCTCGTCGCCGTCTGGGACGACGACGAGGAGCGCGGCAGGGGGCTCGCCTCCCAGCTCGGCGTCGAGCACACCCTGGACCTCGAGGCGCTGCTGGCCCGGGAGGATCTCGACGGCGTGACCGTCACCTCCGCGACCACCGCTCACCGCGATCTGCTCGGGCAGGTGATCGCGGCGGGGAAGCACATCTTCACCGAGAAGCTGCTCGCCCCCACCGTCGCCGAGTGCGATGAGCTGATCGCCGCGGCGGAGCAGGCCGGGATCGCGCTGACGGTCTCCCTGCCCCGCCTGGCCCACGGCTACACCCTCGCCGTGCGGGAGATCCTCGACTCCGGGAGGCTGGGCCGGCTCACCTACTCGCGGGTGCGCCTGGCCCACGGCGGCTCCATCCAGGACTGGCTGCCGGCGCGCTTCTACGACCCGGCCGAGGCGATCGGCGGCGCCTTCGCGGATCTGGCCGCCCACCCCGTCTACCTCACCCAGCTGATCCTGGGCACCGAGGTCGCCTCCGTCCGCGCGAGCTACACCGACATGACCGGCCGCGGCGTCGAGGACAACGCGACCGTCACCGTCACCACCCCCGACGGTGCGATCGGCGTGATCGAGACCGGATTCGTCAGCCCCGTCAGCCCCTTCAGCATCGAGATCCACGGCACCGAGGGCTCGGTGCTGTTCAGCGAGGGCTCGGCGCTGCGCCTGGGCACCGGCGACGGGTGGGAGGAGATCCCCGTCCCGGCCGACGCCCCGGCACCCTTCGCCCAGTGGGTCGAGGCCATCCAGAGCGGCGGCCGCACCGAGGAGAACCTCCAGCGCGCCCGCGCGCTGACCGAGCTCGTCGTCGCGGCGAACAGCGCCGCCCGCTGACCGGTCCCACCCGCCACCTGCACCACTCCCGCACCACCCCTGTACTGCACGACACTGCACGCCGTCTTCCACCACCGAAGGACATCCCCATGACCGTCTCCCTGCCCGTCCGCATCGGCCTCATCGGCGCCGGCGGCATCGCCACGGCCCACCTCGCGGGCTACGCCGCGATCCCCGACCGCGCCCGCGTGGTCGCCATCGCCGACGCCAACCCCGAGGCCCTCGCCGCGCGCACCGCCGAGACCGGCGCCACCGGCTACTCCGACTTCCTCGAGCTGGTCAAGGATCCGGAGGTCGACGCGGTGGACATCTGCCTGCCGCACCACCTGCACCGCGCCGCGATCGTGGCCGCCGCCGAGGCCGGCAAGCACATCCTGTGCGAGAAGCCGCTGTGCCTGAGCGCCGAGGAGGCGGTGGAGGTGCGCGACGCCGTCCAGAAGGCGGGCGTCAGCCTGATGTGCGCCCACAACCAGCTGTTCATGCCGGCGGTCGCCGAGGCGAAGGCGGTCATCGACTCCGGCGAGCTCGGCCAGGTCTACGAGGTGCGCACGACCGACTCCTTCTACAACAACTTCGATCCCGAGAACATGGGATGGCGCGCCCACACCGCGACCTCCGGCGGCGGCGAGTACATCGACACCGGATACCACCCCACCTACCTGCTCATGCACCTCTCCGGCGGCGTGCCGGTCTCCGCCTTCGCGATGATGTCCACGCACCGCCTGAAGTTCATGGAGGGCGAGGACTCCGCCCAGGTGCTGGTGCGCTTCGACAACGGCAGCGTGGGCCAGCTGGTCACCTCCTGGGCCTACGAGGCGGCGCCGGGCACGGACCGCTTCTCGGTGGTGGGGGAGAAGGGCTCGCTCAGCTCCGACGGGGCCACGCTCCGGGTGCGGCTGCGCGGCGAGGAGGAGCGGGTGGTCGAGCACCCGCAGATCGACACCTTCGCCGCGGAGATCGCGGACTTCGTCGAGTGCCTCGAGACCGGCCGCCGGCCGCTGAACACCGAGACCGAGGGCATCGCCGTGCTCGGCATCATCCTCGCCGCCTACGAGAGCTCCCGCAGCGGGAAGGCGGAGCAGGTGCTCACCCTCTGAGCGGCTCCCGACCGACCGCACGGCCGCCTCGACCCGGAGGATCCCGGGCGGGGCGGCCGTGCCGTCGGATACAGTCGGAGGCGCACGTCAGGCAATGATCGGCCTGTCGACTCGGCAGGTCCCGGTCCCCGACTCCACCCACGTCCGCGTACCGAGGAGCCCCCATGACCAGCCCTGCCTCCACCTCCACCGCCCCTGACCGCAACCTCGCCCTCGAGCTGGTCCGCGTGACCGAAGCCGCCGCCATCGCCGGCGGCCGCTGGGTCGGCGCCGGCGACAAGAACCGGGCCGACGGCGCCGCGGTCGACGCGATGCGCTCCTTCATGGACACCGTCCGCATGGACGGCACCGTCGTGATCGGCGAGGGCGAGAAGGACGAGGCGCCGATGCTGTTCAACGGCGAGTCCGTGGGCGACGGCAACGGCCCCGAGGTGGACGTCGCCGTGGACCCGATCGACGGCACCCGGCTCACCGCGCTCGGCTACAACAACGCCCTGGCGGTGTTCGCCGTCGCGGAGAAGGGGAGCATGTACGACCCCTCCGCCGTGTTCTACATGGAGAAGATGGTGGTGGGGCCGGAGGCGGCCGAGTACGTGGACCTGCGCCTGCCGGTCGAGCAGAACGTGAAGCTGGTGGCCAAGGCGCTGGACAAGCCGCTCAGCCAGGTCACGGTGTGCGTGCTCGAGCGGACGCGGCACGAGCCGCTGGTGGAGGAGATCCGCGCCGCCGGGGCGCGGGTCAAGTTCATCATGGACGGCGACGTGGCCGGGGCGATCGCCGCGGCGCGCGGCGCCGGGGTGGACATGCTGCTGGGCACCGGCGGCACGCCCGAGGGGATCATCGCCGCCTGCGCGATCAAGGCCACCGGCGGCATGCTCCAGGGCCGGCTCGCCCCCACCGACGACGCCGAGAAGCAGAAGGCGCTCGACGCCGGGCACGACCTCGACCGGGTGCTCACCACGGATGACCTGGTCACCTCGGACAACTGCTACTTCGCCGCGACCGGCATCACCGACGGCGACCTGGTGCGGGGCGTGCGCTACCAGCACCACCGCATCGTCACCGAGTCGATCGTGATGCGCTCGACCTCGGGGACGGTGCGCATGGTCGCGGCCGAGCACCGCCCGGAGAAGTGGGGCCGCTGGCTCGACCAGTGATCCCCGGCCGGTTCGAGCACTGAGGGGCGACGCTTCGAGCAGTGATCGAGGATCGGCTCGACCGGTGAACTCCGACCGGGCGGTCGCGGCCCGTCTGTGAGCCGCCTCGCGGTTGGAGTCACGCTGACCAGAACCGTGTCTACTCTGGGCGCATGGACTCCTCCTCCGAGACCCGTTCCGGGATCCACGTCGCCGTCGACCTCACCGTGCTCACCCTGCGTGACGGTGCGCTGAACGTGCTGCTCATCCAGCGCGAGGACGATCCCCACCGCGGTGCCTGGGCGCTCCCGGGCGGCTTCATCGAGGAGGGGGAGGATCTCGAGGGCGCCGCCTACCGGGTGCTGGCCGACGAGGCCTCGCTGGGCAGCGGCGCCGTGCACCTCGAGCAGGTGCGGACCTTCGGCACCCCGGGCCGCGATCCGCGCGGGCACGTGGTCTCGGTGGCGTTCATGGCGCTCGGCGCGAACCTGCCCGCTCCGCGCCGCGGCGAGGACGTGGCCGACGCCCGCTGGTGGGCCGTCGAGGAGCTCGCCGATGTGCCGCTCGCCTTCGACCACGCCACCGTGCTCGACTGCGCCATCGAGCGCGCCCGCAGCAAGCTCGAGTACACGACCCTCGCGGTCACCTTCCTGCCCGAGGAGTTCACCGTCTCCCAGCTGCGCGGGGTCTACGAGAGCGTCTGGGGCACCACCCTGGATGCCGGCAACTTCCACCGCAAGGCCACCCGCACCGAGGGCTTCCTCGAGGAGCTGGACCGGCACGCCGCCCCCACCGGCGGCCGCCCCGCCCGCCTCTACCGGGCCGGCGAGGGCACCTCGCTGATGCCTCCCCTGCTGCGCTCCGGCGACTGAGCAGGCCGCCGACGGGCGTGGCAGGATCACACCGTGACCGTCGACGATGCCGCCCTGACCGCCCTCACCACCGCCTACGCCTCCCACCGCGCGCCGGTGCGCGCCCTGGCCCGGGCGCTGCACGCGGATCCCGAGACCGCCTTCGAGGAGCACCGCGCCCATGACCGCTGCGCGGACCTGCTGGAGCAGGCCGGATTCACGCTCGAGCGCGGCATCGCCGAGCTGCCCACCGCCTTCCGCGCCACCGCCGGCTCCGGCAGCCTGGTCGCCGCGCTGTGCGTGGAGTACGACGCGCTGCCGGAGATCGGCCACGGCTGCGGCCACAACCTCATCGCGGGCGCCTCGCTCGGCGCGGCGCTCGCCCTCCGCGAGCAGCTCGCCGCGCTCGACGTGACCCTCCAGGTGATCGGCACCCCCGCCGAGGAGCACGGCGGCGGCAAGCAGCTGCTCCTGGACCGGGGCGTGTTCGAGGGCGTGCACCTGGCGCTGATGGCCCACCCCACCCCGCACACCGACACCTACGACGTGCTCGGCTCGACCAGCCAGGCCGTCGGCCGCTGGCGCGCCACCTACACCGGCCGCGGCGCGCACGCCGCCGCGAACCCCACGGAGGGGATCAACGCGAACGACGCGGCCGTGGTCGCGCAGGTCGCCGCCGGGCTGCTGCGCCAGCGGATGCACGACGGCCAGCGGCTCGCCCTGGTGCCGCAGCAGTCCGGGATCACCAACATCATCCCCGAGACCGCGATCATCGACCTCGAGTGCCGGGCGCTGACCATGCCCGCCTTCGAGGAGCTGCGCCGGCAGGTCTTCGCCTGCCTCGAGGCCGGGGCCGTGGCCACCGGCGCCGCGCTCGAGATCACCACCACCGAGCCGATCTACGAGCCGCTGCTCCAGGACGCGCTGCTCGGCGCGGCCTGGAACGCGGCGATGCAGCAGCTGGGCCGGCCCCTGGAGGGCTCGCTGGGGATCATGGCCGCCTCGACCGACATGGGCAACGTGTCCCAGCGGGTGCCCTCCCTCCACCCCTTCGTCGGCATCACCGGCGCGGGCGGTGCCCTGCACACCCGCGAGTTCGCGGCGCACGCCGACTCCGAGGAGGGCTACCGGCTGATGGACGACGCGGCGATCGCCCTGGCCGCGGTGATCCGCGACATCGCCGCCGAGCCCGCCTCCCGGGCCGTGCTCCGCGACCGCGCGGCACAGCTCGCCGAGCCGGTGCAGGGGGCGTCGGCACCGCTCTGACCGGCGGGATCGCGAGCACCGGGCTCCGTCGCGCACTCCTCGTCCGCGCTCCATCGAGGCGACACCCGGGAGTCATCTGACTCTGGCACGGTGCCGGCATGAGAGCGCCCTCATCGAGAGTTCATCCGCACCTCATGGCCGCTTGCCATCCTCCTGATCGTCACCGAACGAGCAGGAGGGCCCGATGGACACCACGATCGCGCTGTACTCCCACGACTCCGTGGGTCTGGGGCATTCCCGGCGCAACCGCGCCCTCGCCTTCGCGCTGGCCGCGCAGCTGCCGGCGCTGACCGGAGGGAGCGTGGGCGGGCTGCTGATCGCCGGCCACCCCGACGCCGGCCGCGACCCGCTCCCGGAGGGCTGGGACTGGCTGGTGCTGCCCGGCATGACCCGCACGGCCGGGGAGTACGGGCCCCGTCGCCTCGGCCTGGACGGGCCCGCGCTGCGGGACCTGCGCAGCGCCACCATCGACGCCGCCCTCGCGGCGCTCGAGCCCGATCTGTTCATCGCCGACCGCCACCCCTTCGGCATCGACGGCGAGCTGCGCCCCGTGCTCTCCGCCCTCCGCGCCCGCGGCACCGCCACCGTGCTGGGCCTGCGCGAGGTGCTCGACACCCCGCGCGTGGCCGCCGCCGAATGGGAGGCGCTGGGCGGCGCCGAGCACGTGGCCTCCTTCCTCGACGCGATCTGGGTGTACGGCGATGCGCACGTCTACGATCCGCGCCTGACCGGCGAGCTGCCGCCCGCGCTCGCCCGGCGCGCCGTCCTCACCGGCTACCTCTCCCACGGCCGCCCCTCCGGCCGCGGCACCGACCGGCCCGAGGTCCTCCCCGCCGGCCGCCGCGAGGAGCCGACCGCCGGCTGCCCGGCCGACCGTCCCGCTGGTCGTCCCGCTGGCCGTCCCGTCGGCCGCTCCGCGGGCCTGGGCAGCGCGCGCCGCTCCTCGGCGCCGGAGCGGCCGTACGTGCTCACCGTGCTCGGCGGCGGCTCCGACGGCGCGGCGCTCGCCCGCCTCGCGGTGCGCTCCCGCCCGCCGCGCGGCCACCGACACCTGCTGATCACCGGCCCGCAGATGCCCGCCGACGAGATCGCCGAGCTCCGCGCCCTGGCCGAGACCGCGAACCTGGCCGAGACCGTCAACCGGGCCGCGACTGCCCACCGGGCTGCCGGCGCAGCGGCGGCCGAGGGGCCCACCACCGTGCTGCGCAGCGCCCCCGATGTGCCCGAGCTCATCGCCGAGGCCGCCTCCGTGGTCTGCATGGGCGGATACAACACCCTGGCCGAGGTCATGGCCACGACCACCCCCGCGCTCGTGGTGCCCCGCACCCGCCGCCGCCAGGAACAGCCGCGCCGCGCCCAGGCCCTCGCCGCCGTCGGCGCGGTCGAGACCCGCGAGCCGCACAGCCTCACCGCCGAGGACCTCACCGCCTGGTGGGACCGCTCGGCCACCACCCGCACCGACCGCAGCGGCCTCGACCTCGGCGGGCTCGACGTCGTCCCCCGCCTCGCCGCGCAGCTGCTGCCCGCATCCGTCCCCGCCCACTCGGAGGTGTCCCGCCATGTCGGCTGATCGTCCCCACCGCATCGCCTACGTGCTGAAGATGTACCCGCGCTTCTCGGAGACGTTCATCGTCTCGGAGATCCTGGCCCGCGAGGCCGCCGGCGAGGAGATCGTGATCTTCTCCCTGCGCCCCCCGACCGATGCCCGCTTCCACCCCGAGCTCGCCCGGGTCCAGGCCCCCGTGCTCCAGGTGGGCCGCTCCTCGAGCCCGCGCCGCCTGTGGGAGACCTGGGGCGCGGCGATGGAGGAGCCGGAGCTGGCCCGCGGCCTCTCGCAGCATCTCGAGGAGCTGGTGGGCGCCGGGGTGGACGACGCCGAGCAGGCGCTCGCCGTGGCGATGCTCGCCCGGGAGCACGGCGTGACCCATCTGCACGCCCACTTCGCCTCGATGGCCACCACGGTCGCGCGCCTCGCGGGCCTGATCGCCGATCTGCCCTACTCCTTCACCGCCCACGCGAAGGACATCTTCCACCGCGACGTGGAGGACGCGGACCTCGCCCGAAAGCTGCGCGACGCGGACCACGCCGTCACCATCAGCGAGTACAACCGCCGCCACCTGCGCACCCGCTTCGGCACGCAGGACACCGCCCGGCTCGAGCTGGTGCGCAACGGCCTCGAGATCGAGCGCTTCCCCTACCGCCGCCGCACCGACCTCCACGCGGTGCCGCACCTGCTCGCCGTGGGCCGCCTGGTGGAGAAGAAGGGCTTCGACCAGCTCCTGGACGTGGTCGCCTCCCTGCGCGAGGAGGGCCGCGAGGTGCGGGCCGACATCGTCGGCGACGGACCGCTGCGCGAGCAGCTGAGCGCCCGGATCCACGCGCTGGGCCTCGCACAGCAGGTGCACCTGCGGGGACCGCGCACCCAGGAGGAGGTGCGCCAGCTGCTCCAGGAGGCGGACCTGTTCGTCGCGCCCTTCGTGATCGGGGCCGACGGGAACGCCGACGGCCTGCCCACGGTGCTGCTCGAGGCGATGGCGATCGGCATCCCCTGCGTCGCCGCATCCGTCACCGCCGTCGGCGAGGTGATCCTCGACGGGCGCACCGGCTGGCTGGTCCCCACCGGGGACCCCGCCGCACTGCACGCGGCCGTGCGGGAGGCGCTCGACCCGGCCACCGACCGGCGCGCCCGCACCGACGCCGCCCGCGAGCTGGTCGCCGCGCAGTACGACTCCCGCGCGCAGGCCCGCCGCCTCCGCGCCCTCGCCGAGCGCTCCGCGCACCGCAACATCCTCACCCAGCCGCTCGAGGCGCTGCCCGCGGAGCTCCCGGCAGAGCCCGCCCCCGCCGCACCGCTGTCACCCCTGGGCTCCCCGTCCGCGCTGGAGCCCGCCGCCCCCGTCGGAAGGAGCCAGTCATGAGGATCGCCTACGCCCTGCTCGACCCCGGCATCGGGGTGTTCGGCACCAAGGGAGCCTCCGTGCACGTCCAGGAGGTGATCCGGGCGCTGCGCGCCGAGGGCCACCACGTGACCGTGTTCTGCACCCGCACCGACGAGGCCGTGCCCGCGGATCTCGCGGACCTCGAGGTGCGCCGCCACCGCCTGCCCCGCGGCACCGGCGCCGAGCGCGAGCAGGCCGTCGCCGCCGCCTCCGCCGCGATCGCCGAGGAGATCGCCGCCGGCGGCTACGACCTCGTCTACGAGCGCTACTCGCTGTTCTCCGACACCGCCGCCCGGCTCTCCGCCCCCACGGCCCCGAACGCCGTGCCGATCCCGTCGATCCTCGAGGTCAACGCCCCGCTGATCGCCGAGCAGCGCCGCCACCGCAGCCTGGCCGACGAGGCCGGTGCCCGCGCCGCCACGGAGCGGCAGCTGCGCGGCGCGAGCCTGATCTCCTGCGTGAGCGAGCCCGTCGCACAGTGGACGCGCCAGGAGGGCGCCGACCCTGCGCGCGTGGTCGTCACCCCCAACGGGGTGAACACCACCCGCATCACCCCCGCGCCCGCCCCGCGCGCCGAGAGCGCACTGCCGGTGACCGTCGGCTTCGTGGGCACCCTGAAGCCCTGGCACGGCACCGATGTGCTGCTGCGGGCGCTGGCCCGCACCACGCAGCCCCTGCGCCTCGACGTCTGCGGCACCGGGCCGCAGCAGGAGGAGCTCGAGCGCCTCGCCGCCGAGCTCGACCTCACGGACCGGGTGCGCTTCCGCGGCGCGATCGCCCCCGAGCACGTCCCCGAGGTGCTGCACGGGCTGGACATCGCGACCGCGCCCTACCCCGAGGGGGAGCACTACTTCTCCCCGCTGAAGGTCTACGAGTACCTCGCCGCGGGCCTGCCCGTGATCGCCTCCGCGATCGGCACCCTGCCGGAGCTGCTCGCACACGGCGAGCTCGGTGTGCTGGTCGCCCCGGGGGACGTGGACGACCTCGCCGCCGCGCTCGACGAGCTGGCGGCCGATCCCGCCCGTCGGGCACAGCTGGCCGCGAGCGCCCGCGAAGCCGCGGTGCGCGAGCACGACTGGCGCATCCGCTGCCGCCAGCTGCTGCACCGCCTGCAGAGCGATGCCCCCAGCGGGGTGGCGGCATGATGGCCGTCGGCACCTCCCGCACCGGCCGCGCCTCCGAGGCCGGGCGCAGCGCCTCCACCGGGCGCAGCGCCGAGGGCACCGGGCACCCCGCCGAGGGGGCCGCGCGGCCGTCCCGGCTGCGCCGCCTGGTGGGCACCTCCGCCGTGCCGCGCAAGGAGCGGCTGGACCCGTCGGCGCTGCGCCGCACCCTGCGGGTGATCCGCCCGCATCTGCCGCGCCACCTGCTGCTGTGCGCGGTCGGCATGCTCGGGCTGCTGCTGGACGTGGCGTTCCGGGTGCTCGAGCCGTGGCCGCTGAAGTACGCGGTGGACGCCGTCACCTCCGCGCTCGGCGCCGAGCTGCCCGCCGACGCCTCGCCGTTCGGGCTGAACATCCTCCAGACGGTGATCGCCGCCGCGCTCGGCCTGGCCGTCATCATCGCCGGCCGCGCCGGGGCGAACTACCTCGCCACCGTCTCCTTCGCGAAGGTCGGCGCCCGCGTCGCCACCGAGCTGCGCACCCGCGTGTTCGACCACCTCCAGGCCCTCTCGCTGCGCTACCACTCCCGCGCCTCGATCGGGGACACCTCCCAGCGTCTCGTGGGGGACGTGGGCCGGCTCCAGGACGTCGCCGTCACCGCCGGGCTGCCGCTGATCGGCAACCTCATCACCCTCGCCGTGCTCATGGTGGTGATGGTGCTGCTGGACCCGTTCCTCTCCGGCATCGTGATCGCCACGGGCCTGGCCTACCTGCTGCTCTCCTGCCGCTCCTCCCCGAAGATCGTGCGCGCCTCCCGCAGCACCCGCAAGGGCGAGGGCTCCCTCGTGGGCGCCGCCGCCGAGGCGCTCGGCGCGATCCGCGTGGTGCAGTCCTACGGCCTCGAGCAGACCGTCGCCCACGAGTTCGCCGGCGGCAACGAGAAGGCGATGAAGGCCGGGGTGAAGGCCAAGAAGCTCGCCGCCGCCCTCGAACGCTCCACCGATGTGCTCGTGGGCGTCGCCCAGGGCGCGGTGCTCGTGGTGGGCAGCCTGCAGGTGCTGCGCGGCGCGATGAGCCCCGGCGACATGGTGCTGTTCCTGACCTACCTCAAGATCGCGATGAAGCCGCTGCGCGACATGGCCAAGTACACCGGCCGCATCGCCCGCGCCTCCGCCTCCGGGGAGCGGATCGCGGATCTGCTGGACGAGGAGATCGAGATCGCCGACCCGCCGCACCCGGTGCCGATGCAGGACGTGCACGGCACCGTGGAGTTCTGCGCGGTCAGCGCGCCCGACGGCCACGGCCGCCCCCTGTTCGAGGGGCTGGACCTGCACATCCCCGCCGGCCAGCACCTGGGGATCCTCGGCCCCTCCGGCGGCGGGAAATCGACCCTCGTCTCCTACCTGCTGCGCCTGAACGAGCCGCAGCACGGGCAGATCCGGGTGGGCGGCTACGACACCCGCGCCGTGACCCTCGCGGACCTGCGCCGCCACGTGGCGCTCCTGCCGCAGGAGTCGGTGCTGTTCACCGAGACGGTGCGTGAGAACATCCGCTTCGGCCGGCGCGACGCGAGCGACGCCGAGATCGAGCAGGCCGCCCGCCGCGCCGGCGCCCACGAGTTCATCGCGGCCCTGCCCGAGGGGTACGAGACCGTGCTCGGCAACCGCGGGGACACCCTCTCCGGAGGGCAGCGCCAGCGCATCGCGATCGCCCGCGCCATGATCCGCCGCGCCCCGGTGGTGGTGCTCGACGAAGCCACCACCGGCCTCGACCCTGCCGCGAAGGCACAGGTCAACGAGTCGCTGCGGGAGCTGTCCCGTTCCCGCACCACCATCTCCATCACCCACGACGCCACCACCGTGGCCGGGCTGGACCGGGTGCTCTGGCTCGAGGACGGCCGCCTCCTCGAGGACGGCAGCCCGGCGCAGCTCGCCGCCGACCCGGACTCCCGCTACTCCCGCTGGATCGTCGAGCAGCGCAGCGCCGAGGCCGACGACCGCCCGGCCGCCGATGCGCCGCCGACCCCCGCGCCCGCTGCGGCCCCGACCGTCCAGGAGGTCCTGCGATGACCGTGACGACCCCTCCCGCATTCCCGGCGGACCGCACGCACAGCCCGCTGCGGCTGCTGTGCGATCACGCCCGCCTCCCCGGCGCCGAGCACCTGCTGGACCCCGTCCGGCTCTCCGCCCTGCTGGGCCGCGAGGTCACCGCAGACCGGGTGCGGATCAAGCCCGACGCCTCCGTGCTGATCGCCCACCGCCCCGCCGGCCCCGGCCCGGCCGTCGCCAATCCCGTCGGCCCCACCACCCCCGGCTCGAACGACGCCGGACCTGCTGTTCCCGCACCCGCCGCAGCACCCGCCGTCGGCGCCACCGCCGCTGGCGCCACTCGTCCCGACCTGCCGGGATGCGCGCTGGACGAGGCCGGGTGGGTGCTGCTGGTCGCCTCCCGCGACAAGCGGGACAACATCCTGCGCCGCGCGGCCCGTTGCGGCAGCGAGGTGCGCGAGCACCGGGTCGCGCACGGGACCGACGCTGACCGGGGACCGTTCCTGCTCAGCGGCGACATGCTCGGCGACCCCCGCCTCGGCGGCGAGATCCACCGCGTGCTGCGGCGCCGATCGAGCGCCGGCACCCCGCGGGTGCTGAGCTACAACCCCGGCCGCCACGCCCTGCTGCTGCTCCCGGGCACCGGCGAGGTGCTGCGCGTCGCCTCCCGCCCCCTGGACGCGCTGCTGCAGGTCACCGACTGCTGGCGCGCGCTGGACCTGCCCGCCCTCGAGCAGCGGCGCTGGCGCCACCGCCGCGCCGTGCTCGTCGCCGAGCACTGGGGGAGGGGCGATCTCGCCGCCCTCGCCGCACACCCCCGCTCCATGCCCGCCGCGACGCGGCTCGGCGGGATCATGGCCCGCCTCCACGCGGCCGACGTCTCCACCCATGACCTGCCCGCCGCACGCATCGGTGCGCCGATCCCGGAGACCCTCACCGCGCTGACGGACCTGCTGCCCGAGCACGGTGCGCGGCTCGCCCGCCTCGCCGAACGGCTGCGTGCGGCGCTCGCCGTCGACACCCCGCCGGTGCTGATCCACGGGGACCTCTCGCCCGATCAGGTGCTGGTCTCGGTGGACGAGACCGCGCCGGCCGGGCAGGGCCGTCTCCCGCTGCGCGTGGTGGACCTGGACCGTTCCGGGCTCGGCCCGGCCGAGGCCGATCTCGGCGCCTGGCTCGCCGCCTGCCTGCTCGCCGGGGTCGAGGAACAGGCCACCGCCTTCCTCGACGGCTACGCCCGGCAGCGCCCCCTGCCCGCCCCGGAGCAGCTCGCCGCCTGGACCGCCCGGGCCGTGCTCGCCGCCGCCCTGGACCCCATGCGCCGCGGCGCCGCGGACTGGCTGCCGCAGGTCACGCGGCGGCTCGCGCTCGCCGAGGCGGTGCTCGAACGTCCGCACCGCCTGCCCCTGCCCGTCGCGCCCCGGGCCGCGACGCCGACCGAGAGCAGGGCGGCGCAGCGCTCACCGATCCCTGCGGAGGTGGAGCACCGCGGTGCCCGGCTGCGCGTGCGCCGCGCCTGGGCCGATGACGGCCGCGGCCTGCCGCTCGAGCTCGCCGACGAGACCTCTCGGGCTCCGCTGCGCGCGGGCCGCCTGGACCCGGCGACCGGCGAGGTCACCGTGTTCGAGACCGGCACCGACCCGCGGCTGCCCGGCCTCGCCCGGGTGCTCGCCGCGCACCCCGGCGCCGTCGTCGTCTCCCACCGCCCCGGCAAGCGGGCCGTGGTCCGCACCCGCGACGACCACGGCGCGGTGCGCTTCGTGAAGATCGTCCGCCCCGGCCGCGCCGCACGGCTGCTCGAGGCGATCACCCGCGCCGAGGACTTCACCGGCCCGTTCCGCACCGCACCGGTGCTCGCCGCCGACGAGGACACCGTCGCCTTCGCCGAGCTGCCCGGCCGGCTGCTCCACGACGGCCTGCCCCTCGCCGACGGCACCTGGCAGCGCGCCTGGCGCGAGACGCTCGAGGCCTGGTCCGCCGCCGTGGACGCCTCCCGCTCCCGGCCCGCCGCGGCCACGGGCGGCGAAGGTGCGGAGCCCGCCCCGGGGCAGGTCCACGGGCCCGCCGCCGAGGCCGCGGTGCTGTCCACCTGGTGCGAGCGCGCCGGCGCCGTCGACCCGGCCGGTGCCCGCACCCGGGGCCGCGCCGTCGCCGCCGCCCAGCGCGAGCTGGCCCGCCTCGGTGATGTCACCCACCCTGCCCTCATCCACCGCGACCTGCACGACAAGCAGATCCTGTGGTGCGAGGGCGAGGCCCCCGCGCTGCTGGACGTCGACACCGCCACCCTCGGCGACCCCGCGCTCGACGCCGGGAACCTGCGCGCCCACGCCGCCTGGCGCGAGCTGCAGGGGCTGTGGTCCGCGGAGCAGGCCGCCGTGGTGCGGCAGGAGATCGACCGGGCCGCGGCCGCGAGCGACCTCCGCCCCGAGGCGCTGGCCGCCTACGAATCCGCCACCATCGCCCGGCTCGCCTGCGTCTACGCCTTCCGCCCGCAGTGGCGCACGGCCGCGCAGCAGCTCGCCGCGACCCTCGACCCCGCCGGCCACGACGCGGCCGACGACCCCGTCCCGCACGACCTGGCCCCCGACTCGTTCCCGCACGATCCCACCCCGCACGACCCCACCAGCCCTCTGGGAAGGAGCATCTCGCGATGACCACCACTCTCTCCGTGATCGGAGTCGGATACCTCGGTGCGGTGCACGCCGCCGCGATGGCCGAGCTCGGTCACGACGTGATCGGCCTGGACATCGACGCCGAGCGCGTCGCTGCGCTGCAGGCCGGCGTCCCGCCCTTCCACGAGCCCGGCTTCGAGCAGATCCTGGCCCGCGGCCTCGCCAGCGGCCGGCTGCGCTTCACCACCGACTACGCCGAGCTCGCCCACGCCGAGGTGCACTTCCTGGGCCTGGGCACGCCCCAGCGCGAGGACGGCTTCGGCGCGGACCTCAGCCACCTCGAATCCGCCGTCGACGCGCTCGCCGAGGTGCTGCCCGCCCGCGGCGGCGCCCCCACCCTGGTGGCCGGCAAATCCACCGTCCCCGCCGGCACCGCCCGTCGCCTCGCCGACCGCCTCGCCCACCTCGACGGGGTGCACCTGCTGTGGAACCCCGAGTTCCTCCGCGAGGGCTTCGCCGTGCAGGACACCCTGGACCCCGACCGCCTCGTCTACGGCGTGCACGACCCCGAGGACACCGCCGCGAGGCAGGCCGTGGCGATGCTCGATGCCGTCTACGCCCGGATCCTCGAGCGCGAGGCACCCCGCCTGGTGATGGGCTACGAGGCCGCGGAGCTGGTGAAGGTCTCCGCCAACGCCTTCCTGGCCACGAAGATCTCCTTCATCAACGCCGTCGCCGAGATGTGCGAGGTCACCGGTGCGGACGTCACCGACGTGTCCCGCGCGATCGGCATGGACGACCGCATCGGCGCGAAGTTCCTCCGCGCCGGCGTCGGCTTCGGCGGAGGCTGCCTGCCCAAGGACATCCGCGCCTTCCGCGCGAGCGCCGAGGAGCACGGCGTGCCCGAGGCGCTCGGCTTCCTGCGCGAGGTCGACGCCATCAACGACCGCCGCCGCGCCCGCGTGGTGGACCTGGCCGGCGAGCTGCTCGGCGACCTCGAGGGCCGACGCATCACGGTGCTCGGCGCCGCGTTCAAGCCCCACAGCGACGACACCCGCGACTCGCCGGCCCTCGACGTCGCCACCCGGTTGCGGGCCGCAGGCGCCGAGGTGACCGTCACCGACCCGCAGGCGCTGGAGAACACCCGGCGCCGCCTCGGCGAGCTGGTCACCCTCGAGCGGGACACCGACCGGGCCCTCGCCGGCGCGGAGCTGACGGTGCTGCTCACCGAATGGGACGAGTACCGCGACCTCGACCCCGCCCGCGCCGCCGCGCTCGTCGCGGCGCCGCGGATGATCGACGGCCGCAACGTGCTGGACCCGCGGCAGTGGCAGGGCGCCGGCTGGGAGATCCGCTCGCTGGGCCGCGCCCCCGCCCCCGGCGCACAGGAGAACCCGGCCGCACAGGGCGAATCGGCACAGGGTGCTCCGGGACAGGGCGCCGCGGGACAGGGCGCTGGGGCGCAGGCCGTCCCGGCGGTGCCGGGCGCGCCGGCGACCCCGAGGAAGCTCCTGCCGGCCTGACCTCGGCCGCGCGCCCGGTCCGCTCCACCGGGTACGCGGTCCGCTCCTCCCGGCGTACGTCCGGCCCGCTCCTCCCGGGGCGGGCCGGACGGCGACTCAGGCCATGGACCGGTCGGCCAGGGCGCGGCGCTGCTGCGCCATGGCTCCGGCCAGGCCCAGCGCCACGCCGAACACCAGCCAGGCGAGCAGCCAGCGGATGTCGCCGACCGGGTCGATCCAGCCCCCGCCGATCGCGCCGCGGAAGGCGTCCACCGCATGGGTCATCGGCAGGTACTCGTGGATGGCCTGGAAGAACCCGGGCAGCGTCGGGGTGGGATACGTGCCGCCGGCCCCGGAGATCTGCAGCGCGATGAGCACCAGCGCCACGAACTTCCCCACCGGCCCGAACAGGGCCCCGAAGCCGTGGTTCAGGGCGACGAACACCGCCGAGGTGAGACCCGCCAGCCCCAGCATCAGCGGCACGTCCTGCATCGTCACGCCCACGAAGCGGTGCAGCGCCACCACCGCGATCACGCACTGGACCAGGCCCAGCAGGATCGCGGGGGTCAGCCCTCCGGCCAGCAGCCGCACCGGGCCCACGCCCCGCGCGGCGGCCTGCTCGGAGAACGGCGGCATCATGAGGAAGATCGCCATGCCGCCCACCCAGAGGCTGATCGCGAGGAACAGCGGCGCGAGCCCTTCGCCGAAGCGGTCCAGCCCGTTCGAGCGCTCGAAGTCCATCTGGACCGCCTCCGAGGCGACCCCGGCGAGGTCCTCGCTCTCGGCGTCGGTGTACGAGGGGACGTCGTCCTGCGCATCGACGAGGCCGTCGCGCAGCTCCTCGGAGCCGTCGGCGAGCTGACCCGCACCGTCGTCGAGCTCGACGGCGCCGTCGGCGAGCTCCCCGGCGCCGTCGTCCACCTGCTCGGCGCCGTCGAGCAGCTCCGCGGAGCCGTCCGCCAGCTGCCCGGAGCCGTCAGCGAGCTGCCGTGCCCCGTCATCGGCCTCCGCCGCCCCGTCGGCCAGCTCCTGCGAGCCGTCGGCCAGCTCACCGGTGCCGCCCGCGAGCTGCTCGGCGCCGCTGCGAGCGGTGCCCACCCCGTCGGTGTACTGGGTGAGGCCCCCGGCGAGATCGTCGGCCCCGGTGCGGGCGGTGCCCGTGGCGGCGGCGAGATCGTCCGCGCCGTCGGCGACCTGCTGCGCGCCCGAGTTCAGGCGGTGCACGTCCTCGGCACCCTGCGCGAGCGCCCCGTACGCCTCGGGCAGCGCCTCCGCGGCGCTGCGGGCCTGCTCGGCCAGCTCTTCGGCGAGGTCGGAGGCGCTCGAGCCCTCCTCGGGGGAGGGCGCGGCGGAGGAGTCGTCCTCCTGCAGGGCGGCGAGGTCCCCCTCGAGGGTCGAGGCGTCCTCGGCGAGGGTGCCGGTGGTGCCCGCGAGGGACGCGCTGCCCTCGGAGAGCGCGGAGGTGGTCTCCTGCAGCTCCTCGAGGTAGCCGGCCAGCGACTCGGCGGAACCGCTCATGCCCGCGGCGGTGTCGCCGATGTCGGTCGAGCCGTCGGCGGCGGCGCCCGCGGCCTCATCGGCCGTGCCGGCGTCGGCGGAGGCCTGCGCGGCGCCCTCCCGCACCTGCGAGGAGGTGCCGGAGAGCTGGCTCAGCTCCTCGCAGAAGGAGGCCTCCGCGCCGGAGTCCTCGCAGCGGGCGGCGAGGTCGTCCACGTCCTCGCTGTAGGCGCGGATCCCCTCCTCGGAGGCGGCGGCGCTCTGGGCGGCGGTGCCGGTGGCCTCCGCCGTGCCCTGCACGTCCGCGTCGAGCGCGGAGACGTCGTCCTCGATCGTCGAGGCGCCGTCCTGCAGGGTGCGGGCGTCCTCCGTGCGATCGGCCGTGGCCGCATCGAGATCCTGAGCTCTGCGGTCCAGGTCGCTCACGGTCTCGTCGAGCGAGTCCGCGGCCTCGGAGACGGTGGCGGCGGTCGCCGCCGGATCGGCGAGGCGGTCGGGCAGCCCGGAGGCGATCTCCTCGAGCGCGTCGATCGCGGCGACGAGATCCTCGCTGGTCTGCTCCACCCCCTCCGGGGTCACGCCGAGCTCGTCGATCCGGTCCTGGGCGGCGCCGACGGTCTCGTCCAGCTGCTGGGTGCCGTCGGCGACCTGTCCCGCGCCGTCGGCGAGGTCCCCGGCGCCGGTGGCGAGCTGCTCGGCGCCGGAGGCCAGCTGCTCCGCCCCGGAGCGCAGCGGCTGCCCGTTCTCGTCGAGGGTCACCAGCCCGGTGCGGAGCTCCTGCGCCCCGGCGTCGAGCACGGCGGTGCCGTCGCGGAGCGTGACCGCGCCCGCGCTGAGCTGGTCCAGCCCCACCACGAGGTCGAGGCTGCCCTGGTGCAGGGTGCTCGCCCCGTCGGCCAGCTCGGCGCTGCCGGCCACCAGCTGCCCCGTGCCGTCGGTCAGCTCGCCCGTGCCGTCGACCAGGTCGCCGGTGCCGTCGTGGAGGGTCTCGGCCCCGTCGGTGAGCTCCCCGGCGCCGTCGGCGGCCTCGCCGATGCCGTCGTGCACGCTCGTGAAGCCCACGTAGATCTTGCCCAGGTACTCCTCGAGCACGCTCGCGCGCAGCGACTCCGTCAGCGCCGTGCCCACCGATTTCGTGAAGTTGCCGCCCACGTAGTTGACCGAGTCGTTCGTGGTGATGGTCAGCAGCGCGGGCGCGGCCTCCTCGACGTCCCCGCCGAGCGAGGCGACGTTCGCCGAGAAGTCCGAGGGGATCTCGACGGTCGCGCCGTAGGTGCCGTCCGCCAGGCCCTCGTGCGCCTGCTCGGGGGAGGCCTCCACGAAGCGGTAGACGGTCGACTTGTCCATGTCCAGCAGGGTGTCGGTGAACTCCGCGCCCACGTCCAGATCGGATTCCTCGCCGTCCGGCGAGGTGGCGGTGGCGCCCTCGTCCTCGTTGACCACGGCGGCGGTGACCTGGTCGAGGTTGTTGCTGGGATCCAGGAACGACCAGGTCATGTTGCCGGAGTAGATCACCGGGACCAGGGCGAGGCCCACCACGAACAGTGCCGCGATGGGCTTCTTCCACTCACCGGGCAGCAGGGCCACCGCTCCACGGCCGGTCGCCGTCGCCGCACGTCCGGTGCGGCGGAGGGCACGGCCGAGTGCGCCGGCGACGGCGCGGGCGGCCGACGAGACGGCGCTCGAGGCGGAGCTGAGTGCAGTGGACAGGGCGCTGAGGACTGCATGGAGAAGTCGCATCACGACCGACACGATACATTGGTGTATCGAGACTAGTTGCTGATTAGTAATAAGTGTGGTGGGGGAAACCCCGCGGCTGAGCGCCGCCTGAATCTCGGGAGGTGCCCCGAGCGGGAGCGGCGAACGGGCTCAGCCGGGCAGATCCACCACCCAGGGCTCTCTGACCAGCGAAGCCGGATCCCAGCGTTCGAGCACGTCGGCGGCGGTGCGGCAGCCGGCCAGGCCCAGCGAGGCGCCGAGGCGGCCCATGACCTCCGCGATGCTCTCGCCGCGCGCGAGCCGGTCCCTGAGCGTCACCGCCCCGTCGCGCTTGGCCAGACGGTCCCCGGCGCGGTTCACCGCGAGCGGCACGTGGGCGTAGTGCGGCTCCGGCAGGGACAGCAGCCGTGCCAGGTGCGCCTGTCGCGGTGCGGAGCTGAGCAGGTCGTCGGCCCGCACCACCTGGTCCACGCCGGCGGCGGCGTCATCGACCACCACCGCGAGGTTGTAGGCCACCACCCCGTCGCCGCGGCGCAGCACCAGGTCATCGACCGCTCCGGTGACCTCTCCGGCCCACAGGTCGTGCACCTGCCAGGTGGTGACCTCGGCCCGCAGCCGCAGCGCCGGCTCGCGCCGCAGCTCCCGCATCCGCTGCCGGCCCTGCTCCCGCTCGGCGGGGGAGAGGTCCCGGCAGGTGCCCGGGTAGGCGCCCGGCGGGGCGTGCGGGGCGCTCGGCGCCTCGAGGATCTCCCGCCGCGTGCAGTAGCACTCGTAGACCCTGCCCTGGTCGCCGAGCTCCTGCAGCGCCGCCGTGTGGGCGGCGTCGCGCTCGGACTGGCGCACCACCGCGCCGTCCCAGTCGATCCCGAGCGCCGCGAGATCCTCCAGCTGGCGCTGCTCGGACCCCTCCCGCACCCGGTCGAGATCCTCCACCCGCAGGTGGAAGGCGCGCCCGGTGCGCCGGGCGAGCACCCAGGCGAGCACTGCGGTGCGCAGGTTCCCCAGGTGCAGGTCGCCGCTGGGGGAGGGGGCGTAGCGGCCCGCTCCACCGCCCGGGGTCGGCGGCGCGGAACGGGGGTGGGTCATGGGGGCGAGTGTAGGTCCGCCCCAGTCGGCGGCCACCACCGTGTGCCGGGCCGCACCAGCAGCACGTCCCCCTCGCGCCCGCCGGGCACGGGGCGGCCCGGTGGGGCGGGGCGGAAGCCGAGCCGCTGCGCGAGAGCCCGCGAGGGGGCGTTCTGCGAGGCGGTCACCGCGAGGATCTCCGCTCCGCCGCCGCCCAGCACGGGGTGCGCGAGCACCGCCGTCATCGCCTCGCTCGCGAGGCCGAGACCGTGCACCGCGGGGGCCAGGCGCCAGTAGGCGCTGAGCACCGCGTGCGGAACGCTCTCCCCGGGATCGCCCTCGCCCGCCTCGCCCTCGTCCACGGCGCCCTCGTCCCTGTCGCGCAGCGGAGTGAGGCCGACGACGCCGAGCAGCCCCTCGGGCAGGCCGGCCGCGTCCTCCGGCAGCCGGGCCGCCTGCTCGGGGAGGTCTGGTCTCTGCTCGCGAGGTGCGGTCTCGGGGCCGGGCGGCGCGGACGGCCACCGGGCGCGGAGCGACAGGTAGCCCACCCCGTGCCGGTCCCAGCTCTCGCGCCACTGGGCGAGCACCCAGCGCATCTGCTCCTTCTCGGTGAGCGGTGCGGTGGCGTCCTCGGCGAAGGCGCGCGGATCCGCGTGGAGGGCGAACAGCTCCTCGAGCTCGTGCGCGGCGACCGGGCTCAGACGGAGCCGCGCGGTGGTGAGCACGGTGCCGTCGGACGCTGCGACACCGGGCTCCGCGGCACCTGGTGCCGCGCCACCGGGCCCCGGCATGCCGACGGCGCGGCGATCACCGTCCGAGGACGAGATCACCGCGCCGTCATCCATGCAGTGCTCCGCAGAGCGCGGGGCGCAGGGTCAGGAGTCGCTGCGGTGGCTGCCGCGCTTCTCGTCATCGCCGGCCTCGGGGTCCGAGTCGACCTTGACCTCCTTGGGCTCCACGTCGGAAGAGCGGTCCTCTCCCTTCAGAGCGGAGGCCACGTCACCGGCGTCGGCCGAGCCGACGGTGTCGGAGACGGTCGAGGAGTCGGACTCGTTCCCGGCGGAGGCCGGGTAGTGCGCGCGCGCGAAGTCCGCCGGCGGGGCCCACGGATCCTCGACCGGACGGGTCTTCTGCCAGGCGATGTAACCGGCGGCGGCACCGGCGGCGGCCAGGCCCACGATGAGCAGCACCTTGCCGGCGCGGCCCTTCTTCTTCTGCGGGGTGGGCTCGAGGACGGCGGAGCGGATGTCGCCCTGGCCCTTGTCGAGCTCCTTGCGGGCCGCATCCACCGCGGCCTTGAGCACGGTGCCGGAGGTCTCCACCGTCTTGCGGGCGCGCGGGATGTAGTCGTCCTGCACGTCGTGGCGGAACTTGTCGGCACGCGGGCCGAGGTTCGCGGAGAGCTTGTCCGACTGCTCGCGGAGCTTGTCGCCCTGCTCGCGCAGCCGCTTCTCGGCCTCCGGGGCGTACTGGTCGTACAGCTCGGTGGCCCGCGAGCGGGCCTCGCGCGCACCCTCGGAGACCACGGGGCCCACCGTGGCGGCGAGCTTCTGCAGCTCCTCGACGGCCTTCTCGGCCTTCTGGGCGGTGGTCCCGGCCGCGTCAGCCGTCTTCGCCGCCTGCTTCTTGGCCTTCTTGGCTTCCCGCTTGGTGGTCAGCGCCATGGGTTTCCCCTTTCGGTCGAATCCGTCGGGTCGGGCCGACGGTGGTCCCTGGGCCGGGGCAGTCGGAGACTGACGCGGCCCGTGTGGCACAACTCTAACGCGAGCGGGTACGGGCTCTCACAGCGGAAGCGGATCTGCGTGCGCGGGCACGGACCCGTCCGGTCGGTCAGGCAGGCCGTGTGCGAGGATGACCGCATGTTCGCAACCCTTCATACCAACCACGGGGACATCCGCCTGGAGCTGTTCCCGAACCACGCACCCAAGACCGTCGAGAACTTCGTGGGCCTCGCCGAGGGCACCAAGGAGTTCTCCGATCCGGAGACCGGCGAGAAGGTCACCCGCCCGTTCTACGACGGCGTCATCTTCCACCGCATCATCGCCGGCTTCATGCTCCAGGGCGGGGACCCGCTGGGCACCGGCACCGGCGGCCCCGGCTACACCTTCGACGACGAGATCTCCGAGAAGAACTTCAACGAGCCCTACGTGCTCGCGATGGCCAACGCCGGCCAGCGCCGCAACGCGCTGACCGGTCGCCCCTCCGGCACCAACGGCTCGCAGTTCTTCATCACGGTGGGCCCCACCCCGCACCTGCAGGGCAAGCACACCGTCTTCGGCCAGGTGGCCGACGAGGACTCCAAGAAGGTCGTCGACGCGATCGAGCAGGTCAAGACCGACATGCGCGACCGTCCCCTCGAGGACGTCGTCATCACCTCGGTCACCATCGAGAAGTGAGCGCGGGGGCGCCCTGAGGCGCCCGCCCCGCACCGAGCGCCGTCGGCGCCGTCGCACTCCCGGCCCCGGCCGGCTGCGATGGGGCCGGCGGCGCTTCTGCGTCCGACGAGGCACGCGGCACCGGCCCCGGGCACCGGGCAGGGGCCCCGTGCCCGGCCGGGGCGGAGCCGCTCAGGTGAAGGTGAGCGTCGCGGTGAGCGGATCGTGCGTCTCGTCGAAGTCGCTGTCGAGCGCCTTCTGGTACCGCGGGGTGATCCGCACGGTCGCGGTCTCGAGGTGCGCGGGGACGGTGAACGTGGCGGTGTGCGAGCCGTGATGGGAGAAGATCCGCACCGGATCCTGCTCCGGGGTGAGCTCGGTGCCGTCGGGCAGCTCGAGCACCACCTCGCCGAGCTCCGTGATGTTCGAGGAGTAGTTCTTCTCCCAGTCGAGCTGGACCACCACGAAGACCTCGTCCTCGTCGGCCCACTTCAGCATCCCGCCCCAGGTCGCGGTCGAGTCGGGATAGAGGAACGAAGTGAGCAGCGCCGACTCCACGGTGCCGCGCACCTGCATCGGCGCGGTGCCGTACTCGTCCTCGATCTCCGTCTCGAAGACGCCCGCGTCGGAGACCTCCACCGCGTAGTCGCCCGTGTACAGCCGCGGTGCCACGGTGCTGACGATCGAGCCGTCCACGAGGGAGATGTCCTGCGCGCCGTCCTCGATCGAGGCGCGGAGGGTGACGGCCCGCGGATCCGGGGTCGCGTCGACGACCGCCAGCACGATGCCGCTGCGCTCGGTGTCCCCCGATTGCACGGAGGTGACGCGGATGTCGTCGTTCCCGCCGTAGGCGATGTGCAGGGTGGTGGACGGGCCGGAGCGGGGTTCGGGCACCCACTGCGCGTCGGTCGACTCCCACGCCGCCAGCAGGAACTTCTTCATCGTCCCGGGCAGCAGGGTGGTGGCCGGCACCGGTTCGTCGCCGTCCTCGCCGGTGCCGTCGGCGGGCGGCACCTCCTCGCCGGTCAGGGCCGTGTACTGCTCGGCGGTGAGACTGTCCAGCAGCGCGGTGCTGGTCACCGTCACCTCGGCGAAGGGGTGGCGCAGGGTCTCGGAGCCCTCGAGGCGCTGCATCAGCCCGCCGGCGACGATCTCGTCCTCCACCTCCACCACGGTGATATCGAGGACCGCCTGCGTGCTCGCCGCGCCGGGCGCCTGCTCGTCGGCGTCCTCGACGGCCTGGGCATCGTCGACGTCATCGGCGGCGTCCTCCACGCTGCCCTCCGCGGCCGCGTCGTCGGCGTCCTCCGCCGTCGTCCCGTCGGTCGGGGCGGCATCGTCCCCGCCGGGGAGGAGGCCGCAGCCGGCGAGCAGCAGAGCTGGTCCGGACAGGAGCACGCCCCGGCGGGCGAGGAGAGCGGGGGTGGAGCGGAACTGGCGTCGGGACGTCATGAGGCGCTTTCTTCTGAGGAGGATGGCCTGGCCACAGTACCTTTCGGACACGCGATCACGGACTCGTGCCCGGCTGCCGGCCCTGGCGGTGCCCGCACCGTGCGGGATAGCGTCCGTGCATGACCGCGCGACACCTGGCCGGTGCCCGGATCCTCGCTCAGGGGCTCGTCGGGCCGCCGCGCTTCACGGACCCCGCCCAGGCGGCCCGGGCCTTCGGCGCCCATCAGGGCCAGGACCTGCCCGGGGTGATCGCCTCCCTCGCCCTGCGCACCGGGGGAGACCTCGCCGGCGTGCTCGCCGCCTTCGACCGCGGCGAGGTGGTGCGCGGCTACCCCATGCGCGGCACGGTCTTCGCCGTCGCCGCGGACTCCCTGGCCTGGCTCACCCAGCTGTGCGCCGGCGGTCCGCTGCGCTCCGCGATCTCCCGGCGCCCCGCGCTCGACCTCGAGGAGCGCCACATCGACCGTGCCCGGGAGGTGCTCGTGGAGCGGGCCGGCCCGCACTCCGCCCCCGGCGAGGGCCGCGGCGTGCTGCGCCGCGAGCTGCTCGAGGCGTGGGAGGCCGCCGGTGTGCCCGTGGACCGGGGGCGCGGCTATCACGTGCTCGTCGAGCTCATCGCGATGGGGGACGCCGCCTACGGGCCCTGGCGCGAGGGGGAGACGGCCGTGGTGCACGCCCGGCGCTGGCTGCCGGCGGGCTCCGACCTCGAGGGCACCTTCAACGGCGACCGCGTCGCCGCGACGGCGGAGCTCGCGCTGCGCTACCTCACCAGCCACGGCCCGGCCGGTGAGCGCGACCTCGCCTGGTGGTCCAAGCTCCCCCTCGGAGCCCTCCGCGCCGCGCTGCCGCAGAGCGCCGACCGCCTCGAGAGCGGGTTCGCGGACCGGGACGGCCGGCTCCACGCCCGCGAGGACGAGGCTCGCGGCGGGTCCGGCGAGCGGCTGTGGTGGCGTCCCGGCCTCGCCGAGGAGTACGCGCAGCAGGAGCGGGAGACGATGCGCGAGCTGCTGCTGCCCGGCTTCGACGAGCTGGTGCTCGGCTACCGCGACCGGCTCTTCCTCATGGACGAGGAGCGCCACCGCGCCCTCGCGCCCGGCAACAACGGCGTGTTCAAGCGCGCCGCGCTGCGCCGCGGCGAGCTGGTGGGGGTCTGGTCCCGCACGGGGGCGGCCGGCCGACGGAAGCTCGTGCTCCAGGAGGCGCGACCGGTCAGCGACGCGCAGCGCCGACGCTTCGAGAAGCTCTTCGCAGCCTTCCCGTACACCATCGTGTGAGCACGGCCGGGCGGGCGGCGCCCGGGAGCGGCCCAGGCACCCGTGATGGAATGAGCCCATGGAACGACCCAGCTACGGCTACAGCGCCGAGGACGCCCCGGATCCGCAGGGGACGCCGGTGTGCCCCCGCCATCCCGATCGGGTGAGCTACGTGCGCTGCAAGCGCTGCGAGCGCCCCGCCTGCCCGGACTGCCAGCGCCCCACCTCCGTGGGGGTGCTCTGCGTGGACTGCGAGCGGGAGATCTCCCGGCAGCAGGCCTCGACCCGGCCCCGCAACGCGATGGGCGCGGGGATGGGCCGCCGCACGCCCTATGTCACCTACACGCTCATCGGCCTGAGCGTGCTCGCGTTCGTGGGACAGACCCTCGCCCCGCAGATCGTGCAGCAGCTGGGGATCTTCGCCCCCTACCGCGCGGTGTTCATGCCGTGGACCTTCTTCACCGCCGGGTTCCTGCACGGCGGCATCCTGCATCTGGCGCTGAACATGTACGCGCTGTGGATCGTGGGGCAGTACCTCGAGCAGACCCTCGGCCACGTCCGCTACGCGGCCGTCTTCCTCACCGCGGTGCTGGGCGGGCACACCGCCGTGTATCTGCTGGCGGACCCGCTGAGCAGCGCCTGGATCACGGGAACGCTCGGCGCGAGCGGCGGGGTGTTCGGCCTGTTCGCGGCGATGTTCATCGTCAATCGGCATCTGGGCGGCCAGACGGCGCAGATCGTCGTGCTCATCGTGCTGAACCTGGTGCTGACCTTCACCATCCCGGGCATCTCGTGGCAGGGGCACCTGGGCGGTCTGGTGATCGGTGCCGCGGTCACCGCGGGGATGTTCGCGCTGCGGCCGAAGGCGGGCCCGGGAGCGGACCGGCAGGCGCTGGCCCGTCGCTCCGCCCTCGTGCACTCGGGCGTGGTGGCGGCGGCCGCGGTGCTGTGCGTGGCGCTGATCGTCGCGAAGACCCTGATGGTCCTCAGCCTCTGAACGGCGGCGCCCGGCAGCGGGCGCGGCATGGAGCACCCGACGGGCCGGGGCGGCGCAGCAGCCGCCCCGGCCCGTTCTCCATGGCCCCGTTCTCCATGGCGAGAGGGTGCGGTCCTCTACCACGTTCCGGGCGGTTCCTCTGCCCGTCCGTCGAACTACACGGCTGTGGTTTTCCCCAGCTGTGGACACGATTGGGGATAACTCTGCGGACCGTTGGGGATTGCGGCCGCTTGCTGTGGATAACCGGGGATTCGTTGTGGACGGATGGTGGGGGAGTGCGCGCAGCGTGTCATCTCTCGCATCACGCTCCCGGCGGTGCTGAGCTGCGGGGACGCCTGCGCGGCCGGCGATGCCCACGTGCGTGTCACCCCGTGGGACATCCCCGCATGGCGACGTGACCTGCGCAGATGTGTGGTAACGCGTGTCGCCGCGCCAGGGGGTGCGAAGCCGCTGCGGGGCGTCTCGCCTCGCGAGAGGGCCCCGTGCGACACGCCCGGGGCGTGCCGCTCACCTGCGGAACTACAAGGATGTCATTCCTCCACGTCTGTGGAGAACGTTGTGGATAACTTTCTGTGGAGAGTGGAGGACAGGGCTTTCCGGAACTCCGGTGCCCGTTGTGCACCAGTTGTGCACACTGTCGCGGGACGCCCTCGTCCCCCAGGAGCCGGTGCTGTTGACGGCCGGGGCGGGGTCAGCACGGGCGCGCTCGACGGCTCAGTGCTCGGCGCCGCCGGCCACTGCGGCGTCGGCTTCGGTGCGCAGCGCGACGTCGGTCATGCGGGCGAGCGCACGGGCGGCGGTCTCGGAATCGACCGCGTCGGCCGCGGGGACGTGCACGAAGCCTCCGCGGGTGCCTGTCAGGGAGGCGTCGGTCGCCAGCAGGTGCTGCAGCAGGTAGAACACGTCGTTGCACACGTAGGTGCCCGCCGTCTGCGACACCGCCGCCGGGATCCCGTCGGCGGCGAGCGCAGCGGTCATCGCCTTGATCGGCAGGGTGCTGAAGCGGCCCGCCGGCCCGTCGGGCACCACCGGCGCATCGACCGGGCTCGCCCCGGCATTGTCCGGGATCCGTGCATCGCGCACATTGATCGCGACGCGCTCGGGGGTGATCGCGGTGCGACCCGCCGCGAGGCCGGTGGCGATGACCAGCCGCGGCACATGCTGCCGCACCGCCGCGGCGAGCAGCCGCCCGCCCTCGCCGAACTCGACCGGCAGCTCGAGGGTCTCCACCGCGAGTCCGACCTCGCGCAGCAGCGGCGCAGCCCCGCGCGCCGCCTCCCAGGACTCGTTCACCGCAGCACCGTCGAAGGGGGCGAAGCCGCTGAGCAGCACATCGATCCTCATCCGTCCAGGGTACGGGCGGCCCGGTCCCCGCCGGCTCACCGGGCGGGCCTGTCGGTCGGCCCGTCGGTCGGGTCTCCCGGCAGGTGCCGACCCCGGTGTCCGAGAGGCCGGGGAGCCCCGCTCCTCCCGGCGCTACGCTGGCCCGATGACGGCGTTCCCCGGCCTCGCGACGATCCACCCGCCCTCCGGCCTCGTGCTGCGCGCCGGAGACCTGGTCCTGCGCCCGCTCGCCGACGCGGACCTGCCCGAGTACGCCGCACTCCTCCGTCGGCCGATCTTCGAGGACGAGCACTCCCCGCAGGTGTTCCCCTGGTACCGGGCCGAGCCCGAGGTGCGGGTCCGCGAGGCGCTGCGCTTCCAGTGGCGGCTGCGCAGCGAGCTCTCCGCCGATCGCTGGACCCTGCCGCTGGGCATCTGGGCGGGCGGCCGGCTGATCGGCTGCCAGGACATCTCCGCCGAGCGCTTCGCCGAACGGCGCACCGTCACCTCCGGCTCCTGGCTCACGCTCGAGGCCCACGGCCGCGGGTACGGCACCCTCATGCGGCAGGCCATGCTCGTGTTCGCCTTCGACCACCTCGGGGCGCGGCGCGCCGAATCCTCCGCCGTGCTCGGCAACGCGGCCTCGTTCGGCGTCTCCCGCGCCTGCGGCTACATCGAGAACGGCACCCAGATCTCCTCCCTGCGCGGCTCGGTCGAGGAGGAGCAGCGCTTCCTCGTCACGCCGGAGACGTTCCGCCGCCCGACGGCGCCGGTCGAGGTCGAGGGCCTCACGCCCGCACTGCGGGAGATGCTCGGCGCCTGAGCGGTGAGGCGCCCCGGGAGCGGGGGTCCGTGCCCGGCAGCGACCGGGCAGCAGGGACCGACATGCTCAGCCCAGCAGCGCCGGGTCGCAGTCGGCGCCGTCGGTGTCCACCCGGCCGGTCTCGCCCTCACCCTCACCTCACATCGACTCCTGCCACGCCTGGTACAGCGCCGCGAAGCGCCCGCCGGCGGCGACCAGCTCGGTGGGAGAGCCGTCCTCGACGACCTCGCCGCCGTGCACCACCAGCACCCGGTCCGCGATCATCACCGTGGTGAGGCGGTGCGCGATGATCAGCGAGGTGCGGTGGCCGAGCAGCTTCGTGAGCCCCTCCTGCACCATCCGCTCCGAGGGGATGTCCAGCGAGCTGGTGGCCTCGTCGAGGATCAGCACCCGCGGATCGGCGAGGAAGGCGCGGGCGAAGGAGATCAGCTGCCGCTGCCCGGCGCTGACCCGGCCGCCGCGTTTGTTCACGTCGGTGTCATAGCCGTAGGGGAGCTTCTCGATGAACTCGTCGGCCCCGATCGCGCGCGCCGCCCGCTCGATCTCCTCGCGGCTCGCGCCGGGCTTGCCCAGCGCGATGTTGTCCGCGACGGTGCCGGAGAACAGGTACGCCTCCTGGGTGACCATCACGATGTTGCGCGTGAGGTCCTCCATCGAGATGTCGCGCAGATCCACGCCGTCGAGCTTCACGCTGCCCTGGGTCGCGTCGTAGAAGCGGGCGATCAGCTTCGCGACGGTGGACTTGCCGGCACCGGTCTGGCCCACCAGGGCGATCGTCTGCCCGGCGGGGATGTGCAGGTCCAGCGGCTGCAGGACGATCGGACCGTCCTCGGTGTACCGGAAGGAGACGTCCTCGAAGTCGACCTGCCCGTTCGAGGAGGGCAGCGCCGTCGGGGACGGGGACTCCTTCACGTGCGGCTGCACCGCGAGCAGGTTCGCGATCTTCTCGAGCGCGGCCACCGCGGACTGGAAGGCGTTGTAGAAGTTCGCGATCTCGTCCACCGGCTGGAAGAACCGGCGGGAGTACAGCACGAGCGCGACGAGCACACCCACCTGCAGGTCGCCGTGCAGCACGCGGAAACCGCCCACCACCAGCACTGCGGCGATGGTGACGTTGGCGAGCACGCGCAGCGCCGGCTGGTAGATGCCGAACACGTTGATCGAGCGCATCGACGCGTCGCGGTAGTCCTGGGCGAGGCCGTCGAACTCCGCCTGGTTGCGGCCCTCCTTGCGGAAGGCCTTGACGGCGCGGATCCCGGCCATCGCCTCGACGAAGTGGACGATCAGCCGCGCCGAGTGGGTGCGGATCGCGCGGTACTCGATGCGGGAGCGCTTCTGGAACCACACCGTCAGCGCCAGGCAGGGGATCAGCATCAGCAGCATCACCACGCCGGTCACCCAGTCCATGGTCACGATCAGCACGATCGTGAACACCATCGACAGGGAGGCGCCCACCATGACGTTCACGCCCGAGTCCAGCAGCTCGCGCAGCGCCTCCATGTCGGAGGTCTGGCGGGAGACGATCCGGCCCGAGGTGTAGGACTCGTGGAACTCGAGATCCTGCTTCTGGGTGAAGCGGAAGACCTTCCGCCGCAGCGCCAGCAGCATCCGCTGGCCCACGACCACCGACTGGCGCACGTACCCGTAGGTCAGCACGCCGCCGACGATCGCCGCGCCGACGGCGAGCGCGGCCGCCTGGAACGCGGGGCCGGAGTCCCCGGCCAGCAGGGAGGGCAGGCCGTGGTCGATGCCCCAGGCGATGATCGCGGGGCCGGCCACCACGGCCAGCTGGGCGATCACGACCATGATCGCCATGAGCAGGAACTGCTTCTTGACCGGGGCGATCAGCTCACCCAGCAGCGCGAAGGAGCGCTTGCGCGAGGCGCGGTTCTCCTCCTCGCTGTAGGTCTGGTGCTCCGGATCGTTCTGGTCGTCGCGCTGGTTCTTCACTACGGGGGTGCTCATCGGCCCTCCTCCTGGATCGCGCGGAGCTCGAGCTCACCGGTGAGGGTCTCGATGTCCTGGTCGCGGCGGCGCTCCTCCTCCTGGTTGGCGATCACCCAGCGGTAGCGGGCGGAGCTCGCCATGAGCTCCGTGTGGGTGCCGACGTCGACCACGCGGCCGTTGTCCAGCAGCGCGACCCGGTCGGCGAGCGCCACGGTGGAGGTGCGGTGGGCGACGATCAGGGTGGTGGTGCCGTGCAGCACCTCCCGCAGCCGTTCGGTGACGGTCTCCTCCGTCTTGGTGTCCAGGGCGGAGAGCGGATCGTCCAGCAGCAGCACGGCGGGCCGGGCGGCGATCGCGCGGGCCAGGGCCAGGCGCTGTCGCTGCCCGCCGGAGAGGCTCATGCCCTCCTCGCCGATGCGGGTATCCACGCCCTCGGGCAGTTCGAGGGCGAAGGTCGCGTCGGCGGTGCGCAGGGCGAGGTGCAGCAGCTCCTCCGCCTCCTCGTCGCTGAGGGAGCGGTCCGCGCCCAGCAGCACGTTCTCCCGCACCGAGTCCGAGAACAGGGTGGCGTCCTCGAAGGCGACCGCGGTGAGGGTGCGCAGAGCCATGAGGTCCATGTCGCGGATGTCGACCCCGTCGATGGTGATCGCACCCTCGGTGACGTCGTACAGGCGCGGCACCAGCTGCAGCAGCGTCGACTTGCCGCTGCCGGTCACGCCCACCAGCGCCATCGTCTCACCGGGCCGGATGTCCAGATCCGCGCCGTCGATCACGTCGGGCACATGGGCCGGGGCGTCCGCGTAGCGGAAGTGCACGCCCCGCAGGCTCACCGCCCCGGTGGAGGAGGCGAGCTCGGGGTGCACGGTGGCGTCGTCGGAGGTGATGGTGTTCTCCGAGTCCATCACCTCGTAGTGGCGGTCCAGGGCGGTGGTCGCGTTGACCGCCTGCCCCAGCAGCATGCCGAGCATCCGCACCGGGCCCACCACGAGGGTCGCGGTCGCGAAGTAGGAGGCCAGCTGCCCGGTGCTGATCGTGCCGGCGGCCGTGAGGTGCAGGCCCACCAGCAGCGCCACGCCGAGCGCGAGCTCGGGGAGCATGAACATGAACATGTCGAAGCGCGCGATGGCGGTCGCCTTGCGCACCTCGGTGCGGCGCAGCTCCTCGGCCTGCTCGGTGAACCCCTCGAGGGCCGAGGGGCCGCGGCCGAACGCCTTCAGCACACGGATGCCCTGCACCGACTGCTCGATGGTGGTGGCCAGGTCGCCGTTCTGATCCTGCGAGAGGCGGGAGAGCACGGAGTAGCTGCGGTTGAAGAGGTAGGCGATGATCGTCACCGGCACGGCGGCGGCGAAGAAGATCAGCGCGAGGATCGCGGAGGAGCGCACCAGCAGCGTCATGCCCACCGTGATGGTCACGACGTTGGTGACGGCCATGATCATGCCGAAGGCGATCCAGCGGCGGATCTGGTTGATGTCGCTCATCATGCGGGAGAGCAGCTGGCCGGAGCCCCAGCCGTCGTGGAAGGTCACCGGCATGTGCTGGACCTTCGCGTAGAAGCTCACGCGGATCTGCTTCTCGACGGTGGTGGAGGGGGCGACGGCGAAGGTGCGTCGCAGCCAGATCAGGGAGGCCTCGACGACGCCCAGGCCCAGAACGATCGCACCTCCCGTCCAGATCGTCGCGGCCGTGGCATCGGTGCCCAGCCGGTTGACGATGAATTCGAGGACCTGCGGGATCATCAGCGCCACGATCGACGCTGTCATGGCGGAGAGAAGGCCCAGGTAGAGGCGGAATCGGATGGGGCGAACGGTCGTCCAGAGGCGGCGCATGGTGCCGAGCATGGGGAGAGAGAACCTCAGCGGGATTGGGACGGCCCGACGGTCGGGACCGATGGCTTAGCTTAGTCAACTATCGTCCGGACCGATACCCGAAAACGCATTCCCGACCGCTCGACCTCCTCCCCGGAGCGCTTTCCGGGACGGCTCCGCGCACCGGCGATGCGCCCGGTCCCTCGCGCCCGGCCCCTCGGGCGCGGTGCGTGAGGCGCGAGCCGTCAGGCGTCGGCGTCGGCGGGGGCCCAGTCGCCGTAGGCGGCGTCCGAGAGGAGGGCGGCGGCGCCGGCGGCCGCGGCGGTCACGCCGAGCACGGCGGGCCACGGCCCGATCTTCTTCGCCAGCGGGTGGGAGAGGCCGAAGCCGAGCACGTAGGTGGCGCCGAGCGCGGCTGTGGTGGCGGGACCGCGGCGCGCCAGCCAGGTGCGGCCCGCATAGAGTCCGGCGGCCGCGAGCACCACGCCGCCGAGAGGGCGGATGCCCGTCTCACGGGCGGTCAGCCATCCGCCCACGAGCCCGAGGGCGACGACGGGAGCGGTGTGCACGGACTCGGCGGGCTTGATCGACATGCTCATGGGGCGAGCCTACGCCGGAGGGCGGATCCTCAGCGCACCACGGCCGCGCCGTGCGCAGGCACCGCACCCGGTGCCGCCGGGCCGACGCCGTCGAGCATGTCGGCGCCGGAGACCGTCTCGAGCACCTCGCCCGGGGCGGGGCGCTCCTCGTCGCCGAGGTTCAGCACCAGCGTGAGCGGGCCCTCCGCCGCGGCGTCCTCGGCGCGGGGCGTGAGGGTGATCTGCACCCAGGTGTTCTCGAGCGAGCCCTCGTCCACCTCCACCGTGGCCGCGGCGAGCCAGGGCTCGCGGCGCCGCAGCGAGAACAGCCGCCGATGCACCTCGAGGATCCGCTCCGCCGCCTCCGCCTTCAGCAGGGTGAGGTGGTCGGGGCCGCCGGGGGCGCTCTGCGCGGAACCAGCCGCGGCGACGACCTCGTCGGGGCTGCCGGGGAACCAGGGCCGGATCGCGTCGTCCCCGCCGGCCCGCTCCTCCTTCACGCCGGTGGCCCCGAACTCGTCCCCGGCGTAGACGGCCGGGATGCCGGGCAGCAGGGCCAGCAGCGCGATCGCGGCGGCGAGGTCGCGGCCGTCGGGCAGCTGGGAGGCGATGCGGGTGGTGTCGTGGTTGCCCACGAAGGTCAGCGGATGCGCCCCGCCCTCGGCCTCGAGGAACTCCTGGTGGCGGCCCAGGGCATGGGCGAGCTCGAAGAGGTTGTGGTCCGCGAGGGAGGACCAGATCGCCTTCCACAGCTCGTACTGGGTGATCGAGTGCGCGGTGGAGGCCGCGGCGAAGGCCGGGTAGTCGCCGTGGATGACCTCACCGAGGATCCACGCCTCGGGATGCGCGGCGCGCACCCGTTCGAGGATCGGCGCCCAGGTCTCCGCGCCCGCCGCGTACATGGCGTCCAGCCGCCACCCGTCGGCCCCGCGCTCGAGCCAGCGGCTCATGATCTCCACGACGCGGTCCTGGATGACGGCGTCGGCCAGATCGATCTCCACCAGGTCCGCGTTGCCCTCGAAGCCGTACGGGCTGGTGCCGGCCCAGCGGATGCGTGCGCCGTCCTCGGTGCCGGGGCCGGCCGAGAGCGCCTGCCGCGCCACCGGGTGGAGGTGCGAGATGTGGTTGAACACGCCGTCGAGCACCACCCGGATGCCGCGCTCATGGCAGGCGGCGATCAGCGCGTCGAAATCCTCTTCGTCCCCGAGCCGCGGATCCAGGCGCCGGTGCTCGAGGGTGTCGTAGCCGTGGGAGACGGAGTTGAAGATCGGGTTCAGCAGCAGCACGTTCGCGCCGAGGCCCACGAGATGGTCGAGCCAGCCGTGCAGGCGCTGCAGGCGGTGCACCACGTTCTCCCCGTCGGCCCCGCCGTACCCCTCGCCGCCCAGATCCTCCCGGTGGCGCGGCGCCCCGCAGAAGCCCAGCGGATAGACCTGCCAGCAGATCGCATCGCGGATCCAGGACGGGGCGGGCACGGTAGTCATGCCGTCATCGTAGGCGCGAGCGTGTTCAATGGGTGCAGCATCCGACGTCCCGATCTCCAGGAGCCACCTCATGATCCGCATGCGCACCGACTTCTTCGCCGAGTCCCTCGGGATGGGCACCTCGATGGTGGTGCTGATGCCGCAGGCGGCGGCCGGCATCGGCATGGAGGGATCCGACGGGGCGAGCGGCGCGGCCGGGGCCGACGGCGCGGGGGCCGACGGCACCGGGCGCGATGGTGCGGGGGCCGACGGACGCGGGCGCGGCGTGCCCGTGCTCTACCTGCTGCACGGGCTGAGCGACGACTGCACCATCTGGGAGCGTCGCACCTCGATCGAGCGCTACGCGACCGAGAAGGGGATCGCCGTGGTGATGCCGGAGGTGCGCCGCTCCTTCTACGCCGACGAGGCGGTGGGGGAGAAGTACTGGACCTTCATCGCCGAGGAGCTGCCGGAGCTCATCGCGCGCACCTTCCGCATCTCCACCGCCCGGGAGGACACCTTCGTGGCCGGCCTGTCGATGGGCGGCTTCGGCGCGTTCAAGCTCGCGCTGAACCATCCCGAGCGCTTCGCCGCCGCGGCCAGCCTCTCCGGCGTGCTCGATGCGACGAGCCTGGACCTGAGTTGGACCGGCACGCTCGGCGAGCGGGTCTGGGCCGGGAACGAGATCGCCGGCACCGAGGACGACCTGCTCGGCCTGCTCGCCCAGGCCGATCCGGCCGCGCTGCCCTCGCTGTTCCTGGACTGCGGCACCGAGGACGAGCTGCTCGACCACAACCGCCGCTTCATCACCGCCGCCGAGGCGCGCGGCGTCGAGCTGGCCTCCCGCCTGCGCCCCGGCGCGCACACCTGGGACTTCTGGGACGAGAGCATCCAGGACGTGCTCGACTGGCTGCCGCTGCAGGATCGCTGAGACCGCTCGTCCATGAACCCCGGCGGCATGGGCGGCGGCCGGTGCGGCATCCTGGGCGATGGAACATCGGGCCGCGGAAGACGCCGGCCCTCGCGCTCAGGGAGACACCATGGCCACCTTCGCCGTCCAGTACACCTACACCGATGACGCCGAGCGCGTCGCGATCCACCGCCCCGAGCACCGCGAACACCTCGCGGAGCTGCACCGCGAGGGCACGCTGCTGCTCTCGGGCCCGCTCGGAGGCGGCCCGGGCGCGCTGCTGGTGGTCGCGGCGGACTCGGCCGAGGACGCCCTCGCGAAGCTCGACGGCGACCCCTTCAAGCGCGAGCGCGTGATCGTGGACCGCGTGGCCCGCGAGTGGACCGTCGTGATCGGCGCGATCCCGGGCGCCTGACGGGCAGGGCCCGCGTCACGGTGCCGGCGGCTCCTCGCCGTCCGCCCGGCGGCGCTCGAGATCCTGCAGATCCAGCAGCTCGGCCGCGGTGGCCCGAGCCTGCACCGACTCGCCCACCAGCACCAGCGGCAGCGCCTCGGCCCCGCCGTGCTCGGCCAGCAGCTGCTGCGCCTGCACATCGCGGTGCACGTTCACCCAGGCCACGTCCTCGCGCGGGCTGCGGATCGCGACCTGCAGCCGGGAGGAGAGCGGGTTGCCCGGCGCCCACAGCACCACCGCCGAGCCGGGCGTGCGCTGCGCGAGCGCCGTGGCCAGCGGCACGTGGTCACCCTCTCGCAGCGGACTGGTCCAGTACGCCATGAACAGGGAGAACACCGCCACCGCGACAGCCGCGATCCACTGCCCGGCGAGCACCAGCAGCGCCGTCAGCAGCACCCCGCCCACCAGCAGCAGGGCGGGCCGCAGCCACGCCCGGGCAGGGACCTTCGTCGCCGCGGTGCTCAGATCATCACCGCCGTGGCCAGGCGCTCGGTGGTCTCGGCCACCAGCGCGTCCCGCAGCGCCCCCACCGCCGGGATCGCGAGCGCTCCGCGGCGGTTGAGCAGGCCGATCATGCGGTTGTCGAGATCCGGGATCGCGCGCACCACGAGGTCGGCGGCCGGCGCGGCATCGAGAGCGGTCTCCGGCATCAGCGCCACCCCGCCGCCGTGCATGATCAGCTGGAGCACCACGGTCGTGTCGTCGGTCGAATGACGCACCCGCGGGGAGAAACCCGCCCGGCGCGCACTGGAGATCAGGTTGGCCCGGCACCGCTCGCAGCCCGCGATCCACGGGTCCTCCGCCAGGTCGCCGAGCACGAGATCCGGATCCTCCGCCCGGGGATGATCGCGCGGCAGCACCACCATCACGCGGTCCTCCATCAGCGGGGTCCACTCCAGGGTGCCCTCGTCGCCGATGTCGCTGCAGGGGTAGCGGAACACGAGCGCCAGATCGAGCTCGCCCTCGCGCAGGGCGACGACGGCATCCGGCGGCTCGAGCTCGGAGAAGGTGACATCGAGATCCGGAGCGGTCTCGGAGAGCCGGTTCAGCACCGGCGGCAGCAGCATCGCGGCGGCCGACGGGAAGGTCCCGAACTTCACCGTGCCGCGGCGCAGGGCGGTGATGTCCGCCAGCTCCTCCTCGGCGGCGTGCAGCTGCGCGGCGATCGCCTCGGCATGCGCGGCCAGGCGCGACCCCGCCTCCGTGGGCGTGATCCCGGAGGAGGAGCGCAGCAGCAGCTGGGTGCCCACCTCCTTCTCGAGCGCGGCGAGGTGCTGGGAGACCGCGGGCTGGGTCCAGCCCAGCTCACGGGCACCGGCGCCGATCGAGCCGTTGCGCACCACGGTGCGGAAGATGAGCAGCCTGCGAGGATCCATGCCCCCATGGTAAGCGCGGGTGGCAAGCCTGGCTTATGGGTTGCGTCGCACTGCTGCGGTGTCGCCTGCGCCTGCGCCTGCGCCTGCGGCTGAGGCTCCGCCTCCGCCTCCGCCTGCGGCTACGCCCGCGCCCGCGGCTACGCCCGCGCCCGCGGCTGCGCCCGCGACGCGGCCGGGTGCAGTTGTGCGGTGTGCACCGGTGAGCGTGTTCGTCACCGGTGCACAGCGCACAACTGCAAAGCATCGAGCCGGGCAGGGTGGCCGGGGCGGCCGGGAAGGGTGCCGGACAGGGCCGGACAGGGCAGGGCACGGCGGCGGGCCGGGACGAGCGCAGGGCCGGGCCCGGCCCTGCGCGGGTCAGAGCGGGGGCAGGCCCAGGTTCTCGCGCAGGGTCGGGCCGGCGTACTCGGCCGGATACACGCCCCGCTCCTGCAGGCGCGGGATCAGGTGGTCGACGATGTCGTCCAGGCCCGAGGGGATCAGCCAGGGGGTGATGTTCAGACCGTCGATCGCGCCCAGCCGTGCGAACTCCACGAGGCGCTCCGCGACCGCGTCGTAGCTGCCGGTGAAGGTGCCGCGACGGGCCCCGGCCCGTGCCCGGGCGAACTCGAGGATCGACTGGCCCTTCTCCGCGGCCTCCTCGCGCCAGGCGCGGGTGAGCTCCTCCGCCTTCGCGAACTGGAAGCCGGCGCCGCGGGTGACCCCGGATTCCACCACCTCCGGCGGCACGTCCGGCAGCGGGCCGTCCGGGTCGAAGTCGGAGAGGTCCCGGCCCCAGTACTGCTCGAGCAGGGCGATCGCCTGCTCGGGTCCGATCTGCAGGTCTCGCACCCAGTGCACCTTCTCCTCGGCCTCCGCCTCGGTGGGGGCGAGGATGATCTCCGCGCCGGGCAGGATCTTCACGCTTCCCGGGTCGCGGCCCGCGGCGACGGTGCGCTCGACGATGGAGCGGCGGAACTCGGCCGCGGTCTCGAGGGTGCCGTGCGGGGAGAAGACGACGTCCGCGCTGCGGGCGGCGAAGTCCTGCCCAGCGGGGGAGGCCCCGGCCTGGAACAGCACGGGCCGGCCCTGCGCGGAGCGGGGCAGATCGCCCTGGGCGCGCACCGAGTAGTGGGCGCCCTCGTGCGCGATCCGCTCCCCGCGCCAGTACTGCTCGGCCACCCGCACGAAGGCCCCGGCGTGGGTGTAGCGGTCGGCGTGGTCGAGATAGCCGCCGCGGCGGAAGTTCTCCCCGGTCCAGGCGTTGTCCGTGGTGACGATGTTCCAGCCGGCGCGGCCCCCGGAGAGCAGGTCCAGGGTCTGCAGCCGCCGCGCGAGGTCCACCGGGTCGTTGTAGGTGGTGTTCTGCGTGGCGACCAGGCCGATGTTCTCGGTGACGCCGGCGAGCGCGGCGAGCAGGGTCTGCGCGTCCGGCCGACCGGCCACGTCGAGCTCGAAGGGCACGCCGCGGTGCTCACGCAGCCGCAGCCCCTCGCCGAGGAAGAACGCGGCGAAGCGTCCCCGCTCCGCGGCGCGGGCCAGCGATGCGAAGGACTCCCACGCCACCTGGTCGCCGCTGGAGGGCAGGCGCCAGATCGTCGAGGAGTTCACACCCTGGAAGAACACGCCGAAGGCGAGCTGCCCGGTGGGGGTGTGCGCGGGATGGAGCGGATGCTCGGCCGGGCCGGTGGCGAGCGCCGCGGCCTCGGGCGAGAGCGGCGCGTCGTTGCGGAGGATGGAGGGGGCGGTGGTCATGCGGACTCCTCAGGGGCGAGGCGGGCGCGGTCGCTGCGCCGCGCGGGATCGAGGCGGAAGGGCACGGGCGGCAGGCCCAGCTGGGAGCGCAGCGATGCGTGCTGTCGCGGCAGGGGCGCGATGAGGCCGCGGGCCCGCAGATCGGCCGCGAGCTGCGCGACCGTGCCGAGCGGATCCGCCTCCAGGTCCAGGCCCACCAGGCGCACGAGCCGGACCGTGCCGGCCGTGCCGGTCGCCGCCCCATCGGCCCCGACGGCCGCTGCGCCGTCGGCACGGTCGGCGCCATCGGCTCCGTCGGCCGCGTCAGTCGTCGCTCCGTCGGCCGCGGCCCTGCCGACCCCGTCGGCGCGGGCGGCCTCGATCCGGGCCGCGAGCTGCTTCGCGCGGGCACCGCCGGAGACGTCCAGGTCCAGCACCCGCCCATCGGCCAGCTCGCCGCGCACGCGCTCGCCGACGGCGGCGCGGTCGGTGTCCGCCACCAGCGCGGGCAGCAGCCCCTGCGGGGAGCGGGGCGTGATCGCGGGGCCGCGCACGGAGAAGGTCTCCGTCTCGATGTCCGTGTACTGCAGGCGCGCGGCGTCCACGTACACGCCGCGCTCGGTGTCCCGCACCACCGCATCGGGCGCCCAGGAGTCCCACACGCGGCGCGCGGCGACGAGCACGTCGGCCGCCTCCCGCGCCGTGGCCTCCAGCCCCAGCACGGTGCGACCCACCGCCGCGGCGACGGCCGGGTCCGTCTCCGCCTGGAGCAGCCAGCCGGCGCGGCCGTGGCTGATGTGGTCGAGGCTCATCAGCTGCGTGGCCAGGTGGAACGGCTCCACGTAGATCGCGTCGGTGCGCGGCAGCAGACCGATCGTGCTGGTCAGCGGGGCGAGATGGGCGGCGACATGGATCGGGTGCAGGCCGCCGTCGCTCAGCGTCAGCGCGCCGGCGCCGGCCTCCTCGAGCCCGCGGGCGAGCTCCGCGAGGCCGCCGGGCAGGGAGGGGTCGGTGACCAGGTCGACGGCGAGGACGGGCAGCGGCCCGGCGGGGTCGGCGCCCCGGGGGCGGGCCGCGGGGACGGGGTTCACGACGGTGGTGCTCACGGGGTCTCCTCGGTGTGGACGCGGGACTCGGTCAGGGCCTCTTCGCTCAGCTGCCAGCGTTCGAGCACCTGCGCGTAGGTGCCGTCGGCGATCAGGGCGTTCAGGGCCGCCGCGTACGGCTCGGCGAGGCCGCTGCCGCGCGCGAAGGTCCCGGCGACGAGGGTCTCGTCGGGCCAGCCGGCGTTGATCCGGCCCTGCAGCTCGAAGTCGTCGCGGCGGGCGGCGATGAAGCTCAGGGAGGCGAAGGGGGAGAGGTAGCCGTCGATCCGGCCGGAGCCCAGGGCGAGCAGGGTGTCCGCGTCGGTCGAGTAGTTCTTCAGCTGGGCCGGCTCCTTGCCCTCGGCCTCCAGCTCCGCGTTCCAGTCCAGCAGGATCCGCTCCTGGTTGGTGGCGTTGCCGACGGCGATGAGGCGTCCGCTGAGGGAGTCGGGGTCCTCCAGCCAGAACTCCGCCCCCTCCTTCACCAGGAAGCTCATGTAGGCGGCACGGTAGGAGGCGAAGTCGAACTTCTCCAGACGCTCGGCGTTGACGCCGATGTTCGCGTGGACCGCGTCGAACTCCCCGGCCTCGAGCTTCAGCGGCCAGTTCTCCCAGGTGGTGAGCTTCAGCTCGAACTCGAGACCGAGCTTGTCCGCCACGATCCGGGCGATGTCGATCTCGGAGCCGATGTAGGTCTGGTTGTCGTCGGCGAGGAAGGACAGCGGCGCGCTGCTGGTGCCGTTGATGCCCACCCGCAGCACGCCGGAGTCGGCGATCTCGGGCGGCAGCAGCGCGGCGATCTCCTCGTCGGCGGTGGCGCGGATCAGCTCCTGCGTGCCGGAGGTGTCGATGCCGCTGTCGCTCTCGCCGCCCCCGTCGGAGGCTCCGGAGCCGCCGCTGCCGGAGGCGGCGGGCGCCGGGTCGGAGCAGGCCGCGAGCAGGGCGGCGGGCAGCAGCAGGCCGGAGGCGGCCAGGGCGCGGCGGGTCAGGCGGGGCCCGGTGGGCCGACGGGTCGCGGGCGCGGCGGCGGAGGCCGGGCGCGAGGGCGGGGGAAGGGCGGTCATGAAGGATCCTCGGGGTGATGGAGAGGCAGGTCAGGCGTGGTGGTGGAGAGGTCCGACGGCGGCCCGGCGTCGGTGCGGACCCGTTGCAGGAAGGCGCGGGTGCGGTCGTGGCGCGGGCGGTCCAGGACCTCTGCGGGCGGGCCCTGCTCGACGATCCGGCCGCGGTCCATGAACACCACGGTGTCGGCGACGTCGCGCGCGAAGGGGATCTCGTGGGTGACGATCACGAGCGTGGTGCCGGCGCGGGCGAGCGAGCGGATCACCTCGAGCACCTCCTCGACCAGCTCGGGGTCCAGGGCGCTCGTGGGCTCGTCGAACAGCAGCACCTTCGGGTCGAGGGCGAGGGCCCGGGCGATCGCGACCCGCTGCTGCTGCCCGCCGGAGAGCTGGCGCGGATAGGCCTCGGTCTTGTCCGACAGGCCCACCAGCGCGAGCAGCTCACGAGCTCGGGCCTCCGCCCGCCGGCGCGGGATGCCGAGGGCGCGCCGCGGCGCCTCGACGACGTTCGCCAGCGCCGTCATGTGGGCGAAGAGGTTGAAGCTCTGGAACACCATGCCGATGGCGGTGCGCTGGCGCAGCACCTCCCGCTCGTGCAGCTCGTGCAGCAGGTCCCCGTCGCGGCGGTACCCGATCACCTCGCCGTCCACGCTGATCAGACCCTGCGTGACGGGTTCGAGGTGGTTGATCGAGCGCAGCAGCGTGGACTTGCCCGAGCCGGAGGGGCCCAGGATCACGGTGACCGAGCCGGGCTCGATCCGCAGGTCGATGCCGCGCAGCACCTCGAGGTCGCCGAAGGACTTGTGGACGCCGCGGATCTCGACCAGGCCGCCGGTCGGTGCCGCGGCAGGGGCGGGACGGGGTGCGCGCTCGCGGCGCAGCAGGGTGGACAGGCTCATGCGGGGGCTCCCGTCGGGGTGGGGCGCCGGCGGCCCAGGCGGGCGCGCAGCGACTGCAGCGGGGTGGGAGGCAGGGTGCGCAGGGCTCCCTTGGAGAAGTGGCGCTCGATGTAGTACTGGCCGACGGACAGCGCCGAGGTGATCACCACGTACCAGAGCGTCGCGACCAGCAGCATCGGCAGCACCTGCTGGGTGCGGCCGTAGATCAGCTGGACGGTGAAGAACAGCTCGGCATGGGCGAGGACGTACACGATCGAGGTGCCCTTGACCAGGCCGATGATCTCGTTGAACGCGGGAGGCAGGATCGCCCGCATCGCCTGCGGCAGCACGATCCGCAGCGAGCGGTCGCGGGCGGGGATGCCCAGCGCGCTGGCGGCCTCCAGCTGCCCCTGGTCCACGGAGAGGATGCCGCCGCGGATCAGCTCGGCGGCGTAGGCGGCCTGGTGCAGCCCGAGCCCGAGGATCGCCGCGAGCATCGGGGTCATCAGATCGCTCGTGCGGGCCTCGAAGAAGGTCGCGCCGGTGAACGGGATCCCGAGGCTCACCTGCTCGTACAGGTAGCCGAGGTTGTACCAGAGCAGCAGCTGCACCAGCAGCGGCGTGGAACGGAAGACCCAGGAGAAGGTCCAGCTCACGCCGGAGATCAGCGAGGACTTCGACAGCCGCATGAGGGCGAGCACGAGGCCCAGGCCGAAGCCGATCGCACCGGCCGCGGCGGTGAGCCGCAGCGTCTCCAGCAGGCCGCGGATGATCGATTCCGCGAAGAACCACTGCGCCACCACGCCCCACTCCCAGCGCGGGTTGGTGACGAAGGAATACAGCACCACGAGCACCGCGAGGCCGACGAGGAGCGCGAGCACCAGCCGGCCCGGGTGCTTGGCCGGGACCACGCGCAGGTGGGAGAGGTCCTCGGCGGGCGGCTCAGGGGCGTGCGCGGCGGGCGCCGACCCGTCGGCGGCGGAGGCGTCAGCGGTCGGCCCGTCGGCCGATGCGTCCGGGCGGGGGCACGACATCTCCTGCCGTCCCGTCGCCGGGGCGCGGTCGAGGGCCGCAGCGGCCTCCGGGGGGCGGCGGTCGGTCTCGGGGGAGACGACGGAGGAGGTCATGAGGTGCCTTCCGTGACGGGACGTGAACCGGCGAGCGGTCCTGGCTTGCAGGAGCCGACGCTATAAGCGAATCTAATGGACATGCAAGGTGGCGGCTATGACCCGTCATGGAGCGACACAGAAGCACCTCAGAAGGGACCCCGACGGATGACCTCTCGGATCAGCCCGGCGCGCACACGCCTCGTCCTCGTCGGCGGCGGACCCCGTGCGATCGGCGTCCTCGAGCGCCTCGGCGCGAGCGCCGCCCAGCCCGCCGCGGCCGAACGCCTCGCGCGCACCCCGCTGCACGTGGACATCGTCGACCCGCACATGCCCGGCGCCGGCCGGATCTGGCGGGCCCACGAGAGCCCGCTGCTGCTGATGAACTCCCGGGCGGCGGACGTCTCCATCCACCCCGACGAGACCGTGGACTGCGAGGGCCCCGTCCGCACCGGACCCTCGCTCGCCGAATGGGCCGAGGGGATCCGGCGCGGCACCATCGCCGCCCCCACCGCCGGCACCGAGCGGCTCGCCGAGATCGAAGCGCTGCAGCCCACCGACTTCGCGAGCCGCCGCGTGCAGGCGCTCTACCTCGAGTGGTTCTTCGGGCAGGTCCTCGCGGCGCTGCCCAGCACCGTCTCGGTCGCCGTGCACCGCACCACCGCCACCGCCGTGCGCTCCGCCGACGGCGTGCGCCCCGCTGCCGCCGTGGGCCCCGCCGACGGCACCGCCTGGACGGTCGAGCTCGAGGACCGGGCGCCGCTGCACGCGGATCTGCTGCTGCTCGCCGCCGGGCACACCGACTCCCGACCCTCGGCCGAGCGCCATCAGCTGGCCGTCTTCGCCCGCCGCCACGGCGGCACCTACCTCGCGCCGTCACAGGCCTCCGACGCGCAGCTGGACCTCCTCGCCCCGGGGCAGGACGTCATCGTGCGCGGCATGGGGCTGGCCTTCATCGACCTCATGGCCCTGCTCTCCGAGGGGCGCGGCGGCGTGTTCGAGCCCGCACCGCTGCCGGGAGACCCCGACCGGCTGAGCTACCGGCCCTCCGGGCGCGAGCCGCGGCTCTGGGTGGGCTCCCGCCGCGGCGTGCCGTACCACTCCAAGGTGCGCGACGAGGGCGCCCCGGCCGGCCCGGGCGACCTCGTGCACGTCACGGCCGAGAACCTGCGCGCCCGCGAGGACGCGCAGGGGCGCCTCGACTTCCGGGCCGACGTGGTGCCGCTGATCGCCGCCGAGATCCGCCGCTGGGTGCCGGGCGCCCCCTCCGCCGCCCCGGGGGAGGACCCGCTGGCATGGCTCGACGACCCGCTGTCCTGGCTCGAGGGGGAGGCGCATCCACAGGTCACCCGCGATGCGGTGGTGCGCCACATCGAGACCGATCTCCACGCCCGCACCCGCGGCGACGCCTCCTCCGCCCGGGCCCTGTTCCAGCTGCTGCTGCGCCTGCACGGGGTGCTCGTGGACCAGCTGCCCGCCACGCGCCTGCGCCCGGGAGCGCAGGGCGACTATCCGCGCTGGTGGCACTCGCTGTTCAGCTTCGTCGACTCCGGCCCGCCCCCGCACCGCCTCCACCAGCTGCTCGCGCTCGAGCGCGCCGGCGTGGTGCGCTTCCTGGGCCCGCGGGTGCAGGTGCGGGCCGAGGAGTCCACGGGCCGGTTCACCGCCCGCGGCGCCGCCGGCGCCCACGTCACGGCCGACGCGCTGCTGGACGCCTTCCTGCCCGAGGCATCCCTGGTCGAGTCCACGAACCCGCTCCTGCGGGACCTCGTCACCGGCGGGTCCGCCGCCGTGGGCCGGGAATCCGCCGCCACGCCCGGGAGCCTCGAGGTCGATGCCCGCCACAGCGTGATCGGCCCCGACGGCACCGCCCGGCCGCGGCTCTGGGCCGTCGGCCCCTGGACCTCCGAGCTGCCCATCGGCGCCTTCGCCCGGCCCCACACCAACGCCCCCTGCCACCGCCGCAACGACGCCCTCGGGCGGGAGCTGCTGGAGGCGGCGCTGCGCCACGGCGAGGCGGCGGCGAGCCAGGGGGAGCGGGCCCCGAGCCAGGGCGCGGGAGCGCTGCGCCACGGCGAGACGGTGCTGCGCCATGGCGAGACGGTGCGCCGCACCGGGCAGCCGGCGCGCCTGGGCGTGATGGGGCCGGGGAAGATCGGCCGCGCCCTGGCCCGCACCGCGCTGCGTCGCGGTCTCGAGGTGCGGGTCTCGGGCCGTGCCCCGGCCGCCGCGCTCGCCGCCGCCCTGCCCGGCGCACATCCCGTGGAGGTCGCGGAGCTCGCCTCCACCTGCGAGGTCGTCGCGATCACCGTGCCCCTGCACGTGGCGCTCACCCTCGACCCGGCCACCCTCCACGGCGCCGTGGTGATCGACGCGACCAACCCCTGGGGTGAGGCGGATGCCGCCGCCGTCGCGGCCGCTCGGCGCACGCTCGGCGACGCGGAGGGCCTGCTCTCCACCAGCGAGCTGCTCGCTGCGCACCTGCCGGGCGCACGGGTGGTGAAGACCCTCAACCACATCGGGTATCACGACGTCGAGGATCAGGGCCGCGAGGGCGGTGACCCGCACCGCCGTGCCATCGCGCTGGCGGCGGACGATCCGCAGGCGGCCGACGCGGTCGCGGCGCTGCTGCACCGGATCGGCTTCGAGCCCGTGAGGGTGGGGACCCTCGCCGCGGGCCGTCAGCTCGAGCCGGGCGCCGGGCTGTTCGCAGGCTGGAGCACCTCCGAGGAGCTCAGCGAGCGCCGCCGCGAACTGGTGCGCGTGGCCTGAACCGGGCCACGGCGCATCGGCGCCGGGGTGCCGTCACCGTGCGGGGCCGGGCGAGCTGGTGCCCCGCAGCGGCCCTGGTCCCCGGGCCCCGGCGCATCGGCGTCGTGGCATCCAGTGGCGCTCTGCGAGCAGATCCCCGCCTATTCGGGGGCGTGTGCTGGCTGAGAGCCACCGGATGACCGTGGCGTCGTGGAGGGCGGGAGGCCGGCCGCGGGCCGCTGCTCGCTCGCCCGCTCCAGCTCCTCGGCCGCCCGCTCCCGCTCCACGTGCGAGCGGGCGTGCTCGAGGGCGCTGGCGAAGTCCACGAACAGATGCTTGTGGTGACGCAGGGCCGCGAGCACCCCGACCTGCCGGAACAGGACGCTGTGGCTGTCCTGCACCCCCTTAATCAGCACGGTGATGCCGCGCCGCTCCAGGCCCCGCACGATCTGCGCGAGCACCTGCGCGCCGGTGGCGTCGACCCGCTCGAGCCGGGCCAGGCGCAGGATCACCACCGAGACCGAGCCCACCTCCATCACCGTCTCGAACACCCGCTCGGAGGAGACGAAGAACAGCGGGCCCTGGAAGCGCACCGCCACGATCGAGGTGTCCAGCGGGCTGGGCTCCTCGGCGCGGATCGGCTCGAGGGCCACGCCCGTGGTGCGGGCCGCGCCGCGCAGGGCCACGACCGCCGCGAGCGCCACCCCGATGAGCACCGCGATGATGAGGTCGAAGGAGACCGTCACCAGCGCCGTGATCGTGAAGATCCACGCGTCGGAGCGGGTCGAGGTGAGGATCGAGCGCACCGTGGCCAGGCGCACCATCCGCACGGCCGTCATGAACAGCACACCGGCCAGCGCGGCGAGCGGGATCATCCCCACCGGCCCCGAGGCGACGTACACCACCGCCAGCAGCACCAGCGCGTGCACGATCGAGGCGGCACGGGTGCGCGCCCCGGCGCGCAGGGAGACGGAGGTGCGGGCGATCGCGCCGGTGGCCGGCATGCCGCCGAACAGGGAGGCGCCGACCGAGGCGACGCCCTGGCCCACCAGCTCGCGGTCGGGATCGAAGGCACCCGTCTCCGCCATCGAACCTGCCACGCGGGCCGAGAGCAGGGACTCGATCGCCGCCAGCGCCGCGACGGTCGCCGCGGCCGGCAGCAGCACGCCCAGCAGCTCCGGGTCGATGCTCGGCACCGAGGGGGCGGGCAGCGAGGCGGGGATCGCGCCGATCGTGGCCAGCGGTCCCGGCAGCAGCGCGGCGAGGACGGCCACCACGGCGATGCCGATCAGGGAGCCGGGGATCGAGGGATGGATCCGCGGGGCGATGACCATGCAGGCGGCCACGATCGCGACCGCGCCGAGTGCCCACAGCAGGTAGGTCGCATCGGCGGTCGTGAGCGACTGCACCGCCGCGACCAGCGCGTTCGAGCTCAGCTCCCCGGGTACGGCCGGATCCGAGGAGGTGATCAGCGGGATCTGCTGCATGAAGATGATGCATGCGATGCCGAGCGTGAACCCCTCGATCACCGGCCAGGGGATGATCGAGACCACCTTGCCCAGGCGCAGCAGGCCGGTCGCCATCACGAGCAGACCCGCCAGCAGGGTCACGGCCGCGATCGCGCCGGCGCCGTAGTTGGCGACGATCGGGACCAGCACCACCACCATGGCGCCCGTCGGCCCCGAGACCTGCACGTTCGAGCCGCCGAACACGGCGGCGAGCAGACCGGCGACGATCGCGGTGATCAGGCCCTGCTCGGCGGTCAGCCCGGAGCTCACACCGAACCCGAGCGCGAGGGGCAGGGCGACGATGCCGACGGTCACGCCGGCGATGAGGTCCTTCCGCCAGGTCTTCGGCAGCAGGCGGTAGTCCTCGCGGGCGGGCCACAGATCGCGGGAGCGCACGAGCGCGGCGCGCATGCGCTGGGGGATGGTCGGGGCCGCGGCCTCGCGCTGCGATGCGGGCGGGACGTTCACAGCTGCACCCCCCGGATCTCCGGCAGGCTCTGCGCGGCGCTGAGCCGATCGCGGTCCTCGCTGAGCATGGTGAGCAGCAGCGCGCGGGCCACGGCCAGCAGCTCGCCGATGCGCGGATCGGCCAGGCGGTAGTACACGTGGCTGGCCCGGCGCTCGGAGCTCACCAGGCGGTGGCGGCGCAGCACGGCCAGGTGCTGGGAGAGGTGCGAGGCCTCGAGCTCGGTATCGGCCTGGAGCGCGGCGACGCTGACCTCCTCGGCATCGACGAGGAGCTCGAGGATGCGGATGCGGTACGGGTGGGCGAGACCCTTGAAGAGGTTCGCCTTCACCTCGTAGAGGGGACGCTGATGCTGGGATAGTGGCATGATGAAAACATCATATCGCGGATCTGCGCAGGTCGCACGTGATGGTGACCAGGATGATGAACTCCTGGGAGGTGGGCATCGCCCGGTGCGGCGACCCGCGCGGTGTTCCGCGTTCGACGGTCAGGAGTGCCGGTCAGCCTTCCGGGTGGGCGTGACGTCGCCGGACAGGAACGACAGGCCGATCATCACGAGCGCGATCGCGAAGTACGCCCACTCGTCCGCGGTGTTCAGCGGCAGGAAGTTCGAGTACGAGCCCCGGTCGACGAGCAGGCCGAAGAGCCACAGCACCGCGGCGAGTCCGCCGCCGAGCCGCAGGTACCGCCGCGCCGAGTACGAGAATCTCGACTGCGCGATGCCGACCACGCCGTACAGCAGGTGGACGACGTTGTGCAGCACGGACACCTGGAAGATGCCCAGCACCATCGCCCCGGAGCCGTAGCCCATCTCGATGGTGTTCAGGTGCGCCGTCACGGTGGGCACGAATCCGGCGAAGCCGATCGCGAGGAAGAATATCCCGCACACGATCGCCGCCCATCTCACGGGTGCGCGTGCGGGGTCGTCGTATGCCCGGGTCAGGGGTGGGTCGACGGGGCCGTCGATGAACATGTCGTTCCCTTCCTTCGTCTGCTCCGTGCAGGAGCTCCGACGGGTCGGCCGGCGTGGTGATCGCACCGACCGCACGGCTGGGAAGCGGGTTTCCCGCTCGACGCTGTGGATTTCAGAATACGCCTGTGTCGAACCGCGGGGAAGGGGCCGACGGGGCGGAGGCGCGGCCCCATCCCGTGCCTCGGGAACAGCGGGCGGGCCGACGCGTGAAAGCGGTCGCGCCCCTGGTCACCGCGCCGTTGGAACCCTGGGCGATGGTGTCGTGTCCGCGACGGGCAGTGCCTACGATGGGCGCATGACGAAAAGATGGGGGAATGACGATCACGGCCCGGGCGGGGACCCGTCCTGGCTGGGTGGGAAGGACCGCGGCCTCGGGGGACCGACCGGTGCGGCCGACGGGGGTGGCTGGTCCAGTGATTTCTCGGCCGGCACCACCTCCGGCTCTCCGCGGCCGGATCCCGACTTCTCGGTGCCGCAGGAGCCGCGGGACGCCGAGACGATGGCGCCGCGCTTCGGCAGGATCACCGGGGACGAGGCCATCCCCGCCGAGCACGAGGAACAGCCTCAGTGGAGGTCGGAGTTCGAATCGGCGACCGGGATCAGCGGGAAGCGGGGCAGATCGCTGCTCTCCCAGCTGCTCGGGGTGCTCGGCTCGGGCGTCGGCCTCCTCATCTTCGCGGTGATCTTCTTCCGCTTCCTCGACGTCACCTTCTGGTGGGCGTTCCTGCTCATCGGATACCCGCTGCTCAGCCGCGGGGCCCGGGCCCTCCGCAAGCACCTGGACGAGTGACAGCCCGCAGTCATCGGGCCCGCTGCACCGCCCCGGCCCGTCAGGCGGGCGGGGCGAGACGGTAGGAGGCGCCGTCGGCGGAGCGGGTCAGCACCCTGGCATCCACGGCGTCCCGCCGCACCAGCGCGACATCGGCGGCGAACATCGCGATCGCGGCGTTCAGCTCCCCCTCGGTGAGCACCCGGTCGGCACCCACCCGCTCGAAGACGATCCGCACGATGCGAGCGCTGACCTCTCGGGAGTCCTCGGTCTTCACCGGGATCCCGTCCAGCCGCCCCACCTCGAGAATCGCCTCCGAGGAGCGCATCACCCCGAGCACCTCGGTGATCTCCCGCAGCGCCGCGGCGTCCACCTCGCCGTCGGGTCCCAACCAGTCGATCCGCGACAGCGGCTCGTGCACGTCCGGACGCTCGGGCGCACCGTCGCCGGCCAGAATGCGGCCGAGCGGTGCCCGCAGCTTCGAGGCGGAGAGCATCGCGAAGAACATCCGGGCGCGGCCCAGCGGGCTCGCCAGATCACGCGGGGAGGGCATGGTCGTGCCTGCTTTCGTGGTCGGGGTCGACGACCAGGATGGCACGGGCCGCAGCACGAGGGGTGGACTGGCAGGCCCTCCCTGCGCGTGAGCGGCGGTGCGAGCATGGGGCCGTCCGGGCGGATCGGCCCGGGAACCCGGTGAAGGAGAATGCGATGGAGTACGTGAAGCTGGGCAGCAGCGGACTGGACGTCTCGCGCCTGTGCCTGGGCGCCATGGGGTTCGGGGACCGCGAGAGGTGGATCCACCAGTGGGTGCTGGACGAGGACGCCTCGCGGCCCGTCATCAAGCACGCCCTGGACTCGGGCATCACCTTCTTCGACACCGCGAACGTGTACTCCCTGGGCCGCAGCGAGGAGATCCTCGGCAAGGCGCTGGTCGACTACGCGCGGCGCGACGAGATCGTGCTGGCCACCAAGGTGCACGGCCGCATGCACGACGGCCCCAACGGCCAGGGCCTGTCCCGCAAGGCGATCCTCAGCGAGGTCGAGAACAGCCTGCGCCGCCTCGGCACCGACTACATCGACCTCTACATCATCCACCGCTGGGACTACTCCGTCCCGATCGAGGAGACGATGCGGGCGCTGGATGACCTGGTCCGCTCGGGCAAGGTCCGCTACATCGGGGCCTCGGCGATGTTCTCCTGGCAGTTCCTGCAGGCCCAGCACGTGGCCGAGGTGAACGGGTGGACGAAGTTCATCTCGATGCAGAACCACTACAACCTCCTGTACCGCGAGGAGGAGCGCGAGATGATGCCGCTGCTGCGCGAGCTCGGCGTCGCCTCGACCCCGTACAGCCCGCTCGCCGCCGGGCGGCTCACCCGCGACTGGGATGCGCAGACCGAACGGGCCCGCACCGACGAGACCGCGAAGTCGAAGTACGACACCACCGAGGCCACCGACCGGCAGATCGTCGAACAGGTGGCGCGCATCGCCGAGCAGCGCGGTGTGGAGCGGGTGCACGTGGCGCTGGCCTGGCTGCTCGCGAAGCAGCCGGTCGCCGCCCCGATCATCGGCGCGACGAAGACGGGCCACCTCGATGCCGCGCTCGGCGCCCTGGATCTCGCGCTGAGCGACGAGGAGCTCGCGGCGCTCGAGGCCCCCTACGTGCCGCACCGGGTGGTCGGCGCGCTCGGCCCGGGGGAGTCCACCGTGCCGCGTCGCTGACCGCTCAGCCGGCACCGCCGTCCCGTCGGCGCCACAGCAGTGCGGCGCCGACGGCCCCGACCATTCCCGCCAGCAGGTCCGTCACGGTGTCCAGCGCCGCGACGTGCACCGTCGGGTCCACCCAGTGATGGTCTGCGAGCTCCAGCAGCTCCCAGGTCGCCGCGAGCAGCAGGCCGGCGATGATGATCCGGGGCATCGTCGGCGCGGAGGCGGAGAGCACGTGGACCGCGAGCACGGCCAGCAGACCGGTGAGCACCGCGTGCACCGGCTTGTCCCAGCCGGGGAGCCTCTCGTACAGCAGCAGGAACGAGCTGACGGCGGCGACCAGGCACGCCAGCGAGGTCGCGATCTCCCACCCCCAGGGCAGGCGGGACCGCCACGCCACCACCCGCGCGAGCGCGTCCAGCATCGACACCGCCACCTCCACCCACATGCCCGCGAGGGCGAAGCCGGCCGCCATCGCCAGGCCGGACCAGCGCACCAGCAGCCGGGCGAGGCCGGGGAGGACCCCTCCGGTGCGACTCATCGCTCGCGCCCCGTCATCCGTCGTGCTCCCGGTGCCCTGCACCGAGCCCGGAGGCGGCCGCGCACCGCGCCCGCCAGCGCTCCCACGGCCGTTCCCGCCGCCAGTTCCGCCGGAGGGTGTATGCCGCGCGGCGCCAGCGCAGCAGCTGGCCGCGGTCCAGGCGCAGGGCGCGCGGGGACATGCTCACGCCCACCGCGCGGCGCACCCGCACCCGCTCGCCGGGACGCACCTGGAACGAGAGATCCATGTCGTCGTGCACGTCCGGGCTGCGTGAGGCCGTCGTGCGGGCCTCGCGCCACCACCTGCGCGGCATCGACATCGTGGTGCCGAAGGTGGGCGCGTGCGCGAGGGCGGCAGCGGTCAGCAGCAGGTATCCGCCGACGTACACGGCGGAGACGAGTCCCGACCACGGCCGGGGGAGGCGGAACCAGCCCGGGCCGGTGACGAGCACCGTGCCTGCCGCGCCGTGGGCGTGCGCGTGCTGATGCGCCGCGAGCCATCCGGGCGACGGCCGGCTGTCCGCATCGCAGCGCACGATGAGGTCCCCTCGCGCGGCGTCGTACCCCGCTGCGGCCGCGCCGGCGATGCCGGGGACGGGATGCTCGAGCACGGTGCAGCCGGCGGCGCGGGCCAGCTCCGCGCTCCCATCGCTCGAGCCGTTGTCCACGACGATCACCTCGAGCGCCGGTCGCGTCTGCTGCGCGAGGGCCTGGAGGAGGCCGCGCAGCTCCGGCGCGTCATCGCGCACGGGCACCACGACCGAACAGGTCAGGGGAGGGCGCGCCGGGGTGGTCTCCACACCCGCTGACGCTACCCAACCCGGCGCCCGGACGAGACCGGCACCGGGTCAGCGACGCCGGGCGCGCAGCAGGTGCCGGGTCGAATGGGCGAGGAAGGAGCCGTCGCGGCGGATGATCCGGTCCATCGCCAGCAGCTCGTCCCGGTAGCGGTCCACGTCGAAATCCGGCACCCACCACACGCACTTGCGCAGGATCCACACCACAGCGCCCACGTCGAAGAACTCCATCCGCAGCCGCGCGGTGCGCAGCTCCGTGATCTCGAGCCCCGCGGCACGGGCCGCGGCGGTCTCGTCCTCGGGGTGGCGGCTGCGGCGCTGCGCCGCCGTGGTGGGGCCGACGAAATGCTCGATCAGCGCGAAGGCCGAGGACGGGCCGACGTGCTGGCCCAGGTACTGCCCGCCCGGGGCCAGCACGCGGGCGATCTCCGGCCAGTCCGGCGCCACCGGGTGGCGGGAGGTGACCAGGTCCGCGGCACCGTCCGGCAGGGGGATCGGGTCTCCGGGCGCCGTCTCGTGGACGCGCACCCCGCGCGGCCCCAGCAGCTCGCGCGCCCGGTCCGCATTCGGCGCCCACGCCTCGGTGACATGCTGCTGCACCGCCAGGCGCGGGCACTGCCCGAGCACCTCCCCGCCGCCGGTGCCGAGATCGACCGCGACCTCCGCCTGCGCCACCGCCTCGGCGAGCAGGGCCGAGTATCCCCACGGCGGACGCTCCTCGGTGGCACGGCCGTCGAGGTGTGCGAAGCCCCAGCCGTCCACGCTCGCCGCGGCGGCCTCGGCGATGAGCTCCTCGGCGGCGCGGGCGTCGGCCGCAGGCTCGTCGGCGATGGGCCGCCGCCCATCCCGTCGCGGGCTCGTCGAGGCCTGTCGGGCGTCGGCCTCGCGCACGGCCCGCGCCATCGCCTCGCGTTCTGCGACGGGCCAGGGGCCGGAGTCGGCCAGCGGGATCTCGGTGAGGTGGCGCCGCGCCTCGGCGGGGATGGTGGTGACGAAGCGCGCCGGCTCCTGCGCGGCCAGGGCGTACAGGTGCGGGCCGTCCGCGTAGTACGGGTCGATCAGCACCAGGTGCCCGTCGGCCGCGCGCATGATGTTCGACGGGTTCGTGTCCAGCGGACCGCACCACGCCAGCTCGCGCAGAGCCACGTCATGCACCCGACGCACCACGGCCGCGAGCGCGGAGAGCGCGGGGACGGGCCGCGCGAGCCGCTCCAGGAACTCGGCCGCAGCCGCCTCCGGGACCTCCTCCAGACGCTCCATGACCTGCAGGTCCGCGCCGCCTGCGAGCCGGTGGTGGGCCAGCAGGCGGGGGACGAGCTCGGTGCCGGCGGCCTCGCGGTACAGCCGCGCGGTGTACGGGCCGACGGGGTCGAAGGGGCTGATCCGCGCCACCACGTCACCGCCGGGCGAGGCGAGCGCGAACGCCCAGTCCCCGGCGCCGCAGGGCGTCCACCCGGCAGCGCGCAGGTGCGCCTCGACCTCGCGGTACGTGGTGGACGGGCCGACGCTCGCCAGGGCGTCGGGAAGCGAGGGAACCGGCATGACCGGGACCCTACGCGGGCACCCCCGCCCCCGCCACGCGATATCCGCCCGCCCCGCACCCCGCCCCTGGCGCTCGGGATCCGCCGGCCCGCCCGCACCCCTGGCGCTCGGGATCGCAATTGTGCGCTGTGCACCGGTGAAGGCGCCGGTTACCGGATCCAGGCGCACAACTGCGGGGAGCAGTCGAGTCGATGGGCGCCAGCGCCCGCGTCTCAGACCGCACTCGCGCTCGGAAAGCCGGAAAGTCGCTGCTGGCCATGACGAGAAGCATCGGGCGGCCCCCGCGCCGCATCACCTGTGGGCGGTGTTTCGCGAGATCCGAGTATGAGGTCGGATACATGGGACGAAACGTGTCTCGAAGCGAGAGGTCATGGGTGATGATTCGAGCATCTGAGGTGAGCTATCGAGTCGAGGTGCACAGTGGTCATGAGCGTGAGCAGCAGTTCTGCGCTGCGTCGAGGACGGAATGTTCGGCGCTTCATGGGCCGGCTGGCCGCTGTCACCGCCGCGGTGGTGGTCGGTGGCACGACACTGGCAGCGTGCGATAACGACGACGGCAAGGGCGTCGTCGTGCGTGTCATCGACGGGGACACGCTCATCGCTCAGGTCGCGGGCGAGGAGACCACTCTCCGCCTGCTGAACGTGGACACCCCGGAGACCAAGCACCCGGACATGCCGGTGCAGTGCCTCGGTCCCGAGGCCACCGAGTTCCTCACCGAGAGGCTTCCTGCCGGTACCGAGATCGAGCTCGAGTACGACCAGGAGCGGCTCGACCCCTACGACCGCACCCTGGCAGCCGTGTACGAATCGGATTCGCTGATCAACGCGGAGATCGCGAGAGAAGGTCTCGGGGCCCCGGTGTACTTCGCCCCGAACGACCGCTTCCTGCCGGAGGTGGAGAAGGCCTGGAACGAAGCGCAGGAAGAGGGCCTTGGTCTCTTCGCAGCGGAGACCGGATGCACGTTGCCCGGGCAGCTGCAGGCTCTCAGCTCTGCAGTGGACGAAGTGCCGGCAACGGTCGAGGGTGACCCGGCGAACGCGCTTGCCGGTGCAGCCAGCACGGTCGAGGAGCTTGATGTCTTCATCGAGGAGTTGGACGTGGACGGGCTGCCCGGGCTCGGCAACGCCGTGTTCGCCGGCGAGCTGGTCGAGTCGTCCCTCGAGGCGCTGCGTGAGGACGCGGAGGATGTCCAGCAACGGGCGGCGTCCGCGCACGCCGCGCTCGAGGAGCTGAAGACCTCCTACGACGAGGAGCAAGAACGCCTGGAGCAGGAGCGGATCGAGCGAGAGCGCCGAGAGCGTGAAGAGCAGGAGCGGCAGGAGCAGGAGGAGAAGGAGCGGCAGGAGCGCGAGGAACGGGAACGCGAGGAGCGAGAACGCGCAGAGAAGGCCGAAAGCGTGCCCGTCGCAGACACGCCGTCGTCGCCGGCGCCGGCCACCGGGACGTCGGGTGGCGAGAAGTCAGGAGCTTCCGGAGGATCATCTGGCAGCTCTGGCAGCTCTGGCAGCTCTGGCAGCTCGGGCGGCTCAGGCGGCTCGGGCAGTGCGAGTGGTTCCGGTGGTTCTTCCTCGGGTGGCGGAACATCGAGCGGCGGGGGCTCGAGCTGCGTGCCTTACGGGCCGGAGATCCCCTATGCCGATGACGGTGGATACACCGGGAAGCGCTATGGGATGCCCGGAGGCAAGACCTTCCGGAAGTGCAGCTGACCGCAACGAGCGGCCGGAGGAGCGTCGCAATTGTGCGCTGTGCACCGGTGTGGGGCGGGAACACCGGTGCTGGACGCAGAATTGCATGCAGCCGCGCGGGCGCGTGCGGGGCAGACCTGGCGAGTCGCGCCGCCGGCGGGGTGGGGGCGTGGTGGAGCGGCCGACCGATCGCGATGCCGGGGCATGCATCTGGGTCGCTTATGCTCGCGGGCAAATGTGCTGGTGAGCAGAGAGGTGGGCTCGGGATGGGGCTGGGAATTCTGAGAACAGGGGCCGTGTCATGAGCGTTCTGACCACCGTCCTGGCCATCATCGCCGGAGCGCTGCTCTTCGCGTCGATCGCCGGCATCTACATCACGAACGTCACGGCGAAGCCCGGAGGCATCCCGCGATGGGTGATGGCGCTGTGGGCGGCCACCCTTCTGGTGGCGGTGATCACCGTGCTCACGATGGTGTGAATCGTGCGGATGGAGCGGGCTGCGCTGCTGAACGTGCGACGGCCTGACGCGGAGCCGCCGCGCGCCGCGCCGGGGACGGCAGCCTCCGCGCGCAGACCTTGAGGGTGACAGTCCCGGGTGCGCTCAGCCGCCCAGCTCGAGCACCCGGATCGCGAGCTGGACCCGGTTCGTGACCTGCAGCTTGTGATAGAGCCTGCCCAGATGCGTCTTCACGGTCGCGACCGACATGAACAGCTGCTCGCCGATCTGCTGATTGGCCAGGCCCCGGGCCACCAGGCGCGCCACGTCCCACTCCCGCTCGGTGATGCCCTCCGGGGCGGACGGAGGCTCGTCGGCCCCTCCGCGGGAAACGCCCGCCGTCCCGCCCTCGGCCGCCTCGCCGTGATGGCCGCTCTCGCCGGGCCCGCTCGCGTCGGCCTCGCCATCGGTCCCGCCGCCGGCCGCGGCGAGGCGCACCAGGCGCGCGAGCACATCGGGGGAGAAGCGGGAGCGGTCCGCGGCCGCGTCGAGCACCGCGCGGACCACCTCCTCGGGAGGGGAGTCCTTGAGCAGGAAGCCGACGGCGCCCGCCCGCAGCGCCTGCAGCAGGAACTCGTCGGTGTCGAAGGCGGTCAGCATCACCACCCGCACCGCGTCGCCGCGGGCGGTGAGCGCGCGCAGCGCCTCCAGGCCCGTCATGCGAGGCATGCGGATGTCCATCAGCACCACGTCGGGGCAGAGCGCCGCGATCTGGTCGAGGGCGGTCTGCCCGTCGGCCGCCTCTCCCACCACCTCGATGCCGTGCGCGCCGTCGATCATCAGGCGCAGACCCGAGCGCATCAGGGCCTCGTCATCGACCAGCAGCACACGGACCCGCTGGTCACCCGTCGCGTCGTTCACCATGGCATCCATGCTTCCATCTCGAAGGTCTGCGCGGCGGAGCTCCAGCGGGCACCGCCCCCGAGCAGCCGTGCCCGCTCCTCGACACCGATGAGGCCGTGCCCCGTGGACGGCGCCTGCCCGGCCTCGGCGGTGGCGCCGTCCTCGGTGGCGCCCGGGGACAGCGGGTTCGCGACGGTGAGCACCACCAGGTCCTCGCGGCGGGAGAGGACCGCGCGCACCGGAGTGCCGGGAGCGTGCTTGGCCGCATTGGTCAGAGCCTCGGAGAGGATGCGCGTCAGCGCCACCACGGTGCCGCGGCCCAGCTGCTCGAGCGCATCGGGTGCGAGGCCCTGCAGCTCGAGCGTCGCCTCCTGTCCGGCGGCGTGGGCACGGTCCACCGTCTCCTGCAGGGTCGGGATGGTGGCCAGCGGCGAGTCGTCCGAGCCGGTGCGCAGGGCCACCAGCACCTCCCGCAGCTCCCGGTTGGCCTGCTGGGCGGCATCGCGCACGGTTCCGGCGGTGCGACGCAGCGTCTCGGGCGGCAGGTCCTCCCGGTAGGCGATCGCGCCTGCGTGCATCGCGATGGCCGCCAGATGATGGGAGACGCTGTCGTGCATGTCCCGCGCCAGCGCCGCCCGCTCCTCGGCGCGCACTCGGGCGACCTCCGCATCGTGGCCGCGCCGCAGGGCGGTCGCCTCGCGCTGGGCCGTCTCCCGTTCCCGGTCGGCCGAGGCGGCCCGCTCGCGCAGGGAGCGGATCAGCTCATGGCGGGTGCCCACCACCCGGCCGAGCAGGAGCGGCACGAGCGCGCCGAGCAGCATGACCCCGAGGGTCACGAGGTGGAGCGTGGTGAGCTCCTCATGACGCAGCCGCATCGACAGGTTCTCCCACGCCGTGGTCGTGAGGGTGATCAGCGCGAGCGCCGTCCCGTCCAGCAGCAGGCGTCGGCGCAGGCCGAGACGGTACAGAGCGATCGCCGAGGCCGGCAGCGCGAAGGAGCTGATCCCCCCGGCCGCGGCGATCACCAGGTGCAGCACCGCCTGCGCCCGACCCGCGGGCACGAACCGCAGCGGGCCGATCGCGAGGGAGAGCACCAGGCCCACCACCAGGTCGAGCCCGTGCATCGCCACCAGCGCATCGGGCGGATCGTCCGCGAACTCGACCAGCAGCTCGCCGAAGACGATCAGGAGCAGGAACAGGCCCACGACGAGGCTGAGGAGCGTCTGCGCGCCGGCGGTCGCCCAGGCACGCGGGGCCCGCACCGACGGGGTGACGGGAGCAGAGGGGGCGGGCGCGGTCATGGGAACAGCGTAGGGAGCGCTGCGGGGCGGGCGGATCCTCCGAATGGCCGATGCCGCGCGGAGGAGGCAGGAGCGGTGGGGTCCGCCGTCCGGTCCGGCAGCGCGCGCCCCTCGGCGGATGCGCGGGGCCCGGCATGTGCCCGAGGATCGTGCCATGACCTGGACCTCCACCCTCTCCCACCCGCCCGCACCCGCCCCGGAGATGCTGCCCCGGCCGGTCGAGACCGATGCCGTCGCCTTCCACCGGCTGCCGCGGGCTCTGCCGCACCGCAGCTACTGGTGGCGGCCGCTGGTCACCCTCGCCGTGTCCGCGGCGGTGTACGTGGTGATGCTGCTGCAGATGTTCGGGCTGGTGCTGGTGCTGTCCCTGGCGCTGCCGGGGGCGGAGCCCAGCGCCGAGCTGCTCGACCCGCTGAACCCGATCGACCAGCTGCTCATGCTCGGCATGCTCGCGCTGATGCTGCCCGCGGTGCTGGTGGGCACGCTCGCCGGTTACGGCCGGGCCGGGATCGCCCACTCGGTGGCCGGCCGCTTCCGCTGGGGTCTGATGGGCCGGGTCGCGCTGGTGGTGCTGCCGCTGTATCTGGTGGTGAACGTGGGCGTGAACCTGGTGCTGGCGCGCGAGGAGATCGTGGTGCCGCCGCTGACCCTCCCCGTGGTGCTCGCCTGGGGGATCGCGCTCGTGCTCGGCCCGCTGCAGGCGGCCGGGGAGGAGTACGTGTTCCGGGTGCTGCCGATGCAGGCCGTGGGCACCTGGCTGCGCCTGCCGCTGCTGGGCATCGTGCTGCCCGTGCCGCTGTTCGTGCTGGGGCACGGCTACGAACCGCTGGGCCAGGTCGAGATCGCGCTCTTCGCCCTGCTCATGGGTCTGCTCGCCTGGAAGACGGGCGGCATCGAGATCCCGGTGCTGCTGCACGTGGCGAACAACTGGACCCTCTTCGCGATCGCGCCGCTGGTGCCCGGAGCTCTCGAGCAGGGCGAGGTGACCGTCTCCGGGTTCCTGCTCGCCGCCGTTCCCACCCTGCTGTGCACCGCCGGCATCTGGTGGTGGTTCTCCCGCCGTGAGAACCTGCGGCTGTGGGAGCCGCGGCGCGGCGACGGCCGACGGGGCGCATGACCTGCGCCCGGGAGGTATCCCGCACCGTGTCACGTCCGTGGCCCCGCAGGCGTCGACGGGGCAGGAGCCGCCGGCCGACCGGGCCGCCGGCGCACCGGGAAGGACCACGCCATGGAGGCACCCGCTCCGCACCCGCCGCACTCGCCGACGCCCCCGCGGCACGACCCCGACGAGCTCGCCCGCGACCTCGAGCGGGAGCGTCCGCGCCTGGTCGCCCTCGCGACCCGGGTGCTCGGCGACCCGGACGAGGCACAGGACATCGTCCAGCAGGCCTGGCTGCGGCTGGCCGCGGCCGACCGTGACATCGAGAACCTCCCGGCCTGGCTCACCACGGTCACCACCCGGCTGTGCCTGGACCGGCTGCGCCGCCGCACCGCCGTCCCCGAGGCGGAGATCGCCCTCGAGGCGGCCGCCCCCGACCCGGCGGAGGATGTCGCCCTCGCCGACACCGTGGGCGCGGCCCTGCAGCTGGTGCTGGAGCGGCTGAGCCCCAACGAGCGCGTCGCCTTCGTGATGCACGACAGCTTCGGCGTCGAGTTCTCCACCATCGCCGCGGCGCTGGGCACCACCGCGCAGAACGCCCGGAAGCTCGCCTCCCGCGCCCGGGCCAAGGTCGCCCAGCCCCGTCCGGAGGACGCGCTGGCCGACTGGGAGGTGGTCGACGCGTTCATGGCCGCCGCCCGCGGCGGGGACTTCACCCGCCTGGTGCAGCTGCTCGCTCCCGACGCGGTGGTGCGCGCCGACGCCGACGCCATCGCGACCGGCACCCCGGAGGCGATCGAGGGCCGCGAGGACATCGCGAGCTTCTTCAACGGCGCGGCGCATGCCGCTCTGCCGGTCAGCGTCGACGGCCGCCCCGGCTCGGCCTGGTACCACCGCGGCCAGGCCAGGGTGCTGTTCGACTTCATGGTCACCGGCGGGTGCGTCGCCCGCATCGACTTCCGTGCCGCTCCCGAGGTGATCGCCCAGGTGGTGCGCCGCGACGGCGCCGCCCCGCGATGACTTCCAGCACCGGTGTCACATTCGCGGACCCGCGTGCGTCGACACAGTGACAGCAGTTCCCCACCGATTCCGTCACGGAAGGACGAGACGATGAAGACCATGACCTGCCAGCAGCTGGGCGGACCCTGCGACCTCGGCCACCGCGGCCAGAGCGCCGACGAGGTCATCAAGGCCCAGGACAAGCACCTCCGAGCAGCCGTCAAGGCCGGCGACGAGACCCACCGCCCGGCCCGCCAGGAGATGAGGTCCCGCTGGATGCACCCCAAGCAGTCGCTGGGCTGGTACAACGACGTGAAGTCCGCCTTCGCGGAGCTGCCCGAGGACTGACCCGGGCCGTCGGACGGCGCAGGATCGAGCGGGGCGGCCGACGCGGGCGCCCCGCTCCCGCGTGGGAGCCGGCACGACCGGGGCCCTACGTGGGTGCCCCGCCCCCGCCACGCAAGCGCTGCCCGGCCCATACCCCGCCCGTGGCGCTCGGGGGCGCGATCGTGCGCTGTGGACCGGTGCGGGACGCAGAATTGCATGCGCCCGAGTAGGCGGCGGGAGCGCTGCTCCTCGCGTCGATCGCCGGTATCTGCATCACCAACGTCACGGGAAGCCGGAAGCATCCCGCGGTAGTCGATGGCGCTGTGGGTGGCAGCGCGACAGGTGGTCTGCTGGTCCAGACGCGTCAACGCCGGGCGATTTGAGACTTCGGACACCAATAGGTAGAGTGTCAGCGCGCACCCAGTCTTTACCCAGCCTTCACCCAGTCTTCACCCAGTCAATCGATCGCTGATTGCTCGGCGTGGCTGGCAGTGGGTCGCAACGATCGATGCTGGCACGAAAGGGCTGACATGACGAACTCCCTGGTTCGGCGATGCGCGCTCGCGTTTGCGGGTGCGGCGCTGGTGCTCTCGGGAGCGGGTGCTTACGCGGGTACCAGCTACGAGAGCTACAGCACGACGGTGGGGAAGCTGAATGGCAATGGATACACCTCGTATCAGAAGAAGAGCGCGACTGGTGCTGAGGGGACGCTGAAGAGCTCGAGCGTCGGGGGTAGCCACGTCGTTGATGCGAGGATGCAGGCGCAGTCCGGAGGGGGCACCGGCGCGTGGACGCGTGGTGTGAACGACGGCGAGACCAGGACGCTGAAGAATTCTGTCGGTAAGGCAGGCAATGCTCGGGTCCAGTTCAGCACGAACTGGAACACGCGTGTCGACGTTCAAGTCACCGGTTCTTGGAGGAGCAACTGAACTGGGCGATGAGGGCTCCTTCTCGCACTTTACGGACCGATCCGGCGCGGGGAGGACCCCTCGCAGTCCTCAGCACTCGCGCGCTGCCTTCTCTGGTAGTAGCGCTGCTGGTCGTGGCGATTCCGCCGGTGTTCGGTATATGGGCCGCACCCTCGTACGTGATCTTCGATCCTGAGGATCATTTCGCGTTCTCGCTGAGCAACCTGCTCCCGCTGGTGTTCAGCTTCCTCGCCGCACTCCTCTACGTGCCGGTGATCCTCCAGGAGACTCGACGCTCCGGGTGGATGCCCATCGTGGCCAGGCGGGGCATGCGCGGCTATCTGCGCACTCATCTGGTCCGTTCCACGTCCGTCGGTGCGGTGACCTTCGGCGGGGCCATCGCGGTGGCCGCATGCTTGTCCCTGGTGATCCTTCCCGGCACGGGCATGGTGACCTACTATCCGGAGGACCGGGTGGTCCCCTTCTCCGAACAGATGACCTTCACCCAGCTCGCCCACTACGGGACTGCGGTGTACGTGGCCTTCATGGTTCTCTGGGTCGCCGTGCACGGTGCCCTGATCACGTCGCTCTGTGCGGTCGTCGCCCTGCATCTGCCCAATCCGTTCCTCGCGCTCCTCGCGGTCCCGGGATCGCTCTTCCTCCTCGACACCGTGCTCGCGCTGGTGGGGCTCGAGGAGTTCGCGACCGACAACGCCGCGCTGCCGACCGCGCTGGCACAGGGGAGCGCGCTCCCACCCGTGGTGACCACCGTGATGCTTGCGGGTCTGCTCGTCGCGGTCGAGGGGCGAGCGCTGCGTGCGCCCGTGCCGCCAGCAGCAATGCGATGAGCCGTCGTGAGCCTTCAGTGTCATCCCCGACGACACGCAACGTGCGGCGAGCCGACCTTCTGACGCGCTGCCTCCCTCCCGCGGGACTGCTGCGACTGACGGTGCCGACTGCGCTTGCAGGTTTCCTGGTGTGCGGTGCCTGGAGCATTCTCGATCGGCGAGTGCCGGACGACGCCTCCTTCTGGGAAGCGGTGATCGTGAGGTCCCAGGACCCTTACCTGATGATCTACCTCATGTGGCCAGCACTCGTGGTCATCGCACTGTCCTCGCAGCGCACGGCGCTATCCGATGCGCACCTCGTCCGCCGTGGATCCCTCGCATGCGCGGCGATCGCAGAGGCCGTGCGCGGCGGCATGGTGGGAGTCGCGGCGGCAGCTGGCATGGTTCTCGCCGGAGCGCTCGTCTCCTTGTCGGCTCTCGGCTCCGGGGGAGGCTGGGGTGCGTTCACCATAAGGTCCGTGCGCGGGGAGGGGTCACCTGTCCTAGCGGCATATGCCACCGAGAACGTGCACCCCGTCACCGCGTCGCTCAGCCCTGTGCTCGCCATCGGACTGGTCGTAGCCACCCTCACCACCTGGAGCTCGCTGCTCAGCCGGCGGCTCGCCGGAGCGGTCCGCGTGGCTGGGGCGCTCAGCGTCATCCTCCCTCCGATCCTCTTCCGCGCACCGGTGCAAGAGGGACGCCTCGAGGCGATAGCTCTTCTGCTCCCGTTCCGGACGGCGGCCGCCGGGCTCTCCGTGTGGTCGATGCTCCTCGCCGCGGGCGTCGTCGTGATCGTGGGGCTATGCGCCGCCCGTGGCGTCGGGAGCCCGCAGCTGCTGCGCGAGCTGTGGCGCGCACCCCTCGTCCGCTGGTTCACTCTCGCGCTGGTGCTCATCGCGTTGGCGACCCTCGGCTCGTCTCCCGGATCGTCAGTCGCGGACTCCGCGTTCCACGGTGCGACTCCCGACGGTTTCTCCGCGATTCCTTGGGCGATCACCGTGATCTGCTGGCAGGGCCTCGCGCTTGTCGTGCTGTTGCGCTGGTCGGGATGGGTGCTGCCGCGCATCCCGATTCTCGCCCTGCGGCACGGCTCGGCCGCAGCGGTGCTGGTGCGCGAGCTCCGCCGCGACGTGCTGACGGTTCTCCTGGCTGTACCCGCGCTCCTGGCGTCCGGGGCGCTGATCTCACTCCTGCTCGGTGGGTCACCTCCGGGGTGGGGCATGCTGGGAACGCTCTGGGGCGGGGGAGCCGCCAGTACCCTCTCGACAGTGCTGATCGCGCTGTGCGCCACGTGGATCACCCGGCGCGACACGGCAGCAGCGACTGTCCTGGTGATCCTGACCGTCTCGACGCTTCCGCTGGTCAACCCTGTATGGCCTGCACCGGTCGCGAGCGGCGGACTGGGAGCGTGGCAGCAGCCCACGACCGCTGCGCTCACGGCGAGCACAGTCGTCGTCTTCGGGATGCTGCTGCTCCTCCTCGCACGTCTTTTCCCGCGGTTCGAGATCGTCGCCCGATGAACCCTTCCGAACCGAGATCGTCCCCATCCAGAAAGCAGTCGATGAACACTCCCGCGATCGTCCTCCGCGACGTCTCCAAGAAGTTCCGCGAGCTCACCCTGTTCGAGAACGCCTCGATGCAGATCAGGTCCGGGTCGATAACGGGGCTACAGGGCCCCAACGGCTCCGGGAAGTCTGTCCTCTTCAAGATGATCGTCGGGTTGAACAGACCCGATCAGGGGGTCATCGAGCTGGAACCGTCGCTGCAGGGCGACGGGCGGGACTTTCCGACCGACGTGGGGATCGTCATCGACCGGCCCGCCTATATCGGCGGAATGACAGGGCTTGGGAATCTCGTCGATCTGGCCCGCATCCGCCGCCTGATCACCGAGGGCGAGGCCGCGGCCGCGATGGAGAGAGTCGGTCTGGATCCAGAAGCCCCGCAGAAGGTCCGCGACTACTCGCTGGGCATGAAGCAGAAGCTCTCCATCGCCCAGGCCTTCATGGAAGGACAGCGCCTGCTCCTGCTGGACGAAGCGTTCAACGGCCTTGATGAACCCAGCGTCCATCGGATCCGTGTCCTGTTGGCGGAGCTGCGGGAGGAGGGGCGGACCATCCTGCTGACCAGTCACAACCAGGGCGATATCGATGCGGTCTGTGATGACGTCTGGCGCGTCGAGCAGCAGGGCCTCGTGCCCGTCAGCTGACGGGCGAAATCGGTCCGTTCCCGCAGCGAGGAGAGCAGCTCGTGGCGAGTGCCCACCACGTGCCCCATCAGCAGCGGATCTGGGTGAGCGCCACCATTGGCCCGGGGCCCGCGATCGCGGCTCGCCGGACGGCCCGGTGGGCGAGCTCCTCGAGATCGTGGTACCCCATGTGAGTGAATGCCTCCACCACGGTTGCCCTCGGGCAGCTGCTCCTGCACGAACTCGCTCGTGGAGGCACCGAGGTGAGAGAACTGCTCGAGCACCCCGTCGGTCTCCGACCAGTAGCTCATCGCATCGATACTCCCGAACGCGCGCTCTACAGTGGGGGCGCCATGACACCAGACCCGCCCCTCCCCGCCGCCCCCTTCCACCGCATGGCGACGCTGCGCCCCGCCTGGGCCGGCCGGCTCCGGCCGCCGCTGACCCTCCTCGCCTCGTTCATCGCCTACGTGGTGCTGATCTCGGTGGTGCTGGTGCTGACGATCCTCGCGCTCGCGCTCGCGCCCGGCGTGAACGTCGCCATCGGTGTGACCAGCGGTGATCCCACCAGCGCGTTGGACGTCACGCTCGCCCTCGCGATGGGCGCGATGTGGCTGCCCGCCGGGATCATCGGGGTGCGCTTCGGAGGCTGGCGCCCGCTCGGCACCGCCTGGTCGGTCACGGCTCGGTGGCGCCGCCCGCTGCTGAGGTCGCTGGGGCCCTGGGGCGTCGCGATGGGCGCCGTGGTGGTCGCCGCCGCCGCGCTCGCCGGTGCGGTCACCGGGGCCGACGGCGTCGCGGCCGCGGATTCCGGCGCGTCGGTGCCGCGGCTGCTGCTGGTGGGCGTCGTCGTGCTGGTCCTGGGCCCGCTGCAGGCGGCCGGGCTGGAGCTGACGCTGCGCGGCGCGGTGATGCAGGCGCTCGGCAGCTGGCTGCGCAGTCCGCTGCCGGCGATGCTCGCCGCGAGCGCCGTGATGCTGATCGGCCGCGAGCTCAGCGTCGCGGTGACGCTGCCGGCACTGACCCTGGGCCTGGCCTCGGCCGTGCTGGCCTGGAAGAGCGGGGGCTTGGAGCTGTCGATCCTGCTGGTCACGACCGTCACCGTCGCCTCCGGCCTGGTCTCCGCTCTCGGCGCGGGCACCGGGGCCGGATCCGGTGCCGCCGCGCTGAACGCCGCAGCCGCCGCACCGGGCACCTCCTCGGCCGCTCTCGCGACCGCTGCCTCGGAGCAGGCGGCGCTGACCGGGGGAATCACCGCGACGGCGGCGCTGCTGGTGGTCACCGTGGTGCTGGTGATGCGGATCAGCTCCCGGGAGGGGGTGCGCCTGCTCGAGCCGGTCACCCGCCCCGCCGGCGAGCCCGCCCCCGCCCCGGTGCCCTACTGACCCCGCACCGGGCATTGCCGGCCCCGCCGGCCCTGGGCCGATGCTGACCCTGCGCCCGGCCCTGCCGTTGCACGAGGTGGTGCTCAGCCAGCACATGACCCCCGTATACGGGGTCGTATGCTGGCTGAGCACCACTCCTCGCAGGCCGACCGAGGCCGGGGCCGGACCGCACTCGGCCGGGCCGGGGCTCGGCGGGTACGGTCGTGCCCATGCCCTCAGACATCGCCGTGCCCGATCCGCTCCTGCTGCTGCCGCTGCGCCAGCGGATCCTCGAGCGCGACCTCGGGGTGCGGGCGATCCACCTGCACCGCGCCGGGCACGAGGAGCTCAGCCATCGCTTCGTCGAGGACACCGCCGAGAACGTCTACTCGGTCTCCAAGACGGTCACGGCCCTCGCCGTCGGCATCGCTGCCGAGGAGGGCCTGCTGCAGCCCGATGATCTGCTGGTCGATCACCTGCCCGCCCCGCAGGGCGGCTATGGCCGGGGCGTCGGGCGGGTGACGCTGCGGCACCTGCTCACCATGACCTCCGGCTCCCCGGTGCTCGGCTTCCTCGACGAGGAGCGGGAGCACGAGGACCTCACCTCCCTGGCCCTGTCCACCGATCTCGTCGCCGCGCCGGGCGAGCACTGGGAGTACTCCAATGGCTCGATCTTCCTGCTCTCCCGCGTGCTCACCGAGCGCACCGGCCGGACGATGCGGGACTGGCTGATGCCGCGCCTGTTCGAACCGCTGGGGATCCTCAACCCGCAGTGGCACACCACCCGCGACGGCCACTCCTGGGGCGCGACGGGGCTGCACCTGAAGAGCGGGCAGCTGGCCCGGATCGGCCGCCTGCTGCTCCAGCGCGGTGCGCATGAGGGCGCCCAGCTGGTGCCCGCCGCATGGGTCGACGCCCTGCACGCCGAGAGCAGCTGGGTCGCGACGGGCGACCCGGAGCCGGAGAGCACCCGGTACGGGCTCGGGGTGTGGCGGTGCACGCCCGACGGGGCGTGGCGGGCGGACGGCGCCTACGGCCAGTTCCTGCTGGTGCTGCCCGCCCAGGAGGCGGTGCTCACCCTCACCTCGCATCTCGAGGGCCGTCCCGGCGCGGAGATCCTCCGCGCCGTGTGGGAGGAGCTGCTGCCGCTGCTCTGAGAGGGGGTCCGCGCGGCGGGTAGCGTTGCCCCATGGACTGGACAGCGCTCCTGAACCTCGGCCTCGTGCTCCTCTTCGTGCTCATCGGAGGGCTGTTCGCCGGCACGGAGATGGCGATCGTCAACCTCCGCGAGTCGCAGATCAGGCAGCTCGAGGAGAGCGGGCCGGCCGGGGAGCGCACCGCCACGATGGTGCGGGACCCGAACCTGTTCCTCTCCGCGGTGCAGATCGGCGTGACCGTCGCCGGGTTCTTCTCCTCCGCCTACGGCGCCTCGACCATCGCGCCCTCGCTGGTGCCGGTGCTCGAGGATCTCGGCGTGCCGCAGGCGACGGCCGGCACCGTCGCCCTGATCGGGATGACGCTCGCGATCGCCTACCTCTCGCTCGTGCTCGGCGAGCTGGTGCCCAAGCGCCTCGCGATGCAGAACGCACTGGCCATGACGAGGATCGTCGGCCCGCCGCTGAGCGTCTTCGGGCGGCTGATGCGCCCGGTGATCTGGCTGCTGTCCACCTCCACGAACATCGTGGTGCGCCTGCTGGGCGGGGACCCGGGCGCGGACAGGGAGGCGGTCTCCGCCGAGGAGATCAAGTCGATGGTCCGCAACTCGGATGCGCTGGACCAGGCGGAGTCCCGGGTGCTCGCGGACGTCTTCGACGCCTCCGAGCGCACTGTGGTGGAGGTGATGCAGCCCCGCCACCAGGTGCACTTCCTCGACGGCCGGCAGAGCGTCGCGCAGACCCGCACGGAGATCCGCGACTCGGGCTTCTCCCGCTATCCGGTGATCGGGGACGACGTCGATGACGTGCTCGGCTTCGTGCACGTGCGGGACATGCTGCTGGTGGATGATCCGTCGGCCGCGCGGATGTCCGAGCTGGTGCGCCCCATCGAGCACATCCCCGGCACCGTCGAGGTGCTCCGGGCGCTGAACCGGATGCGCGCCCACGCGGACCAGATCGCGGTGGTGGTCGACGAGTACGGCGGCACCGACGGGATCGTCACCCTCGAGGACCTGCTCGAGGAGCTCGTGGGCGAGATCTACGACGAGTTCGACCGGGACTCGTGGCCCGTGCCCGGCGGGCTGGACACGATCCTCGCGGCCGACGGCACCTTCGACGGCGGGCTGATCCTGCAGGAGTTCGAGGCCGCCACCGACATCGCCCTGCCGGACACCGGCGGCTACGAGACCGTGGGCGGTTTCCTCATGGCGCAGCTGGGCCGCATCCCCGAGGCGGGGGACCGCGTGGCCGTCGACGGCGGGGTGCTCGAGGTGGTCGAGGTCGACGAGCGCCGGGTCACGACGGTGCGGTTCACCCCCGTGCCGCCGGGCGGCACCGTCGAACAGGCCGAGGCACGAGCGGACGCCCAGCTCGCAGCGCGGGCCGAGGGGAGGGCCGGCGCGCGGGCGGAGCCGACAGCCGACGGGCACGACGGTCCGGCGCGCTGAGCGTCGCAGGCGCTGACCGATCGGCCGAGGTCCTGCCGGGTCCGCGCCGGGCGGGTCTAAGGTGGCCGGGACGGGCACCGTGCCCCCGGGACGGTGCCCCCCTGTCGACGCATCGCCTCAGGAGGCACCGCATGGCACGCATGTCCTTCGCCCAGCTCCTCGTCACCCAGCTCCGCGACCTCGGCGTGGAACGCATCTACGGGGTGGTCGGCGACTCGCTGAACCCCGTGGTCGACGCAGTGCGCACCACCGAGGGCATCGAGTGGGTGCATGTGCGCAACGAGGAGGCCGGGGCCTTCGCCGCCGGCGCCGAGGCCCGGCTGACCGGCAAGCTCGCCGTGTGCGCGGGCTCGTGCGGGCCGGGCAATACCCACATGATCCAGGGCCTGTACGACGCGCACCGCGACGGCGCCCCCGTGCTCGCGATCGCCTCCCACGTCCCCTCGGGCAAGATCGGCACCGGCTTCTTCCAGGAGACCCACCCCGAGAACCTCTTCCAGGAGTGCTCCCACTTCTGCGAGATGGTCAACTCCGGCACCCACGGCGCGACGATGCTCCACATCGCCGTGCAGACGGCGCTCGCGAAGCAGGGCGTCTCCGTGATGGTGCTGCCCGGCGACGTGGCCGACGAGGAGGTCGACGGCCCCCTGACCCGCGACCTCGCCACGGACTTCGGCCGCGTCCAGCCCGCCGCCGGGCCCGTCGGCCGCCTGGCCGAGCTGATCGATGAGGCGGACACCGTGATGCTCTTCGCCGGTGCCGGGGTGCGCGACGCCCGCGAGGAGGTGCTCGAGCTCGCCGAACGGGTCAAGGCCCCGATCGGCCACGCCTTCGGCGGCAAGGAGTTCGTCCAGTACGACAACCCCTACGACGTGGGCATGAGCGGGCTGCTCGGCTACGGCGCCTGCTACGACGCGATGCACGAGGCGGATCTCGTGATCCTGCTGGGCACCGACTTCCCCTACAGCGAGTTCCTGCCCGGCTCCGAGGAGAAGCGCCGCCCGAAGATCGTGCAGATCGACGCCGAGGCCGCCCGGCTGGGACGCCGCGTGCCGCTGGACCTCGCCCTCCACGGCGATGTGGCTCTCACCCTGCAGGCCGTGCTGCCGCTGCTGAGCAGCGCGAAGAGCGCCCGCTTCCTGCACCGCCAGCTCAAGGCGCACCACAAGGCGCTCAGCGGGGTGGTCTCCGCGTACACGAAGAACGTCGAGCGGATGCGGCCGATCCATCCCGAGTACGTCGCCGCCACGCTCGACGACCTCGCCGATGACGACGCCGTGTTCACGGTCGACACCGGCATGTGCAACGTGTGGGGCGCCCGCTACATCACCCCCAACGGCCGGCGCCGCCTGTTCGGCTCCTGGCACCACGGCACCATGGCCAACGCGCTCCCGCAGGCGATCGGCGCCTCCCTGGCCTTCCCCGACCGCCAGGTGATCTCGATGAGCGGCGACGGCGGCCTCGGCATGCTGATGGGCGAGCTGCTCACCGTGAAGCTCCACCAGCTGAACACCAAGATCGTGGTGTTCAACAACTCCAGCCTCGGCATGGTCAAGCTCGAGATGCTGGTGGAGGGCCTGCCCGATCACGGCACCGACCACGCGGACGTCGACTTCGCGGCGATCGCGCAGGCCGTGGGCATCGGCGCCGTGCGCATCACCGACCCGAAGAAGCTCAAGAAGCAGCTCGCCGGGGCGCTGGCCACCCCCGGCCCGATGCTCATCGACGTGGTCACCGATCCGGACGCCCTGTCGATGCCGCCGAAGATCTCCGCCCAGCAGATCCGCGGCTTCGCCACCGCGTCGACGAAGATCGTGCTCGGCGGCGGTGTGGGCAAGATGCTCGACATGGCCGCCGCCAACCTGCGCAACATGCCCCGCTGACGCCGCGGAGAGGCGCGAAGGTGCCTCTCACCGGGGCGTCCGTGTGGAATGCTGGACCGTCGGGAGCGAACGCCAGTCGAAGGAGGGTGCCGTCCATGGCCCTGATCCATCCGCGCAGCCTCGAGCGCTGGCAGGAATGGCGCAGCTCCCGCCGGCGGGTGCCCGGCATCCACCGCGCGCTGCCCACCCGCACCGCGCCGCCGGCGGGGTACGTGCTGCACAGCCGCGAGGGCGAAGGTCCTGCTCGCACCCTGCTCGGCATCGACACGGCCGAGGGCGCCGCCCACGGCGGGGTCCCCGCCGTCCTGCCCTACCTCCACGGCAGCGCCCACGTGGTCACCCCGGCCGGTCTCGTGCTCGAGGAGCTCAGCGGACCGCAGTGGCAGCACCGGCGCTTGGACGGGCCCGCCGCCGGGCTCGACGAGCTGGGCATCACCTCGGTGCTCACCCTCGGCTGGCACCACGAGGTGGGCCGGGAGCTGCACGCCTGGGCGCGTGAGACCGGGATCCCCGGCGCCGTCGTGCAGCACGACGTGCTCACCCCCTTCGCCCCGCCGCTGCCGCCCGAGATCACCCTGCTGGCCTGGACCGAGGCAGACGGCCGCTTCCACCGCGCCGGCCGCGACGACGTCGAGGTGCGGGTGGTCGGCTCGCAGCGGCTGTGGCAGGCCGGCCACGACGCCTCCGGGACGGCGCCCGAGCTCGACGAGCGCCCCGTGTTCCTCGGCCAGCTCGCCCAGCTCGAGCTGCCGCGCCGCGTGGCCCTGCGCGCCGCGCACTCGTACTGCCGCGAGACCGGCGCGCTCTACCGGCCCGGCCCCGGGGAGGCGGATCGCACCTCCCGAGCGGCCCACGCGCTGCTGCGCCGCCGCGGCATCGAGCTGCAGGACCCATCGACCCCGCTCGAGGGCCAGGAGCGGCCCGTCGTCGCCGTGTTCTCCGCCGACCTCCTCGAGGCGGCGGTGCGCGGGCGGCCGGCCTGGGTGCACGCCCCGCGCGCCCCGGCCTGGGTCGCCGAGCAGTGGGAGCGCTACGGGATGCGCCGCACCGGCGGGGAGCCGACCCCCGCACCGGCGGTGGGGGCCGACGAGCCCGCGCGCTTGATCGCCCAGATCCTCGAGGGCAGCGCGTGAGCATGCTCGACCTGGGCGGGCACCGGCAGAGCTATGCGTGGGGCTCGCGGACCGCGATCCCCGCCTTCCTCGGAGCGGAGGCCGACGGCGCCCCGTGGGCCGAGCACTGGTTCGGCGCGCATCCGCTGGCCCCGGCCACCGTGCCCGGAGGCGGCACCCTCGAGCAGCTCATCGCCGAGGACCCCGCCGGGATGCTCGGAGAGGACGTCGCCCGGGCCTTCGAGGGGCGGCTGCCGTACCTCATGAAGGTGATCGCGGCGGAGCGGCCGCTGTCGCTCCAGGTGCACCCCACCAAGGAGCACGCCGCCGAGTCCTTCGCCGCCGAGACCGCGGCGGGCCTGCCGCTGGAGTCCCCGCTGCGCACCTACCGCGACTCCAACCACAAACCGGAGATGCTCGTGGCGCTGACCCGCTTCACGGCGCTGTGCGGCTTCCGCACCCCACGCCGCGCCGCGGCGATCCTGGACGGCCTGGGCACGGAGCTCACCGACCGGCTGCACGGCCTGCTGGTCACCCACCCCACCGCGCACGGCATGCGGGCCGCCTTCCGCACCCTGGTCTCGGCGTCGATGCGGCCCACTCCCGAGGCGGTGGACGAGGTGGTCGCCGCCTGCCGGGCCCGGGCCGAGGCCGGCACCTCGCCGTCGCCGCGCATCGACCGCTTCGTGACCCTGCTGGCCGCCCACCATCGCGGGGACCCGGGGGTGGTGGCGGCGCTGCTGCTGAACCCCGTGACGCTGCAGCCGGGGGAGGCGATGTTCGTCCCCGCGGGAGCGCTGCACGCGTACATCCACGGGGTCGGCATCGAGATCATGGCCGCGAGCGACAACGTGCTGCGCGCCGGGCTGACCCCGAAGAAGGTCGACGCCGACGAGGTGCTGCAGTGCGTGAGCGTCACCGCTGCGCCCCCGCTGCGCGTGGCGCCGGAGCGGCAGAACCCCACCTCGGTCGCCTACTACGCCCCGGTGGACGACTTCGAGCTGGCCGTCACCGAGCTCACGGATCCCGCGCTCCCGCATGCCCCACCGCGGCCGGTGCCGGGCTCCGGCCCGCGGATCGTGCTGGGCCTGGAGGGGGAGACGGTCCTGTCCACGGCGGCGGGCACCCACAGGCTGCGCGCCGGGCAGGCGGTGTTCGTCCCCGCCGCCGAGGGCCCGCTGCAGGCCCACGGCGACGGCCGCTTCGCCCAGGCCAGCGTGCCCTGAGCGCAGCGGCGACCCCTCAGGCGCTCGGGTGGGGGAGCTGACCCTCCTCCTGCGCGAGCGCGAGCTCCTCCTGGATCTCCTCGACGAAGCCGATCACCCGGCTGCCGCCGTCGACCGGGCCGCCGGCCAGCAGCCCGTCGGCCCCCAGCAGCACGGCGGAGGGGGCGGTCTTGCCGCCCAGCACCGAGCGGGCGGAGAACTGCAGGTCGTGCAGGGCCCGGTCGCCGACCCGGCCGAGGGTGCGCTCGCGCAGCTGCTCCAGCGGGCGCGAGAGCGCCACTCTCACATCCATGAAGGGGGAGAGCCGCTCGACCCATCCGGGCACCTGGTCCAGCACCCGTTCGCACGGTCCGCAGCCCTCGGAGACGAAGATCAGCAGCACCGCACGCTCCGCGGCGAGCTGGCGGAGGGTGATCAGGCGGGAGTCCTGCTGCTGCAGCACGGCCGGCGGGATCGTGACGCGCTCGTAGTCCAGCAGCTCGTCCTCGTCCTCCGCGGCGTGCTGCTCCGGGGCCGGGGTGCGGTCCTCCGCCCTGCGCTCCTCTGCGCCGTCCTCCGCCGCTGCGGCGGGGTCCCTCTGCGGCGTGGTCCCGCCGAGGGCCAGCACCACGAGCGCGATCGCGGCCAGCAGCGCCGCCCCGGAGCCCACCACGCTGAGCGGCTGCTGCACCAGTGCATGCTCCATCAGGCCCGAGGACGCGGAGACCACCGTGAGCAGCCCCAGCGCGCTGAGCAGCGCGTTCCGTCCCAGCGTGGCGGTCGAGACGGTCGGGGAGGCGAGCGTGCCGAAGCAGGCGCACTCCACCACCTCGTCCTGCCGCAGCGCCCGCGCGATGATCACCAGGTAGGTGAGCATGAGCAGCGCGATGAGCACCGCCACCATCGTCTGCAGCGGGGCGGAGGGCACCCACAGCACCAGCGCCAGCACGATCTCCGCGACCGGCAGGAGCGTCGCGACCGAGCGGTGGAAGGGGCGCAGCGGCAGGCGCAGCGAGGTCATCGCGTCCTCGGTGACCTGGCGTGCCCCGAGCTTCGCCAGCCCGGAGACGAGCAGCGTCAGGGTGAGCAGGATCGGCGCGGCGATCAGCAGGCTCGTCATGCGTTCTCTCCTTCGACCCGTCCATTGTCATCGATCGGGGCCGACGGTGCGATCGCCGGTCGGGCCCCGCCCCGCGCGGCGCCGGCGCACCCCCTACGCTGAGTCCATGTCGACCCCCGCGAAGGACACCACCGCCCGCACCGGGACGCCGCCGGAGGATCCCGCCCTGCGCGACCGCATCATCGCCGACGTCACCGCCCTGCGCGACTCCTTCGACGCCGGCACCACCCGCGACGTCGCGGCCCGTCTCGCGCAGCTCGAGGCGCTGCGCCGCGGCCTGCGACGCGAGGAGCCGCGGCTGGCCCGCGCGCTCGCCGAGGACCTCGGCAAGTCCCGCACCGAGAGCGCGCTCACCGAGATCGGCGTGGTCATCCAGGAGGTCGCCCACGTCAGCACGCACCTGCGCCGCTGGCTGCGGCCCGAGCGGCTCTCCCTCGGCGCGATGCTGGCCCCCGCGAGCGGGGAGCTCCGCCGCGAACCGCTGGGCACCACGCTGATCATCGCCCCGTGGAACTACCCGGTGAACCTCACGCTCGGCCCGCTGGTCGCCGCGATCGCGGGCGGCAACACCGCCGTCGTCAAGCCCAGCGAGGTGGCGCCGGCGACCTCCGCCGCGCTCACGCACCTGCTGCGCACCCACCTCGACCCCGGCTGGGTGCGGGTGGTGGAGGGCGCGGTCGAGGAGACCACGATCCTGCTCGAGCAGCGCTTCGACCTCATCTTCTACACCGGCAACGGGGCCGTGGGCCGGATCGTGGCGCGCGCGGCCGCGGAGCACCTCACCCCCACGGTGCTCGAGCTGGGCGGGAAGTCGCCCGTCTTCGTGGACGAGGGCACCGACCTCTCCGTCGCCGCGCGCCGCATCGTCTGGGGCAAGTTCACCAACGCCGGGCAGACGTGCATCGCGCCCGACTACGTCATGGCCACCCCGCGCACCCTCGAGCAGCTGCGCCCCCACCTGCGCACGGCGGTGCGCGCGCTGTACAGCGGCCGGCCCGGACGCAGCCTCGACTACGGCCGCATGGTCAACCATCGGCACTTCGACCGCGTGCTCGCCCTCGTCGACGACGCGAAGACGATCATCGGCGGCACCGCCGAGGCCGACCGCGAGGCCCGCTACCTGCCGCCCACCATCATGGCCGGCGTGGACTGGGACGACCCGGTGATGCAGGAGGAGATCTTCGGCCCCGTCCTGCCGCTGCTGGCCGTCTCCGGCCCCGAGGAGGCGATCGCCCGGATCCGCGGCGGGGACGCGCCGCTGACCGCCTACGTGTTCTCGCCCCGCCGCGAGGTGGAGGAGCGTTTCGCGACCGAGACCTCCTCGGGCTCCCTGGCCCTGGGCTTCACGCTCGCGCACGTGGGCACCCCCGGAATGCCCTTCGGCGGCGTGGGGGAGTCCGGCATGGGCGCGTACCACGGCCGTGCGGGCCTCGAGGTGTTCACCCATGCCAAGCCCGTCGTGCGCAAGCCGCTGCGCCCCGATACGTTGAGGCTCGTCTACCCGCCGTACACCGGGATCAAGCGCCGCGTCCTGCGGCGCCTGTTCCGCTGACAATGCATCCGTCCCGCTGACGATGCGCCCCATCCGGCCGCCGGACCGAAGGAGAGCACGACCGTGACGCAGCCGCCCACCGGACCACCGCCGCACCCCGGCTCGCCGCACCCCGGCCCCGCTCCGCACTCCGGTGCACCTCCGCAGCCGGCCGCCCGTCCCGGCGACCCGACCCTCGTCAACGGTGCCACCACCCACGGCATCCTGGGCCGCAGGGCGATCCGGCACCCCTGGGAGCTGCCGCTGCTGTGGGTCGGGGTGGTGCTGACGGTGGTCGCCTACATCGGGTGGTGGACGCTGATCGTCTCCACGATCGTCCTCCAGGTCACGCAGGGGGAGGAGACGGTCACCTCCCTCTGGCAGTACGTCGGGGTCCTGCCGTTCCTGATCCAGCTCGCCGTGACGCTGCCGCTGTTCCCCGTGCTGGCCTGGTGGGTCAGAGCGATCATGTATGCGCAGATCCGCGCCTCCGCGGTGCGGATGAGCCCCACCCAGTTCCCGGAGGGGTACCGGATGGTGGTCGAGGCGGCGCAGCAGTTCGGGATGCGCCGCGTCCCCGATGCGTACGTGCTGATGGGCAACGGCGTGGTCAACGCCTTCGCCTCGGGGCACGGGTTCCGGCGCTTCGTGGTCGTCCACTCGGACCTCTTCGAGGTGGGCGGGCAGAATCGCGACCCGGAGGCGCTGCGCTTCGTCATCGCGCACGAGGTGGGGCACCTGGCGGCCGGTCACGTCTCCTACTTCCGTCTGGTGTTCGCGAACGTGATCCGCATGCTCCCCGTCCTCGGCCCGGCGTTCTCCAGGTCCCAGGAGTACACCGCGGACAACTACGGCTACCTCCACGCCCCGGGCGGTGCACCCGGCGTGATGGGCGTGCTCTCCGGCGGGAAGTACCTCAACGCCGAAGTCAACGTCAACGAGCTGGCCGATCGCGCCGCCACGGACCCGAGCCTCTTCGTGCACTGGGTGAACTGGGGCTCCTCCCACCCGGTGACCACCTGGCGCGCCCACGCCCTGCGCGATCGCACCAGGCCCGGTTCCCTGTGGATCCGCCCGCGCGGGGCGCTGTACCGCTCGCCGCTGCCGCCCGGGCACGTCTGGTCCTCGCGCTTCCCGACACCGGGCGACGCGATGGCGATGCTCACCGCGGCCGATGCGCGCCGGCCCGGAGGGGCCTCCGGACAGTTCGGGCGCTTCCCCGGCGCGGACTATTCCGCGCGCCCGTCGATCCGCGCGCTGCAGACCTCGGCCCCGCTGCTGTCGGACCGCACCACCTATGTGATCCCCCCGGGCCCCTACCGGGACGACGCCCGCGGCCCCCTCGTCAGCGCGGCGCAGAATCCGTTCGGTCCTCCGCCCGGCGCGCCCTCGCCGCCGATGCCCTCGTGAGCGGTGTCCCGCCTGTCACCTGCCCCTCCTCAAACCTGCAGTGAATGCATAAGGTGAACGCGTGATCCCCGACCCCAGCGCACTGAACCCACCGGTGCGTCGCAAGCCCCTGCTCGCCGTCCTGCTCGCTCCGCTGTTCATGGCACTGATCGCCGTGAGCGTCATCAACGTCGCCCTCACCGCGATCGGGGAGGGCCTCGACGCCGATACCGGTGACCTGCAGTGGGTGATCTCGGGCTACGCACTGGCCTTCGGGATGCTGCTGGTCCCCGCCGGGCGCGCGGGAGACGCCACGGGGCGGCGCCGCATGTTCATCGTCGGCGTCGGGGTGTTCACCCTCGGCTCGCTGCTGTCCGGCATCGCCCCCAATGCGGAGATGCTCAACGTCGCCCGCATCCTGCAGGGGCTCGGCTCGGGGCTGCTGAACCCGCAGACCGTCGCCCTCATCCAGCAGCACTTCCGCGGCCAGGACCGGGCGCGGGCGTTCGCGCTGCTGGCCACCACCGTCGCGGTCGCCACCGCGATCGGCCCCGTGGTGGGCGGTGCGCTGATCCAGATCCTCGGCCCCGAATGGGGCTGGCGGTGGATGTTCCTGATGAACATCCCGATCGGCGTGATCGCGATCATCGGCGCGTTCCGGTACATCCCGGATGACAAGGCGCGCGGGAAGGGTCGCCCCGATCTGGACCCGGTGGGCGCGGTGCTGCTGTGCCTGGCGATCCTGGGGATCATGCTGCCCTTCCTCGAGCGGGGCGTGAGCTCGCTGGTGTGGATGTCCTTCCCGGGCGGGCTGCTGATCCTCGGCGTGTGGTGGGTGTGGGAGCGGCGCTACAAGCGCCGCGGGCGCAGCCCGATGGTCGACACCGCGATCTTCCTCAACAAGGCGTTCCGCAACGGCATCCTCATCGTCTCGGTGTACTTCCTCGGCGCCACCAGCGTGTGGATCATCGTGCCGCTGTACCTGCAGATGCACCTGGGCCACACCGCCTTCGAGGCCTCCCTGATGGGTGTGCCCTCCTCGATCGCGGCCGCGGTCAGCTCGCAGATCTCGGGCCGCTACGTGCTCACCTTCGGGCGGCGCATGGTGATCGTCGGCTTCGGCGTCGCCTTCGTGGGCCTGGCCGGCACGGCGCTGGTCTCCGGCTTCGTGGAGAACGGCGTGGTCCCCTTCTGGTGGCTGGCGCTGCCGCTGACCCTCATGGGGCTCAGCCAGGGCATGACCATCTCCCCGAACCAGACCCTCACCCTGAACTCGGTGGATCCGCGGTTCGGCGGCGTCGCCGGGGGCATCCTGCAGCTCGGCCAGCGCACCGGCGCCGCGATCGGCACCGCGATGATCCCGGGCATCATCTTCTCCCTCACCGTGGCGGGCACCGCCTGGCACGAGGCGTTCATCATCGCGCTGACGATTATCATGGCCCTCACCCTGGCCGCGATGGGCGTGAGCTTCGCCGACCGTGCGCGGGAGAAGGCGGGCAAGGGAGCGCTGTAACGGCGTCCCGCGAGGACAGCACGGGGAGCGGCATGGCATTGCGCAGGGCGGGACCGGCACCGGGCCGCGCCCTGCCCCTGGGCTGGGAGGACGGGCCGGAGCCCGCGACCTCCGCGCCCCGGGCGGGAGAGGCCGAGCCCGCCGCCGCGCGTCCCGGCCTCTCCCGGCGCCGTCTGCTCGCCCTCGGCGCGGCGGTGCTGCTGGTGCTGGCCCTCGCCCTGGCCGTGCCCCGGCTGCTCACGGATCCCGCCGGGCCCGAACAGGCGGTCAGCGAGTTCCTGCAGGCCGTGATCGACGGGGACCTCGAGAGCGTGCGCGAGCAGGTGGAGGACGCCCCGGACGCCAGCGGCGCCGCGCTCACCCCCGAGATCCTCGCCGGCGCCGAGGACACGCTGCGCTCCTTCATGATCGAGGACGTCGAGATCGCCGCCGGCACCGCGACCGTCACCGCGGCCCTCGAGACCGGGGCGACCGCAGAGACCTCGACCTTCACCCTCACCGCCACCCCGGGCGGCGCCTTCTCCCCGCCGGACTGGCAGCTCGACCCGGTGCCGCTGCCCGAGATCTCGATCGTGCTGCCGCTGGGCGTGCAGGACGTGCAGATCAACGGGACGCTCCTGCCGCAGGAGGAGCTCGAGATCGGCGGATTCATGCACGTGCCGCAGGTCGCGCTGCAGGTGTTGCCCGGCACCTACGAGCTCTCCGTCGGCGGGGAGGGGCGCTGGGTGGATGCCGCGGAGATCTCCCTGACGGCTCCGCCCACCTTCGGGACCTGGCGCAAGCCCGTCCCCGACATGGTGCCGGCGCTCAACGAGGCCGGACGGCAGGAGGTGCGGGACCAGCTCGAGGGGATGCTCGCGGACTGCGTCGAGAGCACCTCCCCGGCCCCGGAGGGCTGCCCCCTCGCGGCGCCCGGCACGGAGCCGGCCGAGGGCGGCGGCGCCCCGGAGGGGACATGGACCCTCACCGACCCGCTCGAGCTCGACATCGACCACCTCGGCGGGCTGCCCTGGACGGTGCACGGCACCGGGAGGGCACAGTTCCTGCCCGAGGACGCCGACGAGGACGCGGAGCCGGTGGAGGCCGAGGTCGAGCTCGATGCGCTCGTCTTCCTCGACGTCGACGACGCGCTGCAGGTGCAGCGCATCGACGACCACCTCTCCTACACCTACTGCATCGACGTCGAGACCGGCGAGGTCACCGGCATGACGGTCATCGACGGGGCCGAGGAGGCCGAGGACTCCGACGGCTGCGAGTGGTGAGCGGGGCGCAGCCCTGCTCGGGGTCCCGGCGCATGAACAGCGCGATCACCACGGTGACGACGCCCAGGGCCGCCGAGAGCGTGAACGCCGCGGAGGTGCCGCGCGCGATCCCGGCGAGCTCGTCGCCGCCGCCCGCGACGGTGCCCGCCGCGACCCGGGCCATCACCGAGACCATCAGCGCGGCACCGGCCGCGCCCGCCACCTGCTGCACGGTGCCCACGATCGCGGAGCCGTGCGGGTACAGGGCGCGCGGCAGCGCCCCCAGCGCGGTGGTCATCAGCGGCGTGAACACGAAGGCGAGTCCGAGCGACATCACCACATGGCCCAGCACGATCAGCCATGGCTGCTCCGGCACGCGGGACATGATCCCGATGCCGACGACGACGGCGCTCAGCCCCGGCACCAGCAGCGGGCGCGGACCGACCCGGTCGAACAGCCGCCCGACGAGCGGGGCGAGCAGTCCCATCGCGAGACCGCCCGGCAGCATCATCAGGCCGACGGACAGCGTGGACAGCGCCTGCACCTTCTGCAGGTAGATCGGCAGCAGCACCACCACCCCGAACATCGCGCCCATCATCACCACCATCAGCGCGACCGCGAGGGTGAAGCCCCGGGAGGCGAAGGTGCGCAGGTCCAGCAGCGCCCGCTCCTGTCTCTGCAGCCGCAGCTGCCGCCAGACGAACAGCGCGAGGGAGACCACCCCGACCGCGAGGCAGATCAGCGCGGCGGTCGGCGCCCCGCCGGAGGCGGCGTCGGCGGCTCCCGCGCCGCCCTGACCTCCGCCGGAGACGCCCGTCAGCCCGTACACCAGCGGACCGAACCCGGTCCCGGCCAGCAGCACCGACAGCGGATCGGCCCCCTGGGCGCTCGCCTCGTTGACGTTCTCGATCCGGCGCAGCCCCACCACCAGGGCGATCACCGCGATCGGCAGCACGAGGAGGAACAGCGCCCGCCACGGCGCGACGGCGAGGACCATCCCGGAGAGGGTGGGGCCGAGCGCCGGCGCCACCGAGATCACGATCGAGATGTTGCCCATCACCTGGCCGCGCCGCGTGGCCGGCACCAGGTTCATCACCGTGGTCATCAGCAGCGGCATCATCACCGCCGTGCCGGAGGCCTGCACGATGCGGCCCAGCAGCAGCGGGAGGAAGGTGGGCGCGGCCGCGCAGATCACCGTGCCCACCGTGAACGTGGTCATCGCCAGCGTGAACACCTGGCGGGTGGAGAAACGACCCATCAGGTAGCCGGTGGTGGGGATGACCACCGCCATGGTGAGCATGAACCCGGTGGTGAGCCATTGCGCGGTGGTCTCGGCCAGGTCGAGGTCGTCCATGATCGGCGGCAGCGCGACCGAGAGGATCGTCTCGTTGAGGATCACCACGAACGCGCTGATCAGCAGCAGGATGATGACGCTGCGATCGCGCGCGGGGAGGGCATCGGCGGCGGGCACGGGAGCGGGGCGGGGCACGCGGGAAGTGTAGGGAGCCGGGCGCGCCGCGGACCAGAGGTTTTCAGCCGCGACGGACCCTGCGGCGCAGCGCGGGCCGCACGCGTTCGAGCGGCAGGAACGCCGCCCAGCAGATCGCGGTGGGCAGGAAGTGGATGCCCAGCAGCACCAGCGTGCTCAGGTGGAATGCCAGGTACAGCGCGATCGCGAGGTGCAGCGCGCGCCCGCGCAGGAACAGCACGAGGGGGGAGAGCGCCTCGAGGGCCAGGCCGGCCCACTGCGCCGGGACGAACACCCACGGCGTGTGCTCCACCAGCCAGTGCGCGAGCGGGCTGCCCCGGCGGATCGAGGCCCAGGTGAGGATCGCGCTGTTGCCCCAGTTCGCGAGCGAGCCGGAGTACAGGATCTTCGGGATCACCGAGAAGGCGTAGGTGGCGACCACCGCGATCTGCACGCAGCGCAGCGCCCAGCCGGCCGCCTCGCTCGTCACCGACGCAGCCCCCGCGGCCTCGTCCCGGCCGGTCGGGCGCGGGGGGTGGGCCACGGTGGGCAGCACCGCGACCGCGACCATGAGCGCCATGTGGTCGTGGGCGATGTAGCCGTAGGAGTTGCTGTAGAGCATCCACAGCCAGTACGCGATCGCGACCACCGTCCCGGCCAGGCGCGGCCGCCAGCCGAGGATCGCCGCGACGCAGCCGGTGAGGAGGAGGCCCAGCAGCGTGTACGCGAGCGGCGCGGTGACCGGCGGCAGGTGCAGCAGCCGCGCCAGGGCGAGGGGCGTGTAGAACCCGGTGTTGCCGGCGTGGGCGGGCACATCGTCGGAGAAGGTGAGCACGTCGAGGATGACGAAGGCGTGCACGAGCACCTGCAGCGCCCGCACCCGGGCCAGCGGCAGGGCCGGGAACAGCGCGGACCGCAGCGCGGCGCGGGCACCGGCGGGGCCCGCGGGGCGCGCGGGGTGTGCGGCGCGGTGGGGGTCGGTGTCCGGGCTCACGGCACCTCCCACCGGGTGACCTCGACGAACTCGTCCTCCCCGTGGGCGGTGCCGTCCCGCAGGGAGGTGATCCGCTGGCACAGCACGAGCGCGTCGAGCGGTGCCTCGTCGGGGTGGCGGCGGTCGTACTGCGCGGCGAGCGGGGCCAGCAGCGCGGGATCCGCCTCGATCGCGGCGAGGTTGTTCTCCACGTCGGCCCGCTCGATGCCGACGCTGCGCGACCCGAAGCGGATGTCGAAGGGCTCCCCGTCGCCTCGGATGCCCTGCAGGCAGGTGTTGACCACCTCGCCGTTCGGATCGGTGCCGGAGGAGAACTGGTCCAGCACCCCGAAGGGGAACAGATCGTTCGACCGCGTCAGCCCGCCGAGGGTCAGCACCGCCAGGCAGGCCAGCACCACGAGGGTCCGCCAGGCCAGGGAGACGGGGGCGAGACGGGACGGGGAGGGCACGCATCGAGCGTAGCGGGTCCCCGCCGAGGTCAGCGCAGCAGCGCCGCGAGCTCGTGCAGCATCGTCGGCTGCCACCACGCCCAGTCGTGGCCCCCGCTGTGCAGCGCGAGCGAGACCTCCGGGGCGGCGCCGCCGTCGCCCGCGCCGCCCACGGCGTCGGCCCCCGTGCGGAGCTCCGCATCGGCCGCGGAGCCGTTCGCGGCCCCCGGCCCCGTCCCGGCGACGAGCGCGTCGTGCAGGGCGCGGGAGCGGGCGGGCATGTCCCCCTCGAAGCGGCCCACGTGCAGCCGCAGCCGCAGCGGTGCCGCGCTCCGCGCCGCAGCGCGTCGCAGCGGCTCGACGAGTGCACCGTCCGGGTAGCGCCACAGCGAGACCGACTGGGCGATCACGGCCCCGATCAGCTGCGGTGCGCGGGCCGCCGCGAAGAGCGCCGTGAGCCCGCCGAAGCTCGATCCGGCGACGATCGTGTGCGAGGCCTCCGCGGTGATGCGCACTCGGCCCGGCCCCGTCCCGAGGCCCTGCGCACGCAGGCCGGGCACGAGCTGCTCCGCGATCCACCGGGCATGACCGCCGGGCACCCCGAGCACCTCCCCGCGGCGCGGCCCGGAGTCGAGGAACACCGCGGCCAGCGGCGGCAGGACCCCGGCGGCGACGCCCCGCGCGAGCAGCGCCGGGGTGTGCAGATGCTCCACGTGCTGTGCGCCGTCGGTGAGGATCAGCAGCGGCAGCGGGGTCTCGGCGGCGAGCTCCTCGCAGCCCGGGTCCCCCGGGCGGGAGGCCCACCATCGGGTGCGCGGCCCGTGCGCCGGTGCGGCGAGCGTGCGCACCTCGGGGCCGGGGCCGTCGACGCCCGTCGCGCCCGGGGTGAAGGGGCCGTCGTCCGGGAGGGTCACCAGGGAGCGCAGCGCGCCGCCGCGCCCGGCCCGGTGCCCGCGCGGGTTCGACGGATCGGGCACCACAGGGGCGCCGGGGGCTCTCATCCCGGCGCTGCGCCACGGCGGCTCGCCGGTCCCGTGATGCTCGACGACGCCGTAGCTCGCGCGCCAGTCCGCCGGGACATCGACCACACCCTCCCAGCGCCCGTCGCCGAGCGGGCGCAGCTCGCAGGCGTCCGACGGAGCGGGTCGCCACCAGCCGTTCACCTGCAGCGCCACCGCGTTCGCCGCCTTCGCGGTGTGTCGGAAGCGCACCAGCGCGCGCTCGCCCTCATGGCGGAGCAGCTGCGGGCCGTCGGCGCCGTCGGCATCGTGGCGGGCGTCGTCGCGCCGGAGGATCGGCGTGGGCGCCACCCCGCCCGCGGGGCGGGGGAGCGGCTGCCACAGATGCGCGGGGAAGAGCGGATCATCGAGGGCCGGGGGCACGGGCGGCTCCTGGAACGGTGCGGAGGGGGAGTGGTGCGGAGGGCGGCAGGGGCGGAAGGCGCGGAAAAGGACGCGCCGCTTTGTACTCCGTAATTCCCTCACTGTCATTCATGCGGAGCTCCTCCACGGCAAAAGTTTCCTAAAACATTGGCTCGGACTTGGCATCCACCAGGCCGAAAGCCCTGGTGAGGAGGGCACCGTGGGGCCAGGGCCGACGCTGAGCGTCGGCCGAGGCTTTCCCCCACATGCTTCGCTGCATGCGTCCCGTCCCGTCCCGTCCCCGGTCCCTTCCCCAGGAGCTTCCGATGCCCGCACCCGCTCGTGTCCCCACCCACCGCGCCGACGGCTCCGCCGTCTACTTCAAGGGTGCACGCGTCGCGCCGAAGATGGCCGCCGCCACCGGCGGCGCCGTGATCGCGGCGGGCCTCGGAGTCTCCGGCGCCGGTGTCGCGGCCGCGGACACCGCCGTGTGGGACAAGGTCGCCCAGTGCGAATCCGGCGGCAACTGGTCCATCAACACCGGCAACGGCTACTACGGCGGCCTCCAGTTCTCCCCCTCGACCTGGCGGGCATTCGGCGGGCAGGAGTTCGCCGGCAACGCCCACCAGGCCACCAAGGCCGAGCAGATCGCCGTCGCCCAGCGCACCCTCGCCCAGCAGGGCCCGGGCGCCTGGCCCACCTGCGGCAAGCGCGCGGGGCTCACCAAGGCCAACGGCGGCGCTGACGCGAACGCCCAGCCCGGCGGCCGCGAGGACAGCACCTCGCGCGACGAGGACCGCACCGAGGCCGGAGCCCTCGCCGTGGACGGCACGTTCGGCCCCGCCACCACGCGCGCCCTCGAGCGCTGGATCGGCGTGAGCCAGGACGGCTCCCTCTCCACCGCGGACATCAAGGCGCTGCAGGCCAAGGTCGGCGCGGAGGCCGACGGGAAGATCGGTGCCGAGACCACCCGCGAGCTCCGCGCCGCGATGGGCCTGAGCAGCAACGGGGTGTGGGACTTCCGCACCAACTACTCGACCGTCAAGGCGCTGCAGCAGTTCCTCAACAGCGGCGCCTCCGCCGCCACCCCGGCCCCCTCTGCGCCGAGCAGCGGCGCCCTCGTGGTGGACGGCAAGCTCGGCCCGGCCACCACCCGTGCGCTGCAGGGCTGGATCGGCGTGAGCCAGGACGGCTCCCTCTCCACCGCGGACATCAAGGCGCTGCAGACGAAGGTCGGCGCGGAGGCCGACGGGAAGGTCGGTGCCGAGACCACGCGCAAGCTCCGCGCCGCGATCGGTCAGGGCAGCAACGGGGTGTGGGACTTCCGCACCAACTACTCGACCGTCAAGGCGCTGCAGCAGTTCCTCAACGCGCGCTGAGCAGTCGGCGATGAGCGACCCCGCGCCCGAGGGGCGGGGTCACTCGCGCGCGGCGCGCAGCAGACGGTCCACGATCGGCATCAGCTGCTCGGGGGAGAACCTCCCCGGCTCCGCCGGATCCGTGCCGCCGCCCAGGGCGGCATCGAAGTAGAGGCCGTCCCCGAGCAGCAGGATCGCGTGCGCGGTCGCCTCCTCGTCCACCTCGGTGCCGATCAGCTCGAGCCACTGCTCCCGCGCCCTGCGCATCGCCCGCTGCGCCTCGACGTGGGACTCCTGGGCCAGCTGGGCGACCGCGATGAGGGCGTTGTCGAGCGCGCCGCCGGTCCACACCGAGGTGCGCACGTAGTAGCGCGAGGGGCCGTCGGCCGCTGCGCGCATCTGCGCGAGGTCCTCCTCGACGAGCGCGTCGAGCCGTGCGATCAGCCCCGCGGCCAACGCCTCCTTCGAGGCGAAGTGGTAGAGCAGGCCCCCTTTGGAGACCCCGGCCCGCGCCGCCACGGCGGTGAGGGTGGTGGCGCGCTCACCGGCCTCCTGGAGGAGTGACTGGTAGGCGTCGAGCAGGGCGTCGCGGGCAGACATGAGACCGACCTTACTGGTGGCGCCGCTCGCCACCCCTTGAACTGTACCGTCCGGACGGTTTAGCTTGAGCGGGTGTCGCGCACCGGCGCGGCGCATCCGACGCTTCCGGAGGTGGCCCATGCACAGCGCCCTCGAGTCCTCGCCGACCCGGCGCGCCGCGCGCAGCCCCTGGGCCGCGCTCGCGGTGCTGATGCTGCCCGTGCTGCTGGTCTCGGTGGACAACACCGTGCTCTCCTTCGCCCTGCCCGCCATCTCCGAGGCGCTCGCGCCCACCGGCCAGCAGCTGCTGTGGATCGTGGACGTCTACCCGCTCGTGCTCGCCGGGCTGCTGGTGCCCATGGGCTCGCTCAGCGACCGCCTCGGTCGGCGCCGCCTGCTGCTGATCGGCGGCACCGGCTTCACCCTCGTCTCCGCCCTCGCCGCCTTCTCCCCGGACCCGGCCGCGCTGATCGCCGCCCGCGCCCTGATGGCCGTGTTCGGCGCGATGCTCATGCCCTCCACGCTGTCGCTGATCCGCAACCTCTTCACCGACCCCACCCAGCGCCGCACCGCGATCGCGATCTGGGCGGCCGGCTTCTCCGCCGGGGCGGCGCTGGGCCCCGTCGTCGGCGGGTTCCTCCTCGAGCACTTCGCCTGGGGCTCGGTGTTCCTGCTCGCGGTGCCCGTCATGCTGCCGTTGCTCGTGCTCGGCCCCGTGCTCATCCCCGAGTCGAAGGACCCCGCACCGGGGCCCGTGGACCCGCTCTCCGTGCTGCTCGCCCTCGCCACGATGACCCCGCTGGTGTTCGCGATCAAGACCCTCGCCGCCACCGGGCTCGACGCCCTCGTCGCCACCTGCCTCCTGGTCTCCGTCGCCTCGGGTGTCGCCTTCGTGCGCCGCCAGCTGTCCCGGCCCTCCCCGATGCTCGACGTCACCCTGTTCACCCGGCCCGTGTTCACCGGAGCGGTCCTCGCCAACCTGCTCAGCGTGTTCTCGCTGGTGGGTTTCCTGTACTTCGTGTCCCAGCACCTGCAGCTGGTCAGCGGGCGCTCACCGATGGAGGCCGGGCTGGTGCTGGTGCCCGGCCTGGTGGTGACGATCATCGCCGGCCTGCTGGCCGTGCGACTCGTGCGCCGCATCGCCCCGGCCACCGTGATCACCGTGGCGCTCGGCCTGAACTCCGTCGCCTTCGCGCTGGTCGCGCTCGCCGGGAGCTCCGGCTCCGACCTCCTGCTGCTGAGTGCGTTCGTGCTGCTCGGCGCGGGCGTGGGCGCCGCCGAGACCCTCAGCAACGACCTCATCCTCTCCGCCGTTCCCGCGCCGAAGGCGGGGGCCGCCTCGGCGATCTCCGAGACCGCCTACGAGACCGGGGCCGTGCTCGGCACCGCGGTGCTCGGCAGCCTCCTGAACCTCGCCTACCGCACCCACCTGCAGCTGCCGACCGGACTCACCGACGCGCAGAACGCCACCGCCTCCGAGACCCTCGGCGGCGCCACCGCCGTCGCCGGAGAGCTCCCCGAGGCGGTCGCCGCGCCCCTGCTGGACTCGGCCCGCCAGGCCTTCGATTCGGGGGTGCTGCTCACCAGCGGCATCGGGGCGGTGCTCATGGTGATCGCGGCGGTCATCGCCCATCGCACGCTGCGCGCGGCGGCCTGAGCGGCCGCTCGCCTCAGCGCCTCCCCATCTCGTCCACGCGGGCGCCCCAGCGCCCGCTCGCACGATCACCGACGCGCCGACCCCTGACGAAGGGTCGGCGCGTCGTGCTGTGTGCGCGGACACATCGGTCACCGCCGCGCAGGCACACCGACCACAACTCGACGTCACGAGAACTTCACAAAACGGACATACCGCGTATAGAGTCAGGTGCCTAGACGGGCAAAACGGACATTACGGCGCGGCGTGGGGCCGCGTGCCGCGCGGAATGCGACGTGCGGCTCCCCTCCGTCGGTCGGTTCCAGGTTCTGAGAGGTACTCGTGGCGCTACAGCAGGCAGTGAAGGTCAGTGGGGTCCAGTCCCCTCCGCGTGGGAGGCGTCGACCGCTCGCCACCCGGATGCTGTCACTGCCTGCGCGCCGAGCGCGGCGCGACGACCGGGTGGTCGTCGCTGCCCTCGTCGCTGCGGACGTCGCGGTGCTCGCCGCCGCGTGCGTGCTCGCGATCATGATCCGCGGAAGCCTCTCGTTCCTCGGGGTCTCGCAGGCCCTGCCCGACTCCCTCGTGGCCAGTTCCGTCGTGATCGCCGGCGTGTGGCTGGCCTCCATGCTCGTCTTCGGGGCCAGCAATCCGCGCGTGATCGGATCGGGTGCCGAGATCTACCGCGGCGTGCTGCTGGGCACCGTGGCCACCGTCGGTGTCGTCGGTGCGGTCCTCTTCCTCGCCGACATCCCGCTGTCGCGCCCCTACTTCATCGTCCTGTTCTTGGTGGGGCCGCTGCTGCTCCTGCTGGTGCGGGCCATCGCCCGCCGCTGCGTGAACCTCGCCCGCGCTCGCGGCCGCCTGCGCGCCCAGGTGCTCGCGGTCGGCTCGACCGGGCATGTGCGAGGCATCGTGCGCACCCTGGGCCGTGAGGTGTGGCTGGGGTACGACGTGGTCGGCGCCGTGGCCCCGGTCAGCGATCGGCACGATGACGAGAGCGCCGGGGTGCCCATCCTCGGCGACGAGTCCCGCCTGCTGGACCTCGTGCGGGAGGTGCAGCCCGACGTCGTGCTGTTCACCGCCGGCTCCTCGGCGAGTGCCGAGGAGTTCCGTCGCGTCGCCTGGGAGCTCGAGGAGCTCGAGGTGGACGTCATCGTGGTCCCCGGCGTCAGCGAGATCTCCGGCGACCGGATCCGGATGCGCCCCGTCGCCGGCCTGCCACTGGTGCACATGGACCTGCCGCGCTCGCGCAAGGCGCTGAAGAAGGGCAAGCGGATCTTCGACGTGGTCGCCAGCGCCGCCCTCCTGCTGCTGCTCTCGCCCGTCTTCGCGGTCATCGCCCTGTGCATCCGCCTCGGCGACGGCGGCGCCGTGATCTTCCGTCAGGAGCGGGTGGGCAGGAGCGGGGAGCCGATCGAGTTCCTCAAGTTCCGCTCCATGGTGCTGGACGCCGAGGCGCGTCTCGCCGAGCTCGAGCAGCTCGAGCGCGACCGCGGCAACGTTGTGCTGTTCAAGATGTCCGACGACCCTCGCATCACGAAGGTGGGCAAGGTGCTGCGTCGCTACTCCCTCGACGAGCTGCCCCAGCTGTGGAACGTGCTGCGCGGCGACATGAGCCTCGTCGGGCCGCGCCCCGCGCTCCCGCGCGAGGTCGAGGGGTACGACACGGACGCCCACCGCCGCCTCGCGGTGCGGCCCGGCATCACCGGGTTGTGGCAGGTCTCGGGCCGCAGCGACCTCTCCTGGGATGACACGGTCCGGCTGGACCTGTTCTACGTCGACAACTGGTCCTTCATGCAGGACCTCCTGATCCTGGTGCGCACCGTGCGCGCCGTGCTGGCCTCTCGCGGGGCGTACTGAGGGACCTCTGCGGGAAGGGGCGTGCCCCCGGGTGGCGGACGTGCTGAGCCGTCACCCCCGGGGCACGCTCGTGTGCGCACTCATGCGCGCCCGGGGGAGTGCAGCGAGGCTGGTCAGTCATGGCCGCGACGCGCAGAAGGCCCCCGGGGTCCCGGGGGCCTTCTGCGTGAGGGGGCGTCGAGCCGCGGGGTCGACGGGCCGGATCAGGAGTTGCCGACGGTCTGCAGCGAGGTGGAGGAGGAGATCGCCGTCAGGGCGCGCCGCAACGCGGTGCTCGAGGTGTGCATGGTGTACGGCAGATACACGATCTCGACGCCCACCTCGCCGAACTGCTCCTCGAGCAGGAGCCCCTTGGGGGTGCCGCGCCAGTCGTCGCCCTTGAAGAAGTGGGTGAAGCCCACGTCGCGCCAGGTATCGAGCTTCGAAGGGGTCGTCTCGATGTGGACCTGGTCCACGCACCGCAGGTTGCCGACGATCTCGGCGCGCTCCGCGGTGGGGATGACGGGTTCGATGCGCTTGACCTCGCGCAGCATCTCATCGCTGACGACGCCGGCGATCAGCACGTCGCAGCTTTGCTTCGCCCGGCGGAGCAGGTTCAGGTGCCCGATGTGGAACAGGTCGAATGCCCCTGCCGCGTAGCCGATGCGCATGCTCATCTCCTGGTCGTCCTGTCGGCAGCGTTGGCTGTCGATCACCTTGAAATCCTACCCGACAAAGACGGCAAACAGTAGAAAACGGACACCGGGTGGTGCGTGGTGTGCGCCGCATCGGTCTGCCTGGCACCCCGCACCGTGACCCCGCGTGAACCTCTGCGTCGGCGCGCGGCACCCTCCCGCCGCACAGGTTCATACGCGAACACGATCCTTCCCCCGCGCTGTGCCGCCCCCGTAGCTTTCCGGCCATGTCCGCCACTACGACGCTGCCCGAGCTCGAGCGCACCGCTCCGGTGCGCCATCGCCCTGCGCTCAGCTATGAGCTGTTCCCGGCACGCTCCGACGTGTCCTTCGAACGGCTGCAGGAGACGATCGCCCATCTGGAGGCCACCGGCCCCGACTACGTCTCGGTGACCAGCCGCGCCCGCCACGGCAACCTCGCGCGGGTCATCGAGGTCACCGAGCACGTGCTCGCCGAGACCAGCCTGCGCCCCCTGGTGCACCTCACCTCGATCGGCTCCACCCGCGCGCAGCTCACCACGATCATCCACGCGCTGCTGGACCGCGGCGTGCGCGGGATCCTCGCCCTGCGCGGCGACCAGCCCGAGGGGCACCGCCTCGAGGATGACGAGGTGCCGTTCGCACGCCCGCTGATCGAGCTGATCCGCGACATCGAACGGGAGCGCACCGCCACCCTCGCGGGCGGGCGCGTGAGCATCGGCGTGGCCGCCTACCCGCTGCGCCACCCCGAATCGCCCACCACCAGCCATGACACCGAGGTGCTGGTCGCCAAGGAGAAGGCCGGCGCGGATTTCGCCATCACACAGGTCTTCTTCGAGCCCTCCGTCTACTGCGGCCTGCTCGCGCGGGCCGAGGAGGCCGGGATCCGGATGCCGATCGTGCCGGGCCTCGTGCCCGCCACCAACCCGCGCCGCCTCGAGCGCCTCGCCGCGATCAGCGGTGTCGAGGCACCCCGCGAACTCCTCCACCAGCTGGAGATCGCCTCCGACGAGGTGGAGCGCCGCCGCATCGGGGTGCGCTTCACCGTGGACCTCGCCCGCCGCGTGCTCGACGCCGGCGCCCCCGGACTGCACCTGTACACCTTCAACTCGCACGCCGACGCCCTCGACGTGCTCGACCACCTCGACCTGGACCGCTGGTCCGCCACCCCGCAAGGAGACGCCCGATGACCACGCAGACCACCCCGCTCCCCGCCGCGACCCCCGTCGGCTACCCCCGCATCGGCCCCGATCGTGAGCTGAAGAAGGCCGAGGAGGCCTACTGGGCCGGCCGCATCGACCACGCCGAGTTCGCGCGCCGCACCCGCGAGCTGCGCCGCGCCACCCGCGGCCGCCTCGCCGCGCTCGGACTCTCCGCGGCGGCCGCCGCGCCGGAGTCGTTCTCCCTCTACGACCAGGTGCTCGACGCCGCGCTCGCGGTCGGCATCGTCCCGGACCGCTTCGCCTCGGTCCTCGACGCCGACGGCGCGGTCGACGACGACGGCCTCTTCGCTCTCGCACGCGGCACCGCCGAGAAGTCCCCGCTCGAGATGACCAAGTGGTTCGACACGAACTACCACTACCTGGTGCCCGAGATCGGCCCGGAGACCGAGCTCCACCTCGCCTCCACCCGCGCGGTCGAGCTGTTCACCGAGTCGCTCGAGGACGGCGCCGGCACCCGCCCCGTGCTCGTCGGCCCCCTCACCCTGCTGCTGCTGGCCAAGGCGCAGGACGGCGCCCCCGAGGGCTTCGACCCGCTGGACCGCCTGGACGACGTGGTCGAGGTCTACGCACAGCTGCTCGCCCGGTTCGCCGCGGCCGGCGCCCCGTGGGTGCAGCTCGACGAGCCCGCGCTCGCCGCCGATCAGCGGGTCTCCGCGACCGAGCTCGCCGAGCTCCTGCAGCGCTCCCTCGGCCGTCTCGCTGCCGGCACCGACCGGCCGCAGCTGCTGGTCACCACCCCCTACGGCGGCATCGGCGACCTGCTGCCGGCGCTGCTGGCCACCGGTGCGGACGCCGTGCACCTGGACCTCACCCGCGGTGAGCTGCCCACCGTGGAGCAGCTGGCCGGCGTCGACACCGTGCAGCTGGTCGCGGGCCTCGTCGAGGGCCGCTCCGTGTGGCGCACCGAGCTGCCCACCGCCGCCGCCCGCCTCGCGGAGCTGCGCCGCCGCGTCACCGCCGCCGGGGGAGCGCCGGAGGAGGTCGCCGTCTCCACCTCCGTGTCCCTCCAGCACGTCCCGCACACCCTCGAGGCCGAGACCTCTCTGCCCGCCGAGCTCACCGCCACCCTCGCCTTCGCCGACGAGAAGATCACCGAGCTGGTCACCCTCGCCGGGGACGAGGTCGCGCCGGGCTCCGTGGACGGTCCCCGCTCCGTGCCCCGCACCTTCGAGGGCGTCAGCGTGCCCGCGGTGCGTGAGCGGGCCGCCGCCGTCACCGCGGCCGACGCCGAGCGCGCCGACTACACGGTGCGCGCCGAGGCGCAGCGCCGGGCGCTCGGGCTGCCGGACCTGCCCACCACCACCATCGGCTCGTTCCCGCAGATCCCGGAGGTGCGCCGCGCCCGCGCCGCCCACCGCCGCGGCACGCTCGACGACGCCGGCTACGAGAAGGCGATGAAGGACGAGATCGCCCGCGTGATCTCCCTGCAGGAGGAGCTGGGGCTGGACGTCCTGGTGCACGGCGAGCCCGAGCGCAACGACATGGTCCAGTACTTCGCCGAGCACCTCGAGGGCTTCGCCACCACCGAGCACGGCTGGGTGCAGTCCTACGGCTCGCGCTGCACGCGCCCGTCGATCCTCTTCGGCGACGTGCACCGCCCCGCGCCGATCACGGTGGACTGGGCGACCTACGCGCAGTCCCTCACACCGCACCCCGTCAAGGGCATGCTCACCGGGCCGGTGACCATCCTGGCCTGGTCCTTCGTGCGCGACGACCAGCCGCTCGGCGACACCGCCGCCCAGGTGGGACTCGCCCTGCGCGACGAGGTGCGCGACCTCGAGGCCGCCGGGATCCGCATCGTGCAGGTCGACGAGCCCGCCCTGCGCGAGCTGCTGCCGCTGCGGCAGGCCGCGCACGAGGACTACCTCGACTGGTCGGTGCGCTCCTTCCGCCTCGCCACCTCCGGGGTGCAGGACGCCACCCAGATCCACACCCACCTCTGCTACAGCGAGTTCAACGTGGTGGTGGGCGCGATCGACGCCCTGGACGCGGACGTCACCTCGATCGAGTCCGCCCGCTCCCGCGGCGAGATCCTCGAGGCGGTCGACCCCGACTCCTTCCCGCGCGGCATCGGCCCGGGCGTGTGGGACATCCACTCCCCGCGCGTTCCCGGCGCCGAGGAGATCACCGAGCAGCTGCGCCGCGCCCGCGCGGTGGTGGGCCCGGAGCGGCTGTGGGTCAACCCCGACTGCGGCCTGAAGACCCGCGGCTACGCCGAGACCGAGGCCAGCCTGCGCCACCTCGTGCAGGCAGCGCGCGAGGTGCGCGCCGAGGCAGGGGCGCCTGCCGCGGTTTGAGCGAAGCATGGCTTGCTCGGTGCTGCTCAGCGCTCGGGTGGGGCAGGGTTGGCGGCTGGTCTTCCACCGCCGACCCTGCCTTCCCAGCGGTGAGAGGCGCAAGTACTGTGAGGGCGTCCTTCAGGCCGTGATGTGGCGCGCCTGAGGGCTGTGAAGACAGGGGGACCAGCAGTGAAGAAGTTTGAGGCGGCAGACTATGTGGACTGGGACTGGTTGCCGGGCGCGGCGGCAGAGATAGAGGTCTATCTTGCGAGGCTCCTCACCGAGGCATCGATCACCGCCCATGCTGTAGACGCGCGGTCAAAGTCCATCGCCTCGTTTCAGGAAAAGTGTGCTCTCAAAGAGTACGATAACCCCCGTCAGCAGGTGACGGATACCGTTGCGATTCGGTTGATTATGTATTCCGTCACTGATCAGGAGCGCGCCGTGGAGCTCGTTAGGTCACGCTTCGTCGTCAAGGAGGATATGAACCCCGGCGCCGACAAGCCCCCCGCGCGCAGAGGTTACGACTGTGCACACCTCGTCGTCACCGGTGAGCTCCAGGATCGTTCTCGAGACTGGCTGGTCGCCGGTGGTCATCTCGCGCGGTATTTCGACCGTTTCGGGGGTCTCGAGATCCAGATTCGCACAGTTGCTTCGCACGCCTGGGCTGAGTTCGAGCACTCCCGGAGATATAAAGGTGTCGGGTACCGGAAGGTCAGCGAGCACGACCGAGAGACGATAGATCAGCTCTTTGGTGCGGCCGCCGATGCCCGCAGTGCGCTCGATGAGACCTTCACCGCGATCGACCGAGTGCTTGCAAACCCTTCCCGCGCAGCCTCACTCGAGGAGTCGGTGGACGAGGTGCCGACCGGGGAAGACGGACCTGCGGAATCAGAGCTTTCCTGCGCGTCAGAGTCCGAGGGTCAGCTCGATGCGGCATTGATGAAAAATTTCCTCGCTCGGAGGTTTCCGAACGACAACGAAGGCAGCGAGGCGGGGGTCGAGTTCGCTTGCGAGTTGGTGCGCGCGTGTGGATTGTCGAGCATCCAAGAGGCTGCGTCCGCGTTGTCCTCGATAGACAGCACCGAGGTGCGGAACCTGATGTCTACCACCATCGCGGTGACTCGGGTGCGCAGGCTCGACGATGAGCTGCTGGCCGTGTTCGGTGAGGACTACATCAGGAACACCGAGTCGATCGGAACTGTGAGCCGCCGTGGGGACCAGCTCCGTTGGCGGTTCGACCGACTTCGCGGGAAGGTGACCGTGAAGCGAAGCCCTGTGGCTTTCCAGATATTGGGCGATGACTGCCCGGATGCCGTGCGCGTACTGAAGTTGCCTGCCGCCCGCGCGGTGAGGGAGCTGGCAGGCATCGTGGCGAACCGTGGTGGCGCGCAGTCGATCGTGATGTCTGGCGCAATCAGTACAGATGATGATCTGCCCATGAGCACTCGGGCTCGCCCAGTCAGGCTTGAGGATGGAACCAACCTCTGGGTCGCAACGAACCTGAACCGTGCAGCCTCAGAGGCGCTGATGTCCTCGATCGTGGACAGCGCACCGGCTCTGGATCTTCGGGTGCTCAGAGCGGGTGAGCCCTTCCTCCCCTGAGGCTCGGCCCTGCGAGTGTCCGAGACGCCCTTCCCCTTTCCGGGCAAATCGGACATACTGGGCTGCATGCGAGGGATTATTCTGGCCGGCGGCACGGGGTCGCGACTGCACCCGTTGACGATCGGCGTCTCCAAACAGCTGATGCCGGTCCATGACAAGCCGATGATCTACTACCCGCTGAGCACGCTCATGCTCGCCGGGATCCGGGACATCCTCGTCATCACGACCCCCGAGGACAGCTCCGCCTTCCAGCGCGTGCTCGGCGACGGCGACCGCTTCGGTGTGAACCTGCAGTACACCGTGCAGCCGAGCCCCGACGGGCTCGCGCAGGCCTTCCTCCTCGGCGAGGAGTTCCTCGATGGCGAGAAGGCCGCGCTGGTGCTCGGTGACAACCTCTTCTACGGGCATGGCATGGGCGCCCAGTTGCGCCGCCACCAGGACGTCGACGGCGCCGCCGTGTTCGGGTACTGGGTCAACGACCCCACCGCCTACGGTGTCGTGGAGATGGGGGAGGACGGCCGCGCCCTCTCCCTCGAGGAGAAGCCGGCTGTGCCCCGCTCCAACCTCGCCGTCCCCGGCCTCTACTTCTACGACGAGACCGTCGTAGACCGTGCCCGGGCGTTGACGCCCTCCACTCGTGGGGAGCTCGAGATCACCGACCTCAACCGCAGTTACCTCGAGGACGGCAGCCTGCAGGTCGAGGTGCTCACCCGCGGCACCGCCTGGCTCGATACCGGGACCTTCGACGATCTCGCCGCCGCAGGCGAGTTCATCCGCACCGTGCAGCAGCGGCAGGGACTGTCCATCGGCGCCCCCGAAGAGGTCGCCTGGAGGATGGGGTACCTCAGCGACGACGAGCTGCGTCACCGTGCGCTGCCGCTGGTGAAGTCCGGGTATGGCCGCTTTCTCCTCGACGCGCTCGAGCGCGAGATCGCCGACCGCCCCCTGCACCTCCATCCCTCGGCCGCGGCGATGCGGGTGACGGCATGAGCACTCGACACCTCCTCGTCACCGGCGGCGCCGGGTTCATCGGCTCCGCGTTCGTGCACCACGTCATTGCCCACACCGATGACACCGTGACCGTGCTGGACAAGCTCACCTACGCCGGCCACCGCTCCTCCCTCGAGGACCTGCCGTCGCGGCGAGTGCGCCTCGTCGTCGGCGACGTGGCGGACGCCGCGACGGTGGAGCCGCTGGTGGCCGCTGCGGACGCGGTGGTCCACTTCGCCGCCGAATCCCATAACGACAACTCCCTCTCGGACCCCTCCCCGTTCCTGCAGACGAACCTCGTGGGCACCTACACCCTGCTCGAGGCCGTGCGCCGGCACGGGGCCCGGTTCCACCACATCTCGACCGACGAGGTGTACGGCGACCTCGCGCTGGACGACCCCGATCGCTTCACCGAGACCACGCCGTACAACCCCTCCAGCCCGTACTCGGCGACGAAGGCCGGCAGCGACCTGCTGGTGCGGGCCTGGGTGCGGTCCTTCGGCGTGCAGGCGACCCTGTCGAACTGCTCGAACAACTACGGGCCGCGCCAGCACGTGGAGAAGTTCATCCCCCGCCAGATCACGAACCTCATCGACGGGATCCGACCCCGGTTGTACGGGGCGGGAGCGAACGTGCGCGACTGGATCCACGCCGAGGACCACTCCAGCGCCGTGCTGCGGATCCTCGAGGCGGGGGAGAGCGGACGCACCTACCTCATCGGTGCCGATGGCGAGAAGAGCAACAAGGAGGTCGTGGAGCTGATCCTGCGCCTCATGGGCCGGCCAGACGATGACTACGACCACGTCACCGACCGCCCCGGTCACGACCTGCGCTACGCGATCGATGCGACCGCGCTGCGCGAGGAGCTCGGCTGGGCCCCACGCTTCCGCGACTTCGAGGCGGGACTCGCGGCGACCATCGACTGGTACCGCGAGAACGAGGGGTGGTGGCGACCGCAGAAGGCCGCCACCGAGGCGAAGTACCAGCTCACCGGCCAGTGACCGGCCGGATCCGGCGCCGGATCGCGCCCGTCACCGAGAGGACCTCATGACCGAGCTCGCCGTCCGCACCACGCCCATCCCCGGGCTGCTGGTGATCGACCTGCCCGTGCACGGCGATCCGCGCGGCTGGTTCAAGGAGAACTGGCAGCGGGAGAAGATGCTGGCCGCCGGGCTGCCGGATCTCGGTCCGGTGCAGAACAACATCTCCTTCAACCAGACCGTGGGCGTCACGCGCGGGATCCACGCCGAGCCGTGGGACAAATACATCTCTGTCGCGACCGGCAGGGTGTTCGGCGCATGGGTCGACCTGCGCCGCGGGCCGAGCTTCGGCGCGACGTACTGGCACGAGATCACGCCCGATATCGCGATCTACGTGCCGCGCGGAGTGGGCAACGCCTTCCAGACCCTCGAGGCTCCGGCCGCCTACACCTACCTCGTCAACGCCCACTGGTCCGCGGCGGCGCAGGAGCAGTACACGTTCCTGCACCTGGCCGACGAGACCGCCGCCATCCCGTGGCCGATCCCGCTCGAGCAAGCGGAGCTCTCAGCCAAAGACCGCGCGCACCCACTGCTCGCGGACGTGGCGCCGGTGCCCCCGCGCCGCACCCTCGTCGTCGGCGGAGGCGGGCAGCTCGGCCGGGCCCTGGCCGCGTGGTGGTCGCGCCGAGGTGACGTCGACGTCGTCGCCCGGGAGCACCTCGACATCGCCGATGCGAGAAGCGTCGCCGCTTTCGATTTCGCGCCCTACGGGACGATCGTCAACGCCGCCGCCTGCACCGCGGTGGACGCCTCCGAGGCTCCCGAGGGCCGACGCACCGCCTGGGCGGTCAACGTCACCGGCGTCGGCCATCTGGTGGAGGCCGCCCGCGCCCACCGCGCCACCCTCGTCCACGTCTCCAGCGACTACGTCTTCGACGGCACCATCGAGGTGCACGGCGAGAACGAGCCGCCCAGCCCGCTGGGTGTGTACGGCCAGACCAAGGCTGCCGGCGACCAGCTCGTCGCGACCCTCCCGGACCACTACATCGTGCGCACCAGCTGGGTGATCGGCGAAGGGAGGAACTTCGTGGCCACCATGGCAGCTCTCGCCGAGCGCGGGATCGACCCGGCGGTGGTCGACGACCAGATCGGCAGGCTCACCTTCACCGAGGATCTCGCCGCCGCGATCGACCACCTGCTCGTGGCACGTCCCGCCCCGGGCATCTACAACGTCACCGGAGAGGGGGAGCCGGCCAGCTGGGCAGGGATCGCCGCCGAGGTGTTCGCGCTGTCCGGTCACGACCCGCACCGGGTGACCCCCGTGAGCACCGCCGAGTACTACGCCGGCAAGGACGGCATCGCCCCGCGCCCGGCGCACTCGACGCTCGACCTCGCGAAGATCCGCGCTACCGGATTCGTCCCGCTGGACCAGCTCACTGCGCTGCGGGACCATCTGAGCTCCTCCCACCCCGCAGCCCCCGCGGAGGCCCGTCTCGCGGCCTCCTGAGCCGCGTCGCGACGACTGCGTGCTGTGGCACGCTGACCCCATGACGACTCTCCCGGCCGACAGCCACGTGCACAGCGAGTTCTCCTGGGACACCGGCGGGCCCGACAGCCCCGCCCGCGGCACGATGGAGGCCACCTGCGCGCGCGCCGTCCGGATCGGCCTGCCGGCACTGTTCTTCACCGAGCACCTCGACCTCGAGGACGCCTGGTTCACCGATCCCGCGGACTTCGCCGACCACGAACGGCACCTGCTGGACGCCGAGGGCAGGGTCGCCGTCCCGCGCTTCGACGCCGACGGCTACTTCGAGAGCATCGAACGCTGCCGAGCCGCGTTCCCGCAGCTGCGCATCGGCACCGGGCTCGAGTTCGGCCAGCCGCACCTGCGGGCCGAGGCCGCCCGGCAGCAGCTGGACCTCGACCGCTTCGATCGGATCATCGGCTCGCTCCACACCCTCCCGGTGGGGGAGCGGCGCCACGAGCCGGACACCCTGTTCCGCCGGATGCCGGCCGAGGAGGTGATCCGCCGCTATCTCGCCGAGGTGCCGGCGCTCGTCGCCGGTGACGAGCCCTTCGAGATCGTCACCCACCTCGACTACGCCCTCCGCTACTGGCCCGAAGAGCAGGAGGGGCCGGTGGATCCGCGCCGCTTCGAGGAGGAGTTCCGCACCGCCCTGCGCGCCGTCGCCGAGAGCGGCCGGGCCCTGGAGATGAACACCCGGCGGCTGTGGCCGTGGATGCCGCAGTGGTGGAGCGAGGAGGGCGGGTGTGCGATCAGCTTCGGCAGCGACGCCCACACCGCCGCGGCGCTCGCGCACGGCTTCCCCGAGGCGATGGCGATGGTCGAGGCGTTCGGCTTCCGCCCCGGCCCCGATCCGCGGGACCTCTGGCGGCGGTGACCGTTGCAGGTTCGATACCCGCCACCACCTTGGTTTCCACACAGGTGATCGGTAGCCTGAATGCGTCGTGGGGGACACCTGGGTGGGCGCTGTAGACCAGAGCATTACGAGGCATCGCGCTGTCATGCCCGGGGTGGGGTCCGCGTCATTCTGATCGGTCGATGACCCGGGAGGGGAAGTACATGTCCGAGCCTGATGGGGGCCAGAACCCGCCGCAGGATCCGCAGTCGCAGGGGCAGGAGCCGCAGGGCCCGCCGCCGCAGGACGCACAGGGCCAGCAGCCGCAGTGGCAGGGCCAGGAGGGCCAGCCTGCGCCGGAGCCGTCGGCTCCGCAGCCGGGCACATCGGCCCCGCAGCCGGGCGGCCCCGGGCAGGCACCGGGCGGCCCCGCGCTCCCGCCGCAGGCTCCCTACTCGGCGCCGCAGAGCGGTGGTCAGGCACCACAGGGCTCCCCGGCGCCGTACGGCTCCCCGGCTCCCTACGGTTCGCCGGCCCCGCAGGGTTCGCCCGCACCGGCCCCGTACGGGTCCCCGGCCCCGCAGGGCTCTCCCGCCCCGCAGCCCGGCGCTCCGGCGGCCGGAGCCGCGGCCGGCACCGCGGCCACCGCCGGGATGACGCCGCAGGAGCTGAAGCAGAAGCTCTCCTCCGTCGGCCTCGTGAACCCGCTGCCCTCGCTCGCCGTGGGCGGCGCGACCTACGTCGGCGGCATCGTGCTGTCCGTGCTCACGATCGTGCTCATCGCGATCGCCGCAGCAGTGGCGAGCATCGGCAACCCCGTCGAGGCCGCGCTCGAGACCGCGGACATGGACCCCAGCGAGGCGCTCAGCGGCGTCGGCTCGGCGGTGCGCTTCCCGTTCCAGCTCGTCGCGATGGCGATGCTCGGCTCCCTCGGCTTCAGCAAGACCATCGAGGGGGAGACGATCAGCGCCTCCGTGCGGCTGCTGCCGGGGGTGATCACCGTCGTGATGGTGCTGCTGAGCTTCTACGGCGGCCGCTTCGTGCAGAAGCGCCAGGCCGCCGGGCAGATCGGCATCTGGATCTCCTCGGTGCTGACCGGCTTCGCGTTCGCCCTGCTCACGGTGCTCGCGGCGCTGATCTTCGCCCAGCCCGTCCCCGTCTACGGGGACATCTCGCTGCGCCTGCACGCCGCCGGCTTCGACGCCTTCTTCGGCGCGTTCTTCCTCATCACGCTCGCGCTCGCGCTCGGTCGGATCAGCGTGCGCGCCCGCCCGGCCTGGTGGCCGCTGGTCACCGACCTCACCGCCGGCTTCAAGCTCGCCCTCTCCCACGCCCTGATCGTCACGGTGCTCGGCGTCGTCGTGCTCACGGTGGGCACCACGATCTCGGCGCTCATCGACGGCGAGACGCCGCCGATGCTCATCGTGCTCCTGCTGCTGCCCCTGCTGGGCGGATACCTGTTCTCCTTCGTCACCGGCCTGGACATGCTCTCCGCGCTGAGCGTGAACACCAGCGGCCCGGATCTCTTCGGCATGATGGACGGGGTCTACGGCAACGAGACCGCGTCGATGTTCTCCATGCCCTGGTACGCGTGGCTCGTGGGCCTGCTGATCGGCGCGATCGGCCTGCTGCTCGCCGCTCTCCTGTGGCAGCACCAGCGCCAGGTGGTCCCGAACAACGTGGTCGCCCTCGGTGTCTCCTGGGTCGCGCTGCCGGCCGCCTACTTCGTGGGCTCGCTCGGGCTGCTGCTCCTCGCCCGCCTCTCGATGACGATCAGCTACTCCGGCAGCTTCAGCGACAGCGAGAAGATCGGCATGGGTGCGGGCCTGGCGGCCTGGACCCCGCTGCTCGCGCTGATGGCCGGGGTGATCGTCGAGCTCCTCTCGCGCTTCGTGCTGCCGCTGGTGGCCCCGTTCATCCCCGCCGCGCTGCTGGGCTGGTTCCGCCGGCCGCTGGCCCCCGCGCTCGCCGCAGGGACCGCGACCGCCGCGACCGCGCACGCCGCAGGCACGGCACCCACCGGAGCCGAGGATGCGACCGCGGTGAACGCCGAGGGCATCCCCACCGAGCTGCCCGGCGGCGCCCCGCTCGGCGGTGACGCGGCGCAGAATGCCGCACCCCAGGCGGCCGAGGACACCTCCGCCTACGGCACCGTGCCGCTCGGCGCGACCGGTGGCGCGCTCGCCGTCGCCGGCGCCGCTGCGGCGGGCGGGCAGGCCGCCGAGCCGACCCCGCTCTCGCCACGGGCACGCCGCCTCCTCATCGGCGGCGCCGTCTCCGTGGGCAGCGCCTTCGTGATCATCATCGGCGTCACCGTCGCGTTCAACGTCATCTCCAGCACCGTCTACTCGCCGGAGAAGAAGGTGGAGGCATACCTCAGCGCCCTCCAGGAGGGCGACGCCTCCACGGCGCTGGAGATCTCCGCACCGAACGTGCCCACCGCCCAGCAGGCGCTGCTGACCGACGCGATCGCCGGCGCCGCCGAGGAGCGCATCAGCGGCTACGAGATCGTCGACACCGAGAAGGGCGACGACGGCGCGATCATCACCGCGAAGCTCACCCAGGACGGCGTGACCAGCACCCGCACCTTCTCCGTCGAGCGCAGCGGCCGCACCGCCGTGGTGTTCCCGCAGTGGACGATGCAGGAGACCGAGTACGCCCACCTCGAGATCCTGATCCCCGAGGGCGCGACCAGCGTGCTGGTCAACGAGCAGGAGGTGCCGGTCGAGTCCCTCGCCCCAGAGGACGGCTACGCCACCGCCGCCGTGCTGCCGGGCGCGTACACGGTGAGCGTCCCCGCGGCCTCCGAGATGATCACCGCCGAGCCGGGCGAGGTGTACGTCCCCGCGGACCCGGACGACTGGTACGAGCTGTACGCGGCCCCGAGCTACGTGATCAGCGAGGCCGGCGTCGCCGAGGCGCAGAAGCAGGTGGACGCGCTGCTGGACGAGTGCGCCACCTCCACCGAGGCCCGCCCCGAGGACTGCCCCTTCGGCACCTACGCCTACAACATCGTGGAGGACTCCGGCGCCTGGACGATCGACACCTACCCCACGATCGAGCTCGAGGAGGGACAGGACGGCTGGCGCCTCTCTTCCTACGACACCCCTGGCGAGGCGACCTTCACCTACCAGAGCGAGGGCTGGGACGACGAGATCACCGACGAGACCGAGGAGGGCGAGTTCACCGTCTCGGGCGAGGTCGCGCTCGCCGAGGACGGCTCGCTCGAGGTGGAGCTCGGCACCGGGTACTGGTGACCCGCTGCGGCGAGCGCCGCTGAGCCCAGGGGCCGGACAGGTGATCACCGATCACCTGTCCGGCCCCTCCTCGTCGGTGCGGATATGACGGGACTCACTCCGGGCCGTATCCTCGGTGCGGCGGTCCGCCGCCGATCCGCCCGCTACGCAGCGGGCCATGCGCTCCACGGGAGCCAGAGGAGGAGTTGTCGAGATGCGCGCACTGCGCAAGGTCGCGCCCGGAGCGGGCTTGGAATGGACGAACGTCGAGGAGCCCGGATGCGGCCCGTGGGAGGTGAAGGTGCGGGTGCTGCGCGCCGGCATCTGCGGCACCGACCTGCACATCCTGGACTGGGACTCCTCGGCCGAGGCCATGTGCGACACGGTCCCCTTCACCCCTGGCCACGAGTTCTACGGCGAGGTCGTCGAGGTCGGCGAGGAGGTGTGCGACGTGCGGGTGGGCGACCGCATCTCCGGGGAGGGCCACGTGGTGTGCGGGACCTGCCGCAACTGCCGCGCCGGCCGGCTCCAGATGTGCATCCGCACCCGCTCCGTGGGCGTCCAGCGCGACGGCGCCTTCGCCGAGTACGTGACCCTCCCGCACCAGAACGTGTGGGTGCACGAGCACGACGGCGGCGAGGAGCTCATCAGCCCCGAGCTCGGCGCCGTGTTCGACCCGCTCGGCAACGCGGTGCACACCGCGCTGAAGTTCGAGGTGGTGGGGGAGGACGTGCTGATCACCGGCGCCGGCCCGATCGGCCAGATGGCCGCCGCCGTGGCCCGCCACGCCGGCGCCCGCTACATCACCATCACCGACATCTCCCCGCAGCGCCTGGCGATGGCCGAGGACTGCGGCGCGGACGTGGTGCTCGACGTGGCCTCCACCCGGGTGCGCGACGCGCAGCGCCGCCTGGAGATGCGCGAGGGCTTCGACGTGGGCCTGGAGATCTCCGGGCACGCCCGGGCGCTGCAGGAGATGATCGAGAACATGAACCACGGCGGGAAGATCGCGCTGCTGGGCCTGCCCTCGCACCGCTTCGAGATCGACTGGACCATGGTCGTCACCCGCATGATCACGCTGCAGGGCATCTACGGCCGCGAGATGTACGAGACCTGGAACACGATGTCCGCGATGCTCAGCACCTCGCAGACGCTGCGCACGGCGATCACCCGCACCATCACCGACGTGCTCCCCGCCGCCCAGTGGGAGCGCGGCTTCGAGATCGCCAAGGCCGGCACCGCGGGCAAGGTGGTGCTGGACTGGAGCACCCTCGACGCCTGACCCGCCCCGCCTGCCCCTGCCCCGCCCCGTCTGCACCCGACCTGCCCTGACCTGACCCGCACCCACCTCGCCTGCCCCTGCCCCGCCCCGTCTGCACCAACTTCTTGTCGTGGGCGCGGCCTCAGCTCGTATACGGCGTTCAGGTCACGCCAGCGACAAGAAGTTCGTTCCCGACCGAAGGATTTCACGATGTACACCGACCTCAAGGACCAGCTGACCGCCGAGCTCACCGAGATCGAGGAGGCCGGCACCTTCAAGCACGAACGCGTGATCACCACCCCGCAGTCGGGTCGCGTCATGGCCGGGCCCGTCGGCCGCGACGGCACCGAGGTGCTGAACTTCTGCGCGAACAACTACCTGGGCCTGGCCGATCATCCGGACATCGTCTCCGCGGCGAAGCAGGCCCTGGACGAGCGCGGCTTCGGGATGGCCTCGGTGCGGTTCATCTGCGGCACCCAGGATCTCCACCTCCGGCTCGAGCAGGCCGTCACCGACTTCCTCGGCACCGAGGACACGATCCTGTTCTCCTCCTGCTTCGACGCCAACGGCGCCGTGTTCGGGCCGCTGTTCGGCGCGGAGGACGCGATCATCTCCGACGAGCTGAACCACGCCTCCCTCATCGACGGCATCCGCCTGTCCAAGGCGGCCCGCTTCCGCTACCGCAACGCCGACCTCGAGGACCTCCGCGCTCAGCTCGAGGCCGTCGCCGCGCTGCGCGACGGGAAGGGGGCGCGCCGCACCGTGATCGTCACCGACGGCGTCTTCTCCATGGACGGCTACCTCGCCCCGCTCGAAGGCATCTGCGACCTCGCCGAGGAGTTCGGCGCCCTGGTGATGGTGGATGACTCCCATGCGGTGGGCTTCATGGGGGCGACCGGCGCGGGCACCCCCGAGCACTTCGGCGTCTCGGACCGCATCGACATCTACACCGGCACCTTCGGCAAGGCGCTCGGTGGGGCGAGCGGCGGGTACGTCTCGGGCCGGCGCGAGATCGTGGCGATGCTGCGCCAGAAGGGCCGCCCCTACCTCTTCTCCAACTCGCTGGCTCCCTCGATCGTCGCCGCGACGCTCACCGCGCTCGAGCTGGTCGAGGGCAGCGCCGAGCTGCGCGGGACGCTGTTCCGGAACGCCGAGCTGTTCCGCCGCCGCATGAGCGAGGAGGGCTTCGAGCTGCTGCCCGGCGAGCACGCGATCGTGCCGGTGATGTTCGGGGATGCGGCGCTCGCCGGGCGGATCGCCGATGCGATGCTCGAGCACGGCGTGTACGTCACCGCGTTCTCCTATCCCGTGGTGCCGCAGGGGAAGGCCCGGATCCGGGTGCAGCTCTCCGCCGCGCACACCGAGCAGGACGTCGAGGCCGCCGTCCAGGCCTTCGTCGCCTCCCGCGCCGCCGTCCAGGAGGGATGACACGGGCGGCACGGGACAGTGCTGCGCGTGACCCGGGCGCCCGGCGGGATCAGCCGCCGAGCCGCATCCAGTCGTCGGTGCGCACGCGCAGGCCGAGGCTGATCGCGCGCAGCACCATGAACAGGAAGTTGCACGCCAGCCACAGCAGCGCCAGGCCGAGCGGGCCCGCGGGCGCCCACCAGGCCACGAGGACCGCGCCGGGCATGATCGCGACGGCGATGAGGCTGCCCACCTTCGCGAGATAGGGCGCGTCCCCCGCGCCCATCAGCACCCCGTCCAGCACGAACACGTACCCGGCGATCGGCTGGGTGATCACCAGGATCCACAGCGCGGCGCGCAGATTCTCCTGCACGGCGACGTCGGGCGTGAACAGCTCGGGGACCACATAGCTGGCGGCCAGCAGCAGCACGGCCACGACCGCGCCGCCGCCCACGCCCCAGGTCATCAGGCGCCGGGTCACCGCGCGCACGGTCCCCGGGTCCGAGGCGCCCAGGTACCGGCCCGTGAGGGCCTGACCGGCGATCGCCAGGGAGTCCAGCGCGAGCGAGAGCACCGTGAACACCGTGGTGGCGAGCTGGTGCGAGGCGAGCTGCACATCGCCGAGCCGGGTCGCGACCACCGTCGCGGTGACCACCACCACCCGCAGCCCGAGCGTGCGCACGAACATCGGCACCGCGTCCCGTCCCACTGCGACGAGGTTCGTCAGGTGCGGGCGCAGCGAGATCGTCTCGCGGAGGGCGCGGCGGATGATCACGCCGAGCAGCACCGCCGCCATGCCCCACTGGCTGAGCACGGTGCCGATCGCGGAGCCGGCGATCCCCAGGTCCAGCCCGAAGATCAGCACCCAGTTCAGGGGGATGTTCACCAGCGCCCCGCCCACCGCCACCACGAGCGGCAGCTTCGCGTCCTGCAGGCCGCGCACGAGGCCGGTCGCGGCCTGCACGGCGAGCATCGCGGGCAGGCCGAGCGCACTGATCCGCAGGTAGATCAGCGCCTCGGCGAGCACCTCGGGGGAGGGGCCGAAGGCCGCCAGCAGCGGGCCGCCCGCCACCAGGAGCAGCAGTGCCGCGGCGGCGCCGACGGCGAGAGCGACCCAGCAGGCGTCGATCCCACGGGAGATCGCCTCCCGGATCCGGCCGGCGCCGAAGGAGCGGGCCACCGCGGCGGTGGTGGAGTACGCCAGGAAGATCGCCAGGCCCACGATCGTGGTGAGCACGGTCGAGGCGAGGCCCAGCCCGGCCAGGGAGGTGGTCGAGACGCGGGCGATGAAGGCCGAGTCCGCGAGGAGGAACAGCGGCTCGGCCACCAGGGCGCCGAGGCTCGGGATCGCCAGGACCAGGATCTCCCGGTCCACGGTGCGCCGGGCGCGCTCCTGGCGGGGAGCATCATCGGGCGAGGGGGAAGCGGGCACTCGTCCATTGTGCGATGCGGTCACCGACGATGGTCGGGTCTGTTCACCCAGGCGTGCATGAGAAGGTGCGCGTGGAGCAGTCGGCACCGCGACCCATCGCTGCGCGGCATGCCGCGCCCCCTTCTGCCACACCCCACCCGTCGCGCACCCCTCGAGGAGCAGGATGAATCGCCTGGCCACGCTGAGCCTGAACAACAGGTCCTTCATCGCGCTGGTATGCATCGCCGTGTCCATCATCGGCGTGTTCATCATGACCACGATGCGCCAGGAGCTCATCCCCTCGGTCTCGCTGCCGCAGATCCAGGTGATGACCACCGCGCCGGGCTCCTCGTCCGAGCAGGTGCAGGACAGGATCACCGGCCCCGTCGAGCAGTCCCTCAGCGGGCTGGAGAACGTCGAGGGCACCTCCTCGACCTCGGAGGCGGGCGTCTCGATCGTCACCGTCGAGCTCACCTACGGCACCGACGTGGCCCGCTCCTCCAACCAGGTCGACGCCGCGCTGAGCGGCATCGAGGACGACCTGCCCGAGGACGCCGACCCGCAGGTGATGGCCGGCGGCACCAGCGACCTGCCGGCCGTGGTGCTGTCCGTCTCCTCGGATCTGGACCCCTCCGAGCTCTCCTCCCGGCTCGAGTCCTCGGTCACCCCGGAGCTCGAGCGCGTCTCCGGCGTCTCCTCCGTCGCCGTGATCGGTGCGCCCGAGGAGATCGTGCGCATCACCCCGGACGAGGACGCCCTGGCCGAGAACGGCCTCACCGAGGACGACATCAGCACCGCGCTCGACGCGAACGGCCTCTCCCTGCCCGGCGGCTCCGTCGTGGACGGCGACCGCACCCTCGACGTCGTGCTCGGCCAGAGCCTCGACAGCATCGAGAGCCTCGAGCAGATCATGCTGATGCCCGCCGAGGACGGCGGGCAGGAGGAGCCGCAGCAGGGCCCGGACGGCCAGCCGCTGCCCGGCACGCAGGAGCAGCAGCCCGCCGAGCCGGTCACCCTCGCCGAGGTCGCCACCGTCGAGCGCACCACGCAGGACGCCACCTCCATCTCCCGCACCAACGGCCGCGAGTCGCTCGTGCTCATGGTCACCGCGACCGTCGACGGCAACGTCGTGGACGTCTCCGAGGGCGTCGAGGGCGTGCTCGCGGAGTCGCTGTCCAGCGTGGGCGGGAACGCCGAGGCCGACGTGGTCTTCGACCAGGCCCCCTTCATCGAGGAGTCGATCCTCGCGCTCGCCGAGGAGGGCCTGCTGGGCCTCCTCTTCGCCGTGGGCGTGATCCTGCTGTTCCTGCGCCGCGTGCGGCCCACCGTGGTCACCGCGATCTCGATCCCCACCTCGCTGCTCATCGCGTTCATCGGCATGTACGTCACCGGGTACACGCTGAACATGCTCACCCTGGCGGCGCTGACGATCTCCATCGGCCGCGTGGTCGACGACTCGATCGTGGTGATCGAGAACATCACCCGCCACCTCGCCTACGGCAAGACCAGACGCCGCGCGATCCTCGATGCGGTGGGGGAGGTCGCCGGCGCGATCACCGCCTCCACGCTCGCCACCGTGGTGGTGTTCCTGCCGATCGCGGTGGTCGCGGGGATGGCCGGGGAGCTGTTCCGGCCCTTCGCCCTGACCGTCGGCATCGCGATGCTGTCCTCGCTGCTGGTGGCGCTCACCATCGTGCCGGTGCTGGCGTACTGGTTCCTCAAGGTGCCCAAGGGGCACGAGGACGTCGACCCCGACGACGCCGCCCAGGTCACCGCGATCCGCGACGCCGCAGAGGCGGAGGAGGAGCGCAGCTGGCTGCACCGCATGTACGCGCCGCTGCTGCGCACGACGCTGGATTCGCGGCCGCGCCGCCTGGTGACGATCGCGGTCTCCGTGCTGGTCCTCGTCGGCACCGCGTTCCTGTACCCGCTGGTGAACATCAGCTTCCTGGGGGACACGGGGCAGAACATCGCCTCCCTCAGCCAGACCCTCCCGGCCGGCTCCAGCCTCGAGCAGTCCTCGCAGAAGGCCACCGAGAGCGAGGACGCGCTGCTCGAGCTCGACGGCGTCCAGACCGTGCAGACCACGATCGGCGGCGGCGGGATGGGCTTCGGCGGCGGCGGGGAGAACGAGGTCAGCTTCTCGATCACCACCGATCCGGACGCCGATCAGGAAGCCCTGCTCGACGAGATGGTCGCCACCCTCGAGGACCTGCCGGATCCGGGCACGATCGAGGCGGCGGACATCGCCTCGCCCACGGGCTCGAACTCGGTGGACATCCTCATCACCGGTCCCACCACGGAGGACCGACAGGCCGCGAACGACGCGATCCTCGCCGAGCTCGACCCGCTGCCCGAGGGCGTCTCCGAGGTGACCAGCGACCTGCAGGCCGACCAGCCCACCGCGGTGGTCACCGTGGATCGTGAGGCCGCCGCGCAGGCGGGGCTCACCGAGGAGGCCGTGATCGGCATGGTCGCCCAGCAGATGTACCCCGGCGCGATCGGCTCCATCACCCTCGACGACAACGAGCTGGACATCTACGTCGCCGGCGGCGAGAGCGTCGACACCTACGCCCAGCTGCAGGATCTCGAGCTCATGGGCACGATCCCGCTGCAGGACGTCGCGTCCGTCGAGGAGGAGCTCTCCCGCCCCTCGATCGCCACCCAGGACGGGCTGGAGACGGTCACCGTCTCCCTCACCCCCGCGACCGAGGACGTCGGCGCGGCGAGCGAGGCCGCGAACGACGCGATCGAGAGCGCGGACCTGCCCGAGGGCGTCGAGGCGAGCCTCGGCGGCACCGCCGCGGACATCGACGAGACCTTCGGCCAGCTCGGCATCGCCATGCTCGCCGCGATCCTGCTGGTGTACGTGCTGCTGGTGTGGATCTTCAAGTCGCTCGTCCAGCCGCTGATCCTGCTGGTCTCGATCCCCTTCGCCGCCACCGGCGCGCTGGGTCTGCTGATCATCACGCGCGTGCCGCTGGGCCTGCCCTCGATGATCGGCCTGCTGATGCTGGTGGGCATCGTGGTCACCAACGCGATCGTGCTGATCGACCTGGTGAACCAGTACCGGCGCAAGGGCATGGGCCTGGACGAGGCGCTCCACCTCGGTGCGGCCAAGCGTCTGCGCCCGATCCTGATGACCGCCGCCGCGACCATCTTCGCGCTGGTCCCGATGGCGCTGGGCCTGACCGGCAACGGCGGCTTCATCGCCCAGCCGCTGGCCGTGGTGGTCATCGGCGGTCTCGTCTCCTCGACCCTGCTGACCCTGGTCATCGTGCCGGTGCTGTACCGCCTCGCCGAGGGCCCGGGGGAGCGCAAGCGGCTGAAGGAGGAGGCGCATCAGGCACGGCTGCGCGAGGAGCGCGAGCGGGCCGAGGCGGAGAAGCGCTCGCACCGCGAGGCGGAGGCGCGGGCCCGCCAGCGGGAGCTGGGGGCGAGCGCGGTGGTGGACGAGCGCCCGGCCAGCCCGGTGCCGGGCCACCGACGCAGCCTCAAGGACCGTGGCGGCATCGTCGGGATGATGAAGCGGCGCCTGGGACGAGGCTGAGCCGGGGCGGTTCCGCCCGCTTCGGAACCGCCCGGTGATGTCCGGATTGCCCGGATCGTGTTCGCGGCTTAGGCTCACGACACCGGAGCAGCGCCCTTCCCTGGGCGCCCCTCGACCGCTCCGTCCCTCATGAGGAGAGGAGCGCGGGTGCGAGAGCCGCAGAACATCGTGGTGGGCCTGGCGACCTTCCGCCGTCCCGAGCTGCTCGCGGGCCTGCTGCCGCGACTGCTGGAGCAGATCGAGCAGGCCGCCGCCGCTCTGCCCGAAGGGGCGGAGCTCGGCATCGTCGTGGTCGACAACGATCCCGCCGGCAGCGCCCGCGAGGTTGTGGAGGCGGCGGGCGGTCCCAGGGTGCGCTACGCGCTCGAATCCGTGCCCGGCATCAGCAGCGCCCGCAACCGGGTGCTGGACGAGGCTCACGATGCTGATGTGCTGGTGTTCCTCGATGATGACGAGACCCCGCATTCCGACTGGCTGGCGCATCTGCTCCGCACCCATCGCGAGCATGATGCCGACGCAGTGAGCGGGCCGGTGCATGCGGTGTTCGAGGGCGGGGCGGACCCGTGGGTGGCTGCCGGCGAGTACTACCTCGGGCAGCGTCGCGAGGGGTTCCCGACGGGCACCGTGCTGCGCCGCGCCGCGACGAACAACCTGCTGCTCGACATGGCTGCCGTGCGCCGCGCCGGGCTGCGCTTCGACGAACGCTTCGGGATGAGCGGGGGAGAGGACTCGCTGTTCACCGGGCAGCTCACTGCCGCGGGGGGACGGATCGTCTTGTGCGCCGAGGCGGTGGTGGATGATCTCGTCCCGCGCGAGCGCAATACCCGCAGCTTCAACCTCGCGCGACGGCGTGCCCAGGCGGCGACCCACGTCCGGGTCGATCAGGAGCTCGCGAGCTCCCGCGGGGAGCGGGCGCGCAACGCGGCGCGCTGGCTGGTCACGGGCAGCGGACAGCTCGCCAAGGGCGGGGTGCTCGCCGTTCTCGGCCGCGCCACGGGGGATCTGCGCCTACGAGCGCAGGGGGAGTCTCGAGTGGCGAGCGGTCTGGGGGTGCTGGGCGGCTGTGTCGGCGTCGTGTCCTCGCCGTATGCGCGCACGCGGGCACGTGCGGGCAGCTGACGAACCGGCGCCCCTCCCGCGGGCGGCGCGGTCGTCACACGCTGCGGGGCGGTGGTGTGCTGAGGGGCGGCGCTGCCGGGAGGGGCCAGGGCTTCGGCACGTCGCTGAGGATGTACTTCGTCTTCCCTCCCGTGTAGGGCAGCGACTCGACGTGCTCCACGCGAACGGGCACTGCGCGGCGGATGCGCTCGCGCAGCCCCTCCACCGCCGCCTCCACGTGCCGGCGCGCCTCCGGCCCGTCCCCTCCCACGACGCGCACCGTGAGCGAGAAGTCCGCCTGCTGGTGGATCTGGAACAGCCGCACCGCCTCGGGATGCGCGCTGAACATGGCCGTGAGGCGGTGGGCCAACGCGGCGCCGCTGGGCAGGTGCAGCACGTCGATCGTGCGTCCTTGCCGCGCCTCAATCATCGGCAGCGAGCGGCCGCAAGGGCACGGAGCGGCACGCAGGATGCCCCTGTCACCGGTGGGGTAGCGGATGAGATCGAAAACCCGGTTGCGCAGGTCGGTGATGACGAGATCGCCCGTCTCGCCGGGCTCTGCGGGGGAGCCGTCCTCGCGGACGACCTCGATGCGTCGCGCGTCGGCGAGCACGTGCAGCCCGTCCCGGCGGGCGCATTCGCCCGCCATCCAGCCAAACTCCGACCCGCGGTACTCGTCGTGCACCGGCGCTCCGAATGCCGCCTCGAGGCGTGCCCGCGCCGGGCCCGTCAACGGGGCCGCTGTGGTCGCGACCGTGCGACGCGCTTTCACGGTGGCGCGGTCGAGGATCGGGAGCGCGGCCCACGCCGCCGGGTCCGTGAGCCCCCGGGGTCGATCCGCAGCGCCCCGTACGTGCTCCGGTAGTACGGCGACTTGCGCATCGCCGTCGTGGCGATGTCACGGGCGAGGGCGTCCTGCAGGGCGCTCAGCGCGGCCGGGGACATCCGCTCGTGCGCGAGCTGCAGTCGGTGGAAACGCCCGGCGGAGGCGCGCACGGTGGAGGACTTGACGGCGAAGGATGCTGCTCTCAGGCCCATGGCAGGCCCCCGTTCCGGGCGCAGCGGGCCACCGCGTCATGGCGAGCGGTGCCGGCGGGTCAGTTCCGGGCGTACTCCTGGTAGAGGTGCCCGCGGGCACCTGCGAGCATTCCCCGGCCGCGGTGGAACGTGCGGGTTCCCCGCGCATCGTGGACGAGATGTCCCGAGGCGCGGCCGTAACGATGCCGGGCAAGGCCCACGGCGATGCGTGCGCCCCCGCCCAGGAGGAACTGCCCGCGCAGCGCGAGCCGACGGGTGGAGCTGGGGGCGAGGAGCAGGTTCACGTTCGCCCATCCGTTGCCGGCGCTGAAGGCGCGCTGGACCGCCCAGTCCCGGGTGAGCCGGCTGGGAACCACGTGATCCTCGGCCGCCGATTCGTTGCACCACACGATGGTGCCGCCGCGTTCGACGAGCTGCCTCGTGAACAGGGTGTCCTCCCCGCCGCTCAGCCCCAGGGAGCCCTCGAAGCGCAGACCGAGAGCCTGGACCTGGCGGATGTCGAGCAGGAGGTTCCCGGCGGCCGCTGTCCGCAGCGAGGTGCCGGTGGCCCGCTGGGGCCGGCGGAACGTCCCCGAGGCGATGATCCACGGGTCCGTGTCCTCATGGAAGACGGAGATCACCCGCCCGGCCACCGCGGCGCTGCGGTGGCCGCGCCACACCTCGACGAGGGAGGAGAGCCAGCCGGCCAGAGGGATCTCGTCGTCGTCGAGGAAGGCGAGGAGATCCGCGGAACGGGACTCGTCCAGGGCGCGATTGCGCGCGGCGGAGATCCCCGGCGTCGTCTCATGGACATAGCGCACTCCAGCCGGCGCCGCCTCGACGGTGGCGCGGGCCGAGCCCTCCGGCGCGTTGTCGATGACGAGCACGTCGATCTCGGCGTCCGGGGTCTCGGCGATCCGCGCGGGCAGAGCGGCGAGGAGCGCGGCCAGCTGATCCGGGCGGCGGAAGGTAGGGATGGCCACCGTGACCCGCACCGTGGAGCCCTCGGCCGGCTCCAGCGCACGGGCCGAGGTCGCACCCTCGCCAGAGTGGGGGAGCGCGGCCGGCTGCCGCGGGATGCCCGGCTGCCGGCGAGAGCCGCGCTCGGGCCGACGCAGCACCTGGGCAGCACCAGCGAGGAGGCCGCGCACGGCGGCCCACAGCCCGCGCGGCTCGGTGAAGGCCTGGCGACGTCCCCCGCGCATCCAGATCAGCGCGGATTCGCGCGGTGAGGCGAGCACCCAACGCGCCCACTCCCTCCCACGCAGATGCCTCCGCCCGAACAGCATCCGGTTGCGGATGTTGAAGTAGTAGTACGTGGGGGATTTGGTGCGCGCGCTGCCGGCTTGCTGCGTGCCGCCCTCGTCGTGCACCGCGAGCAGGTCGGGTCGAAGATCGAGGTGCATCCCCAGCTCCACGGCGCGGCGGGAGATGTCCACATCCTCCCAGTAGAGGAAGAAGTCCTCACCGAAACCGCCGAGGCGGTCGAAGGCGGTGGCGCTGAACGCCAGACAGGCTCCGCTGAGCCAGTTTGCCCACACCGGGTCGTCATCGTGTTCGGACCAGCCGGAGCGCATGCGCCCCATGCGCCGATGCATCTGGGCCCCCCGGAAGTGCGGCGTGCCCTGGCCGGTCACCATGAACGGGGAGACGAGGGCGAGCGGATCCTCCGTGACGTGAGTGGCGAGGGCGCGCAGCACGTCCACCGAGGCGACGGCATCCGGGTTCAGAGTGATGAACGCGCGGTGCCCGCGCGCGCGAGCTGCAGCAACACCCCGATCGACCCCGGCACCGAAGCCGTCATTCGCCGAGGCGACGAACTCCCATCCCCGCTCGCAGCAGAGCGCCTCGGCGGCCGTCCGCGACTCGGGGGAGTGGAAGTTGTCGACCAGCACGACGAGCGCTCCGCTGTCCGCATCGACGTCGGGGCCGATATTCCCGGCGACCAGCGCGGGGTCCCCGTAGTTGACGACGATCAGCGCGAAGTCGATGGCATTCGGTGCGCCCACGGCACCCCTCCGTTCTCGTGCCGGCGGTCGTGCCGGCGGGTCCCTCCGCTGCGCGGCGCGGTCCGTTCGATGGCTCGCCCGCCCAGGAAGCTCCATCATGATCCATTTGTCCGATTTACACCAGATGACCGACGTGGCACTATGAAGCGAATCCAGACGTGACGTCAGGCCACCCTGCCCTGCCGTCCTCACCGGGGGAGGCACCGTGATCGTCGAGTCCTATCGCCAGCTCGCCTATGCGCAGAAGGGACATGCCCGCGGTGCCCCTGCATATTCCGTGTACGTGAACCGCCGCCTGGGGCGTGCGCTCGCCGCTGGCGCACATGGTCTGGGGCTGACCCCGAATCAGGTGTCGCTGGTCAGCGCCGCGCACTCCTTCGCCGCGATCCTGCTCATCGCCCTGGTGCCGGCGAGCATCCCGGCCGGCTTCTTCATCGCTCTCCTTCTCGTGCTCGGCTACGCGTGGGATTCGGCCGACGGCCAGGTCGCGCGCCTGCGCGGCGGGGGCAGCGCGCAGGGGGAGTGGCTGGACCACTTCATCGATACGTTGAAGATCTCCTCGCTCCACGTGGCCGTGCTCATCGGGCTGTTCCGGGGACTGCCCGAGGGGGCCGAGGTCCTCCTGCTCATCCCTCTCGCCTTCGGCATCGCCGCGACGGCATCGTTCACGGCGATGCTCCTCAATGACCTCCTCAAGGGGAAGCATGCGGTCGCTTCGACCCACGAGCGCGGCGGCGGCACGCTGAAGCGCTCTCTCCTCGTGCTGCCCACCGATTTCGGCCTGGTCTGCCTCGTCTTCGTGCTGTGGGGATGGCCCTCGGTGTTCCTGCTCGGGTATGGCGCGCTCGCGGCGGTGTCCATCGCCTTCCTGGCGATGGCTGCCGTGAAGTGGTTCCGCGAGATGGGTTCCCTGGGGTCCGGCCGTGAGCGCTGAACTCCTCCTGTTGGTGTGTGCGGCGAACGTATGCCGCTCCCCGCTCGCCGAGCTGCTCCTGCGGCGGGAGCTCGACGGCCTCTCGGAGGTCCGCGTCGAGAGCGCAGGGGTGGGGGCGTCCGACGGAGCACGCATCTGCGAGCTCGTCGCCGAGCGCCACGCTGATGCGCCGTGGGTGCGTGCCGCGCAGGAGCACAGATCCCGGAGTCTGACGCCTGAGCTGCTCGCCTCCGCGGCGCTCGTCCTCGTGGCGGACAGGGAGGTGCGCTCCGAGGTTGTGCGGATGTCGCCAGGCGTGCGCGACCGCATCTTCACCCTCCGCGATGCCGCGCTCCTCATCGACAGCTTCGAGATCGAGGAGCCCGCGCGGCGGGTCGGCAGAGTGTCCCGAATGGGGATCCACCTGAATCGTCATCGTGCTGTCCGCGGGCCGCAGTCCCCGGCGCGTCGACGACTCTGGGGGCGGCGCGAGGAAGGCCCTTCAAGCATCGACGATGGGCACAACTCGTCCTTGCGTCACCACCATGCCGCGCTCGAGGCGGTCTCCTCCACGACCTCTGTGGTCGCGGCGGGATTGATGGGCGGGCCGATCGGCTGACCTCTGGTGATCCTCACCCTGAGGAAAGAATGTCCATTTTGCCCGTTGCGCGTAGTATGCCGGAAGTTCTATGCTCGGTGCGTGCCGCACGGAGCGGTGCGGAGTCGGTGCTTCGAGCCCGAGGGCGACGCAGTCGAGCAGGGGGATGGGATGCGCGGCACGAACGCACGTTCTGTGGTCACGGCGCTCATCGCGCCGCTGGCGCTGGTCCTCACGCTCGGGGGATGCGCTCCGGACCCTTCGACCGACGATCCCACCTCCGGCCCGACCTCGAGCGAAACGCCCACCGACGCGGGCTCGCCGAGCACCGCTGACGATTCGCCGGCGAGTCCCTCGGCGACGCCGCCGCCCGACGATGACCCTACGTCGACGGTGACGCCGCCGGCCGACGAGGAGGCTGACGAACCCGGCACTGAGTGGCAGCCGCCGGCAGATCCCGCGGCGGAGGGACCGACGGCGGCCCCGGACCTGCCCGAGGTGCAGGGCACCTTGGACATGCCCATCGAGCTTCCCACGGACGTGGTCGTCTCCCTTGCCGACATCTCCACCACGACGGTGGAGGCCGAGACCCCGGGCGAATACGCCGGGGCCGCCGTCGTCGTGACCGTCCACGTCCTGAACGACTCCACGCAGGCGCAGGACGTCGGCTCAGCCGTCGTCTCCCTCGGTGCCGATGGCGGAGAGGTGGGTGTGCCCACCTGGTCCGCCCCGTACTCGCCGCTCGAAGGAGAGGTGGCTGCGGGGGAGACCGCCGAGGGCACCTACGTCTTCATGCTCGACCCCGCGAACGGTCGCTCGGTGACCGTCCGCGTGAACTACTCCGCCGGGGAGCCGCTCGCGGTCTTCGCCGGGCAGACCTCCTAGACAGCCGCCTTCGAGGCGTCGGAACCGGGGAACACGATGGTGCAGGCAATGCGTCGGTTGTCGAGAAGCGCGGGCAGGGTGCTCGCCCTCCTCCTGACGATCGCGGTCATCGGAGCGGGGCTCATGGTCCTCACCCGTCCCCGTGCAGAAGCGGATGAGGCTGCGCTGCCCTCCCCGCCTCCGCTGCTCCAGAGGGAGGAGAACGTCGTCACCTCGGACCCGATCCCGACAGTGCAGATCGACAACGGGTACGTCTGGTCCCAGGCCACCATCGGCACCACCGTGTACGCGGTAGGCGACTTCGACAACGCACGGGCACCGATGGCGAACCCGGGCACCCAGCTGACCGCGCGCTCGAACGTGCTCGCCTACGACATCGAGACCGGGGCGCTGCTCCCCTTCGCACCGCAGGTCAACGGGGTCGTCAAGGCAGTCGCCGCTTCCCCCGACGGCAGCCGGATCTACATCGGCGGCTCCTTCACCTCGGTCAACGGCCAGGCGCGATGGAACATGGCCGCGCTCGACGCGGCGACCGGCGAGCTGATCTCGAGCTTCAAGCCCGCCATCGGAGGGACTGGGGTCTATGCCCTGGTCGCCGATGGCTCGATGGTCTATGCAGGAGGGCTCTTCACTCAGGGCAACGGGACGCCGCGCAAGAATCTTGCAGCGTTCAACGCCGCCAACGGCGCCCTCATGCCCTGGGCGCCGGAGACGGACCTCCAGGTCGACGCCATGGTCGCCGATCCCGGGGGCGACAAGATCGTCGTCGGTGGCCGGTTCTCTCGCGTCAACGGCAACACGAGGATGCGCGGCGCGGCTGCAGTGGATCGCAGCACAGGCGCTGTGGACACCGACTGGGAACTGGTCCAGACGGTCAAGAACGGTGCGACGAACGGCAAGGCGGGCATCTTCTCGCTGGCCGCAGATGATTCCGCCGTCTACGGCACGGGCTGGGTCTACGCCGGAGTGACGATCGGCAACCTCGAGGGAACCTTCGCCGCGGAGGCCGATTCCGGAGACGTCCGATGGATCGCCGACTGCCTCGGTGACCACTACGGCGTCTACTCCACCGGAGAGACGGTCTACACCACGAGCCACACCCACGCCTGCTCGACGATGGGCCTCCATCCCGAACAGAGCCCCCGCGAGCATCGCTATGCCGAGGCCTACACCGCGGACGTGCGCGGCACCCTCGGCCGGAACCCGCACGCCGGCGGCACCTACCAGAACTGGGAGGGCACCCCGGCTCCCTCGGCGTACGCCTGGTACCCCGATTTCTACGTCGGCACCACGACCGGGATGGGGCAGGCCGGTCTCTCGATCACCGGGGTCGGCGACACGATCTCGATCGCCGGAGAGTTCCAAGGCGTGAACCAGGGGCGCTTCGAGGGCATCGTCCGCTTCTCCACCGATCCGCCGAACGGTGCGAAGGACGGGCCCCGTCTCAGCTCGAGCAATTGGCAGCCCTCCGCCTCCTCGGCCGCTCCGGGAAGGACCAGGATCTCCATCCCGGCCAACTGGGACCGCGACGACCTCACACTGACCTATGAGCTCCGGCGAGCCGGGAGCAGCGATCCCGTGGCGACGCTGACCAAGGACTCGACGTGGTGGAACCAGCCCACGGTGATCCTCGAGGACACCACGGCCGTCCCGGGCACCTCGCCCGCATACACCGTCGTGGCACGAGACGGTGACGGCAACAGTCGAACGAGCGCACCGGTCACGGTGACCGTGGCCGCGGGGACTGCAGCGGCGTACACGGACGCCGTGCTCGACGACGACCCGATCCTCTACTACCCGCTCGGCTCCACCTTGCAGGACTGGGCGGGGACCACCCCCGCGACTGCAGGCAGCGGCGTCTCGGCGGGTACTCCCGGCATCCCGAACTCCGACACCGGTCATTCCGAGCTCAGCGGCAGCTCGTCGGGCCGCATCTCCTCGAGCGCGCGCGTCGACGTCGGGACGGAGTTCTCCACCGAGCTGTGGTTCCGCACGACCACGGGTCAGGGTGGGAAGCTGCTCGGGTACGGGGATTCCGCTTCCGGAACTTCCGGCAGCTATGACCGCCACCTGTACATGCAGAACAACGGTCGTCTCGTGTTCGGGGTCTATCCCGGCGAGGTACGGACTGTCCAGAGCCCCGAGAGATACGACGACGGACAATGGCACCACGCGGTCGCCACGCTGAGCGCCGCGGGGCAGCAGCTGTACGTGGACGGAGAACTCGTCGCCTCCGACCCATCGACCTCCTCGGCCCAGGCGTACCGAGGGTACTGGCGGATCGGTGGTGACAGCCTCAGCGGCTGGCCGGACCGCCCGTCCTCCGACTTCTTCCGGGGGTCGGTCGACGAGGTTGCTGTCTACGATCGTGCTCTCACGTCGGCGCAGATCAGCGCCCACTACGCCGTCGGTGCCGGGATCGAGCCGCCCGAGGCCGATTTCGAGGTATCCACCGATGGTGCAGAGGTCGCGGTGGACGCCATCGGCTCTTCGGCCGCGGGTGACGCGACGATCGTTGAGTACCGCTGGGACTTCGGCGACGGCACCCCCACCGTCACCGGCGCGACGGCGTCCCACACCTACGAGGCCACGGGGACGTTCACTGTGACCCTCACCGTCCGGGACAGCAACGGACTGCTCGACTCCTTCTCCCGCGAGGTCCCGGTGCTCGGTCCGAACGCTCCGCCGACGGCTGCCTTCTCAGTGGACGCGGCAGGCCTGAGCGTGACCGCGGACGGCGCCGCATCACATGATCCCGACGGGACCGTGGCCTCGTACGAGTGGGACTGGGGCGACGGCACCACCTCGACCGGCGCTGTCTCCTCACATGCCTATGCGAGTGCCGGCGACTACACCATCACGCTCACTGTCACCGATGACCGCGACGCCGAGGCCGAGGCCTCGCAGGTCCTCACCGTGACCCACGATGACCCCGTGGCACGGTTCTCGACGACCGCCAGCGGGCGCTCGATCACAGCGGACGCGGGAGAGTCGACGGCGTCCGACGGCGCCTCGCTCGAGTACACCTGGGACTGGGGGGATTCGAGCACCTCGAGTGGTGCCGTCGGCACCCACGCCTATGCCGAAGACGGCGTCTACGAGATCACGCTGAACGTCACCGATTCCCTCGGCGCCACCGCGCAGACCTCGCAGTCCGTCACGGTGGCGGCTGAGGCCCTCGCCGCCTCCGACACCTTCTCCCGCACCGTGAGCAGCGGGTGGGGAGCAGCCGATGAAGGAGGGACATGGACCCCGGTGGGCGGCAGCGCTTCGGCGGGCTCCGTCGAAGACGGGGTCGGTCGGCTGACCTTCGCGCCCGGGAACGGTCAGAGCATGGTTCTCCCCGCGACATCCGTGGCGCAGAGCAGCACCGAGATGACGTACACGCTCGAAGGGGCGCCGTCCACCGGTGCTGTCTACGTCGGCACCGAAGCGCGGTACGTCAGCGGAAGCAGCTATCGCACCCTCGTCTGGCACCGTGTGGACGGTACCTCCTGGCTGCTCATCCAGCGCAACGGGGCGATCATCGCCTCGCAGCCCGGGGCGCCGGGCTCGTGGGAGGCGGGGAGCTCTTTCCACCTCCGTGCCGAGGTTGTCGGCGAGGCCGAGCCCAGCATTCGGATGAAGGTCTGGCCTGCTGGCTCCGCCGAACCTTCCGGCTGGCAGCTCGAGACCACCGATACCGCCGCTGAGGCCCTCACCGATGCCGGTGCCTCCGCGGTGTATGCCTACCGGGCCGGCTCGGGATCGGGCGCAGCCCCTGTCACGGTCGACGACTACCGACTTCGCGACCTCAGCGGTCCGCAGCCCCAGCCGCCCAACGAGGCTCCGGTCGCCTCGTTCACCAGCTCGATCTCCGGGAGGATGGTGACGGTCGACGGCAGCACGTCGACCGACGCCGACGGTTCGATCGTCACCTACGCGTGGACGTTCGGGGACGGCGAGACCGCCTCGGGAGTGACGGCGAACCATGAGTACGCCGCCGCCGGCTCGTACACCGTGACCCTCACCGTGACCGACGATGACGGGGAATCCCACACCGCGACCTCCACCGTGGTCGCGACCGACGAGGTGCATGCCGCGTCGGACACCTTCGAGCGCACGACGACCGCGGGCTGGGGCACGGCCGACGTCGGTGGCGCGTGGAGCGTCAGAGGTGGTGCTGCCAGCATGGCCGAGACGACAGATGGCGACGGGGTGCTGACGCTGCGGCCAGCGGATGGACTCAGCATGGTGCTGCCGGCCACGGACCTCGGTGACAGTTCCACCGCGGTCTCCTACACACTCACCGGTGCTCCATCCACGGGTGCTGCCTACGTCGGGATCGAGTCCCGGTTCGACGGCTCCAGCACCTATCGGTCGACGGTCTGGCACCGAGCCGACGGCACCGTCTGGCTGCTCGTCCAGCGCAATGGGGCTGTCATCGCCTCGCAGCCGTTGACGGGCCGCACCTGGGGTGCCGGGGACACCTTCCGCCTCCGCACGGAGGTGACCGGCGACAGCACGACGACGGTCCGCCTCAAGCTTTGGAGCGGCGGAGCGGTGGAGCCTCCCAGCTGGCAGCTGGAGGTGACGGATGACGAAAGTTCCGCTGAGACAGCTTCGGGGTCGGCGGGTCTCTACGCCTACAGGGCGGGAAGCGGAACGGGCCAGACGTCAGTTCGTTTCGACGATCTCGCGGTGAAGGCCGCCGGTTCCGACGATGTGAACATGCTTCGCTCGAGCCAGAACGAGGAGCCCGTCGGCAACGCTCCCGATCGCGAGGGCTCCGTGTCCGCGCCGACAGGAGGGCCCGACGGCGACGAGGACGAGCCGGTCGAGGAGACGGCCGATCCGGAGGGTGCCGATGTCGAGACCGACGCGGTTGCTCCCGAGAGCTCGGGGGCGGTGGCTCCGGACGACGGATCCGCGGAGGCGGCGGACGATGAGGAAGCCGCAGCCCCGGAGGACGAGGCTGATGGTGCGCTGGAGAGCGACGCAGATGTCGAGCCTGACGCTGACGCTGACGCTGACGCTGACGCTGACGCTGACGCTGACGCTGACGCTGAGGGGAAGGCTGACTCCGACTCCGACACCGTGGCTGAACCGGAGGCTGACGCCGAGGCCGATAGTGAGGCGGAGCGTGAGGAAGATGACGCTTCTGAGGAGGGCCACGCCGCAGACGACAGTGCGAGCGGTGACGACTTTGAGCGCGACGATGCTCCGACATGGGGTGGCAACGCGCGCGGTGATCAGTGGCTGATCGAGGGGGTCCCCTCCTCGGCGGCGACCATCGAAGACGGTGCCGGCCGAATTGCTCTCGAACCTGGCGATGAGGGCACAGCGCTGCTGGAGGGCACCGATATCGCAGACGGTATTTTCGAGGCGGAGTTCCGCGTCGAGGAGGGCGCAGAGCCCGCTGGCAGCGATGTCGGAATCGCCGCGAGGGCCTCGAAGCAGGGCGGGTACCACGTAGTCGCCCATGCCGATGTGGGTGGAGCGATCACGCTGCGCCTGCTCGCCGAAGGCGAGGTTCTCGCCTCCCAGATGGTTGAGGGGCTGCACCTGGAAGCTGGGGCCTCGTACACGATGCGCCTGTCCGTGTCCGGCACGGAGCAGACTGGTGTGAATGCGATGCTTTGGAAGAGTGGAGAAGAGGAGCCTGATGAGTGGCAGCTCACGGCCACGGTCGACGCAGAACAGCTCTCGCGCAGTGGTCGCGCCGGCCTCGTCATCGGACGGAGTGATGAAGCACAGGCACCATCCGCCGTCTCGGTCGAACGGTTCGAGGCGGTGGCCTCCGCATAGGATCGGGTCATGACCATGGGTGCGCCGAGTGCGCTGTTGGCGCTCGGCGCACTGGCGTCCGCGGTGATCGGACTGTTCGTGCTGCGGGCGATGCCCAGAATGGGATTCGTGCTGTGGACGTGCGTCGCCTTTCTCATCCCGGTCTGGGTGGGAGTCACGCTCGGCTTCTTCTGGTCCGCGATTACGGTTCTGACTGTGGCGCTGATCGTCGTCAACGCGCGAATGGTGCCTCTCTTGCCGGTTGACGGCATGATGGCCGGTTTCGCCGCGTTGGTGCTCGGACTTCAACTGGCGGGCGGAGTGACCCTCGGTGACGCCGTCACGGCGATGCTTGAGTGGGTCATTCCGTACACCTGGGGGCGCATCGTCCTCGCGCGGGTCAGCACACGGTGGGTCACATCGGTCATCACCGCCTTGGCATGCATCGCTGCGGTCCTCGCGTTGATCGAATTCCTCACCTCGTACAACCCGTTCGTCCTCATCCCCGGATCGGAGCCGCTGTACTCCGCGTGGAACACCCTCCAAGAGCGCGGGGGCATCCTGCGGGCTGAGGGTGCCTTCGGGCATTCGATCGCACTCGGGGCCGTTCTCGCCATGTCGTCAGCTTTCGCTTTTGCCGCTCCGTGGCGGGTGGTCCCAAAAACCCTGGCCGTCGCACTGATCGTCGCGGGCACCGTGGTGACGTTCAGCCGCGCTGGTCTAATCACGCTCGTACTGACCGTGGTGCTCTCGATCGTTCTGCTTCCGGGGGTTTCCCGCAGGTTCCGGGTGATCGCGACCGTAGTCGGCGTGGCGGGAGCGGTCATCGCGTTGCCCGTGGTGGGTTCTGTGCTCGAATCTGCTGGCGACGAAGCGGCAGGAAGTGCGGGGTATCGCACCGACCTCCTGGTCCTGTTGGGGCAGGTTCGCCTCTTCGGAAATCCCGGAGAATGGCAGACGCTGGTCACCGGGGACTTCTATCTCGGCTACTTCGCTCGATCGATCGACAACGCGCTCATGCTCTCCCTACTCAGATATGGCGCGGTTCCCGCCATCCTCGCTTTCGGCGTCATTGTCATCGCAGCTCTCCTGATCCTGCGCAGGGAGGGTAGAAGCCCGGCCGCCGTCGCCGTGGCGGGCCAGCTCCCGAGCCTTGTGGTCGTCGCTCTCATCACCCAATACGGTGCATTACTCTGGTTCTGTGTCGGTCTGGCGCTCGCATGGCGTTGGGGACGTCAAAGCGAAGGTGGCACCGTGTCGCCGGCGGCGGATCAGAGGGTAGTAATGGGAACTGTCAATCAGGCGACTCGCGGATTGTCAACTGATGTATCTCGGCGCGCCGGAGGAGGGGCATCATGAGTGAGCAGAAAACGTCGATGCGCTCGTTGCTCGCGGCCATACGGAAGTTTTGGTGGCTGGTAGCGGTCCTGGCGCTTGCCGGTGGGGCGGCGTCCTTCGCATACGCAGCGGCGCAGACACCTCTGTACCAGGCGACCTCGTCCCTCCACTTCGCGCTTGACCAGGGCGCCTCTGCCGTCGACCTGAACCAAGGATCCGCGTACACCCAGAGTCAGATGCTCTCCTACGCCCAGCTCGTGGAGGGGTCGCGTGTGCTGGAACCGGTGATCGACGAACTCGGCTTGGACACCACCCCGAGAGAGCTGGCCCGGTCGATCCAGGTGACGATCCCCCAGGACACGGTGACCCTGAAGATCACCGCGACGACAGAAGGTCCGGAGAGCTCGGCGGAGCTCGCCACCTCGATCAGTGAGCATCTCATCGACGAGGTCCAGGAGATCGCGCCCAGGAATCCCGAGGGCGGATCGACGATCACCGTGGTCGTCTACGATGGCGCGGTCGCGCCGGAGCACCAGTCCTCTCCTGACAAGACGAAGGCTGCGGCACTTGGTCTGGGGGCAGGCGCTGTAGCCGGTATAGCGGCGGCGTTCCTCGTCGTCGCCGTGGACACCCGACTGCGCAACGAGGATCAGCTTGCGAGCGCGACCGGTATTCCCGTGCTGGGTGCTGTCTCGCGATCCCCACTGCTCGCGCACCGTTCGATCGCAACGATCCAGCAGCGACTCAGTCGCACCACGGAGGAGTTCCTCCGCATCCGTTCCGCGCTTACCTATGTGAATGTCGCCTCTGAGGTGAAGGTTCTCCTGATCACTGCATGCAAGCCGGGCGAAGGCAAGTCGACGATCTCCGTCAACCTGGCGATGGCGCTGGCGAGCGAGGAGGACTCCGTACTACTTATCGATGCAGATCTGCGCCGACCGCGTGCTCACGAGTATGCAGGGGTTGACGGCGCTGTGGGACTCACGAACGTGCTCTCGGGGGAGGTTGATCTCGATGTCGCGACATACCGGTTCCCGGGGACCGCTCTGGACCTGCTGCCGGCCGGGACGATTCCACCCAACCCGGCGGAACTGCTGACCTCAGCGGCTATGAAGGACCTCGTCGCTGCGGTGTCCCACAGGTATCGGTACGTCATCCTCGACACGCCGCCGGTACTGAGCGTGGCCGATGCAAATCTTCTCAGCCCACTGGCCGATGGCACCATCGTCACCGTGGATGCACAGAAAACTCGACGGGTGTCCCTCGCGCAGACCACGAAGATCCTCACAGGCGGCGGCGCGCGGATCCTCGGAACAGTGCTCAACCGGGCGCGGCCGGTGCGGGACCGAGACGGGTACTACTCGGAGACTCGTGGGTGATCTCCCATCTCAGCGGTTCCTCTCGGGGGCGCAGCGTCTTCGCGCGACGCATGGCTGCGGGTGGGTAGCAAGAGAGCGACCAGCGACTCCGCGGCTGAAGTGGCCCTCTCGGGCGGCTGGAACAGCCAGCAGATCGGCTGAGTCGTCTTCCAGCGCGAGAGCAGGGTCCCGACGAGCAGCGATACGAAGAGATTGACCGATGCCAGCAAGATGGCGCTGGAGTCTCCCAGGGGTGAAAACGAAATCAGTGCCATCGCCGGAAAGTGGCTCACATAGAAGATGAGCGATGAACGTCCCAGGAACTCGAGGCATCGTCGCGGGGCGCTCGATCGGGAGCCGGCGGAGTAGATGCCGATCAGCACAAGAGAGCCGGCGATGCTGAGGGGCGCGCCCCAGATCAGGAATTGGAGCTGCTCGGGGAAGAGGACCGAAGCTGCGCCGAAGCCGACCGCGGGGATGGTGAGGAGGGCGACGGTGCGGGGCCGTGCGAAGCGTTGGATCGTCTCCGGATGCATTGCGAGCCAATGTCCGGCGAAGAAGAAGATTGCGAAGTATGCCATCCGCTGCTCCATGGAATCGGCTGGGAGCAGGGCCCCTGTCGCTGTCGCGAGTACTACGGGAGCCCAGGCCGGCAGTCGTCGCAACAGAGGCGCCGCAGCGAAATACACGGCGATGAAGAACAGGAACCATAGATAGCTTGTCGCGTACCAGGCCCGCCAATGCCACCAGGGGAGCCCGGGTTGTTCAAGAAAAGTGAGCTTCGCGATCAGCGCCCACACGAGGTACGGCCAGACCACCATGGCGAGCTTGCCTGCGAGATATCGCGGGAGAGGTTTGCGCATGGACCGCGCGAGAAGCATTCCCGACAGCAGCATGAGGGTCGGCATCCGGAAGGGGAGGAAGAAGGCGTTTGCGGAGCGGATGAACTCCGGCATCGGCATCCCGAAGAAGTCCGGGACGGCACTGGCATGCCAGAGCAGCAATAGGAGAATCGCGGTCCCACGAACCTCGTCCATCCAGGTCATGCGAGCTTGAGCTGTCAGTACCGTCATTCGCGGCATCGGTAGTCCGTCTTCGAAGGGGTGTGGCCGAGCTGTGCCGCGGAGCGTCGCGGTCCTGAGGGTGGCGACACCCGCCGGAAGGCAAGCTCGACGAGAATGCTACCAAAGTGGACAATTCGCCAGGGTGTCGCCCTCTCCTGCCGCGGCACGTCGTCTTGTCTGCCGGGCGGGGCGACGGTATGAGTACGGGTCGCACGACCCTGCGGTGTGAATGCTTGTCGTCAGGCGGAGCGCCGACGCTTGACGAGCACTGCGACCTCGCGGAGATCCCGAGCGTCCACACGTATCGCGGGATGGAGGCAGAGGAGCCCGAGGACCGCGGCGATCGCTGCGGCGCACACCGCGAGCGCTCCGACGGCGGGGAGCGAGGGGAGGAGCGTGATCGTCGCTCGCGCCGCGCCGAAGGCGAAGAGGGAGACGAGGATGATGCGCGCCGCGCCCCCATACAGCGATCGCACGGGGACGGCGGTGACCCTGGAGAGCCACCACAGGGAGAGCGGCCAGGTGACCCATGGTGCGATCGCCACACCAGCTGCGACGCCGACCACGCCCCACCGGGCTCCGATGAGGACGCCGGCGACTGGGACGATGGCAGTCGCGGCCGTGAACCGCAGGAGGGAGCTGCTCAGTCCGCGCACCACGTAGACCCAGTAGCCGACGAAGGCAAGATTGCGGGCGATCCCTGCGAGGGCGAAGAACTGGAGGAGGGGCACAGTGGCGAGCCACTGCTCACCGAGCATGATCTCGACGATCGGTTCGGCAGCGGCCGCCACGAAGACCATGGCGAGCGCGATCGGGTAGCCGAGCGCAAGCTGTCCTCGCGCGAGGTATGCGGCGAAGCGTGGTTGGTCGTCCTGGAGCCGGATCAGAACGGGCACAGCGACGGAGGTCACCGGGGACTGCACCTGGCTGAGCGGCGTGACCACCAGTTGGTACGCCCGGTTGTAGAGGCCCAGCGGGGTGGCCCCGTGGGCGAAACCCACCACGGCGGTGTCCAGGCGATTGGTCGCGTAGTTCACGAGTTGGGTGAGGACGAGGTTGCCCCCGAATGCGAGGAACGATCGCACCGAGACATCGCGCCGAGGCAGTCCTGGCATCATCCGTGCGCCGAGGGCGGCGCCCAGGAGCAGGACGAGCGCCTGCGTGAGGTGCTGCACGACGAGGGCCCAGTACCCCCAGCCGAACAGCGCGGCCGCGAGGGCCGCGATGAATGCTGCCGCCGGGGCGAGCACGTCGACGGTGGCGAGCCATCGGAATCGCAGTGCGCGGACGAGGAGCGCGCGGAACTGGGTGGTGAGGCCGTTGAGCAGGAAGACCGCGGCCATCGCGCGTGCGATGCCGACAACCTCCCCCTGGCCGAAGGCGCTGGCCAGGGGGCCGGCCAACAGGAATAGCCCGGTCCCGAGAACGAGCCCGATACCGGAGTTGATCCAGAAGAGGTTCGAGCTCTGTGCGTGGGAGAGCTCCGGAGCTCGCACCGCAGCGGACGACAGCCCGAAGTCACGGAAGATCTCCCCGATGCCGATGATCACGACGACGACCGCGACGAGGCCATAGTCATGAGGGCTCAGGAGCCGCGCCAGCACGACCAGGCTGGCGAACTGGAGCAGAACGCGCATCCCCTGGCCGGTCAGCATGACCAATGCGCCGCGGGCAGCCGAGGCTCCGAGCCCACCGCCGGGGCCGCCGTCTCGCTGTGGGGGGCTCACCGTCGAATTCGACGCGGTCATCCCTTGTTCCACCCGGTACCAGGGGAGCGCCCCGAAACTGCCGAGGCGATCCTCTGGCGATACACCGAGGGAGAATGGCGCCGCAGCGCGCGGTCACGGCTGGACGGCAGGTCGTTGACGATGAACGGCCACAGGTCGGCGATCTCTGCCAGGGCGTCTGCGATCGCCTTCGCATCATCGGGCGGGATCAGACGGCTGGTGGCATAGCCGCCAGCGGCTTCCCGAAGCCCGCTGGAGTCGCTGGCGATGACAGGACGCTGGGCGAGGATGCCTTCTACCGCGGTGTTCCCGAAGGGCTCGTCCATCCGAGAGGGGACCAGGAGGATGTCGGACTCAGCGAGGAAGGGCCAGATCTCGGTGTGGAATCCCGCGAAGTCGACCTCGAAGTCGCCGTCGGCAGCCTGCTCACGCAGCTGCTCCTCGTACCATTCGTATCCGGTGAACGCGGTCCCGAGCAGTGTCACCTTGACCTGGCGTCCGCGCCTCTGGAGGAGATCGGCGGCCTCGAGAACGAGGTCCACGCCCTTGCGGGGGGAGAGGCGGCCCATGTACAGCAGCCGCAGCGCACCTTCGAGGGGCTCGCGCGGAGGGGTCGAATGAGGTGGCGATGCTACGCCGTTGTAGACGATCTCGGAGCGTCGAATCAGTGCTGGGAGGGCCCACCGGATGGTCTCCTGGCTGAACCTGCTGTTGACCAGCACGCGCTGGGATGCCAGGTGGGGGAGGTAGAGGAGTCGGTTGATCCAGCGGTTGCCGGACCTCTCGGCCTCATGGACGTGACTGATCGACCGGGCGCCGCGAAGCCGGGCCAGAAGGGGCCACTGCGGAATGATGATGGTCGAGACGTAGATGGCCGCCGGGCGTCGTCGGCTGAGCATCCTCCAGGCGGCGATCGCCCCGAAGAGGGCGGTGCGCAGCAGCATCGGCCATCCATGTGGCTTCAGCAGCTGTTTGCGCAGAACGAACATCGGCACGATGTCCACCGGGGCGCCCATGGCTTTCAGCTCAGCGACGAGCGGCCCGTCAGAAGGCAGTGCGACGGTGACATGGAGGCCGGCCTCGAGCAGTCCCTCGACGCTCTCCAGGAGCATCCGGTCTGAGCCGAACAGCTCGGCCCCCGGGTGCACGACCAGTACGGACTTCGGGTCCCGGCTCATGCCGTCCACTCGTCCTCTCGCCGTCGGGCGCGCCGCGCCGTGCGGTGGATCGAGTCGCCGGCGGCGAGTCGCAGCGCCAGGTCCTCGTACGCGGAGGCGACGTCGTCCCAGTCGAAACGCCGACCGACCTGCTCGCGGCCTTCCTGGCCGAGCGCGGCAGTCGTGCTCGGCTCCTCCTCGGCCTCGGTGAACAGGGCGCTGATGTCCTCCGCGGACGTGAAGAACCAGCCGCGGTCCTCGAGCACCTCGCGGTTGAAGACGACGTCGAAGGCGATCACCGGGGTGCCCGCCCCGAGGGCGCGGAGCAGGGAGGGGTTGGTCCCGCCCACGCAGTGGCCGTGCACGTACGTGAGGGCGTGGGTGTAGAGGGCATCGAGCAGGTCCTGGTCGTAGATCGCACCCAGCAGCCGGATCCGCGGGTCGCCCGCGGCCGCCTCCCGGATCGCCTGGGTGTAGGCGGCGCTGTACGGGGCGGCGCCGACGACGACGAGCGGTGCCGAGGCGTCGCTGCGCCGATACCCTTCGACGATCTCCAGCACGTGGTTCTCCGGCTCGAACCGCGCTACCACCAGGTGGTAACCGCCTGGTTCGAGCCCGGCGGCGCGCACCCCCTGCTCGGGGGTGTGCTCGAGGAGCGGGGCGCCGTAGCGGATGAGCTCCGTGGGCACGCCGAACTGATGGCGGTAGTAGTCGGCGATGCCGGGCGCATCGGCGATCAGCGCATCGCCCTGCCGCACTCCGAGCTGCTCCGCCCACCGGTAGTACGCCCGACCGCGGCCGCCCCACTTCGCACGCTTCCACTCCAGCCCGTCCATGTGCAGGGCGGTGGGCACCCGCGCGGTGCGCAGGAGGCGCAGGAACGGTGCGTTCGCGGCGTTGAAGAGGAAGGCGACATCCGGTCGGCGACGCAGCAGATGGAGGCTCGACAGGGCGCTGTGGCTCAACGTCTCGAGCTGCTTCAGGGGGAGGGCGGGCAGGTGCACGACCTCCATCCCGAGGTGCTCGCGACGGCGGTCCGAGGAATTGCGCGTGTAGACCACCACCCGGTGGCCGTCGGCGGCGAGTCGCCGCCCGACCTCCTCGACGGCCGTCTCGAAGCCGCCATATGCTGCGGGCACCCCTCGCGTGCCGACCATCGCGATCGTGAGCTGCCGGGTCGGCGTGGAGGAGGAGGTCGACGGCGCGGGCCGCGACTCCTCCGACGAGGGCGAAATGTCCGTTTTGGGCAGCATTCTCCAAATCTAGGCCCCTTCGGCCCTCAGGTCCAGTGCGCGTGTCCAGGAACTCTGTGTTCGGCGCGGGACCGGGCGACGACGGACCATCAGCGAAACCCTGCCCACCCCCGTCACCTACCATTCCCCTCATGGCCGAGGAGCGACTGCGCGACCGTGCCGCCGGTGGCACGCCGCGCGGATGGTCGGTGCGCATCCGCGTGCTCACCACGGTGCTGGCCTTCATGACGGTGGGCCTGGCCGTGACGGGCGTGCTCACCTACGCCGCCCAGTTCCGCGCCCTCGACCAGCGGATCGATGCGGAGCTGTGGCAGGAGTTCGACGAGCTCGAGCTGCTCGCCGTGGCCACCGAGGAGGACGGATCCCCGGTGCACACCACCGTGGACAGCGTGCTGGTCCATGCCACGGACTCCGCCGCCCCCTCGGACTACGAGTCCGTGATCACCCTCCTGGACGGGACGCCGAAGTACCAGCCGCGCCAGCAGAAGTTCGGGCTGCTGCCCCGGCCCGCGAAGGATGCCACCGCCGAGGAGGCCGCGCAGATCGATGCGGAGTCCGATCGCGTGCTGCACGAGATCCTCGCGGTGCACGAGCCGGGCAGCGCGCTCATCGTCTCGATGGAGGCGCAGGGCCGGGACCTGCGCGTGCTCGTCGCCTCGGTGACGGTCGAGGGTGATCCCACCGAGGGGGTCTTCGTGGTGGCCAGCGACATCGGCGCCCAGCAGCGCAGCCTGTGGCAGAGCGTCCTGACCTTCGCGGTGCTGTCGGTGCTGACCCTGCTGGTCGCCGGCTGGGTGGGCTACGCGATCATCGGCCGGCTGCTGCGCCCGCTGGAGGATCTGCGCGCCGCGACCGAGCAGATCACCGTGGACGACCTCGAGTACCGGGTGCCCGTGCCGGAGGAGCGCGACGACATCAGCGCCCTCGCCCGCAACTTCAACCGCATGCTCAGCCGCATCCAGGCGGGCTTCGCCGAGCAGCGCCGATTCATGAGCGACGTGGGCCATGAGCTGCGCACCCCGCTCACGATCGTGCGCGGCACCCTGGAGACCACCGACGTCGAGGACGTCGCAGACGTGCAGGAGTCCCGGGAGATCGCGCTCGAGGAGCTCGAGCGTATGGGCCGCGTCGTCGGAGACCTCTCCGAGCTGGCCGCCTCGACACGGCCCGACTACGTGCGGCCCCGGCCGCTGGACCTGCAGGCCTTCGCCCGCTCCGCCTTCGCCCGCATCGAGCACATCGCCGAGCGCGACTGGCTCCTCGAGCGCACGGCCGACGTGGTCGCCGACGCGGACGAGCAGCGCCTCGCCCAGGCGGTCGTGCAGCTGGCCGCCAACGCGGTGCGCTACAGCGAGGAGGGCAGCCGTATCCGCATGGCGGTGGACTGCGTCCCGGGGCTCGACGGGCCGGAGATCCGCGTGAGCGTGCAGGACGAGGGCGTCGGCATCGCCCCCGAGGACCAGCAGCGCATCTTCGAGCGCTTCGCCCGCGTGGACGGCGCCGCCGGCAGCGGCACCGGCCTCGGCCTGCCGATCGTGCAGGCGATCGCGGAGGGGCACGGCGGGAGCGTGCACCTGGACTCCGCCCCCGGCCGCGGCTCGACCTTCACGATCGTGTTCCCCCAGTTCAGGGACCGAGGGCCCGGCGATGTCGAGGCGGGAGCAGGAGACCGCTCAGGAGATACTGGAGCGCGGGGCAGCAGCCCTGCCGAGGGCGAGGACACCGCAGCTCGAGGCACCACCGCTCGAGGGAAGGACGACGGATGAGGATCCTCATCGCCGAGGACGAGGCGCGCATCGCCCGGTTCATGGAGCGGGGGCTGAAGGCCAACGGCTTCGCCACCACCGTGGTGGAGGACGGCATCTCCGCCCTCGACCTCGCCTCCGCCGGGGACGTGGACCTGCTGATCCTGGACGTGGGGCTGCCGCGCATGGACGGCTTCCAGGTGCTCAAGGCGCTGCGCGGCATGGACGTGCAGATCCCGATCCTCATGGTCACCGCGCGCACCGGCGTGGACGACACCGTCCAGGGCCTCGAGGACGGCGCCAACGACTACATCGCCAAGCCCTTCCGCTTCGAGGAGCTGCTGGCCCGGGTGAAGCTGCGGGCCCGCGAGGCCGCCTCCGGGCCCGGCAGCGTCAGCGCGGACGTGCTCGAGCTCGGCGATCTCTCCCTCGACCTGCGCACCCGCATCGCGAGCTGCACCGCCGAGGGGCAGCAGCGCTCCGTGGAGCTCTCCTCGCGCGAGTTCACGATGGCGCGGGTGTTCCTCGAGAACCCGAACCAGGTGCTCACCCGCGATCTGCTGCTGTCCAAGGTGTGGGGCTACGACTACGACGGCGCCTCGAACGTGGTGGACGTGTACGTGGGCTACTTGCGGGGCAAGCTCGGCGCCCCGCGCCTGGTCACCGTGCGCGGAGCCGGGTACAAGCTCGTGGACCCGGCGGGCTGAGGCGCAGATGAGAGGACTCTCATCCGGCGTTCACCCCGATCTCATCGCCGGTGGCGACCATGCCTGACATGAAGACTCTGCGGTCCCTGGGGATCATCGTGGCGATCGCGCTCGTCGCGATCGGCGTCGCGGTGCTGCCCTCGGGGGAGGACGCCCCGCGCGCCCGGCCCGGCATCTCGGTGGGCGCGGCGGCAGACGGCGCCGCCTCGGGATCGGAGTCGATGGGCGTTTCCGACGGCTCCGTCCCGCTGCCCTCGGCGAAGGCCTCCGAGCAGTCCGCGGGCGGCGTCCACTCCGATGCCGGCGTGGGCTCCATGGAGGCCGAGGCCTCGCCGGAGCCGTCCGGCGAGCCGTCGCCCGCCCGCGAGCAGTCGGGCTCGAGCAGCTCCGCGGGGGACCAGAGCACCGCGCCCTCGGACTCCTCGTCCTCGCGCCCCGGGCAGAGCACCCGGCCCCCGGGCGTGTGCGAATGGGACGACGGCGAGCTCGAGTGCGACGACGAGGACGACCACGATCACGACGACGACGATGATGACGACGACGACGATGACGACGATGATGACGACGACGATGACGACGACTGATCGTCGGGCCTGAGCCTCCGCCGCCCGCCCCGCGAGGTCCGCGGCCGGGCGGCGGCTCGTCTCAGGCGGGGACGCCGAGGCGGGCGAAGGCGTTGCGGAAGATCGTCAGCCCGTCCAGACCGGGCAGCTTCTGGACCCGCTTGTCGAGCTTGTCCAGCTCCGCGGCCTTGCCCGCGAACAGATGCGACATGACGTGCCGCACCTCGGACTCGTCCATCATGCCGCTGCCCACCGGCTTCCAGACCTTCGCCATGATCATCCGCACCAGCTTCTGGGCGGCCTCCGAGGCGAGCAGCCGCTCCCGCGCCTGCGTGGTGTAGAAGGCGACATGCCGGGTCTCCTGCTGGGCGATGCGCCGCAGCAGCGGGGACAGCGCCGGATGGTCGGTCAGCGCCGAGAGCCGCCGGTACGCGGCGACGGCCGACAGCTCATTGGCCGCACCCCACACCATGTGCACCGCGACGAAGTCGGTGCCGGCGAGGTTGGAGAGCACGGACTGCTTGAGCGGGCCCAGCGCCCCCATCCAGCCCAGCTTCTCCCGCTTGGCCTTGATCTCGTCGTAGTCGACGATGATCCCGTGCCGCTCGAGCACCTTCGACAGCGCCTCGCCGTGCCAGAACTCCTCCCGGTTCCACAGCGTCATGAACCCGCCGGCATCCTCCTCGCGATGCGAGGGGGTCACCAGCAGATCCCGCAGGAAGCAGGAGGTGTGGTACTCGACGTCGCACATGTAGCGCAGCGAGCGCAGCGTCCCGGCGTCCAGGGGCTGGGTCTCGAAGGTGTCGAAGTCCAGATCCTCGTACTTCACGGGCGTGGACGTCTCGGCGAACTGGTCGATGTCGAAAGCCATGTCACTCTCCGTGGCGGGGCAGGGAGCTGAGGTGCGGGTCCCGGGGCGCGGGCCCGGGCAGCAGCCGGGTGATCTCGTACCGGGCACGGCGCAGCGCGGCCCGGTCCGCGGCGGTGGCGCCGAGGACGGCCAGCGCCGCGCGCAGGTCGGGGTCGGGGACGCCGCCGCCCTCGAGCGGGGAGCCCAGGGCGAGCAGCAGGCGCGCCGTGACGGCCTCGCGCCGGGAGCGCAGGATCCGCTCGCGCGCCTCGGCGGTGAAGAAGTCCACCGCCACCTCGTGCCGTTCGGCGACCTCGAGGACCACGCGCCGCGCCTCCCCGACCAGCCGGTTCGCGAGCAGGAGCAGCGCGGTGCGCAGCGAGCCCTCCTGGATCGCCATCCGCGCCATGTGCCCGGCGGCCGCGGACTCTCCGGCCAGACCGGTCCACAGCGGGCTGAGCAGCGGCTGCACCCGGTCCACGTGGATGCGGCGCAGGGTCTGCCCCGGGGTGGGGCGGTGCCGGGGATGCGGCCGCGCGGTGGGATGGTCGCCGGTGAGCAGGTCCCGCAGGGCCCGGGACTGCCAGAAGCGGTCCACCTGCCAGGTGGCGAGGAAGGCCGTGATCCGGGCCTCGTTCCCGGTGGCGGTGGAGAGCATCGCCCGCGATTCGGTGAGGGAGGAGCCCTCGAGCCGCTGCAGCACCCCGAGGGTGAGCCGCACCTCGTCGCCGAGGGGCCCCTCGGCCTCCACCTGGGCGGTGTCGACCGCGAGCCGGGCGGTGCCGCGCCGCACATAGGCGGCCACGTCGACCTCGGTGTGCAGCACCGGGGCGATGCTCCCGTCGAAGTGCAGGTGCCCGGCGAAACGGCCGGTCACAGGCATGGCGGCGTGCGGATCCGGGGAGCCTCGCGGGGGAGCGGGCGATGCCGCGACAGCCTCCGCGTCGACCGTCACCTGACACCTCTTCTGCTGGATCGGAACCGGGCCCTCCTCGGCCCGGGGCCACAAGGAGGGCCCGGGACATTGTACGGAGACGTGCTGGCTGTGGGCCGAGAGGCGGGCGCTTGGTAGGTTGCGTCTGTGATGACCTCCGGAGCCGCCTCCCTCCCGGGCGCAGGCGAGGGCCCGGACCGGGTCGAGCTGCCGGACCTCGACCGCCTCCGCGTCGCTCTGCGGCCCGCGGAGCTGCCGCTGCCGAGCCCCCGCGACGTGCGCGAGGCGGCGCACCGGGTCAACGATCTCCTCCACGCCGAGCGATACCGCGAGGCGCGCGCCCTCGTGGAGCGGTTCCGCACCGTGCCCGCCGCGCCGGCAGAGCGGCTCGCCCTGCTGCGCGCCGCCCTGCACGGGGCGGCCCTGGCCGCGCACGGCGAGCAGGTCGAGCGCGAGGCCGCGGATCTCGTGGCCCTGCTGCGCCGCGCCGGCTGCGCACAGCAGGCGGAGGCCGTGGTGACCGTGCTGCTCGAGCGCGGACCCTTCGACCACCCCTCCACGCGGCGGGCCCGCGCCGAGCGCGAGGCGGCACCCTCCCCGCGCGGCCGCCGGCGAGGGCAGGCCCCGCAGGCCTCGGCGGAGATGCTGGTGGTGGTGCGCGCCCTCGAACGCACCGCCCTGCCCGGACCGCGCGGCACCGCGGCCGATCCGCGACGCGACGCGGCCCGCCTGCGCGCCGCCCTCGCCGCCCTGCCCGCGGTGCGCGCGCAGCTGCTCACCGACCCCGAACCCGAGCTGCGGCTCCGCCTCGCCCAGGCGCTCGAGGGCGCCGGGGATCTCGCCGCCGCGACCACCTCGGCGCTGGACGCGCTCGAGCTGCTCGAGGAGGCGCAGACCGCGACCGACCCCCTCACCGACCCCCTCACCGACCCCCTGACGGGCACCCTGGCCGGTGACCCGGCCGGGGACCCCTCCCGCCTGGCCACCGCGGCGCACGCTGTGCTCGCCCGGACCCTGCGCACCGAGCGCCCCCTGCACGCCGTGCACCACGCGCTGACCGCCCTCGAGGCGATGCCCGAGATCGAGGACCCGCCGCTGCGGATCGGGCTGATCACCGCGCTGCTGCAGGCGCTCATGGCCGTGGGCGCCACCGCCCACGCCACCTTCACCGCCGGGCGGCTGCTGTCCCTGCAGCGCACCCTGGGCCGCGAGGAGCTGCGCATCGCGCCGCTGCTCGCGGTCGCCGCGCAGCGCCTCCAGGCCGAGCGTCCCGACGCCGCCTGGGTCCCGCTCGAGCAGGCCCGCACCCTCGCCGCCGCGCACCGCGACCGGCGCGCGCTGCTGGAGATCGCCCGGCTCGCCGCGAGCCTGCACGAACGCACCGGCGAGACCGCCTCCTCGCTGCGGGAGCTGCGGATCCTCGCGCACCAGGCCCGCTGGCTCGCCGACGACCTCGCCACCCCCGCCGCCGCGCAGGGCGAGCTGATCCGCACCGAGCTCGAGGCCCACGCCCTCGCGATGCGCCGTGCCCTGGACCTCGGCCGCACCGACGCCGTGACCGAGGCGGTCGCCGCGATCGAGCGCCGCACCCGCCCCACCGGCGGCCGCGCCGTGCTGCCGGCGGAGCTGCTGTGGGACCACCGGGTCGACGCCCGGGTGGGACTGTTCATCGCCGTCGGCACCGCCCTCGCCCGCGGGGAGGCGGGGGCCGACGAGGCCGACTACGAGCGCCGCCGGCGCGAGGCGATGGAGGCGATCGACGCGATGCCGGCCGGGCACGAGGCGCGCGCCCGCTACTGGGCCGCCTATCTCGACGACCGCCACGCCCACCTGCTGGCCGAGCGCGGCCTGCGCACCCCCGCCCGCCGGGCCGGGCGCCGCGCCCGCGAGGGCTGGGCGCACCTGGGCCAGGAGGAGGACGTCACCCGCCTGGACGCGCTGCTGGAGCACCTCGCGGGGCCGGACGACCCGGCGGGGCAGGAGATCCCCGCCGGGCGGGCGCACAGCCCCGACTGATCCCTCCGCGTCCCCGCACCGCCGCTCCAGCTCCCCCCCCCCGAGCCCGAGCACTGTGCACGTGCCGACCGGCCGGCCGCTCAGCTGCCGTCGGCCTCCAGCATCGTGGTGCGCAGCACCTCGATCACGGCCTGCGGGTCCGTCGACGGGTTCACGAAGGCGAGCCGCAGCGCGACCTCGCCGCGGAAGGCGGTGGGCACGCACAGGAGCGTGCCGTCCTTCGCCAGGCGCTGCGACCAGCGCCGATAGTCGGCAGGGGTCCAGCCCGGGCGGCGGAACACCACCACCGACAGCTCCGGCGCGGCCAGCAGCTCGAGATGCTCGGCCTCCTCGATCGCCCGGGCCACGGTGCGGCAGCTGCTCAGGCACCGCTCGATCGCGGCGGTGTACGCGGCGGTGCCGTGCGTGGCCAGCGAGTACCACAGCGGCAGCCCGCGGGTGCGGCGCGAGAGGTGCGCGGCGAGATCGGCGGGGTTGGACTCGCCGCGGTCGATCGCGTCGAGATACGCGGCGTGCTGGGAGTGTGCCGCCGCGGCCGGGCGCGGATCCCGGTACAGCAGGGCGCAGCAGTCGTAGGGCGCGAACAGCCACTTGTGCGGGTCGACGATGAACGAATCCGCCCGCTCGATCCCCGCGAACCGCTCCCGCACGCTCGGCGCCGCCAGGGCCGCACCCCCGTACGCACCGTCCACGTGCACCCAGGCGCCGTGGCGGTGCGCCGTCTCGACCACGGAGGCGATGTCGTCGACGATGCCCGCGTTCGTGGTGCCGCCGGAGACGACGACAGCGCAGATCCGCTCGTCGGCCGCGAGCTCGTGCTCGAGCGCGCCCCCGGTGAGATGGCCCTGATCATCGACCGGCACGGTCACCACGTCCATGTCCAGCAGACGCGCCGCGGAGGAGACCGAGGAGTGGGCGGTCGAGGCGCAGGCCAGCGCCCATCCCCGATCCGGGCGCCGGCCGCGGGTGCGCAGGGCGTGATCGCGCGCCGTGGCGAGCGCCGAGAGGTTCCCGCTGGTGCCCCCGGCCACGAACACCCCGGCCGAATCCGCCGGCCAGCCCAGCAGGTCCGCCAGCCAGCGCAGCACCTGGTTCTCCGCGAAGATCGCCCCGGCCCCGTTCTCCCAGATCCCGCCGAACACGTTCGCGGCCGAGACCGCGGTGTCGAAGGCGACCGCCGCCCGGGTGGGTGCGGCGGGGATGTAGGCGAGGTTCATCGGATCCTCGGAGGAGCGGGTGGCCGGCAGCAGCACCTCGTCGAACAGCTCCATCGCGCGCACCGCCCCGATCCCGCCCTCGGTGATCGTCTCGCCCACCTCGGCCTGCAGATCCGCGGCGCTGCGCGCGGTGGTCTTGGGATCGGTGGCGACCGTGGTGTGGGAGGCCGCCCACTCGAGCGCGAGGCTCACCGCCTCCCGCTCATCGCCCCAGACCGGCGAGGGGGTGCGGTGCCGCTGCAGGGCATCGGAGGCGTCGGCGAAGGCATGGCGCTCGCGGGATGCGGCGGCGGGACGGGCGTGGGGATGCGCGGGCTCCTGGGTCACGCCCAGAATGGTCGCACGCAGGCGGCCGACGGGGGAGCGGAACCCTCGAGCGCCCCGCACCCCTGACAGCGGGAGGGCCGCTGGCATACCGTGGAGGCAGCGACCGGGAGGAGCCCTGCTGATGGCCACCGACGGCGAGGACCACGATCACGGGGCCCATGACCACGGGGCCCGGGGCGGTGGCGTCGAGGACCATGGCGCCGAGGGCCGGATCGGCGTGCGCGACAACCCGGCGGCCGAGCGCTACGAGGCGGTGCGCGACGGCGAGATCGTCGGCATCATGATCTACGAGCGCAGCCGGGCACGGATCGACCTCGTCCACACCGTCACCGACCCCGCGCACCGCGGCGAGGGCGTCGCCTCCGTGCTGGTGCGCACCGTGCTCGCCGAAGCCCGTGCGGCGGCGCTGCCCGTGCTCGTGATCTGCCCCTTCATCGAGAGCTGGCTGCACCGCCACCCGGAACAGCGCGAAGGGGTCGTGGTCGAGGACTGACCGGGGTACCGTCACCGCATGGACGCCCTCGACATCCTCCGCGACCTCGCCTCCCGACCCCGCGCGGCGGCGGACGCCCTGCGCGAGCACCTCAACCCGGTGAGCCTCAACGCCCGCCCGGGCGGGCACGACAACTCCGTGGCCTGGCTGCTGTGGCACACCGGCCGCGAGATCGACGTGCAGCTCGCCGATCTCACGCGCGACGAGCAGCTGTGGACCTCCCACGGCTACGCCGACCGCTTCGCCCTCGGCCCCCTCGGGGACACGGTCGGCTACGGCCACACCCCGGACGAGGCGCGCCGCATCGTCATCGAGGACGGCCGAGGCCTGCTCGAGTACGTTGACGCCGCGCTCGCCGCGATCGACGCGCACCTCGCGATGGTCACCGTCGAGGACCTCGAGGACGTGATCGACGAGCAGTGGGATCCGCCCATCACCCGCGGCGCCCGCCTGGTGAGCATCCTCGACGACGCGATCCAGCACCTCGCCCAGGCCGCCTACGCACTCGGCATGCCGCTCGGCGACTGAGCCGCCGTCGGCTCCCACCCCGGCACGGGACGGGGCGGGGCGCACCGAGGGCCGGCAGCCGGCACCGCGGCCGGTCATGCTCTCCCGGCGCTCCCCGGGGCCGCGCCGACGCCGTGAGGTCGTCCCTCACACTCGCGGGACGGCACCGGGAGCGTCCTCTAGAGTGGCCGTCTTCGCCTCAGCCTTCCGCCGCCGCCGGTCCCGTCGCCGCGAGCGTCGCGCCGAGGCGTCACCACCCCGGCGGACCCCCTGTCGATCCCCCTCCAGGAGCCCCCGATGAACTTCGAGATCCCGCTGCTGATCGCCGCCGACCTGCTCGCCGCCGTCGTCCTCACCTTCGGCCTGTACTGGCGCCGGCACTACCGCCGCGACCTCGTCGTCGCCTTCATGGGCATCAACGTGGGCGTGCTCTCCGTCTCCGCCGTCCTCGCCGACTCCGAGGTCGGGGCCGGGGTGGGGCTGGGCCTGTTCGGCGTGCTGTCGATCATCCGCCTGCGCTCCGACGAGCTCGCCCAGCACGAGATCGCCTACTACTTCGCGATGCTCGCGCTCGGCCTCCTGGGCGGGCTCGACGCCGCCCCGCTGCCGCTGTCGCTGCTGTTCATGGTGCTCGTGGTGCTCACGATGGCCGTGATCGACCATCCCTCGCTGCTCAGCGGGCACCGCCGCCAGGAGATCGTGGTGGACCGCGCCATCGCCGACCCGGCCGAGCTGCGTGCCTACCTCGCGGAGCTGCTGGGCGCCCACATCCTCGCGGTCACCGTGAGCCGCCTGGACCTCGTCAACGACACCACCACGGTGGACGTCCGCTTCCGCCGCGGGAAGGAGACGGCCCCCGTCACCGCCGGAGCGAGCCGGTGAGCGACGCCTCCGCGGGCATCGCCCGCCCGGACGGGTTCAGCGCCGCGATCGCGACGCTGCACGGCATCGGCCTGGACGGGTTGGAGCAGCGTGCGGCGCTGATGTCCCGCACGGACCGCAAATACATCGTCCCCGCCGCGGTCGCGACCGCGCTGGTCGCCGCGCTCAGCCCCGACCTGCACGTGCTCGAGATCGGCGGGGCGCGAGATTTCGCCTACCGCTCCCTCTACTACGACACCCCGGAGCTGACCGCGTACCGCACCGCCGCCACGAAGCGCCGGCGCCGCTTCAAGGTGCGTCGCCGCGAGTACGTCGACGCCGGCACCGCCTTCCTCGAGGTGAAGACCCGCACCGGCCGGGGCGACACCGAGAAGGTGCGCGAGCAGACCGGGACTCTGCACGGCGCGGAGCTGCCCCTGCCCGGCGGCGCCCCGCTCGAGGGACCGGACCTCGACTACGTGCTGACGCAGCTGGCCGAGGCGGAGGTGCCGCCCCCGCCGCTGCCGCTGCGGCCCGTGCTCGAGACCGCCTACCGGCGCACGACCCTCCTCATCGGCTCGGAGGGATCCCGCGTGACGCTGGACAGCGCCCTCACCTGGCGCGGCAGCGGCCTGCAGCCGTACCGCCTGGAGGACCTGTTCATCGTGGAGACGAAATCCTCCGCGAACGCCGGGGCCGCCGATCGCTTCCTGTGGCGCGCCCACCACCGCCCCCAGCGGATCTCGAAGTTCGCCACCGGCATGGCGCTGCTGGACCCGACGCTGCCCACCAACCGGTGGCACCGCACCCTCGGCCGCGTGAGCGCACATGTGACACCGCGGATCGACCTCTCCTCCCCAACGCCGTGAGGACGGCGCGGACGTGGCCTGGGTCCCCCGTCGGCCGGATCGTGAGCACTCCCGCAGGCGGAGTTCCTACACTGGCCCGGTGACATCCACCGAAGCCTTCGAAGCCGGACCCGACCGCGGCCTGGAACGCACCCCGCCGCAGGATCTCGCCGCCGAGCGCGGCGTGCTCGGCGGCATGATGCTGTCCAAGGACGCGATCGCCGACGTCGTCGAGACGGTGCGCGGCCACGACTTCTACCGCCCCGCGCACGAGATGATCTACGAAGCGATCATCGACCTGTACGGGCGCGGCGAACCCGCTGACCTGGTCACCGTCTCGGACGAGCTCTCCAAGCGCGGCGAGCTCGCCCGGGTGGGCGGCGGCGCCTATCTCGCGGACCTCATCGACATGGTCCCCACCGCCGCGAACGCCGGCTACTACGCCGAGATCGTGGTCGAGCGCGCCCAGCTGCGCCGCCTGGTCGAGGCGGGCACCCGCATCGTCCAGCTCGGCTACGCGGCAGACGGCGGCGAGGTCGACGAGGTCATCAACGAGGCGCAGGCCCAGATCTACGCGGTCACCGAGCGCGGACAGAGCGAGGACTTCCTGCCGCTGGGCGAGGTGATCGACGAGACCCTCAACGCGATCGAGGCGACGCAGAACCGGGGCGGGCAGGTCACCGGCGTGCCCACCGGCTTCGCCGAGCTCGACGAGCTCACCCAGGGGCTGCACGGCGGCCAGATGATCATCTTCGCGGGTCGCCCTGCCATGGGTAAGACCACCCTCGGCATGGACGTGCTGCGCTCGGCCTCGATCCACAACGGCCAGGCCTCGGTGATCTTCTCCCTGGAGATGGACAAGACCGAGATCACCATGCGACTGCTCTCCGCGGAGTCGCAGGTGCCGATGAACCGCATGCGCGACGGCTCGATGGACGACCGCGACTGGCAGGCGATGGCCCGCGCGATGAGCCGCATCGCCGACGCGCCGCTGTTCATGGACGACAGCGCGAACATGTCCCTCATGGAGATCCGCGCCAAGTGCCGGCGGCTCAAGCAGAAGCACGATCTCCAGCTGGTGGTCATCGACTACCTGCAGCTGATGAGCTCGGGCAAGAAGGTCGAGTCCCGCCAGCAGGAGGTCTCGGAGTTCTCCCGCGCCCTGAAGCTGCTGGCCAAGGAGATCGACGTGCCGGTCATCGCGATCTCGCAGCTGAACCGTGGCAGCGAGCAGCGCACCGACAAGACCCCGATGATGAGCGACCTGCGCGAATCCGGTTCGATCGAGCAGGACGCGGACGTCATCCTCCTCATCCACCGCGAGGACTACTACGAGAAGGAATCCGCGCGCGCCGGCGAAGCGGACCTCATCGTGGCCAAGCACCGAAACGGCGCCACCAAGACCGTCCCGGTCGCCTTCGAGGGCCACTACTCGCGGTTCAAGGACATGGCCGGCGCCGGCGGCTTCAGCGGCTGACCCGCCGGCGCGGCGAGCGCTCCCGGGCCCGTCCCGTGCATCGGCGCGGCACGCGCTGGGCATGTCTGCGCGGATCTGACCTGTGGCGGCCATCACGCCTGCTACGGTCGTTCCGATCCGGCGCCCCCGCCCGGATCCAGCGTGCATCACGAAGGAGTCGTGCTCGTGTCCTCCTCTCCCCGTCCGCCCGACCCGGAGCAGTTCCTCGCTGTCCAGCAGTCGCCCGAATTCGGTCGCCTGCGCCGCAGCTTCCGCGGTTTCGCCATCCCCATGACCGTCGCCTTCCTGGTCTGGTACCTCGCCTACGTGCTGCTGTCCACGTACGCCGAGGGGCTCATGTCCGTCCCGGTGCTGGGCAACCTGAACCTCGGGATCGTGCTCGGCCTCAGCCAGTTCCTCATGACCTTCCTCATCACCTGGCTGTACATCCGCCACGCGAACACATCGCTGGACCCGATCTCCTCGGCGCTGCGCGACGAGCTGGAGGGTGAGCACTGATGGAGTTCGGCAACCCGATCCTGAACATCGCGATCTTCCTCGCGTTCGTGGTGGTCACCCTCGTGGTGGTCATCCGCGTCTCCCGCACCACCACGAAGGCGAGCGACTTCTACCACGGCGGCCGCGCCTTCTCCGGCCGGCAGAACGGCATCGCGATCGCCGGCGACTACCTCTCGGCCGCCTCGTTCCTGGGCATCGTCGGCGCCGTCGCGCTGTACGGCTACGACGGCCTGCTGTACTCCGTCGGCTTCCTCGTGGCATGGCTGGTGGCGCTGCTGCTGGTCGCCGAGCCGCTGCGCAACACCGGCAAATACACGATGGCGGACGTGCTCAGCTTCCGGATGCGGCAGCGTCCGGTGCGCACCGCCGCCGCGACCTCCACCCTCGCGGTCACCTTCTTCTACCTGCTCGCCCAGATGGCCGGCGCCGGGGCGCTGGTGTCCCTGCTGATCGGCATCGAGGGCCGGGTGGGGCAGTCCGTGGTGATCGCCGTGGTGGGCGTGGTGATGATCGCCTACGTGCTCATCGGCGGGATGAAGGGCACCACCTGGGTGCAGATCATCAAGGCGGTGCTGCTGATCACCGCCGTCGGCGTCACCACGGTGTGGATCCTGGCGAAGAACGGGTTCAACCTCTCCGCCGTGCTCGGCCATGCTGTCGAGTCCCATCCCGACGGGGCCGCGATCCTCGAGCCGATGCTCCAGTACGGCACCTCCGGCGCGACGAAGCTGGGCTTCGTCTCCCTCGCGATCGCGCTGGTGTTCGGCGCGGCCGGGCTGCCGCACGTGCTCATGCGCTTCTACACGGTGCCCACCGCGAAGGAGGCACGGCGCTCGGTGGTGTGGGCGATCGCGCTGATCGGCTTCTTCTACCTGTGCACCCTGGTGCTCGGCTTCGGCGCCGTCTACATGGTGGGGGTCGACGTGATCGCCACCCTGCCGGGCGGGTCGAACTCCGCCGCGCCCGCTCTCGCCTACGCCGTGGGCGGGACGGTGCTGATGGGCATCATCTCCGCGGTGGCCTTCGCGACGATCCTCGCCGTGGTGGCGGGGCTGACGATCACGGCCTCGGCCAGCTTCGCCCACGACATCTACAACGGTGTGCTGAAGAACGGCGAGGCGGATCCGCAGAAGGAGATCGCGGTCGCGCGGCGCACCGCGCTGGTGATCGGGGCGGTCTCGATCGTCGGCGGCATCCTCGCCGCGGAGCAGAACGTCGCGTTCCTGGTCTCGCTCGCCTTCGCGATCGCGGCCAGCGCGAACCTGCCCTCGATCCTGTACTCGCTGTACTGGAAGCGGTTCAACACCCGCGGCTCGCTGTGGAGCATCTACGGCGGTCTGATCAGCGCCATCGTGCTCATCACGTTCTCCCCGGTGGTCTCCGGCTCCGAGACGGCGATGATCCCGAGCGTGGACTTCGCGTGGTTCCCGCTGACCAACCCGGCGCTCGTCTCGGTGCCGCTGGGCTTCTTCCTCGGCTGGCTCGGCTCGGTGACCTCCTCGGAGCATGACGAGCTCAAGCACGCCGAGATGGAGGTGCGCTCGATGACCGGCGCCGGTTCGGAGAAGGCCACCGTCGCGCACTGAGCGCACTGAGCGCACTGAGCGCACTGATTGCCTGGCGCTCGGCACCCGCATCACCGCCCCCGTCCCCGCCCTGCGCGGGGCGGGGGCGGTGGCGGGTCAGGCCAGCGGCAGCGCGGAGTCGGCGCGGGTGGCGCGGTCGTGCAGGTCGATGAGCTGCAGCTCGACGGCCGACGGGGCCGGGCCGGCCACGTCGAGCAGACGGCACACGGCGAACTCCCGTGAGGCGACCCGATAGCGCTCGACCCAGTCTCGGTGCACGGCGTCGGCCGCGGTGCGGGTGCCCAGCTGCTCGAAGCGGTCCACCGAGATCCGCCACGGCTTCGGCGTGAGCCGCGCCCGGTAGGAGTCGTGGACCCGGCACAGGAGCATGTACAGCTGGTCGCTGCGCAGCTGCTCCATGAGCTGCCGGGCGCGGTCGCTGCTCGGGCCGGCGTGTGCTCCCGCGATGAGCAGGCGGAACCCGCCGCGGGTGCGGTAGGTGCGCACGCCCAGAGCGGGATGGTCGGCGGTGAACGCCCGGATCGTCTCGAGCACGCGGGTGGCCGCCGGATCCTCGACATCGGGCCCGCCGCCGGCGCGGCCTCCGTCGGCGCCCTGCACCTCGGCCTCGTGCGCGCGGGCGTCGCGGCCGTCGGACTTCCGGCCGCCGAACAGGCGCGCCAGCAGGCCGGGCCGCGTGCCGGCGCGCGAGCGCCGGGACGGCTCGGGCAGGTCGATGTCGCTGATCAGCAGCGCGTCGGTGTTCAGCACGGCGGTGCCGTAGCGGTTGCGGGTGATCGCCGCGATGAGGGCACCGCCCTCGCCGTGGATCTCCTCGAGCAGCTCCTCCGGCAGCCGGCGCTCGGGGTAGTACTCATGCCCCGAGGTGCCGTGCTGCGTCGGGCCTCCCGCGGCGACGAGGCGCTCCATCCGTGCCCGTGCGTCGCGCTCCGCCTCCTGCACGGACTGGTCCGACCAGCCGTGGATGGTCAGGGCGAAGGTGCCGGTGCCGGGGAAGGTGTGCGTCTCGCGGAGGGTGGCCCAGTGGCGGGGGATCGGCTGCATCCTTCGACGGTAGCGCAGCCTCCGCGGCCCGGGCCGGCGGGCGGGAGCGGTGGGCCTGTGCGCGAGACTGGAGGTATGACTTTCCTGCAGGAGCTCTGGTTCCAGATCGGCGCCTCACCTGCCGGTGCGCTCGGCGTGCTCATCGCGAGCGTCGCCCTCTACCTGGTGTTCACGCTGATCCTCCAGCTCGCCGGGCCGCGGCTCAGCGCGAACCCGTCGATGCTGAGCTTCGCGGTGATGGCGCTGCTGGGCTCGCTCGTGGCCCGCGCGATCCTCGGCAACACCCCCACGCTCGTGGGCGGGCTGATCGCCGTGACCACGCTGCTGGTCATGGAGTACACGATCGGCAGGCTCCGCCTGGGCGTGGATCGCGTGTTCAGCCGGCGCGGGCCCCGGCCCACGGTCGTGATGGTCCACGGCCACGTGCTGCGCTGGCACCTGCGCCATCTCGGGCTGCGGGAGGCGCAGCTGCTCACCCTGCTGCGACGCGGCGGTGTGCGCCATGTGCAGGACACGGATCTGGTGATCCTCGAGCCGCGCGGCGGGCTGACCGTCGTGCGTCGCGGCGACACGATCGACGAACGGCTGGTGCAGGGCGTCCGCGGCGCCGGGATCATCCCCCGCTCCCTGCTGAGCTGACCGGCCCGCGCCGCACAGCCCCGTACGCGGCCCGGCAGACGGAATCGTCAGGTTCTGTGCCGTCCCGCTGCGGGACATGGCTCAGAACCTGACGATTCCGCGGGGCCCCGGGGTGCGCCGGGGCGCGAGTCGGGTCAGGCCAGGGTGGCCTTGAGGGTGATGTCCACGCCGGCCAGGGCCTTGGAGACCGGGCAGCTGGACTTCGCCTCGTCGGCGATCCGCTGGAAATCATCCTCGTCGATGCCGTCGATCTTCGCGGTGACGGTCAGCTCGATGCCGGTGATGCCGCCCTCGCCGATGTTGAAGCCGACGGCGGCCGCGGTGTCCACGGAGGTGGGCGGCGTGCCGTTCTCGGCGAGCATGTTGGAGAACTGCATCGAGTAGCAGGCCGCGTGCGCGGCGCCGAGCAGCTCCTCGGGGGAGGTGGTGCCCTTCTCCGACTCCTCGGAGCGGGCCTTCCAGCTGAGGTCGAAGGTGCCGAGCTGCGAGGTGTCCAAGGTGGTGGTCCCGGAGCCTGCGAGCAGATCGCCCTTCCAGGCGGTGGAGGCGTTGCTGACGACGGTGCGGGGCATGGTGACTCCTTCGGTCGAGGGTCGCGCCCGCGCTCCTGCGGGGCGCTCCTGCCACGCTAGCCCGGACCGCTCCCCACGTCGATGCCTGGTCGATCCGAGGTCGAGGGGCCGGGAGCCGCTGGCCGCCGTGCGCCGGCGGCGGGGCGCGGACGGCGGTCCCGGGGTCTCAGCCGGCGTCGTCGAGGGTGACCCGTCCCGCGCAGATCCCCGTGATCTCCAGGCGCACGCCGTCGATCTCGAGCACGTCGCCCACCTGCTGGGCCATGAACACACGGTCCCTGCCGGGCAGGTCGCTGGGCGGGGAGGTCTGCCAGGCGATGTTGGCGACGGGGGGAGTGGCCGTGTGGTCGACGACATTCGCGGTCAGCGAGATCCGCCCGCCGGAGCCGGTCGTCGGCGCGGCTGCCCCGTCCGGCCCTTCGACGCCTTCGCGGAGCTGGTAGGCATAGGTGTCGGGGCAGGTCATCGCATCCTCCTCGGGTTCACCCTCGGGCCCATCGGTCCCAGGGGCGACGGGGTCGTCGGGGGTGCACGCGGCGAGGCCGAGGAGCACCGGGACCATCACCAGGTCACGTCGTCGCACAGGCCCTCCTCAGTACGTCCCGGCGCCGCTGAAGTAGTCATCGAACTCCTCCGGGGTGAGCACGAGCGGCGGCTTGTCGGGGCCGTGCGGGTTGGAGAACTCATAGTAGGTGGTGCCGTCCGCCGTATAGGAGTCGGTGAGGACGAAGACGTGGTTGGTGACGTAGGCGGGGTCGCCCTTCGCCGTATCGGTCGCACTGTCCGAGTTCGGTGTCAGCACCGCCACCGGCGCGCCGTCGCGGTCGTACGTCGCCGCGAGGTCCTGCACGTCCACGGAATCGACGGAGCCTTCGGGCGTCAGATACGGGGCGGCCTGGTCCCAGCCCCCGACGATGGCCTCGTACTGGCCGGGGTCGTAGGCGCTGTCGTCCTGGAAGCTGGCCGCCATGGCCTTCTCCACGTATGCGACCCACAGCGCCGAGGAGTCGCCGTCGCCGAAGTCGGCACCACCGGGGCCCGCGTAGGCGCCCTGGTAGCTGCCATCCGACCGCATCGGGAGATCGTCGGTGACCGTCACATCCCGCGGGTTGCCCGCGTGGTCGTAGAGGGTCACGGTGACGGTCCCGTCCCCGTTGTCGACCACGTGCTCGGCGGGCCAGGAGGGGTCCTCGTGCACGACGGCCAGCAGATTCGCGAGCATCCAGCAGTCCCCGTAGCCCTGCTGGTTCACGTCCATCCACGGCGCGTACTCGACGTCCTCCGCGCCCGGGTTGTCCGCGCGCTCACGTCGGTACTGGTCGAGGATCTGCTGCTGGACCTCCTCGGACGGCAGGATCGGGGCGTCGCCGGGATCCCCGTACTCGGGGGTGCCCTCGGGAACCGTCCCGCGGTCCTCGTCGTCCACGTAGGTGGTCGTGTCGGGCTGGGACTCCGGGAACGCGGCATGGATCTTGTCCCGGAGCCTGGGATCTGCGTCGCGCAGGGCGTCCGACCAGGTCTCGATGTACGTCCAGTCGTCGCTGCCGCCGAACAGCCGCCATGCCCTGCCATGTGCGCGCAGCGCGTCGGCGAAGGCGGTGAGATCGGCGGTCGAGGAGCGGTTCAGGAAGTCGCTGAGCTGCTCGGGCGGAGCTCGCGCAGACGTCCGGCGAGCTCGTCGGCCGCCTCGCCCTGGCTCATCGCGAACGGGTTCCAGCGGAAACTGTCGTCCCCGGCCTGGTCCAGCAGGTCGGAGAGCTCCTCGTACTCCTCGTCGGTGAGCACCTCTGCGATGTCGTCATGATGCTCGACAGGGGGTTCCTGCTCAGTGTCATGGGGTGGGACCGGGGAGCGGCCGTCCCCGCCCTGGGCCTCGCCCTCGGCGGCGCTTCCCTCGGCACCGTCGGCAGCGCTGGCGGCGTCCTGCTCCTCGGCGTGGTGGGAGGCCTGTGCGCCTCGGTCCTCCAGATCTGCGCAGGCGGCGTCGATGTCGCCCGCCAACGCTCTCCACCGCTGCCGGAAGTCCTCGGCATCGGGGCCCGTCCAGCCGGCCGAGCCCACGGCGGCGTCGATCCGGCCCCGAGCCTCACGGAGCGTGCGTGCGCTCCGTCCGCTGTGCACGCCGAAGGCGTCCAGCGCGCGAGTGTCTGCTCCACAGAACATGATCCCCCTCGTTCCCGGGATCGAGTGTCCCGCTCCGAGCCGCACCCGTCCATGGGGAGGACTGCCCATGGACGGGCACGCCGGGCGCCCCGGCCTACTGGAGCGACTCGAACTTCCGCACCCACGCGGAGCCGACGGGGTTCGCGTCGGCCACCATGATGCTGAAGCGATCCCCGGCGATCTCGGCGACCTCGGTCAGCGCCACGCGCCGCTCGTGCTCGCGGGAATGGTCCAGGCGGCGCACCCCGTCGGCGATGATCGCGGTGAAGGTGTCGGTGCGGCCCAGGAAGGCCACGAACGGCATGTCGAACCGCGAGGCGTAGCGGGCGGAGAGGTCGCGCACCGCCTCGACGTCCTCCTCGCTGAGGTTGTCCAGGGCGAAGGAGCCCACATCCTGGCTGATCGAACCGGCCTGCTCCTCGTCGGCCGTGACCAGGGTGGCCATGTCCGGGTAGGCGCGCACCAGATCGTCCTGCTCGGCGCGCTCAGCGGTGAGCACCGCATCCTCGATCGCGGCCCGCAGCGCGGGGGCGTCCTCGAAGGGCTGGGACTCCCAGGCCCGCTCGAGCGGCCAGGTCGCCCCGTTGAACAGCGACTCGAAGGTGCCCACGAAGGTCTCGCGGTCCATCTCGTTGACCGCGGAGATGTCGATCCGCTCGCCCTCGGCGGTGGTGGCCACGTTCGCGCCCCGCTGGCGGCCGATGTGGAAGAACAGCAGGTTCAGCACGATCGCGGTCATCGCCCCCACGGTCACGCCGGAGGAGACGAACACCTGCGCCCACGAGGGGAACACCTCCGCGATGTCCGGCTTGAAGCTCACCAGCATCGCCAGGCCCAGCGAGGTGCCGACGATGACGGAGTTGCGGTTGTCGGTGAGATCCACCTTCGACAGGGTCTGGATGCCCACCAGCGCGACCGAGGCGAACAGCGCGAGGGAGGCGCCACCGAGCACGGGGGAGGGGATCGCGGCGACCACCGCACCGGCCTTCGGCAGCACGCCGAGCACGATCATCAGCACGCCCGCCCCGGCGACCACCCAGCGGGACTTCACGCGGGTCAGGCGCACCAACCCGATGTTCTGGGCGAAGCAGGTGTAGGGGAAGGAGTTCAGCACGCCGCCCAGCAGGGTCGACAGGCCGTCCGCGCGGATCGCCTCGGAGATGTTCTTCGGCCGGATCCGCTTGCCGACGATCTCACCGGCGGCGAAGACGTCACCGGTGGTCTCCACCATCGTGATCAGCATGACGATGATCATCGAGACGATCGCGGTGAGGGAGAAGGTGGGGATCCCGAAGTAGAACGGGGTGGTGACGCCGAAGGCGGAGGCCTCGGTGACGCCGCTGAAGGAGGTGTCCCCGAGCAGCACCGCCACGATCGTGCCGATCACCAGGCCCAGCAGCACCGCGATCGTGCCCAGGAAGCCGCGGAAGAACCGCTGCACCAGCACGATGATCCCCAGGGTGCCCAGCGCGTAGAGGATGTCGCGGGTGGCGGGGGTGCCCTCGGCGTAGTTGGTGATGTCCCCGGCGGAGACGCCCAGCAGGGTGATGCCCATCGTGGTCAGCACCGTGCCGATCACCACCGGCGGGAAGAACCGCAGGATCCGCGCGAAGTACGGGGCCACCAGGAAGGTGAACAGGCCCGCGACGATGATCGAGCCGTAGATCATCGGCAGGCCCTCGGCGCCGCCCTCGCCGCCGGTCGCGGCCAGGCCGATCGCGATGATCGGGCTCACCGCGGTGGTGGTCACGCCCTGGATGATCGGCAGGCGCACCCCCACCTTCCAGAAGCCGACCGACTGGATCAGCGTCGCGATGCCGCAGGTGAACAGGTCCGCGTTGATGAGGTGGATCGTCTGCTCGGGGGTCAGGTTCAGGCCGGAGGCGATCAGCAGCGGCACGATCACCGCGCCGGCGTAGAACGCCAGCACGTGCTGGATCGAGAGCACCGTGAGCCGTGCCGGGGGCGGCACCTGGTCGACGGGATGCCGGCGCGGGGCGGCGTCGGGCACAGGGGCGGGGGCTGCGGCGGTGGTCATTCTCGTCCTCGGGGAGCCGTCGGGCGCGGGGAGCTCGACGTGGGGCTGGGAAGGGGCACGGGCGGGCCGCGCACCAGCGTAGGCCTCGCGCAGGCGGCGCAGACGGCCGGGTCCCGGAGGATGGACGTGAGATGGCCGTCATCCTGTGGCCGCGACCGGGCCGGGCGGGTAGAAGGGAACGGTGACCACCCCTGCTCCCCGCCGCGGCCGACCCAGGCCCCTGTCCACCCTGTTCGCGGCGTTCGCGGTGGTCGTCATCGCCCTGAACCTGCGCCCGGGCGCGACCAGCGTGGGCCCGCTGATGGAGAACGTCGTGGGCGCGTACGGGCAGGGGGCCTTCGCCTCCGGCCTGCTCACCGCGCTGCCGCCGCTCGCCTTCGGCGCGATGGGGCTGCTGGCCGTGCCGATCTCGCGCCGCCTGGGGCTCACCGGCGCGATCGTCGCCTCCTACGTGGTGGTCGCGCTGGGACTGCTGCTGCGACCTTCGGCCGGCGCCTTCACCCTGTTCGTGGTGCTGTCGGTGCTGGGGCTGCTGGGCCCGGCGCTCGGCAACGTGCTGGTCCCGGCGTGGATCAAGCAGCACGGCGGGGGCCGCACCGTCGCCCTGATGACGGTGTACTCCGTGGTGCTCGCCCTCGGCGGCTCGGCCGGCTCCGCGCTCGCCGTGCCGCTCGCGGGCTCCGGGGTCGACGGATGGAAGGACTCCCTGCAGACGTGGGGCGTGATCGCCGCGGTGCCGGTGGTGGTGTGGGCGGTGGTGCTCACCCGCACCGGGCACGACTTCCCGCCCTCCCCGCCGCGCGGCGAGATCGGCGGCTCGCTGCGCCGCTCACCCACCGCGATCGCGCTCACGGTGATGTTCGCGCTGCAGTCGCTGAACGCCTACACCCAGTTCGGGATGCTCCCGCAGATCCTCACCGAGGCCGGGATCAGCCCCGCCCGCGCCGGGGTGCTGGTCGCGGTGATCGCCGGCTGGGGCCTGGTGGGCGGACTGGTGATGCCGACGGTGATCGAGAGGGCCCCGGGCCTGCCCTGGATCGTGGCCAGCTTCGGAGTGCTCACGGTGATCGGCTACCTCGGGCTGCTGCTGGCCCCGACCGTCAGCCCGCTGCTGTGGGCGTGCGTGCTGGGGATCGGCGGTTTCGCCTTCCCCACCGCGATCGCGCTGCTGCCGGCCCGCACCCGCTCCCCGCTGATCACCGCCCGCCTCTCCGGCACGGTCCAGCCGATCGGCTACCTGCTGGCCGCGCTGGGACCGATCCTCGCCGGCGCCCTGCTGGGGGTCACCGGCTCCTCCGCCTCGGTGCTGTGGTTCCTCGCCGGGACCGGTGCGCTGCTGTCCGTGGCCGGGTTCCGGGCCGGGCTGCCCCGGCTCGTGGACCGCGAGATCGCGCCCTGAGCCGCCGCTGAGGCGGTGCCCACGGCACCTTCCGTGGGAAGATGCCCCCATGAGCCTCGTCCGCACCCTGCGCATCCTGGCCTCCCAGCGGCCGTCCACCCCTCCGCGCGCCGTCGCCGCCCCCGCCCGGGTGGAGCGCCGCCGCCACGCCCACGTGCCCGTGACCTGGATCGACCCGGAGCTGGCGCACACCGCCGCCATCGTGCACCTGCACGGCGGCTCCTACGTGGCCGGCGAGAGCGCACAGACCTGGGAGATGCTCGAGGAGGTCGCCCGGCGCACCGGTGCGGCCGGGGCGATGCTCCACTACCGTCTCGCCCCGCGCCACCCCTTCCCGGCCGCCGTCGAGGACGTGCTGCGGGCCCTCGACGAGCTGTCCACCCAGGTGCTGCTGCGGCCCGGCCGCTGGGTGCTCTCCGGGGACGAGGCCGGGGCCGGGCTCGCGCTCGCCGTCGCGCAGGTCCTCGCCGGCTCCGAGGTGGACTCCCCGGCGGCGGTGCTGCTGACCTCCCCGTGGGCGGACCTGTCCCGCGAGGCCGCGGAGGAGGACGAGCTGCGCCGCACCGCCGCGACGCTCTACGCCGGCGCCGTGCCCCGCACCGAGCCGCGGCTCAGCCCCGTGCACGGCGAGCTCTCCGACCTGCCGCCCGTGCACCTGGTCACCGGGCAGCACGACGCGCTGCTGGCGGACAGCCGCCGCCTCGATGCCGCGCTGACCGCCGCCGGCGCCGCGCACGAGTACCTCGAGGTGCACGGCGGCGGGGACCAGCTCGCGACCCGGGCCGACGGGCCGGCCACGCAGCAGGCGCGCCGCTTCCTCATCGCCGCGGCCCGCACCGCGATGGGCCTGGACGAGCCCGCCGACGCCGCCCGCTGACCACCGGCCCCGGCCGCCGGGCTCACTCGCACTCGAGGAAGGTCTCCTCGTCGCCCGCGAAGAGCGCGGAGTCCTCGTCGAGCAGGTCCGCCAGCGGGATGCGCGGCGCGTCGAGGATCTGCTCCCTCGTGGCCTGCTGCACCGCCCGGTGCCGGTCGTCGTCGGCGAGCGCGGGCACCAGCAGCCCCTCGTGCTCACCCATCGCGCAGCCGTCCAGGCCGTGGAGCGTGAGCCGCACGGTCCCGGCCGAGAGGCCTCCCTGCGCGTCGAGGTCGACGACGATGCCCAGGCGACAGGCGAGCACGCCGACGGCCCGGGTGCTGGTGTCGATCGCGGTCCAGGCGATGGTGGTGCCCAGCGCGAGGGCCGGGCCGCCGTCCCCCTCGGTGCGGAACCAGTCGGCGCAGATCGCCGGGCGGCCGACGCTGCGGAACGGCTCCGCGAGGGCGAGCGCGTAGAAGGTGCGATCCCCGCCGCCCCACGCCTCGTGCAGCGCGTCCCGCCAGAACTCGGGGGTGGCGCTCGAGACGTGGTCGAGGGCGTCCTGGTCGCTGAGCCCGCGCAGCGCGGAGGGGTCGAGGTAGGCGGCGCCGAGGAAGCCGGTCAGCTGCTCGCGGGCCGTGTCGACGGCGGAGTCCTCGGCGCCGAGGTCCGCCCAGGTCTCGAGCTCCTCGGCCGCGCCCTGGAGGGGCAGGGCGCGCAGCTCCTCGGCGGAGCGCGCATCCCAGTGCGCCGCATCGAGCGCGGCCAGCGGGTCCCGCGCCACCTGGGCGGAGGTGGGCACGGGGGAGGGGCCGCCGCAGCCGCCGAGCAGCACGGCGCCCCCGGAGGCGGTCAGCAGCGCGGCCAGGGAGCGGCGTCGCGGCCGCAGCGCGCCCGGCGCGCTCATCTCAGCTCGGGCTCCGCGCTGTCGGCCCGGCCGGCATCCGCATCGAGGCGCCTGCGGATCGTGGCGGCGCTGTCGCGGTCCTGCCGGGTGGCCTTGTCGACCAGTGCGGTGGTGTCGTCCTCGGGCTCCTCCGGCTGGAGCGCCATCCACACCAGGAACACGATGGTCAGCAGCAGGCAGAGGGCGAGCAGGATGAGCATCAGCGGCCAGGAGAAGCTGACCGGGTCCCAGAACGGATCGCCCTCGAAGAGCGAGGCGGTCCCGGCGACGGTGCCCACGAGATCCCCCTCAGATCGCGACGCACGCACCCGGGCCGTTGCGCCGGGGTGCACAGATCATCTCCAGCATAACTCTGCTGCGCACCCTGAGGTTATGCTGGAAAAATCATGGCTGACGTTATTGTCGGGCGCTTCGCGCTCATCGACCTGATCGCCAAGGGCGGTTCCGGGTCCGTGTGGCGCGCATGGGATTCCAAGGCCGAGGCGCTCTGCGCCGCGAAGGTGCTGCGGCAGCGGGATTCCGCCGATCTCATGCGGTTCGTGCGCGAGAAGGGCGTCAGCTTCGACCACCCGCACCTGCTCACCCCGTACGGCTGGGGCGCCGAGGACGAGCACGTCGTGATCGCGATGCCGCTGGTCTCCGGCGGCACCCTCGAATCGGTCGTGAAGCGGAGGGGCAGGCTCGCCGAACCGGCCGTGGTGGTGATCCTCGATCAGCTGCTGGACGGACTGTCCCATGTGCACGCCGAGGGGTGGATCCACCGCGATGTGAAGCCCGCGAACATCATGTTCGAACCCCACGGCAGCGCCCCGCCCGTGTCCCGGCTCGCAGATTTCGGGATCGCCGTCCACGAGACCGATGTGCGCTTCACCCACGTGGGGATGGTGAACGGGACGCCCGGCTACATGGCCCCGGAGCTGTTCTCCATGGCCGAGCCCGCCCCCTCCCACGACCTGTATGCGGCAGGGGTGGTCGCGCTGGTGGCGCTGAACGGCCCTCTCACGCTGCGCGACGGCTCGTTCCGGCCCGAGGAGCTCACCCAGCTCCTGCGCGGGGTCACTCCGAAGCTCTCCGCCGTGATCCGGCGCCTGGTCGCCGCCCAGCCGGAGGACCGCTACCAGGATGCGGACTCGGTGCGGCGCGACCTGCCTCGCGTGCCGCCCGGCTACCCGCTCACCCACGCCGACGGCGCGCCGCTCGAGTTCCGCGACACCCTGGACCCGCTGCCGCCGAACGCACCGGGCGCCGCCCGCCCCGAACGCCCGGCCCGGCCCTCCGGCCCGTCGATGGAGGCGATCCGCTCCGGGCGGGTGCAGCAGGGGTTCAGCGCCGGCTCCGCCTCCCCGCCGACCGGCCCTCAATGGGCGCAGCAGGGGACCCCTCCCGGCGGCCCCGCCCCCGGCGGCCCGGCACAGCACCCGGTGCAGAGCGGCCCGCCGCAGGCCATGCCCTTCTCGGCAGGAGCGGGGCCGGGCAGCCCTCCTCCAGGCACCCCGCCGCAGCGCTCCTCGCCCTTCGCCACGCATCCCACGAGCACCGGGACGGGCACCGGGTTCACCACGCCGCAGGGCTCCCACCGCCGCAGCACGCTCATCGCCGTGGCGCTCGGGGCCGCCTGTGCCCTGGTGCTCGGGGTGATCGTCGCGATCGTGCTGCTGATGGTGTTCGACGGATCCTCCGCCGCCGGCCCGCGCGGCGGGGGGACGGCTGTCAGCAGCATCGACGACTCCTTCGCCGAGGTGCAGACCGGGCAGGAGTGCCTCGCCGAGGACGAGGGCGTGATCGCCCTGACCGCCGAGGGGGACTACGTCTCCTGCACCGCGCTGCCCGAGGGCGGGGGCTACGCCTTCGCCTGACCTCCGGCCACGGTCGTGGTGTCCAGCGACTGCAGCAGCGCGCCGCGGCGCGGATCCATCAGCAGCTCGATCCGCAGCGACAGCGCGCCCTCCCCGCGGCCGGGCACCGTCCAGCGCAGTCGGGCGCGGCTGAGCACCTGCGCCTGCTCCACCCGCAGGTCCGCGAGCACTGCCGCGTCGAGTCCGGCCGCGACGAGGGCGGCCTCGAGCCGGCGCCGCCGCTCCGGGCGCGGCACGTCCAGGTCCATGTTGTCCGCGAACCAGGCATCGGCCACGGCATCCTCCCCGCCCACCAGCCAGGCCAGCGCCGCCTCGCCCGCCTCGCGGGTGCGGGGCGCGGCTTCCGGCGCCCGCCTCTCGAGCAGGCCGGGCACCTCGCGCTGCAGCAGGCGCAGCGCCTGCATCGACAGCGTCGTGGCGGGGGCGTACTTCGAGTTCGCGAGCGCGACCACGCCCACCCCGGAGTCGCGGTGCCACACCATGAACGAGCCGTACCCGGGGTAGCCGCCGGAATGGGAGATCACCTCGCCCAGATCCGGGAAGTGCTCCACCACCAGGCCGAAGCCGTAGCCGCGCACCCGGTCGAAGCCGGGCGAGGTGCGTGAGGGGTCATCCGGGTCCACCGGCAGGGCGGCCAGCGGATGGTGGCGGTGCAGCTGCTGCATCTCGCGCCGCGACGCGGTGGCCAGCGGGCCCGCCTCCCGCTCGGCGGCGTCGGCCGCATCGGCGGCGGCGAGGAAGCGCACCCAGCGGGCCACATCGTCCACGGTCGAGAACAGCCCGGCCATCGCCCCGTACACCCCGGGGGAATCCAGCGGCACCGGCTCGAAGCGGGTGGCGTCGGTGCGGTCGGCGAGGCGGTGCCCGGTGGCCAGGTGCGCGGTGTCGATCTCCTGCGCGGACCAGCCGGTGGCGCCGAGCCCCAGCGGCTCCAGGAAGCGCCGCCGGATCTCCGCCCGGTAGTCGCCGCCGGTGACCTCGTCGATGACCCGGCCCAGCAGGGCGTAGCTGGTGTTGGAGTACTCGAACCCGGTGCCGGAGCGGTGCACGTGCCCGAGCCCGCCGCGCAGCGTCGCCGCGAACTCCTCGCGCGTCATCGCCTCCTGTCGGTCGCCCCACGGGTTGTCGGTGACCAGGCCGGCGCTCATGGTGAGCAGCTGGCGCAGGGTGGGCTCGCGCTCGTCGGCGGCGAGCTCGAAGGCGCCGGCGGCCTCGGGGACGTGGGCGGAGATCGGGTCGTCCAGGTGCAGCCGGCCCTCGTCCCGCAGCGCGAGGAGCGTCGCGGCGGTGAACGACTTCGTCATCGAGGCGATGCGGGAGACGGTCGCGCGATCCATCGGCCCCGTCCCCTCGGCCGGGGCCCCGCCGGTGAGCTCGCGGTGCCCGGCGGCGCCGTGGCCCAGCACCTCCTGCTCGTGGCCGTGCCCGCCGATGATCGCCCAGGTCACGCCGGAGGTCTTGTGGTCGGCGACCGCCGTGTCGAACAGGGCGGCGATCGAGGAGAGCGCGGCGGGCGGGACAGCGGGGGCGGAGCGGCGGGGTGCAGGCATGACTGTCACTGTAGAGGGTGCGCGGCGCTCAGGAGGTGCCGGTGTAGAAGCGGTGGATGAGCGCCGCCACCTCGTCGCCGACCACCTCCGCGAGCCGTGCCGGATCGGCGTGGGAGGGGTCGAAACCCGGGCCCGACGGCGGCTCTGCGGGCCCGTCGGCGGGAGCCTCCGTGCCGACGCCCGTGGGCCCCGCGCCCCCGTCCGGTGTCTCCGTTCCGGTGTCTGTCCCCACCGCGGCGTCCGTTCCCGCCTCGTCGGCCCCCGGACCGCCGGAGGCGGGGGCGAGGGGCGCAGCACCGTCGGCGCGGCCGGTCGCCGGGCTCGCCGGGGCCACGAGGTCCTCGAGCGCGAGCCCCCGCAGGGTCAGCAGCTGCAGCGGCTGCTCGTCCACCGCCTCGACCAGCACGTACAGCAGCGCCGAGACGTGCCGGCAGGGTCCCGGCCAGTCCAGGCAGGAGCAGTCATGGGACAGCTCGGAGGCGTCCCGGGGCAGCAGCGACACGGCGGAGGCGGCCAGCTCGGCCTCGATCTGCTGCGGGTACTCGCCGGCGGCGAGGCGGGCGGGCAGCTCGGGATGCGCCCACGCCACCGCGAGGAAGGCGCGGCGGTCGTCCTCCCGGAAGGCGGGCAGGTCGAGACGGGCGTGGTACAGCTCCCCGTCCGCATCCAGCACGTCGCCGCGCGCGGTCCCCGCGTCGACGTCCAGCCACTGCACCCGCCCGGCGCGGGCGTCGGCCTTGCCGCGCCCCACCCGGGACGGGCCCAGCAGCTGCTCCGCCCCCTCGCGCAGCGCGACGGCGTGCCAGCCCTTCCCGACGGGGCCGCGGCGCGATCTGAGCTGGATGCTCATGAGTCCTCCTCGCCGTCGAGGGAGAGCAGGTCGAACAGCCGCTCGTCGTCGAGGGTGGTCAGCCAGTCCTCGCCCGGACCGACGGTCAGCTCGGCCAGCGCCTGCTTGTCCTGCAGCACCGTGTCGATCTTCTCCTCGACCGTGCCGGCGCTGACCAGCGTGTTCACGGTGACGTCGCGGCGCTGCCCGATGCGGAAGGCACGGTCGGTGGCCTGGTTCTCCACCGCCGGGTTCCACCAGCGGTCCAGGTGCACCACGTGGTTGGCGGCGGTGAGCGTGAGCCCGGTGCCGCCGGCGCGCAGGCTCAGCAGCATCAGCCCGGGACGGTCGCGGTGCTGCTGGAACTCGGCGACCATCTGGTCGCGGTCGCGTTTGGAGACCCCGCCGTGCAGGAACGGCACATCGATCCCGAACTCGGCGAAGCGCTCGCGCCAGTAGGGCACCAGCAGGTGGCCGAAGGTCGTGAACTGCGTGAACAGCAGCGCCTTGTGGCCCTTCTCGAAGGCCGTCTGCAGCAGGTCGTCGACCAGCTCGAGCTTGCCGGAGCGGTGCTCGCCCTCGCGCACCAGCGCGGAGCCGTCGCCGAGGTAGTGGGCGGGGTGGTTGCACACCTGCTTCAGCCGGGTGATCGCGGAGACCACCAGGGTGCGGCGGTTCTTCTCGTCGGCGCCGTCGATCTGCGTCATCAGCTCCTCGACGATCGCCTCGTACAGCCCGGCCTGCTCCGGGGTCAGGTTCACCACCCGGGTCAGCTCGATCTTCTCCGGCAGGTCCTGGATGATCGTGCGGTCCGTCTTGAGCCGGCGCAGGATGAAGGGGGAGGTGACGAGCTTGAGCCGGCTGATCGCCGCGCCGTCGCCGTCCTCCTCGATGGGGGTCGCGACCCGCTCCTGGAAGCTCTTCGCGCTGCCCAGCAGGCCCGGGTTGACCACCTCCATGAGGGAGTGCAGATCCGCGAGCCGGTTCTCGACCGGGGTGCCGGTCAGGGCCAGGCGGTGCGGGGCCTGCAGCGAGCGGGCGGCCCGGGTCACCTGCGTGGCGGGGGTCTTCACGTGCTGGGCCTCGTCGAACACCAGCCGGTGCCAGGGCACTGCGGAGAGCACCGCGAGGTCGCGGGCGAGGAGCGAGTAGGTGGTGATCACCAGGTCGAGATCCGTCGCGCCGTCCACGAAGGAGTCGTCCCGCACCCGGTCCCCGCCGTGGTGGACGTGCACGGACAGATGCGGGGCGAAGGTCGCGGCCTCGCGCTGCCACGCGCCGACCACGGACATCGGGCACACCAGCAGGGTGGGGCCCACCCGCTCCGCCGGCGCCTCGCCGCGGGTGCCCTCCCGCTCCCGGCACAGCAGCGCGAGGACCTGCATCGTCTTGCCGAGGCCCATGTCGTCGGCGAGGATCCCCCCGAGCCCCTGCCGGTCCAGGGCCCACAGCCAGTTCAGCCCGTCGAGCTGGTAGGGCCGCAGCGTGGCCTGCAGCGAGCCCGGCTGCGGGTGCGGATACGCCCCGGAGCCGCCGGGCATCAGCCGGGCCAGGCCGTTGCTGCCGCCCGAGAGCAGCGCCGCGACCCCGAAGTCGACGTCCGCCGCCTCGGGGGAGAGGATCAGCGAGAACATCTCGATCCACGGCGCCCGGCCCTCGACCTCGGCCGGCACCGGCGCGGGCACGAGGGCCGGGCCCGGGTGCCCGCCCGCCCGCGGTGCCCCGGCCGCGGCGGGGCCGGTGGTGCCGCTGATGCCCGCCCCGTCGTCGGCCGCCCGCCCGCCGGCCCGGCGCTCCTCGCGGGTGCGGGCCCCGAAGGTGTCGAGGAACTTCTCCGCGGCGCGCAGCGTGACCGCGTCCAGCCGCACCCACTGCCCCCGCAGCCGCACCAGCTCGGACTGCGCCTCGCGGATCTGCTCCATCTCCTCCTCGGTGAGCTCGGTGTCGCCCACGGCCACCCGCCAGCGGAAGGAGACCATCGCCCCGAGCCCCACCCCGGAGCCCTTCCGCTCGCCGGGCTCCTCCTCGACCTCCTGCGGCCGCACGGAGGTCTTCTGCTTCGTCCAGTCGCGCGGCAGCAGCACCGTCACCCCGGCCTCCTCGAGCGCGGGGGTGTCCCGGGCGAGGAACTCGGAGGCCTCGGCGGTGGTGAGCAGCCAGTCCACCCCGGTCTCGTCCACCGCCGCGCCCCGCACCGTCGGGGCCAGGCGCATCACCGCGGCGGAGGCCTCGGCCGCGCCGGCGGTGGTGAGGTCGCCGACGGCCCGCAGATCCGCGACCGGGTGCACGGTCCCGTCCCGCTCGCGCAGGCAGGTCTGCAGCGGCCAGGCGGTGCCCACCGGCGGCGGGAACAGGCGCACCACCACCTCGCTGTCGCGCGAGCCGAGCTTCACCCCGGGCCGGGCGGAGTCGACGTAGGCGTCGAAGGCGGCGGTGAGGCGGCGCTGGGTGGGCAGGTCGGCGCGCAGCTCGCCGTCATCGGCGAGGGCCCACAGCACCCCGCAGCGGTCCCTCGCCGGCGGCTCGGCGCGCCGCAGGTGCGCGGCGAAGGCGTGGCGGGCGTGCCCGTCCACCAGGGCGTGCAGCAGCGGCGGGGCGTCCTTCTCCGGCGCCCGCCACTGCATGATCGGCCGCCCGAACCGCTCCGCGGCCCGGGCCCGCAGGTGGCGCTTCTCGACCAGCGACCGAGCCCGCAGGTCCAGCACCATCGCGGCCACCAGATCCGGCATCGCGATGAGCTCCTCGTCGAGCCGGGCGGCGGCGCCGTCGGTGATCGGCGCGGCCAGATGCTCGGGGAAGCCCTCGCCGAAGCGCTCCTCGAGCAGCACCGTCGCGGCCCCCACCAGGGCGGTGAGGGCGGAGCCGTCCAGCGGCAGGGCGGGCACGCGCCGATCCCCGTCGCGGCCCGGGATCCGCACCCGGTGGCGCAGCAGATCGGGGGCGTCGGCAAGAGCCGCGGCGATGCCGGGCGGGGCGTCACGGCGCAGCGCGGCGAGGTCCTCGAGGGCGCGGGAGCGGCGCGGTCCGGTCTGCTCGCGCACCCACAGCGCAGGGCCGAGATCCTCGTCGAGGACGAGGTGGAGGCGGCGGACGGGCATGCCCTCAGACTAGGCGGGATGTCCGACGGACGCCGCCCGGGGCCGTGCGCTGTGGACAGCCGCACCCGCCCCGCGCGGCCGGGCCGCCGCGCGGCGCCGCCGCGCCGGGCAGGCCGCTCACAGACCGTCGATGATCAGCGCCGTCGCGTCGAGCCACGCCTCCTTGGTTGCCGGGGAGACGCGCGGCCAGTCCAGGTGGGAGCCGTCCACGAACTGCTGCTCGTAGGGCACCTCAGTGACCGCGCGGGTGTGCGCCCCGAAGTGTGCGATGAGGCGGCTGCGCAGCGTCGAGTCGAGCTTGCCCTTGGAGGAGTGGGACAGGATCGTCACCGCATGATCGACCTGCTCGGCCAGGCCCGTCGCCCGCAGCTCGTCGATCATCCAGGCCGCGGCGTTGAAGGTGTCCTCCCGCACGGTGGAGATGATGACCAGCTGGTCCGCCTCCTTCACCGCGGCGAGCCAGTTCGAGGCGCGCACGTTGTTGCCGGTGTCGATGACCTTGATCCGGTAGAAGCGCGAGAGCGTGTCGTTGAGCTCGCCGAAGGCCTCGGCGTCGATCGACGCGGCCGAGCCCGGATCCTCGTCCGAGGCGAGGATGTCGAAGCGCATCTCGCCCTGGGGGCGCACGTACGGGTCGAGATCCGCGTTGCTCGCCTCGGCCGAGCGCAGCCGGTCGATGTCATGCAGCAGATCCACCGCGGTGCGGCCGTGGTCGGTGGGGATGCCGCGCCAGCCCAGGGTGCCGCGGGTCTCGTTGTTGTCCCAGGCGAGCACGTTGCCGCCGCGGGTCACGCCGAGCGTCGCGGCGATCATCAGGGAGGCGGTGGTCTTGTGCGCGCCGCCCTTGAGGTTGACCACCGCGATGTTCCGCGGGCCGTCCAGCGGGCGGCGGATGCGCTCCAGGCGCAGCGTCTCGCGGCGCTCGCGCTTGTTCGGCCGCGGCGAGATCACCCCGCCGGTGAGCCGCGTGATGAGGCCGGGCAGGCCGCGGGTGGCCTTGACCTTCTCCGGCTTCGCGGTCGAGGACTGCAGGTCCTGGAGGGTGGGGCGCGAGGGATCCTTCTCCGGCAGCGTGCGCGCAGGCAGCGGGCGCTTGCGCACCGGTGCCTCCTGCGCCTGTGCGGCAGAGGGAGCGGGCGAGGCCGAGGCGGCCGACGACGCGGAGGTCGCCGACCACACCGACGCGGCCGAGGAGGCGGAGGGGGCCGATCCCGCCGACGGCGCGGAGGCCGCGGACGGTGCCGACGCAGCGGACGGTGCGGACGACGCCGACGCAGCCGATCCAGCAGAGGGGGCGGACGCGGCCGAGGGGGCGGAGCCGGCCGATGGAGCAGGCGCGGCCGACGACGCCGAGGCAGCCGAGGAGGCCGATCCCGCCGACAGGCCCGACAGCGCGGAGGGGGCCGAGGGCGCGGAGCCCGCGGACGGGGCGGAGGAGGCCGAGGCGCCGGAGACGGCGGAGCTCGCCGTCCCCGCCGAGCCGCCGCTGGCCGTGCTCACGGCCGCGCCCTGCGGCGAGAGCGGCTTCGCGGCGCGACGACGGCGCGCCCCGTGCGGACGCATCGCGGGCAGCTCACCGGTCGCGGCGGAGCCGATCGCCGCATGCTCACCGGTCACCGGCGACCCGAGAGCGGCGTGCTCACCCGTGGCGCGGGGACGGAACGCACGGGCGGCGCTCTCCTCGGCGGGCGGGGCGATCAGCGGGTCATCGAGCGTGGGCCCGTGCACCGGGCGCTCATCCGCCTCCCGGCCCGTGATCCGGCCCGAGGGCTCGACCCGCAGGTGATGGCGCACTCCCGGCTCGACGATCACCACATCGAGATCCTGCTCCGCAGACTTCGCGGCGGTGATGAAGGCCTGCTTCACGCGGTCCCTGATCTGCGGCAGGTCGGCACCGGAGACCTCGACGGTCTCCTGGGCGAGATGCACGGTGGCAGTCGTGTCGGAGGTGATCCGCGCCTGCGCGATCATCTGGGTTCCTTCCGCGTCCTGAGCACCGCCGCATCCGGGACGGATGGGCGGCATGGTCCGGGACCACTCTACGGGCGCTCACGCCCCGGTTCGCCTCCGGGATTGCCTACAGTGGCGGCGTGCACACCACACTCCTCAGCGACCCGGCGGTCCCCGGCGCGAACGAGGACGCCGGCGGAGTGCTCGGCCAGGTCGCCGTGGTGCTCGACGGCGCCGGCGTCCCCGCGCGATTCCGGGCGGGATGCACCCACTCCGTCGCCTGGTACTCCCACACCCTGGCCGCCCACCTGCTCACCCGCGCGCAGGATCCGGCGGTCCCGCTCCGCGCCGCGCTCGCCGGGGCGATCGGTGACGTGCGGGCCCTCCACTCCGGGCGGTGCGATCTGGACCGGGGCGGACCCTCCGCGACCGTGGTCGCCGTGCGGTGGGACGCCGAGCACCTCGAGCACCTGGTGCTGTGCGACTCCTCTCTGCTCGTGGACCGGTCCGACGGAACCGTCGCCCGGCACAGCGACGCTCGGATCGACCAGGTGGTGCGCGAGGAGAGCGGCGCGGAGGCGATCGAGGCCCGCCGCAACGCACCGGGCGGTTTCTGGGTGGCGCGTCACGAGCCGCACGCCGCCCGGGAGGCCCTCGTGGGGCGGATCCCGCTGGCGGGGCTGAGGGCCGTGCACCTGGTCTCCGACGGGATCACCCGCGCGGTCGATCTGCTGGGGATGCACGACGACACCTCCCTCGCCGGATCGCTGCGCGAGGACCCGCACCGCCTGGTGGGCTCCCTGCGCGAGAGGGAGCGCGACCTTCCGATCGGTCGACGCCCCCGCAAGCTCCATGACGATGCGACGGTGCTCACAGTTTCTCTGGATGGACGCTGAAGCGCGGCCCGAGAGGCTGGGAGGACGCCGGATGCGAGCCATGCTGTAAAATCGGACAAAGCGGGCGTACACTGGTGTCAGAAACGGTTTCCGGCCTGGGCGCTTTGTGCTCTCATGACGAAGAATTGGAGTGCCCACCACTTAGGGACACCTGTCCTCGATTCTGCATGCCACCTGCGAAAACACCGGGTACGAGCGCGTTTACAGCGGGCGATCCAAGGCCTACACTCGACCTCACGACGCGATCGCCCCGCGGGGTGGCCGTCGCAGGCGATCAGGGGGCGCTGTCCCCGGATCTGCTGGTACGCTTCCGAGTGTCGGAAGACGTTGAAAATTTTATAGATGTGCCGTTCCCTGAGACCCCCCTCAAGGGGAGCGGCCGGATGGGCACTACGCCAGGTTCCCCCACCTATGGCAGCCCATCCAGCCTGTTCGCCCGCACCCACCCCTGACGGACGACAGGCCTGACGAGCGGTCCGTGAGCCCCCGACACTGTCGGCTGAGAGCTCCGGGCCGCTCGTCGCATTTCCAGCCCGGCTCCGAGCTGTGGTCCTGCCGCTCGCAGGCTCGCAGCACGTCGCTCACGGTGTGGGTGGGCTGAGCTCCTGCCGCTCGCGAGCTCGCAGCACGTCGCTCACGGTGTGGGTGGGCTGTGCTCCTGCCGCTCGCGAGCTCGCAGCACGTCGCTCAGCCGAGGATCGCGACGTCGCTGCCGGGGTCGAGGCGGTAGCCGGCGCCGCGCACCGTCGAGATGAGGCGGCGGTAGCGGCCCAGCTTCGTGCGCACCCGGCGCACGTGCACGTCGACCGTGCGCTCGCCCGTGTCCTCGGGCGCCTCCGCCCACACCGTCTCCATGAGGTCGGTGCGCGAGAGGGTCGAGCGCGAATTGCGGGCCAGCTGCGCCAGCAGCTCGAACTCCTTGTAGGTGAAGTCCACGTCCTGCCCGTCGATCCGCACCCGACGACCGAACAGATCGATCACCAGGCTGTCGCTCGGCGCCGCCGAGGGGCTGGACGGGCTCACCGCGGTGGCCTGCAGGGCGCGGCGACGAGCCGCCTCCGCATCCCGGCGGGCGGGCGAGTTGGGGGAGACCACACCGGCGCGGCGGGGACGCAGCGGGCTCACCGCAGCGGCACCCTGGCTGCGGGGCGGAAGCGTGCGCGAGGTCAAGCGGCCGGTCGCCGCGAAGGCGTTGGGGCTGTTCACCGCGACGGTGGTGCGGCCGTCCCGGGCCGCGACCAGGCGCTGGGCGCGGGTGCGCAGCTCGTCGGCGATCAGCGCCGTCTCGACGTCGCCGGTGCCTGCGGGAAGCGTGACGGACACGGTGATGGTGACGGCGTCCTCCGTGGGGCGGGGGCGCGGAGCCGTGCCGCCCACCCGGTGCAGCGAGCGGACGGAGGGGCGAGCAGAGGTCTGAGTGTGGCGATCCAGGGCGATGGTCATGATGCGAGTTCTCCGAGAAGCGGCGCGAGATGCGCGGCGGCTGGTGGACCCGGGATCCCTGGGGATCGACGCGCGCAGGCGGATCGTTCAGGGGTGTGCTCCCGTTGGCACCTGGAGCCCGCGCCCTCCGGCCGGCTCCTGTCAGCCGACCTCGGAGGTGTCGTGAGCGCTCAGAGGCTCGGCTGACGATGCATCATCGGCATCATCATCATGCACATCATCGAACGCATGGCGGAGCGGACCACCCGGCGGGTGGTCTCGCGGAGCGCGGCGTTCGTGGTCATGGCTACGAGGATGCCCCGTCCCCTCCCGGGGAGCAAGACCCTGTTCACATGTCGGGACGGGGACGGGGCATCAGGGGTCAGTGGGAGTGGCCGGGAGCCGCTTCCTCGTGGGTGTGCAGGTAGCCGCCCTCGCCGTCCTCGTCGGCGTGGAAGTGCGGCGCCATCGGGCCCGGATCCTGCGGCGTGTGACCGCCCGCGGAGAACGACCGGTGCAGCTCCCGCACCCAGGCCGCCAGGGCGTCCACCGTCTCCGGGCGCTTGCGCGAGACGCCCAGCACCGCCCGGCCCTCGCGGGCCTCGGAGGCGTCGGACAGCATCTCCTCGACGTCCACGTCCACATGCTCGGCCAGGTCGATCTTGTTCACCACGAGCAGGTCCGCGCGGCCGATCCCGGGGCCGCCCTTGCGCGCCACGTCGCCGCCGCCGGCGACGTCGAGCACGAACAGCTGCGCGTCCACGAGCGAGGGGGCGAAGGTCGCGGTGAGGTTGTCGCCGCCGGACTCGACCAGCACGATGTCCAGCGGGTCGAAGTCCCGCTCGAGATCCTCGACGGCGAGCAGGTTCATGGTGACGTCATCACGGATCGCCGTGTGCGGGCAGGCGCCGGTCTCCACCGCGCGGATCCGCTCCTCGGGCAGCACGCCCTCGGAGCGCAGGAAGCGGGCGTCCTCGTCGGTGTAGATGTCGTTGGTGATCACACCGATCCGGAACTCCTCGGCGAGGGCCCGGCACAGGTTCGCGATCGTGGAGCTCTTGCCGGTGCCGACGGGCCCGGCGACTCCCAGACGCAGCGCGCGGCGCGGGGTGGTGGTGCTCTCAGCGGTCATGCTTCCTCCAAAGGGTTGGGTGGTGTCCAAGGGCGGTGGGCTCACCGCGGCACGGCGGTCCAGCCGCGCGGGGCGTCGGCCGCCCACGGCGGGCCGAGCAGGTCCATGCCATGATCGAGGCGGTCGCGCAGGGTGGGGGCGTCCTCGGCGAGGGCCGAGATCTGCACGGTGCACGCATCCTGCCGCATCACCGCGCTGCCGGCATCGGGTGCGGCGGCGGCCGGGCCGGGGGCGCCGTCGGGATCGACCACCACCACGTTGCCGACGGCGCGGTGGGTGCCGAGCACGCTGGGGGTGCGGGAGCCGGACGCCTCGGGGTCGAGGTCCACCTGCTGCACCACGGCGGGCACCCCCTCGCGCCGCACGCTCAGGAGGGCGGAGAGGGAGCCGGGCTCCTCGCGGTGGCGGCCCAGCACGAGCTCCTCGCGGAACAGCAGGCGCGCGCCCTCGTCCAGCTCCGCCTCGATGACGTGCTGGTGGCGGCAGCCGCGGGCGGCGATCACCGGTTCGGGGATCCACACGCAGGTGCCGCCCTCCTCCACCCGCAGGCGCGTCACCCAGCGGGAGAGCCGGCCGTGCGGCCCGGGCAGCACGAGGGTCGCGCCGACGTCGCGCAGCAGCAGCGTGGAGCCGGCGCCGACGTGGATGTCCAGCACGTAGGTGTCGCCGCCGACGGGCCCCGCCGCGCTCGCGGACATGCGGATCCGGGCCGCGTCCCCGCCGCGGACGAACGGCTCCTCGCCGCTGGCGATCGTGGGCCGCGGCGACAGCGGGGTGTCGGCCCGCAGGCGGGAGAGCGCGGTGCGGCCTCCGCGCAGCTCGGTGGCGATCACCGCATGGCAGAGGAAGGAGCCCTGGGAGGTGCGCCGCCGCGACTGCTCCGGCTGGCCGAAGGCGGGAAGCGGCGGGGCGGCCTCAGGAGGCGAAGAGACGCTGGTCATGAGTGGTATGCAGCTCGGCGGCGATGTCGGTGAGAGGGGCGGCGAGGGAGGGGAGGTCGTGCAGGTCGATGTCGGCGTGCGCGGCGGCGCGGTCCGCGATCTCGTCGAGATCCGGGGCGAGCTCCGCCAGGCAGCGGTGGGTCGCGAAGGGGTCGATGCTCAGCAGCTTGACCGCCGCCACCGCCGGGGTCGCCGCCGCCTCGTAGAGCACCACGCCCGCGGCATCCCGGGCATCGAGCCCGAGCGCGGCGGCGACCACCCCGTAGGCGAGGGGCTGCTGCAGCACCGGACCGGCGGCATCGAGCACCGCGGTCTGCGCGGGGACGATCGACCGCGTGGCCCGCAGCAGCATGCGGCCCAGGTCCTGCCCGATCTTCCGCAGGGCGGGGGAGGGGGTGCGGGCGATCAGCTCCCGGTCGAGCTCCTCGAGCTGCGCCTGCAGCCCGGACAGGTCCCCGGCCTCGAGCGCGAGGGCCGTGCGGTGCTGCGCGGCCGCGGCGAAAGCACCGCTGACCAGCCCCGTGGTGTGCACCCGTCCCCGCAGGTAGGCGGCGATGTCCTCCGCGGTGCGGACCCAGCCGCGGGCGATCGCCTGCTCGAGCCCGGCCGAGTGGGCGTAGCCGCCGGCCGGCAGGCGCCCGTCGCCGAGCAGCAGGAGCGCCGCGGTCCGGGAGGGGACGGGGCGCGGGGACGGGGGCTGCGGCATTCTCAGAACAGGAAGTACCGCTGCGCCATCGGCACGAACTCGGCGGGCTCGTGCTCGATGAGCTCGCCGTCGATCCGCACCGCATAGGTGTCGGGGTCCACGTCGATCTGCGGCCGTGCCGTGTTCAGCGGCAGATCGTCCTTGGTGATGCCGCGGGTCGAGGTGATCGGCACGATCTCGTGCTCCACCCCCATCCGCTCGACCACGTCGTTCTCCATCGCCAGCTCGGAGACGAAGGCGAGGCTGGTGGCGCCGGCAGCCTTCGTGTGGGCGTTGAAGCCGAGCCGGCCGTGCACCGGCTGCGGGGTGGGGATCGAGGTGCTCGGATCGCCGATCGCGGCGACCGCCGCCATCCCGCCCTTGAACACGGCCTGTGTGCGCACCCCGAACAGCGCGGGCTGCCAGAGCACGAAGTCGGCGAGCTTGCCCACCTCGATCGAGCCCACGTGCTGGTCGATGCCGTGGGCGACGGCCGGGGCGATCGTGTACTTCGAGACGTAGCGGCGGGCGCGGTGGTTGTCCGCCGTGGTGTCGCCCTCGAGCAGTCCCCGCACGCGCTTCATCTGGTGCGCCGTCTGCCAGGTGCGCATGATCGTCTCGCCGATGCGGCCCATCGCGAGCGAGTCCGAGCTCATGATCGACAGGGCGCCCATGTCCTGCAGGACGTCCTCGGCGGCGATCGTGCCGGCCCGCACGCGGGACTGCGCGAAGGCGAGGTCGTAGGGGATCTGCGGGTTCAGGTGGTGGGCGACCATCACCATGTCGAGATGCTCGTCGACCGTGTTGACGGTGTACGGGCGGGTGGGGTTGGTCGACGCGGGCAGCACGTTGCGCTCGCTGGCGACCTTGATGATGTCCGGGGCGTGGCCGCCGCCGGCGCCCTCGGTGTGGAAGGCGTGGAAGGTGCGGCCCTTCACGGCGGAGAGCATGTCCTCGACGAAGCCGGCCTCGTTGAGGGTGTCGGAGTGGATCGCGACCTGCACGCCGGTGGCGTCGGCGATCTCGAGCGTCTTGTCGACGACGGCCGGGGTCGCGCCCCAGTCCTCATGGATCTTGAAGCCGCCCATGCCGGCGCGCACCTGCTCCAGCAGCGCCTCGTCGTTCATGGCGTTGCCGCGGCCCAGGAACATGAAGTTCACCGGCCACGGGTCCAGGCCCTGGAACATCTTCTCCAGCCACCAGGCGCCCGGGGTGGCCAGCGCCGCCTTCGAGCCCTCGGCCGGGCCGGTGCCGCCGCCGATCACGGTGGTCACGCCGGCGTTCAGGCCCACCTGCAGCTGATCGGGGGTCACGTAGTGCACGTGGGTGTCGATCGCGCCCGCGGTCATGATCATGCCGTTGCCGGCCATCACCTCGGTGGACGGGCCGATGACGAGGTTCTCGTCGATCCCGTCCATGACGTCGGGGTTGCCGGCCTTGCCGATCCCGCAGAAGCGGCCGTCGCGGATGCCGACGTCGGCCTTGACGATCCCCCAGTGGTCGAGGATCACCACACCGGTGATGACCAGATCGGGGGTGCCCTCCGCACGGGTGCGGGCGGACTGCAGCATCGACTCGCGGATGGACTTGCCGCCGCCGAAGACGGCCTCGTCCCCGCCGAGGTAGTGATCCTGCTCGACCTCGATCACCAGATCGGTGTCGGCCAGGCGGATGCGGTCCCCGACGGTGGGGCCGTAGCTGGCGACGTACTCCGAACGGCTGACCTCAGTCATCGAGCGGACCTCCGCATTCCCCGCGGAAGCCGCGCGCGATGCGCCGGCCGCGGATGTCGATCAGTTGGACGTCCTCCTCGGCGCCGGGCTCGAAGCGCACGGAGCCGCCGGAGACGATGTTCAGCCGCTTGCCCCACGCGGCCTTGCGGTCGAAGTCGAGGGCGGGGTTGGCCTCGGCGAAGTGGAAGTGCGAACCGACCTGGATGGGGCGGTCCGCGGCGTTGACCACCCGCAGCGTGATGGGGGAGGCGCCCCGGTTGATCACCACGGGCTCCTCGGCCAGCAGGATCTCGCCGGGGATGACGGGCACGCGGTAGTCCACCGGATCGGTGGTCGCGCGGCGCGGTGCCTGGCGGCTGCTGGTGCCGGAGCGGCGCGGCTCGCTCGGTGCGCCGACGCCGGAATGGCCGCGCGCCTCATCCTGCGCGTCCTGCGCGTACTCGCGGCCGGGATCGTCGGTGAGGTGGGTGGCGGGCTCGGCGGCCGCATCGGGCGCGAGCTCCGGGTTGTCGAAGGGGTTCTCCTCCATCGACGGAGCGTCGGCCGGATCCTGCGGAGGCTTCTCGTTGCTCATCGTCCCTCCTTCACTGCAGGGGGTCGGTGACGGTGACGAGCTTGGTCCCGTCGGGGAAGGTGGCCTCGACCTGGACCTGCGCGAGCATCTCGGGCACGCCCTCCATGACGTCGTCACGGCTGAGCACGTAACGACCGCCCTCCATGAGGTCGGAGACCGACTGGCCGTCGCGCGCACCCTCGAGGAGGTACGAGGTGATCAGCGCGGTCGCCTCGGGGAGGTTCAGCCGCAACCCCCGTTCCTTGCGCTCGAGGGCGAGCTTCCCGGCCAGGTGGACCATGAGCCGCTCCTGCTCGTGGACGCTCAGGAACATGGGGCCTCCCGCTGATCGACGACACCGGAGAGCCCGTCATGGCCCCGCCATCGTCGGGGTCAATCGACGGGTGTCAGCCTCAGCCCTCCGACTGCCCGCCCATCGCTCCCGAGCTCGGACGACGTCGATCAGTCGACGACGCCGAACAGGCGGTCGCCGGCGTCGCCGAGGCCGGGCACGATGTAGCCCTTCTCGTCGAGCTTCTCGTCGATCGCGGCGGTGACGACTGTGAGGTCGATCGACGGATCGAGCGCCTCCTCCATCGCCTTCAGGCCCTCGGGGGCGCACAGCAGGGTCACGCAGGTGATGTCCCGCGCGCCGCGCTCGTGCATGTACTCGCACGCGGCGATCAGCGTGTGGCCGGTGGCGAGCATCGGATCCAGCATGAAGCACTGGCGGCCGGTGAGATCCTCCGGCAGACGGTTCGCGTAGGTGGTGACCTCGAGGGTCTCGTCGTTGCGCACCATGCCCAGGAAGCCCACCTCCGCGGTGGGCAGCAGGCGGGTGAGGCCGTCGAGCATCCCCAGCCCGGCACGCAGGATCGGCACCACCATCGGCTTGGGGTTGCTGAGCTTGGTGCCGGTCATCATGGTCACCGGGGTCTCGATCTCCACCGGCGCGACGGCGACGTTGCGGGTCGCCTCGTAGGCGAGCAGCGTCACCAGCTCGTCGGCGAGCTGGCGGAACACCGAGGAGTGGGTGGCGCGATTGCGCAGCACCGACAGCTTGTGGGCGACGAGCGGGTGGTCGATCTCGAGAACGCGCATGGGGGGAATCTACCGGAGCAGCCCGGCCGGAGCCGACGAATGCGCCCCCTGCGGCGGGAGAGCCCGCTCTCACGCGCTCCGCCGTCGCGGTGCGCGAGCCTCGCTGCCTGAGGGTGCGGGCCTCGCTGCCTGAGCGTGGGGGAGTGGACCCGAGGCCACAGGCGCGACAATGACCCCATGACCGATCCCCCGACCGACGACGCGCTGACCGACGAGGCGCTGATGGGCCTCGCGATCGACGAGGCCCGGGCCGCCGCCGCCCGCGAACCGGCCGACGTCCCGATCGGCGCGGTCGTCGTCGCCCCCGACGGCGCCGTGCTCGCCACCGCCGGGAACCGCCGCGAGGCCGACGAGGACCCCACCGCCCACGCCGAGATCCTCGCGCTGCGCCGTGCGGCCGCCGCCACGGGCCGCTGGAACCTCACCGGCTGCACGCTCGTGGTCACCCTCGAGCCGTGCACGATGTGCGCCGGCGCGATCGTGCTCGCCCGCATCCGACGGGTCGTCGTCGGCGCGATGGATCCCAAGGCCGGGGCCGCCGGCTCCCTCTACGACCTGGTGCGCGAACCGCGGCTGAACCACCGCGTCGAGCTCGTCACCGGCGTGCGCGGGCAGGAGTGCGGGGACCTGCTGCGGGACTTCTTCCGCGCCCGACGCGCCCGCTGATCGGCGCGCATCGCCGCCCCCGTCCTGGCCCCGCTGCGCCTGCTGTCCCCGTCGCGTCGCGCCTGGCCTCCCCATCGCGCTGCGCCGGCTGGCTTCCGCCGGTCCCCGGTGCGCTCGCCGGCTGGCTTCCGCGGGTTCCCGTCGCGCCGCGCCGGCTGGCTTCGGCCGGTCCCCGGTGCGCTCGCCGTCTGCCCGGTGTTGCCTCGTCCCGTCTCGTGCGGGCCCGTGTGGCGTGGAGCGGGTTGCATCCACTGGCGCCAGGCCAGCACACGTCCCCATATACGGGCACGTGTGCTGGCACAGCGCCACTGGATGCAAGGAGGGTGGGGCGGTGTCGGCACGGAGCATCGCGTCCTGCGGGCGGGGCGGTGTCGGCATGGAGCGTCGCGTCCTGCGGACGGTCCGGCTCTGCGTGCCGGGCAGGCGTCTCATCGCGTCCGATCGTTGAGATGACGGGTGGGCGGCGGGGCTCTCCTGCCTACAGTGTCCGGGTCAGCCCCACTCGTCTCGAGACCCGCACCGATCCGCTGCAGACGTCGCCGCTGACGCCGACAACGCAGCGCGGTGGAGGAGCCGTATGAAATCCGCCGATCAGGCGACCGTCGTCGCCGAGGACGTCTCGAAGGTCTTCTTCTCCGGGAGCGACCCGGTGTGGGCGCTCGAGAACTTCTCGCTCACCCTCGAACCGGGCTCCTTCACCTGCATCGTCGGCCCCTCCGGCTGCGGCAAGTCGACCTTCCTGCGCATCCTCGGCGGGCTCGAGGAGCGCACCGCGGGCGAGGTGACCACCACCGGCGCCGACCACCCCGTGCCGGCGGCGTTCGTGTTCCAGGAGCACGGCGTCTTCCCCTGGATGACCGTCGAGGAGAACGTCGCCTTCGGCCTGCGGATGACGGGCGTCGGCGCCCGGGAGCGGCGCGCCACCGCCCGCGACTGGCTGCACCGGGTGCGCCTGGATTCCTTCGCCGCCTCCTACCCCCATCAGCTCTCCGGCGGCATGCGCCAGCGCGTCGCGATCGCTCGCGCCTTCGCGACCGGTTCGCCCGTGCTGCTCATGGACGAGCCGCTCGGCGCCCTGGACGCCCAGACCCGCATGCTCATGCAGGAGGAGCTCGTGGCCCTGTGGGAGGCCGAGCGCAAGACGGTGCTCATGGTCACCCACGACATCGACGAGGCGATCATCCTCGGCGACCGCATCATCGTCATGTCCGGGCGGCCCGGCACCCTGCGCGAGGACATCACCGTCCCCTTCCCCCGCCCCCGCTCCGTCGACATCGAGAGCACCCGCGAGTTCGGTGAGCTGCGCTCGCGCATCTGGAACCTGCTGCGCGACGACGTCCGCACCGCCGAGGAGAGAGCATGACCACCCCGACCGCCACCGGCCGCGACCAGCGCACCCTCGAGGCCGCGCGCGCCCACCGTGCCCGCGAGAACCGCCTGCGCACCCGCGATCTGGCGCTGTCCATCGCGGCGCCCGTGCTGCTGGTGGTGCTGTGGGAGCTGTGCGCCCGGGCGCTCATCATCGACCCGCGCTTCTTCCCGGCACCCACCCGCATCCTCAGCGCCGGCGTGGACATGGTGCGCACCGGAGAGCTGTGGGAGCACACCGGCCCCACCCTCATGCGGCTGCTCGTCGGCGGCGGTCTCGGCGCGCTCGCCGGGATCGTGGTGGGCCTGCTCATGGGCTCCTCCCGGGCGCTGAACGCGGCGCTCGGACCGCTGTTCTCCGCCCTGTACCCGCTGCCCAAGATCGCGATCTTCCCGATCCTGCTGATGATCTTCGGCCCCACCGAGACGCCGAAGATCATCGCCGTGTTCATCACGACGTTCTTCATCCTGCAGATCAACACCGTCTCCGGCGTGTGGGCGATCGACCGCAAGCTCCTCGAGGCGGGCACCGCCTACGGCGCGACCGGCTTCGCCCGCTTCCGCTTCGTGGTGCTGCCCGGGGCGATGCCCTTCGTCTTCTCGGGGTTGCGCACCGCCACCGGCACCGCCGTCGTGGTGGTCACCGCCGTGGAGTTCACCGGCGCCACCACCACCGGGCTCGGCTACCTGATCTGGAACTCCTGGCAGCTGTTCATCCCGGAGAAGCTCTACGTGGGCCTGCTGGTGATCGGCATCATCGGCGCCGTGCTCACCACCATCCTCAGCCGCTCCGAGAAGCTGCTGCTGCCCTGGCGGCGCGAACGCTGACCCCGCGCCGCTGAGCCGGCGCCGCTGAGCCGGCCCCGCTGAGCCGGCCCCGCTGAGCCCGCGCCGCGGGCACCGGCCCGCCCGGCCCCGGGCCGCACCGCCCGCCCTCGACCACCGAAGTCCCCTCCACCCCAAGGAACCACGATGCGACGTCGCACCCTCCTGTCCCTCGCCTCCGCCACCGCGCTCGGCGGCGCCCTCGCCGCCTGCGGCCCCGCCGTGACCGGCGAGGACCCCGACTCCGGCGGCGGCGCCTCCGGCACCGTGCGCGTGGGCCACGTGCCCTCGACCCTCTTCGCGCCGCTGTACGTCGCCGACGCGATGGGCTGCTTCGAGGACGCCGGCATCACCGTCGAGCTCACCCCGCTGAAGTCCGGGCAGGACGGCATCCCGATGCTCTCCAACGACCAGCTCGACGTGATGATCGCCGGCTTCAGCGCCGGCATGTTCAACGCCCTGGACCAGGGCCTGGCCTTCAAGATCGTCGGCTCGATGGGCATCTCCCCGGGCGATCCCGAGAACTCCCCGACCGCGCTCGAGGTCAGCCAGTCGCTCCTGGACGACGGCTCCGTCGCCACCGTCGCGGACCTCAAGGGCCGCACCATCGGCGTCGCCGGCGGCCCCGGCGCGACCGGCGGCTACCTGCTCGCGGCGATGCTCGAGGAGGACGGGCTCACCCTCGCCGACGTCGAGATCTCCAACCTCTCCACCCCGGATCAGGAGCCCGCCCTGACCAACGGCTCGATCGACGCGGCGACCCCGTCGGCCCCGTTCTCCAGCGCGATGGAGGAGGCCGGCGTCGCCTCCCCGATCGCGGTCCCGGCCCAGGGCACCACCGGCACCGGCGTGCTCTACTCCGAGACCTTCCTCGGCGCCGAGCTCGCCCAGAGCTTCTTCACCGCCCTCGCCCAGGGCGCGCAGGAGCTCGCCGAGGACGGCAAGCAGACCGACGAGGTGTACGAGATCCTCGCCGAGACCCTCGGCCAGGACATCGACGTGCTGAAGTCCGCGCCGATGTACGCCTACCTGCCGGATCTCGCGCCGCAGCCCGATCAGCTCGAGGCCATGCAGGACGTGTGGCTCGGCGCCGGGCAGATCTCCTACTCCGACCCGATCGACGTGGCCACCGTGGTGGACGCGAGCTTCGCCGAGGGTGCCTGAGCCGCGCCGCTCCCGCTCGCGCGCCGTCCCGTGCCGCCTCGGCTCGCGCGCCGTCGCGCGGCGCTCCCGTCTCGCCCCGCGCCGCGCGCTCTCCCGCTGAGGCTCAGATCCAGCCCTGGCGGCGGCCGGCGGCGACCGAGCGCACCGCCCGGGCCAGCTGATCGGCCGAGGACGTCTTGGGCAGGAAGCCCAGCACCCCCTGGGCGAGGGCGCGCTTGAGATAGCCGGGCCGCGCGTGCGAGGTGAGGACCAGGCAGCGCGTGGCGGGGGAGGCCTCGCCGATCCGCGCCGCCAGCTCGAGGCCGTCCCCGTCGGGCAGCTGCAGGTCCAGCACCGCGACGTCCGGCTGCACGGCCTCGGCCAGGCACAGGCCGTCCGCGACCGTCGCCGCCTCCCCGCGCACGTCGAGGTCGGCCTCGAGCGAGAGCATCGTGGCCAGCGCCGAGCGGATCAGGTTCTCGTCGTCCACGAGGATCACGCGCAGCGCCGCATCGGCCGGCTCGGACGCCTGGGCGGGGCTGGTGCCGGGTTCGGGGCTGGTGCGGGAGTCGCGGGCGGGGCTCATCGGGGATCTCCGGGCGGGTCGAAGCGGACATCGAGGGTGAACAGGCCGGCGTCGCGGTGCACGCTCAGCGCGGAGGTGTCGCCGAGCCGCTCGCGCATCCCGGTCAGGCCGCTGCCCTCGGGCACCTCGCCCTGGCCGGGCGCACCGTCGTTGACCAGGGTGATCGCGTCGCGGCCCAGCGTGATCGTCACGACCGAGGGATCCGCATGGCGCAGGATGTTGGTGCCGGCCTCGCGCAGCACCCAGGCCGCGGTGCCGGCGTGGCGGGCGGGGACGTCCGCAGCGCTGCCGTGGATCGTGACCACCGCCTGCGCCGAGCGGAGCAGTGAGGCGGTGCCGCGCAGCTCGGTGGCGAGATCCGCCTCCCGGTAGCCGCGCACCAGGCTGCGGATCTCGGCGAGGGAGGTGCGGGCGATCTGCGCGACCTCCCGCCCGTGCTCCACGGCCCGCGGATCCTGCCGCTCGGCCAGCTGGGCCACCAGCTCGGACTTCACCGCGATCACCGAGAGGTCGCGCCCGGTGACGTCGTGCAGGTCCCGGGCGAAGCGCAGCCGCTCCTCGGCCACGGCCAGAGCGGCCTGCGCCTCGCGGGCGACGTCGAGCTCGCGCACCATCGCGGCGAGCCACAGCGACAGGCGCACCATCAGCACCGCCGCGAAGATCAGGGCCGCACAGGTGCTGGCCGTCCCGGGCGAGCCGCCGAGCAGCACGATGAGCACGCCGACGAGCAGCGACCCCGCGAGCCCGAGCTCCCACCGCCACCGCATGGTGACCAGCGCGACCAGCAGCGACATCGAGACCAGCAGCATCCGCGGCTCGGCGCCGCCGGCCACCGCCGCACCGATCACGAGCGTGGGCACGGCAGTGAGCAGCAGGGAGAGGTCCGAGGGGAGCACGCCCACGCGGGGCAGGTCCCAGCGGTCCCGCGAGCTGCTCACGCCCTCCGTGGACCAGGCCCGCATCGTGCGCCACCCGGACCAGGCGCCGACGGCGATCTGGACGAGGAGCAGCGCGGAGAGCGCCGGATGCCCGGAGAACTGCTGGCGGAGCCCGAACTCGAGGAAGACGCCGACGCCCAGCGGCAGCATCATCAGCACCACGAGGATGGACCACGCCGTGTAGGCGTAGAACACGCTCCACTGGCGGCCTGTGCTCGTGTCCACGTGAGTCCTCCTGATCGGTCGAAGGGAGCCTAGCCGGTCGGGGGCGGCGCGCTGTGGCCCGGGGTCGCTGGTCAGACGATCGCGCTGAGGAACAGGCTGCCGAAGGCGCCGAACAGCACGCCCCAGGCGATGATCGAGATGCCCATCCACAGGTAGACCGTGCGCCGCGCGGCGCCGAGCGCCACGAGCGCGGGGCCGGAGAGCTGCGAGGCGACCACGAGCGGGCCCAGCAGGCACACCCCGGGCACCCCGTACTTCGCCAGCGCCGCGGCCACCTTCTGCCGGAACCGCGAGGGCTGCCGGGCCGCCCCGACCGTCTCGGTGCGGCGGCCGCGCCGCGCGGTGGCCGCCTCCCGCGCCCGACCGGACAGGGCGACCACGGCGAAGGTCGACAGCAGGTTCCCGACCACCGCCGCGGGGATCGCGAGCAGCGGCGGGATGCCGAGGGACGTTCCCAGGAAGCTTCCCAGGTAGGACTCGATGAAGGGGATCGCCCCGGCGGGCACGAGGGCGAGCAGCTGCTGCCACGGCTCGAGGCCGGAGACGAGGGAGTGGAGGCTGACGAGGAGGTCCTGGAACATGAGGTGTCCTTCGAGGAGCGGGCCGGCGGTGGATGATGGCTCCACTGTTCCGGGATCCGCCGCTGACCAGTAGGGCGCCGCCTCACCACTGGCCCATGAGAAATGTCAGGCCCCGGGCGCCAGCGCGGTCGGCGGGCCCGGCCGGTGGGAGGACGCGGCACGGGCGGACGACGGCGAGAGGCCCCTGGCTGTGACGCCGTCCACAGCGCGACCTGCGGGGGCGTGATCTTTGTGTCTCTGGATGAACTTGTGCTCCGCCCGGGGCCGCCGTGGGTGCTTGACTTCCGGGGTGATCACTCTCGATGGCCTCACGAAGGTCTTCCCCGCGCCGGGTGGGGGAGACCCCGTCGTCGCGCTCGACGGGATCGATCTCCATCTCGAACCCGGCCGCATCCACGGCATCGTCGGCCGCTCCGGCGCCGGCAAGTCGACGCTCATCCGCTGCCTCACCGGGCTCGAGAAGCCCACCTCCGGGCGCGTCGAGGTCGACGGCACCGACGTGGCCGCCCTCGAGGGGCGGGCCCTGCGCGCCGCGCGCCGCAACATCGGCATGGTGTTCCAGCACGCGAACCTGCTGGACTCCCGCACCGCCGCCCAGAACATCGCCCACCCGCTCGAGATCGCGGGCGTGCCCCGCGCCGAGCGGGAGCGTCGCGTCGCCGAGCTGGTCGAGCTCGTCGGCCTCGGCGGGCGCGAGCACAACCACCCCGCCCAGCTCTCCGGCGGCCAGATCCAGCGCGTCGGCATCGCCCGCGGGCTCGCGGCCGAGCCGAAGGTGCTGCTGTGCGATGAGCCCACCAGCGCGCTCGACGGCTCCACCACCCGCCAGATCCTGCGCCTGCTCGGCGACCTGCGCGAACGGCTCGGCATCACCGTCGTGATCATCACCCACGAGATGGCCGTGGTGCGCGAGGTGTGCGACACCGTGACCCTGCTGCAGGACGGCCGCATCACCCAGACCGGCGATCTCCTCGACGTCGCCGCGGACCCGCACGGCCCGCTGAGCTCCGAGCTGATCCCGCTGCCGCCGGCGCCCACCGGGATCGACGCGCTGGTCGTCAACTGCGACTACGGCGACTCCGAGCGGTTCCGCACCACCGAGGACCTGATCCGCCTGGCCGAGGAGTACGAGGCCGAGGCCACGCTCGTGGCCGGGACCATCGAGACCATCGGCGGCCGCCAGGTGGGGCGGGTGCAGCTCGCTCTGCGCAACCGCTCCGGCGTCGCCATCAGCGCCGAGGGCCTCGCGGCCTTCCTGGCGGAGCTCGAGGCGGCCGGCGTGGCCGCGAAGGAGGTGACCGCGTGATCGAGACCGTGCAGGAGTGGCTGCAGAACCCGCTGCTGACCCGCTGGGAGGGCGGCCCCTGGCAGGCCACCGTCGTCACCCTCTACATGACCGCGGTGACCATGGTGCTCACGGTGCTGCTGGGCCTGCCGCTCGGGGTGGCGCTGTTCGAGACCGACGACTCCGCCTCCCCGCTGGTGCGCCGCCTCAACCAGGTCACCGGCTTCGTGGTCAACGTGCTGCGCTCCTTCCCGTTCTTCATCCTGATCATCGCGCTGATCCCCCTCACCGCCGCGATCACCGGACGCTCCACCGGGCCCAACGCGGCGATGATCGCGCTGACCATCGCCGCGGTGCCCTTCGCCGCGCGCCTGTTCGAGCTGAACCTGCGCGAGATCCCGGCCGGGAAGATCGAGGCGGTGCGGATGATGGGCGCCAGCCGCTGGCAGGTGATCCGCCAGGTGCTGATCCCCGAGGCGCTGCCCGGGATCATCGGCTCGATCACCACCACCACGATCGCCGTCATCGGCTACACCGCGATGGCCGGCTCCGTGAACGCGGGCGGCCTGGGCCAGCTCGCGTACAACCGCGGCTACACCGGCTACCAGACCGAGATCATCATCGTCACCGTCATCCTGCTGATCATCATCGTGATCCTCGTGCAGCAGCTCGGCGACCGGCTCGCGCGCGCGGTCGACCACCGCGCCCGCACCGCCTGACCCCGCTCGCCCCGACGACGCCCCGTTCCGTCCCATCCCATCCCCCCCCGACACATCCCCTGGAGGACCCCATGACCACCGTCTCCCGCCGCACCCTGTTCGCCTCCGGCGCCGGCCTGGCCGCCCTCGCCCTCGCCGCCTGCGGCGCCGAGGAGGAGCCGCTCGCCGAGGAGGGCGGCGTGACCACCATCCGCGTGGCCGCGACCCCGCTGCCCCACATGGAGATCCTCACCTTCGTCAAGGACAACCTCGCGGCCGACGCGGGCCTCGAGCTCGACCTGCAGGAGCAGACCGAGTACCCGATCCCGAACCGGCTGCTCTCCGAGGGCGAGATCGACGCGAACTTCTTCCAGCACCTGCCCTACCTCGAGACCGAGATCGCGGAGAACGGCTACGAGCTGACCCCCTACGAGGGCGTCCACATCGAGCCGCTGGGCGTGTTCTCGGAGTCGCTGACCTCGCTCGACGAGGTCGAGGACGGCGCCTCCGTCGGCATCCCGAACGACCCCACCAACCGCGGGCGCGCCCTCGCGCTGCTCGCCTCCGAGGGCCTGCTCACCCTGGCCGACGGGATCGAGCCCACCGAGGCCACCCCGGACGACATCGACGAGAACCCCAAGAACCTCGACCTGCAGGAGATCGACCCCGCGCTGCTGCCCCGCACGCTGGGCGACTACGCGCTCGCCGTGATCAACGGCAACTACGCCCTCGAGGCCGATCTGAGCCCTGCCGAGGATGCCCTCGTGCTCGAATCCGGCGAGGACAACCCCTACGCGAACATGCTCGTGGTGCGCACCGAGGACAAGGACAGCGAGGCGCTGAAGGCGCTCGACGAGCTGCTGCACTCCGAGGACGTCCGCTCCTTCATCGAGGAGAACTACTCCGGCGCGGTCATCCCCGCGTTCTGAGTAGCCTGAGGGGGTGACCGCTTCGACCTCTCGCCCCCTCTCCGGCCGCCGCGCCCTGATCACCGGTGCCAGCCGGGGCATCGGGGCGGACATCGCCCGCGCCTACGCAGCGGCCGGCGCCGATCTCGTGCTCACCGCCCGCGAGGCGAGCTCCCTCGAGCCCACGGCCCGCTCCCTCGCCGACGGGCACGGCGTGCGCACCGCCGTGCTGGCCGCGGACCTCGCCGACCCCGCCGTGCCCGACCGCCTCTGGGGCGAGGCCTCGGCGCTGCTGGGCGGCCTCGACGTGCTGGTCAACAACGCCGGCCTCTCCCATCCGGAGACGGTCGACCAGCTGGAGACCGCGCATTTCGACGAGACCCTGCAGGTGAACCTGCGCGCTCCCGCGCTGCTCGCCGCCCGGGCCGGCACGGCCATGGCGCAGGACGGCGGAGGCGTGATCGTCACGATCGCCTCCGCCGCCGCGCTGCGCCCGCTGGCCGAGCACTACGCCTACTCCGTCGCGAAGGCGGGCCTGGTCATGGCCACCCGCACCCTCGCCCTCGAGCTGGGCGCACGGGGCGTGCGCGCGAACTCGCTCTGCCCCACCATCGTGCTCACCGACATGGGGCAGAAGGTCTGGGGCGATCACCCCGACAAGGCCGCCCCGATGCTCGCCCGCATCCCGAGCGACCGCTTCGCCCAGCCCCATGAGGTCTCCGACGTCGCGGTCTGGCTCGCCTCCGACGCCGCCTCGATGGTCAACGGCGCCGAAATCCCGGTCGACGGCGGGTACCTGGTCAGCTGAGCGGCGGTCAGCGGCGCAGCGCGGGATGCCCGGCGCGGCCGCTGGCCTCCGCGAGCGCGTCCTGCACGGCGTAGTAGGCGGGCTTGCGGGTGTAGTCGTCCCACAGCACGGTCGCGGCGCCCTCGCCCTCGAAGGTGCCCGGCACCCAGGAGTACACGTCCGGGAAGCCCCACAGGGTCAGGGAGTTGCAGCCCTCGACGGACAGGGCCGCCTCCGTCATGCGCCGGTAGTAGTCGGCCTGCTGCTCCAGCTGCTGCTCGGTGGGCGTGGCGCCCTCCTCGAGGTCCATGCGCACGTCCAGCTCGGTGATCGCGGTCTCCAGGCCCAGGTCGGCGAAGCGCTGGAGGTTCTCCGTGATGTCCTCGGGGAAGTCGTAGCGGAGCGAGAGGTGGCCCTGGGTGGAGAACCCGTCGATCGGGACGCCCTCGGCGAGCAGCTCGGTGATCAGCGCGTAGTACGCATCGGACTTCGCGCTCACGCCATCGACGTTGTAGTCGTTGAAGAACAGCAGCGCGTCGGGGTCCGCGGCGCGGGTCCAGCGGAAGGCGTCGGCGAGGATCCCGGGGCCCAGCTCGCGCAGCCAGATGTTGTCGTTCAGGCGCAGCTCGCCCTCGTCGGTGAAGATCTCGTTGACCACGTCCCATTGCTGGATGCGCCCGCGGTAGCGGCCGACGACGGTGTCGATGTGCTCCTTGAGCAGGTCGCGCAGCTCGTCCGCGGAGAAGTCGCCCTCCTCGAGCCAGGTGGGGTTCTGGGCGTGCCACAGCAGGGTGTGGCCGCGCACCACCTGTCCGTGCTGCTGGGCGAAGTCCATGATCTCGTCCGCATCCTCGAAGTCGAAGGTCTCGCGGTCCGGTCGCAGGTAGTCCCACTTCATCTGGTTCTCCGCCGAGAGCGAGGTGACCTCGCGGCCGAGGGTCTCGCGGTAGATCTCCTCGCTCATCGGCGTCGGGTAGTCCTGCTCGGTGTGGTGGCCCCCGCCGGCGACGGCGGAGCCGATCTCGATCACCCCGCCGGCGGCCCAGGCCAGGGTGTCCTTCTTGGCGAGGCCGGGCGGTGTGTGCTCCCCGTTGCCCGGCGCGGCGGACGCTGTGGCGGCGGTGCCCAGCGTGGCGGCGGTGGCGACAGCGGTGGCGGTGAGGATCTGGCGGCGCTTCATGACGTCTCCTATGACTCAATGGGCGAAAGGTTTCGGTCGCTTTCGACTGTCATGAGCGTATGGGCGTCGTCACACGTCCGTCAAGGCGTGCTGACCGCGGCGGCTTCGGGGTGATGCGCGGCGAGCCTGCCCGAAAACTTTCGGTCAGCTCGCGTCGGCGGTGTCGGGCCTACAGGAGCGCGGTCGCTCCGAGCTGGTCCAGCAGCCATGCCAGCTCGTCGGCCCGCTGCTCCCACTTGCGGTACCGGCCGGAGCGGCCGCCGTGCCCGGCGACCATCTCGCAGCGGAACAGGATCGGCCGTTCGCCCTGGTCGGAGGTGACGGTCTCGCGCAGCCGCGCCACCCACTTCGCGGGCTCGACGAAGAACACGCGCGTGTCGTTCAGCGAGGTGGAGGCGAAGATCGCGGGGTACTCGACCGCGCGCACGTTCTCGTACGGGCTGTACTCCTTCATGTAGGCGTACACGTCCGGGTCGTGCAGCGGGTCGCCCCACTCCTCCCACTCGCCGACGGTCAGCGGCAGGCTCGGGTCGAGGATCGTGGTCAGCGTGTCCACGAAGGGGACCCCGGCGATGATCGCCCGGAACCGCTCGGGGGCCAGGTTCGCGACCGCGCCCATCAGCAGACCGCCCGCGCTGCGGCCCTCCGCCGAGAGGCGGTCCGGGGCGACCAGGCCGCTGCCCGTCAGGTGCTCCGCCGCGGCGACGAAGTCGCTGAAGGAGTTCTTCTTCTCCAGCAGCTTGCCGTGCTCGTACCAGTCGCGGCCCATCTCGCCGCCGCCGCGCACGTGCGCGATCGCGATGACGACGCCGCGGTCCAGCAGCGACAGGCGCGTGGGCGCGAAGGAGGGGTCGATCGACATCTCGTAGGAGCCGTAGCCGTACAGGTAGCCCGGGGCGGTGCCGTCGGCGGCGACCTCCCGGCGGGCGACCACGCTCAGCGGGATGGCGGTGCCGTCGGCCGCGGTCGCCCACTCGCGCCGCTCGACGTAGAGGGACGGGTCGTAGTGCGGCACCGGGGTCACGCGCAGCACCGTGGTCTCCCCGGTGGTGACCTCGCGCTCGGCGACGGTGGGCGGGGTGAGCATGCTGGTGAGCTGGTAGCGCACCGTGCCCTGGTCCCAGTTCGGGTTGGTGTCCAGCTCCACCGTGTCCAGCTCGCCGCCATGGGAGATGTCGGCGGACCGCTCGAGCCGCAGCGACCCGTCGGCCGCCCGGGGGATGAGGCGCACGCTCGCGAGCCCGCCGCTGCGCAGCTCGAGGGCGACGAAGCCCGCGAAGGCCTCGACCGAGAGCAGGCGCTCCCCCTCGGCCGCGACCAGCAGCTCCTCCCAGCGGGAGGGGTCCTCGAGCGGTGCCTGGGCGAGCGCGAAGCCGCGGTGGCCCTCGTTGTGCACCACCAGCAGCCGATCCCCGGCGTGCTCGACGGTGTAGTCCACGCCGTCGCGCCGCCCGCCGGCGGGCACGGGCGCCGAGGTCGGGTCCGCGAGGTCCAGCAGCCATGCCTCGGTGGTGCTCGTGGAACCCGCCTGGATCACCAGGGTCGAGCCGTCGCGGGAGCGGTCGAAGCCGATCATGAAGCGCTCGTCGGGCTCCTCGATGACCAGCACGTCCTCGCTCGCGTCGCTCCCGATGCGGTGGCGCCAGATCTGGTGCTGCCGCCAGGCGTCGTCGACCCGCGCGTAGAACAGCCACTGCTGATCGGCGGAGAAGGCGAGGCCGTAGCCGGCACCGGTCACCGCCTCGTCGATGACCTGCCCGGAGGTGAGATCGGTGATCCGCAGCGTGAACCGCTCATCGCCTGCGGTGTCCACCGCCGAGGCGTACAGGGTGTGGTCGGGGGAGGGGGCGAGCCCGCCGAGGGAGTAGAACTCGCGGCCGGCGGCCTCCGCCTGGGCGTCCAGCAGCACCTGCTCGCCCTCGAGCATCACGCCGGGCTCGACCTGCGGCAGCGTGCCCGCATCGGCGATGCGGGTGAACATCGGATAGTCGTTCCCGGCGGTGGTGCGGACGATGTACCACCAGTCGTCGCGACGCACCGGCACGCTGAGGTCCGTCTCCTGCGTGTGCCCCACGAACTCCTCCACGAGCGTGCCGCGCAGGGCGTCCAGGTGCGCGGTGCGGGCGTCGGCGTACGCGTTCTCCGCCTCGAGGTAGGCGATCACCTCGGGGTCGGTCTTGTCGCGCATCCACTCGAAGGGATCGACGACGGTGTCGCCGTGGAAGGTCCGCTCGCTGGGGCGGTGGGCGGGGGAGGGGGCGTGCGGCTGCTCCGTCGTCATTCCTCGAGGGTAACCGCGCCGAGCTGGTCGAGCAGCCAGGCCACCCCTTCGGTGCGGGCGTCCGTCGCGGTGCTCATCGTGGGCAGGGTGCGCAGCAGGATCGGGCGCTTGTGCGGATCCGAGGTGACGCGGTCCCGCAGCTCGGCCACCCAGATCGCGGCGCAGGCCGGAGGGACGTCGGTGCCCTCGGCCGCGGTCCAGGCGAACACGGCCGGGTAGTGCGCCCGACGGACGTTCTCCGACGGGCTGTAGCTGCGCAGGCAGAGGTAGGTGGCCTCATCGGCCGCCGGGTCTCCCCACTCGGCCCACTCCTCGAGCGTGAGCATCACCTCCGCGTCCAGCAGGGTCTCGAGCGGATCCACGAGCGGCGTGCCCGTGAGGATCGCGCGGAACCGCTCCGGGGCGAGGTTCGCCGCGGCCGCGGCGAGCAGCCCGCCGGAGCCGTCGCCGATGGCGCCGAGCCGATCCGGGGAGGCCCAGCCTCCGCTGACGAGATGCTCGGCGCAGGCGAGGAAGTCGGCGATGGAGCGCGGCTTGTGCAGTCGGCGGCCCTGTCGGTGCCACCGGGGTCCCAGCTCGCCGCCGCCGCGCACGTGCGCCACGGCGACCACGACGCCGCGGTCGGCGACGGCCAGGGTCTCCGCCTGCAGCACCGGATCGGTCGAGGTGCCGAACGCCCCCTCGCCGTAGAGGACCGCGGGGGCGGAGCCGTCATGCGGCAGGTCGCGCCGGGCGATCAGCGAGATCGGCACCTGCACCCCGTCGGAGGAGGTGGCCCACAGCCGGCGCTCCTCGTACTTCTCGAGGTCGAGGCCGTGCGTCTCGGCCTGCAGCAGGCGGCTGCTGCGGCCGGTCACCGGATCGTGCTCGAGGATCGTGGGAGGGGTGAGGAAGCTGTCGAGGCGGTAGCGGATCGCGGGCTGATGCCAGTCGGGGGTGGGCTCGAGGCGCACCGCGTCCAGCTCGCCGCCGCGCCCCACGGACTGCACGTCGCCGACGTCGACCGTGCCGTCGGCGCGGCGGGGCAGCACGCGCAGGCGGGGCAGGCCGCCGCTGCGCAGCTGCAGCGCGACGGCGCCGGAGAAGGCCTCGACGGAGTCGAAGTGCTCACCCTCCGCGGCGGTGAGCAGCGGGGTCATGTCGCGCAGGCCGCCGGTGACGCCCAGACCGAGCTCGCTGAGCGCGGTGCGGCCCGAGGCATCCTCATGGATCACCAGCAGGCGGTCCCCGGCGTGCTCGATGAGCGGGGGCGCGCCGGTCAACCGCCCGGTCACCGAACGCGGCGCGGCGCAGGCGGCGGCGAGGTCCGCGATCCACACCTCGCTGCCCTTCGGGGAGCTGGAGCGGATCAACGCGGCCGAGCCGTCCCGGGAGCGGGACAGCTCGAGCTGCGCCCAGTGGTCCGGCTCCTCGACGAGCACGGCGTCCTCCTCGATGCCGGCGCCCAGGCGATGGCAGCGCACCTGATGGCGGCGACCGAGGTCGTCCAGCCGGGTGTGCAGCAGGGAGCGGGAATCGGCGGAGAAGACGAGATCGGGGCCGGCCTGTTCGATCGCCGCGTCGACGAGCTCGCCGGTCGCGGCCTCGGTGACGATCACGCGGCAGCCGCCCAGGGCCGCCTCGGCGCGGGCGAGCAGGCGGTGATCGGGGGAGACCGCGAAGCCGATCATCCCCCGGCAGTCCTCCACCAGGATCTCCTCGCCGTCGAGGAGACGACCGGGGACGATCTCGGGGATCCCGGCGGGGCCGCGCAGCTCGGCGCGGTCGCGCACCCGGGTGAGCAGGGCGCCGTCGGCCGCGGCCGGACGATCGATGTACCACCAGCCGCCCAGCAGCACCGGCGCGGACAGCTCGATCGGGGCGGTGCTGCCGCGGAAGGCCCTGCCCAGCGCGCTGCGCAGCGGGGCGAGGTGCGCGGTGCGTGCGTCGGCGTGGACGTTCTCCGCCGCGAAGTGCGCGGTGACCTCGGCGGAGCGGGTATCCCGCAGCCAGCGGCGACGGACCGTGACCGTGTCGCCGAACAGCGTGCGGTCCACCGGGCGGGCCTCGGGTCGCGGGGCGGTCTCGCGCTGTGCGGGGCTCGTCCTGCGGGTCTGCCCCGCCGTCGAGACGGTGTGCTGAGTCATGGAAGCGGCTTTCTTCTCGTGAGGGCCGATGGCTGGTGCTGCATCGCGTCGCTGCTCTCTCGGCCTTCGAGCAACGATCTGGGGGCGAGCTCCACCGCTCCGTCGCAGGTGGAGGTTCGTGACCGATGAGGTCGTGAGGTGACGGCGCGGGCGTCGTCAGAGGGACGCGTGCGGCTGACCGCGAGGATGCAGCGGGATAGACAGAGGGGAGCGGGCGAGGGCCGCCGTGAGGAAGCCTGCGCGCACGGAGGGGACCGGTCGGGGAGCGTTGCGGGGACAGCAGCCGTCCGGGCCGCGGAGGGCAGTGCGGGCGCGAGAGCCGGTACGGCAGTGCGTGTCCGAGTGCATGGTGCGGTGACCTCCTCTTCCGTGCGGTTCCCCGACGTGCTTGTGAGCTTCGCCATACAGGCTACTGTTGGCTTTTCAGAGGTATGTCCGAAACGTTGAACGGTGGGTGACCACCGGTGCGTGCGGGCACGGTCGAACAGATGCAGGGGGCGCCGAGGAGATGGCATCGGACGAGGACGAGCGGTTCGCGTCGGAGCTGCGCAGGGCGATCGAGGGCAGCGGGCTGTCGCTGACCGCGATCTCGCAGCGACTGCGGGCGCGGCACCGTCCGGTCAGCGTGGCCACCCTGAGCAACTGGCAGTCCGGGCGGAGCCTGCCCGGCGGGGACCAGTCGCTCGGCGTGGTCGCGGCGCTCGAGGAGCTGCTCGGCAAGCCGCCGGACTCCCTCGCGGATCTGGTGGGTGCGCCGCGGCTGCGGGGGAGGGCCTCGCGCCCCACCCGGTTCCTCGGCAGGCGCAGCAGCAAGGAGGTGTTCGGGCAGGCGCTCGAGGAGCTCGGCTTCGAATCGGCCCGGCAGTACGCGCATGAGCGGGTCTTCCACCAGCACGCCGTGATCGACGGCTCCCAGGAGCTGCAGCGGTTCGACTACCGCCTCACCGTGCGAGCGCTCGAATCGGGCACCTGCCGCCTCCCGGCGGTGTACGTGCTGGAGCCGACCGAGCCGAACGTCGAGCCGCACTATGTCGCGCTCGAGGGGTGCACGCTGGGGCGGAGGGTGCGCTGGCCGGAGCGCCGCGCCTACGGCGTGGAGATCCTGGTGGACGGCACGCTCGACGCGGGACAGGTCGCGACCTTCGCCTATCGGGTGGAGATGCGCGCCCGGGCCACGGACGTGACCGGGGCGATGTACAGCCTCCCGCGGCGGGCCAACGACGTGCTGCTCGAGGTCGAGTTCCGCGGCGACCGCCGGCCGATGGACTGCGAGCGCTACCGGCGCACCCAGTCCGGAGAGGTGATCACGCCGGTGCGGCTCGATCACCGCAACCGCCTCCAGCTCAGCGAGGCCCGCTTCGGGCCGGGCACCTTCGGGCTGCGCTGGGCGTGGGAGGCCGACGAGGAGGACGGCGAGGACGACGGCGACGAGGACTGCGGGGTCGGGGCCGGCTGAGCGCCGCCGGCTCGTGCTGGACGCTCCCTCCTCGCGCACTCCCTCCTCGGGCACGCCCGGGACCGGAGTCCTCGCCAGGCGAGAACCGCTCGGCGTATTCTGGGGGTGCCGGTCCCCGGCCGCACAGGGAGGTGTGGATGATGGGTTTCGCTGGTCAGAACATCGTGGTGGGGTATGACGACACCACCGCGGCGATGTCCGCCGTGCGCTGGGCGGCCGAGCTCGCGCGGGGCACGGATTCCACGCTGCACCTCGTCCATGCCTGGACCTGGCCGCTGCTCGGCCAGGGAGTCTCCGGGATGCCGGTGATCGACCCGGCCGGCCCCCGCAACCAGGCCCGGAGGCTGCTCGACGACGCCGCCGAGCGCGTCGCCGCCGAGTTCCCGGACGTCCCGGTGAGCGCCGAGCTGCTCTCCGGCATGCCCAGGGAGGCGCTCGAGGAGATCTCCGGCCGCACGGACCTTCTGGTCGTGGGCACGCGCGGGCTGGGTGCCGTGCTGGGCGCGCTGCTGGGCTCGGTCAGCCGCGGCATCCTCCACGACGCCGGCTGCCCGGTGGCCGTGATCCGCTCCGACCAGTTCCGGGCCGGGCCCGTGCTGTCCGGCTACGACGGCTCCGAGGCCGCGGGCGAGGCGGTCGACGAGGCCGCGGATCTCGCGGCGGCCTGGGGCGTGGTGCTGCGCGTGATCCACGTGCAGGCCGGAGCGCAGGGCTCCGCGGCGAGCGTCGCGGAGGCCTGGAGCGCGGGCAGCCGCTCGCGCGCCGTGCTCGACGAGGGGGTGGCGCGGGCGACCGCCCGCCACCCCGACCTCGAGGTCCAGTCCCGCATGGTCGAGGACAGGACCGTCGCCGAGGGGCTGCTGAACGCCGCCGCCGGAGCGCGCATGCTGGTCATCGGCCACCGCGGGCTGAGCCGCGGGCGCTTCGGCTCGACCGCGCACGCGACCGTCCTCCACGCCACGGGCAATGTCACGGTGGTCCGGCAGAGCCCCCATGAGTGACGTGACTCGCGCCGAGGGGTGCACGGTTTGAACGCGCACGGGCGCGGCGGTTAAGCTGTTCGACGGTAGCGTGTCCGAGCGGCCGAAGGTGCATCACTCGAAATGATGTGTGGTTCATAGCCACCGCGGGTTCAAATCCCGCCGCTACCGCGCACGGCCTGCACTGACGTCAGGTCCACGAAGGCCCCCACCGATCGCGGTGGGGGCCTTCGTGCATGTGCGGGGCCCGCGGCGAGCGCGGGCGGCGCGCTCAGCTGTTCTGGAACTCCTCGTCGAGGTTCCTCTCCAGCAGGGCGGCGAGCGTCTCGAGAGCCTCCTCGGCCCCCTCGCCCTCGGCGCGGAGCGTCACCTCATCGCCGTGCCCGACGTTCAGGGTGAGCAGCATGAGGATGCTGGAGGCCTTCACCGGGGCAGAGCTGCCCGTCTCGATGGTGACGGCGACGGACTGCTCGCTGGCCGCCTGGGAGAAGATCGCGGCGGGGCGGGCATGGAGGCCGCTGGAGCTCGCGACCGTGACGGTACGTGCTGGCATCTCGAACGCCTTTCTCGACGTGGTTCCCCACAGGGTAGCCCCGCGCGGTGCTCGGCGAAGAACCGACCGCGACCGGAGAGAAAGCTTACAGGCGTCCAGGAAGTCGTGGAGGATGTCGTCGCTGCGCACTACGGTGGTCGCCGTGCGTCAGGGGTGGCGCGCTGAGCGGCGGCCGGAGCTCAGCGGAACCCTCCGACCACGCCGGGGGAGTCGTATCCGGACATCCCCGGCGGCATGGTCATCTCGCTGCCCGGCCCGATCGCCTCGCGGCCCGCGTCGGTGAGCTCGAACCAGGCGATCATGTCCGGCCCCGGAGTGCGGCCGCCGATCGCGGTCCAGGTGGTGCCGATGTGCTCCACGATCTCCGCTGCGGGACGCTCCCAGGCCCGGAACCGGCCGCCGCTGACGAACCCTGCACGGAGCTCCCCGCGCACCAGGAGCCGCGCCAGCAGCACGGGCCCGCGCCGGGTGAACTCCTCCTCATCGAGCGCGCCGGCGCTCGCGAGCACCGCCACCACGTGCCCGGGATGCAGCCACTGCTCCCGGCCCAGCGCGAGCAGGCGCTCCTCGATCCCGCTGCGGGAGGAGGCGGCATGCTCGGCCAGCGCCGCGGGCGTGGCGTGGACCGGCGGCCCGGGAGACCGTGCGGTGAGCTCGCCCTCCGCCGAGACCACCAGCTGCGCTCCGCGCGGCCCGTCCAGCTGCCAGCGCGGCGCGGTGCTCAGGCGCAGCGGCGCCCGCCCCGTGTGCAGGGCGAGGTGGAGGCGCCCGTCGTGCATCTCGGCCCCGTGGATCGCTGCGGCCACCACTCGCGGGTCGCGCAGCCCGACGGCGGCCGTGCGGTCGGCGGGGAGCTCCGGGCCGTCCAGCTCCTGGCTCCGCGAGTGCAGCACCCAGCCGCGCGCGGTGACCGTCCAGGTGCCGCGGGCGGCGACGCGCGTGTGGACGATCGTCTGCCCCCGCAGGGCGTCCAGCAGCGGATGGCCCTGCGGCAGGCCGCGACCGGGCAGGCCGGGCAGGAAGGAGCGCATGGTCCCATCCTGCCGCACCGGGCCGGCATCGATGCAGGCCCCGACCATCCGGCGAGGCTACGATGACGCAATGCCCAGCACGAGTGACCGCGCTCCGGATCCCCGCCCGGCACGGACCAAGGCCGCGATCTTCGCGGCCGCCCGTGCCCTCACCGCAGGCGACGGCGAAGTGACCGTCAACGCCCTCGCCAAGCGCGCCGGCGTCAGCCGCGCCGCCTTCTACAGCCACTTCTCCGGCCTCGACGACCTGATGGGCGCGATGCTCCAGCAGATGCTCGACACCGCCTGGACGCGCGGCACCGAGTTCAAGGACCAGGGCGAGCACGTCCACCAGCGGGTGCGCTTCGGCTACGGCATGCTGGCCGCGCACGTCGAGCGCCACCATGCCTTCCTGCGCGGGGCGCTGGACTGGAAGTTTTCCCACCGCACCTACATCGGCCTGCTGGACTCCCTGGTGGAGATGCACGTCGTGGCCGTCGACCGGCTGGGCGACGAGGTGCCCGCCCCGCTGCGCGGCGAGCCCTCCACGGCACGGGCCATCGCCGGGGCGGCGCTCGCGCTCGCCGTCCACTGGCTGGCCGAGACGGAGCAGCAGGCACGGGCCGAGGAGCCGCTGGACGCCACCGGCCTGCTGGAGACGCTGCTGCGCAACGCCCCGCCCTGGTACTCGGGCTTCAGCGCCGAGGAGCCGGTGCCGGCCGCGGAGCTGATGGAGGCCTGCCGCGCCGCCGGCGAGGACGCCGCCCCCACCGCCTGAGGCGCCGCAGCCGCGGAGACCCGGGACCCTGGACCGATGCGCCCCGGGCCGGTGCTCGCCGGACTCGTGCTCGCCGGGCTGGTGCGTCCCGGGCCGGTGCGGTGGCTCAGCAGCTGCCGACGAGCCGCAGCAGCACCCGCGCCCCGAAGCGCACCGCCTCCACGGGCACCCGCTCGTCGACCCCGTGGAACAGGGGCGCGAAATCCAGATCGGCGGGCAGCTGGAGCGGCGCGAAGCCGTACCCGGTGATGCCCAGCGCGCTGAGGGGCTTGTTGTCGGTCCCCGCGCTCAGGCAGTAGGGGAGGATCCGCGAGCCCGGATCCTCCTGCTCGATCGCACCGGCCATCGCGTCGACCAGGGGCGACTCGCGGGGCGAGTCCACCGAGACCCCCACGTGGTCCACGATCACCTCGACGTACTCGCCGCTGAGCTCGTCGAGCAGGGCCAGCACCTCCTCCTGGTGCCCGGGCAGGAAGCGGCAGTCGAACCCGGCTTCCGCCGTCTGCGGGATGACGTTGACCTTGTACCCGCTCTCGAGCATGGTCAGATTCGCCGAGTCGCGCAGGGTGCCGGTGACGAAGTGGCGGGCCCCGCCGGTCAGCGGCAGGAACGCCCCGATGTCCTCCTCGTCCCAGCCGGTGCCCGTGATCTCGGTGATCCCGTCGAACAGGGCGCGCACGCTGGCGATGAACTCGATCGGGAAATCGTGCTCGTCGATCGCGGTGATCGCGCGGGCGAGGCGCACGATGGCGTTCTCGTCGTTGGGGACCGAGCCGTGGCCGGCACGGCCATGGGCGCGCAGCCGCCCCCAGGCCAGGCTCTTCTCCGCCGTCTGCACCAGGTAGGCGCGCACGTCCTCGCCGGTGTCCTCCTCCGGCAGGGTGATCGAGTAGCCGCCCACCTCGCTGATCGCCTCGGTCATGCCCGCGAACAGCTCGGGGTGGTTCTCCACGAGCCACTGGGCGCCCCACACGGAGGCGTTCTCCTCGTCGGCGAAGAACGCGAACATCAGATCCCGCGGCGGCACCTGCCCGGTGCGGGCGAGGTGCCGGGCGACGGCGAGGATCATCCCCACCATGTCCTTCATGTCCACGGCGCCGCGGCCGTAGATCATGCCGTCGATGATCTCGGCGGCGAAGGGGTCCACCGACCAGTCCTCGGCGCGGGCGGGCACCACGTCGAGGTGGCCGTGCAGGATCAGCCCGCCGCGCGAGCTGTCCTCGCCGCGCAGGGTCACCAGAACGCTGGGGCGGCCCGGCGCGGATTCGATCACCGTCGGCTCGAGGCCCACCTCGCGCAGCCGCTCGACCACGTACTCGGCGGCCTCGCTCTCCCCCTTGCCCCAGGTGGCCGGATCGTTCCCGCCGAAGTTCGTGGTGTCGATGCGGATCAGCTCGCGGGTGAAGCGCACGGCCTCGTCCTGCAGCGCGGTGAGCTCATCGGCGGTGGCGGCGATCGGCATGCCGGGGTCCTCCTCGAGGTCGGGGAGGTCTCACCGTACTCGTCGGCCCCGGCCGGGGCGCGGCAGAGGTCATGCTGGGACACGGACGGCGCGGAGACCCCCGTGAGGGGGCCGCCGCGCCGTGCGGGTCAGGGCCGAACGGGCCGGGAAGACCGGCAATGGGCGTCAGGCCGAGGCGGTCGGGCCGACGCTGTCAGGCCCGGGAGCTCAGGCTCGGCCGCCTTCGAGGTGGGCCCGCATGAACCACTGGAACTTCTCGAGCTCGGCGGTCTGGCTGATGAGCATGTCCTCGGTGATCGGGTCGAGCTCGCCGGCGAGCGTGATGGCCTTGCGGTTCGAGGAGACGATCCCGTCGTAGACGGCATCCAGCGCCGTGAGGTGTTCCTGCGAATCGGCCTTGCCGAGCGTGTAGTCGGACCAGGCGCGGTCGGCGACCAGGCGGCCGGGGGTGCCCACCGGCGAGGCGCCCAGCTGGGCGATGCGCTCGGCGATGTCGTCCGCGTAGCCGCGCACCAGCTCGACCTGCGGGTCGAGCATCTCGTGCACCGCGATGAAGCGGGAGCCGATGACGTTCCAGTGCGCATGCTTGAGGGTGAGGTGCAGATCGTTCATCGCATGCAGGCGGTCCTGGAGGGACTCGACGAGCCGGACGGAGTCGTCCGTGCCGAGGCCGGGGACGGTGTACGCGAGGTCAGCCATGTCATCTCCTGAGGATCGAGGCCGGGGTGGCACCCCTCATTGTGTCCCGTCTCCGCCCGGAAGGGCAGGACGATCCTCCTGCCGGTGCGGCGGAAGGGCCGGGTCCGTACGATGGGCACAGGTTCAACCCGCTCCTGCAGGAGGTGCGCCGATGGTGCAGATCTTCACGCTCCGAGAGCGGCTCGCCGCGCTCCCGACCACCGTGCGTCGCCGTGCCGGCGCCGCGACCTTCCGGGCCGCGGTCGTGGGGGATGCCCGCGCCGTCGCGCCGGAGATCCCCCGTGACGCGGAGGCCGGCCACCTCGAGCGCGCCGCCCGCCGCCTGCTGCGCCGCGCCGCGCAGGACGAGTTCGCCCGCGAGGGGGTGGCCCGTGTGCCGCTGCCGCCGGAGACCGCCGGACGGGCCGAGCTGCGGCGGGCCGATATCGCCGGGGATGCGAGCTTCCACGCTTTCGTGGAGGACGTGCTCAGCGCGGTGGACATCGCCCCCAGCCCGCTGGAGCGGGAGGACGCCGTCGCCCTGCGCGACGCCCGCGACTCCTCCGACGCCTACGGCCTCTCGCCCGAAGCCGCCTCGGATCTCGCCTCCTACCTGCTGGGCCGCGCCTTCGCGCTCTCGGAGACCGGCGAGGAGATCGCGGAGTACCTCGAGGAGCAGTCGGCAGTGATCCGGCAGGACGTGCGCGACACGCTCGTGCGCCAGGTGCGGGTGCCGCTCGAGCTGAAGGTGGCCCGCGAGCGGCACCGCCGGTTCGAGGCCGGGGAGGGCCCGATCCTCGCGGACGACGGAGACGACATCGACGAGGACGGATCGGACCTGTCGGGGCGCGCCCGGGCAGCGTTCGAGTTCGCGCAGAACGAGGCGGGACGCGCCGCCTTCGGGGCGCTGCGCACGGGCGCGGCGAAGGCGTACGAGAAGTACGGCCATCCGCGCACCCCGCCCCCGCCCCCGCCGCCGCGCTGACCCGGCCTGGGACGCTGCGGGAATGCAGTGCGGCGCCGCCCCGGTCGGGGACGGCGCCGCACTCAGCAGGTCGGGGACGGGCGGGTCAGGCTCCGGCCTTCTCCGCCAGCTGCCGCTTGATCCGCACCAGCATCCCGGCCATGCCGTTCAGACGCAGCGGGCTGACCACCTCGGCCAGGCCCAGCGCACCGGTGACGGACTCCGGGGTGTCGATCACCTCGCCCACGGTGCGGCCGTCGAGCGCCTCCGCGAGGATCGCGGCGAAGCCGCGCGTCGTCGGCGCCTCCGGCGGGGCGGAGAAGAACAGGTGCGCGGTCGCGTCACGACCCGTGCCCTCCACCTCCGTGACGAGGAAGATCGGCGACTGGCACTCGGGCACCGGCTCCAGCAGCTCGGGATGCTCGGCATAGCGCTCCGGCAGCGCCGGCAGGCCCTGGGAGAACTCCAGCAGCAGCTGCAGGCGATCCCGCCCGGACAGGGCGTGGAAATCCTCCGCGATCTCGGCGAAGGCCTCGGGCAGGGCGGTGCTCTCGCTCATCGGGCGGGGACCTCACCCGGCTCGGTGCCCTGCGCGATCGGCAGGCGCACGGCGTTGCCCCACTCGGTCCAGGAGCCGTCGTAGTTGCGCACGTTCTCGAAGCCCAGCAGGTAGGTGAGCACGAACCAGGTGTGCGCCGAGCGCTCACCGATCCGGCAGTACACGATCGTCGGCTCGGCCGTGTCGAAGCCCAGCTCGTCCTGGTAGATCTCCTGCAGCTCGGCACGCGGCTTGAAGCGGCCGTCCGCCGCGGCGGCGCGGGCCCACGGGACCGAGCGGGCGGTGGGGATGTGCCCGCCGCGGACGGTGCCCTCCTGCGGGTAGTCCGGCATGTGGGTGCGCTCGCCGGTGTACTCCTGCGGGGAGCGCACGTCGATCAGCGGGCCGCCGAGCACCTCGAGCACGTCCTCGCGGTAGGCGCGGATCGGGGCGTCCTCCCGCTGCACCACGGGATAGCCGGTGGTGGCGGAGGGCTTGCCCTCCTCGGAGGTGGTCATCTCGCGGCCCTCGGCCTCCCAGGCGGCGCGGCCGCCGTCGAGCAGGCGCACGTCCTGATGGCCGAACAGCTCGAACACCCACAGGGCGTACGCGGCCCACCAGTTCGACTTGTCGCCGTAGATCACCACGGTGGTCTCCCGGGTGATGCCGGAGGCGTCCATGAGCTTCGCGAAGCCCTCCCCGTCGACGTAGTCGCGGGTGACGGGATCGTTGAGGTCGAGGTGCCAGTCGATCTTCACCGCGCCGGGGATGTGGCCGGTCTCGTAGAGCAGCACGTCCTCATCGGATTCGACGACGACGAGATCCGCGGGACGACCGGCGGCGAGCTGATCGGCGAGCCACTGCGTGGTCACGAGCTTCTCGGGCCGGGCGTAGTCCTGCAGCGCAGGAGTCGGGTCAGCAGGAACGGTCATCAGTTCACCTTTCGACGGTCGATGGCAAGCGGCGTGTACCCCCAGTCTGTCACCGAGCGCCGCGGGATGGCGCTCACCGTGGTCCGCCCCACCATTGCAGGACCCACCTCGTGCTCCCGGCGTGCCCTCACGGCCGCCACGGACCCGAGGCGCGCAGACGGCATGAGCGTCGTTCCGCTGCGGTGGGGCGCGGCGCCGGGGACGGGGTCCGAGCCCTCAGGAGGCGAAGGCGGCGAAGGAGGCGCGCCGCGCCTCCGGGCTCGCCTCCTCCGCGAGCAGCAGCTGCAGCAGCAGGCGCGCCTTCGCCGCGGGCAGCAGGCCCGCCATCACGGCACCGGCCTCGAGCAGATCCACCTCCGAGCCGGGGTAGGCGTAGTGGTGGGTCGAGGTGCCGCCCGTCCCCGGCCGGGCCGCGACCACGACGGGCACGCCGGCGGCGAGCAGGCGGCGCAGGCGCGGCATCGCCGCGGGGGAGACGTGCCCCATCCCCACCCCGGCGACGACGAGGCCGCGCAGCTCCTCGGCCGGCAGATGGTCCAGCAGCGAGAGGTCCTCGTCGAGGCCGGCGGTCAGCACCGGCACCGCGGGCAGACGATCCGGCAGGGAGCCCGGGCAGCGGGCGGCGCGGGGCAGCGGGCGCTGCAGCAGGCGCAGATCATCCTGCGCGACGATCGCGAGCGGGCCCGACGGCACGGACGCGAAGGCGGAGACGGAGCGGGAGGAGGCCTTCGTGACCCGGTCCGCGAGGTGCGCGTGGCCGTCGAACACCACCAGCACGCCGAGCCCGCGGGCGGACGGCGCCGTCGCGGTGCGCACCGCATCGCGCAGGTTCGCGGGCCCGTCGGCACCCACGTCGCTCGCCGGGCGCATCGCCCCGGTCACCACCAGCGGCGCCTCCCGGTCCCAGCAGCGCTCGAGCACGAACGCGGTCTCCTCGAGGGTGTCGGTGCCGTGGGTGAGCACCACCCCGCTCGCACCCCCGTCGACCGCCGCGCGGGCCTGCTCGAGCACGGCCCGCAGATGGTGGGGGCGCACATCGGAGGAGGACACGTTCGCGAGCGGGACGGGCGTCAGCTCCACCTCGCCCGCGGCCGTGGCGAGCAGACGCTCGCCGGCGCCGTCGTCGGGCCGGGCCCCGGCCCCCGAGGCGTCCTGCGTCATGAAGATCGTCCCGCCCAGGGACAGCAGCGCGACCCGCGGGCTCACAGCAGGTCCGACTCCTCGTCGAGGTAGAAGGCGGCGGTGCGCACCGAGGCCTTGCGGGCCGGCTTCTTGTCCGCCCCGGCGGCGACGTGCGCCTCGAACCAGGCCTCCGCCGTCGCGCGCGTGAACTCCGCCCCCTCGGGGGAGCCGGCGAAGCGGCTCAGCCGCGGCAGGAGATCGGCGGAGGGATCCTCCAGGTGCAGAGCGAGGCCGTACAGCGCCGCGTCCCAGCCGCAGCCGGTGGCCGCCGGGCCGAAGGTCTGCCAGTGTGCGTCGGCCGGGACGGTGTGCCGCAGCTCGACGCGGCTCGCGGCGGGATCCGCGCCCTCGACGAGCAGCTCCATCTCGCTCGCGCCCTTGCCGAACTCCCAGGTCAGCAGCAGGCGGCGCGGCTCCTCGACCGCGAGGACCTCGCCGCGGGTCTCCATGTCCGGCAGCTCGTAGCGGCCGCCGGCGACCACCTCGCCGCTCGCGCGGCCGAACCACGATTCGAGGTGCGAGCCGATGGTCAGCGCGGACCACAGCTCCTCGGGATGGACGGGGAAGGTCTGGGCGAGGGAGACGACGTGCCCGCCCTCGGCGGGGAGGACGGTGCGGGTGACGTCGCTCAGCTGGCTGTGCGGGGTGGCGGTCATGGGGCTCCTTCGAAGCGCGGGGTCGGGACCCACTGTGTCAGGTGCGGCGCAGGCGCACGATGACCTCGGCGTGCGCGGTGTGCGGGAACATGTCGACGTAGCGTCCGGCGGTGATCTGCAGCGAGGGCATGGCCGCGAGGTCCGTGGCCAGGGTCGCCGGGTTGCAGCTCGAGTACAGCACGTCGGCCACGCCGGAGCGCTCGAGCCAGCCGGCGAGCTCGGGGCCCAGCCCGCGGCGGGGCGGGTTCACCACGGCGAGATCCGGCGGTCCCTTCGGCCCCGCGGCCTCCGTGGCCGCCCAGCGGGTGGCGTCGGCGGCGAGGAAGGTCGCGGAGCGGAGCCCGGCCGCCTCCGCCGCCTCGCGGGCCCCGTCGATGGCCTGGGGGGAGACTTCGACGCCGGTGACGCGGGCGCCGGGCACGGCGCGCGCGACGTGGAGCGCGAAGCCGCCGAGGCCGCAGTAGAGGTCCCATACGCGCGGTGCCCCCTCGGCGCCGGGCTGCGCGAGGATCTCACGGGCCCAGGCCGCCCCCTGCCGGTACAGCTGGGCGGCGACGGCGGTGTTGGTCTGGAGGAAGGACTGCGGGCGGGCGAACAGGGTGACGTCCCCGGTGCGCACCGGGATCGTGGCGGCGCCCGCGAGGTGGATCTCCTGCGCGCCCTCGACGGCGGTGGTGTGCGCGGGGTGGATGTTCGCGCTCACCGCGATGAGCGAGGGGTGCGCCGCGAGCAGCCGCGGCAGGTGCTCGCGGAGGCGGCCCAGCGCCCGCTCGCTGCGCAGCACCAGGCGCAGCAGATGCTGCCCGTCCGGTGACGCGGTGACCAGCACGTTCTTGATCTCCCCGCGGCGTCGGGCGACGTCGTAGGGCGGGACCTGGGCGCGGCGGATCAGGGCCTTCGCCCCCTCGAGCACCTCCTCGACCCCGGCGGGGTACAGGGGGCAGTCGCACAGGTCGGTGCCGGCGGCCTGACCGGGCAGCGTCAGCACCGGGGCGGCGGCGGTGCCTCCGACGGCCATCTTGCCGCGGGCGCGGAACCCGGCCTCGGGGCCGAGCAGCGGCGGCCCCCACCGGGTGCCGGGTGCGAAGAACGGAGCCAGCAGCGATTCGACCCGTTCCCGGCCCTCGGCGAGCTGCTGCGGGCGGGGGAGGTCCAGCAGCGTGCAGGACCTGCACGCGCCGGAGTCGAAGTGGTGGCACCGCACCCGAGGAGTCTACGAGCCGCGGCGGTGTCGCCGCGCTGAGCTCAGCGGCTCAGGAGAACCACTGCGTGGGCGGGCCCGCCATCAGCAGCAGCGAGAACACGATCACGAGCACCACGAGGGTGACCAGCGCGGCCGGGAGCGGCCGGCGCAGGGCGAGGGAGACGACCCGCTCGGGGGCGGTGCGGCCGGTCTCCTCGCGCAGCCGCCAGCTCTCGCCGAGCAGGCCGCGGCGATGGGCCGAGCGCTCGAAGGGGACGGTGAGGTACGGGATGATCGCCGAGCCGAGGCCCAGCAGCAGGTCCCGCGCGCGCCAGCGCTGATCGACCGCGACCAGCACGGTCACCACGACATAGGCGAGGAACACGAATCCGTGCAGCCCGCCGCCGATGCGCACCAGCACCTCGGTCACCTGCAGCACGTACTTCAGCAGCATCCCCGCCAGCAGCAGGGTCCAGGTGACGACCTCCGCCAGGGCGAGCACGCGGTAGAGACGAGAGGGGGTCGAGAACAGGCGCATGGCCCCATCCTGCCAGGGCCCGGCTCGGTGCCCGCTGGGTGTGGGGCCGACGAGAGCCGGAGCCGACATGAGCCGGGGCCGAGGAGAGCCGGAGCCGACGAAAGGCGGACACGCCGAGGGACGATCCGAGGTGGTCCTGTCCGGCCGGTGGCCCTCACAGTGGGGGCATGAGAGCACACACGATCCCCGCAGAGCTCTTCCTGCTGCTGACCAACGACGCCGGCCGCCAGGACTCCACCCAGTACCGCCGCCAGGCGCTCGCCGCCGCCGCGGTGGCCGAGCTCGCCCTGCGCGAGCGGGTCGCGCTCGGCCAGGAGCGGACCCCGCGGCTGCGGGTGCTCGACACCGCACCCACCGGCCTGCCGGCGCTGGACCAGGCGCTCGTCGCGCTCACGCAGCTCGACGGCAAGACGGTCAAGGCCGTCATTTCCCACCGCTCGATGGACCTCACCGAGACGATCGGCGAGGTCTTCGTCGCCGAGGGCGCCGTGACCCGCAAGGACGGCTGGTTCCTCACCTCCTGGCCGGTCGCGGATTCCTCTCTCGAGCGGGCCCTGCGCGCCCGCCTGGCGGCCGCCGTCACCGATCCCGCGGTCGCGAGCCTGCAGGACGGCATCCTGCTCGAGCTGCTGCGCGCGCTGCGCATCGCCCACCGCATCCTCCGGGACGATCTGCCGGGCATCGGCCGCCGCGACCTGGATCGGCGGATCGAGGCGCTGGAGATCGACCACCCGGCGGCGATCGCGGTCCGGAAGATCATGGACGACATGACCGCGGCGATGATCGCGACCACCGCAGCGGCCGGCGCCGCCGGCGCCGCCGGCTGAGGAGCGCGCGCTGCGGGGCACCCGGCCGCGGGCCGCTCCTGCCGGGGCTCAGCGGCCGGCGCGCCGTGTGGTGCGGGCCGTGGCCTGCGCGGTCCACGGATCCTCGGGCCAGGGATGCTTGGGGTACCGGCCGCGCATCTCCTTGCGCACCTCCCGGTAGGGCCCGCCCCAGAACGAGCGCAGATCGTCGGTGACCGCGAGCGGCCGACGGGCCGGGGACAGCAGATGGAACAGCACCGGGACCCGGCCGCGCACCAGGCGCGGTGTCTCCGCGAGGCCGAACAGCTCCTGCAGCTTCACCGCCACCACGGGCCGGCCGTCCTCCGCCCCCGGGGCGGGGTAATCGATCCGGGCGGTGTTCCCCGAGGGGACCGCGAGCCGCGGCGGCACCAGCTGGTCCAGCTCCGCCGCCTCCGGCCACGGCAGCAGCTGCCGCAGCCCGCCCAGCACGTCGATCCGGTCCAGGCGGGTGGTGCGGTGGGAGAGCTGCGGGGCCAGCCAGGTCCCGAGGTCCGCCAGCAGCGAGGCCTCGTCCATGGCGGGCCACGGCGCTCCCAGCTCCCGGTGCACCAGCGCGAGCCGGGCACGCAGCGCCGTGGCCGCCTCATCCATCCCGAGCGCGTCCAGGCCCTTCTCCCGCACCCGGGTGAGGATCGCGGGCACCGCATCCTCCGCGCTCGCCGCCACCGGGGTGGAGGACAGCTCGATCGCCCCGAGCACGCGCCGCTTCCGGGCCCGCACCGTCGAGCCCTCGAGGGAGGCGGTGCGCTCCTCGCGCAGCAGCCCCTCGCCCGCGAGCAGGGCGTCCTGCTCGTCGAGCGGCGCCGCGGCCCGCACCACGGCGCCGGTGCCGTCGGCGGCACGGCCCTGGGCGCGCTGCACCTCCCAGACCGCGAGCCAGGGTGTGCCGAGCAGGCCGCTGCCCTCGGGCAGGGCGGCGCGGGTGCCGCAGGCCAGCAGATAGGAGCGGGAGCCCTCGCCGGTGCGGCGGGCGATCCGTTCGGGGCGGGCGAGGGCGAGCACGGCGCCGGCCTGCTCCGCCGCGGAGGGCGCGCTGATCGGTGCGGCGCTCGCTGCGGCGGGACGGCGAGAGGCGACGGCCTGCTGGGCGAGGGAGGTCAGTCGCTCGCGCTCGCGCCGCCAGCGGTCCGTGCCCGGGGCGCGCCCGGCACGCAGGTCCTGCAGCAGGCGGGGGAGGTCCGCGCCGGAGGGGCGGTGATCATCGGAGATCGCGGCGACGACCTCTGCGGCCAGGCGGGCGGCGTCCCGGCCGGGCAGCCGCTGCGCCCCATCGAGCAGGGCGCGAGCCTCCCGCACCCCGATCGGCAGGCGCGCCACCCGGGTGCCGCGGGGCGTCGGCCGCCCCTCGGCATCGACCAGGCCCAGCGCCTGCAGCGTCGCCTCGGCGGCCGTGATCTCGGCGGGAGGGGGCGGGGTGAGCAGGGGCAGGCCCTCCCCGCGGGGCGTGCCCCAGCAGGCCAGCCAGAGCGCGGCATCGGTGAGATCGGCGGCGGTGATCTGCGGCGGGGCCTGCGCGGGCATCCCCGCGAGATCCGCCTCGGCGTAGACCCGCACCGCGGCGCCCGGGCCCTGACGTGCCGCGCGGCCCGCCCGCTGCTCGGCCGCGGCGCGCGAGGCGCTGACGGTCACCAGCCCCGACATGTCCCGGCCCCGGTCCCGGCGCACCTCGCGGGACAGGCCTGCATCGACCACCAGGTGCACCCCCGGCACGGTGAGGGAGCTCTCCGCGAGGGCGGTGGAGACCACGATCCGCGGCGCCTCGCCGGGGCGCCGCCCGCCCGTGGCGCGGTCCTGCTGCGCGGCGGGCAGCCGCCCGTGCAGCGCGAGCACCTCCACCTCCTGCCCGACGAGCCCCTGCAGGCGGGCGACGACCTCGTCGACCTCCCGGGCACCCGGCACGAACACCAGCGCATCGGTGTCCTGGGCGCGCTGGGCTCGGGCGGTGGTGCGGGCGAGATGGTCGAGGTACTCGCGGGTGATGCCGCGGGCGTCGAGCCGCGGCGCAGGGGAGGGGGCGTAGGAGACGGACAGCTCGTGCAGGGCGCTGGGCACCTCGACGATCGCGGCATCCTCCAGCACCGCGGCGACCGCGGCGGCGTCGAGCGTCGCGGACATCGCCCCGACCAGGAGGTCCTCCCGCAGCTGCCGGGCCTCGGCGAGCATGCCCAGCAGCAGATCCGTCTCCAGGGACCGCTCGTGCACCTCGTCGAGCACCACCGCCGCGACGCCGGGCAGCTCTGGATCGGCCAGCAGACGGCGCAGCAGCACGCCGGGGGTGAGCATCTCCAGGCGGGTGGAGCGTCCCACCTGGCGCTGCCCGCGCACCGTGTAGCCGACCGGTCCGCCGAGCTCGCTGCCGTCGAGCTGGGCGAGGCGGCGGGCGGCGGCCCGCACGGCGACCCGGCGCGGCTGGGTGACCAGGGTGAGCCCCTCCGCCTGGTTCGCCACCAGCGGCGGCACGAGCGTGGTCTTGCCGGTGCCGGGCGGGGCGGTCACCACCATCGCGCCGGTGGCCGCGGCGGCCTCGAGCGCGCCACTGGCGGAGCCGACGGGCAGCCCCGCCCCGATGGCGGCGAGGTCGAAGCGGTGCGGCGAGGGCGGTGCGGAGGGCATCGCTCCATCATGCCGCGCCGCGCTCCGGTGCGAGTCCTGGCGACTGCGGTGAACGGCTGGCCGGCGGACGGCCGACGGGTGGTGGGCCGGAGGTCAGTCGATGAGGTCGAACTCGATCTGCTGGGAGTCCTCGCAGACGCTCGTGACGGAGATCGTCCACAGATCGACGGTCGCCGTCTCGCCGAGGGTGAGGCCCTCGATCGGCCGGGCGCTGCCGTCGCCGAGGGTGGCGGTGAGCTGGGCGTCCTCGCCCTCGATGCCGACCGCCTCGATGGTGAGCGACTCGCCGGCGCGCTCCGGCAGCTCGGGGCTCGCCGTGCCGCCGACGTCGACGAAGTACGCCCCCTCGCCCGAGCAGGGATCGGGCACCTCGAAGCCCTCGGGCGCGGGGGTGGCCGGGTAGGGGTCCTGCGGGACGCCTGCGGAGGAGCTGCCACCGGCGTCGGACGCCCCGCCGTCCTCGGAGGCGCCGCCGTCGGAGGCGGCCGGTGCGGAGGACTCCTCGGGCGCGGGATCCGACTCGCTGCATCCTGTCGCGAGCAGGGAGACGGCCAGCAGCGCCCCGGCGACGCGGGCGACGGCGGGGCGGACGGGGCGGGGACGAGCGCTCACGCGACTCCTCAGGACGAGGGGAGAGGGGACGGGCGTCACGCTAGCGGACCGGAGCGGCATGCCACCATCGGAGGTGACAGCGCGATCACCGCACGAGGGGGGACCCATGGGCAAGGCCGACGCTCCGCGACCGACCCCGCGGGCTCTCGGCGGGAGCATCGACCCCGCGCGCCGGGTCCGTCCCGTCGACTGGAGCGCGACCGGGCGGCCGGCCACCGGTGCGGAGGCCGTGGCGCCGCAGGGGACGGCCCGGGGCGAACCGTCGTCCTCGTCGTCCTCGTCGGCCCCGTCGGCCCCGTCGACCCCGTCGGATCGGCTGCCCCCGTCGCGCTCGTCGAGACCGTCGGCCCCGCGGCCGCGCCGTCGGCCCCGCACCGTCGAGCTGCCCCGCTCCCTCCCCGCCCCGCCGGCCGAGGCGGTCCACACGCTCAGCGCCGAGGACCCGCGCCCGCTGCCGCGTCCGCTGCAGATCGAGGACGCCCAGATCCGCAGCGTCGGAGTGCAGGGGCTGCCCGCCGAGCGGATCGTGCAGACCGTCGCCGACCCGCAGGACGCCTGGACCGCGGATGCCGGCGCGAGCGACCACTTCCTGCGCGAGGGGGTGGTGGTGCAGGTGCGACGAGCGGACAACGCCGTGATCGGCCTGTTCTCGGCCCGGTACGCGCTGTCGGTGCGGCCGGAGGAGTACGAGCCGGCGCTCGACATCGCCGAGCAGGCTGCCGGGCCGAGCGCCCGCGGCGGGCAGGGGACGCGCCACCCCACCTCGCGGCGCGAGCTGCTGCGCCGCATGGAGGCCGCAGGATTCGTGGTCACCCCCGGTGCCACGCACGGCCGGGTCTCCCACCCCGACCATCCCGGCCTCGTGCTGCCCTTCGCCTCGACGCCCTCCGATCGGCGCTTCACCCGCCACGCCGTCACCCAGATCCGCCGCGTGTTCGGCATCGACCTGCGGCGCTGAGCACGGCTCAGGAGCTTGCGGGATCCCGCCCGCTCTCCTGCGCGCGCAGGATGCTGTACGAGGCGTGCCCGAGCGAGCGCAGGAGGCGCAGCAGCCGGTCGAAGGCGAGGGCGCCGGAGACCGCCCGCCTCACCTGCACGTCGTCGCTGACCTCCGGGGCGGGGCCCGCGCCGGCGGGGGCGTCGGTGAGCTCGCCGATCGAGGCGACGTCGGCCCGGGCGATCTGCGCCATCGGTGCGGCGTAGCGGCGCAGCGTCTCCGCGTCGGTGGGCATGCCCTGCTCTTCGAGCGTGTGCAGCAGCTCGTCCAGCGCCCGGCGCGGGGCGGAGTCGACGTCCGGCCAGCCCAGCTCCGCCAGCAGCGGAGCGATCTGCGGATGTTCCGCGCCGCGCCCCGCCCGCTCGCCGTCCAGCTCGGGGATGCCCAGTGCGATCAGCTGCGCCGTGGCCAGCGCGGTGAGCAGCGGCTGCTCCGGGTCGTCGAGGATCGCGGTGAGCTCGGCGATGCGCGCGATCGGCGCGCCCGCCACCTCGCGCAGCACCCGGATCAGCGCCAGCCGCGCGATGGGCCTGCCCGTACTCCTGCCGCGTGGCGGTCACCCGCCGGCCAGGGGGCAGCAGAGCCTCGCGCCGGTAGTACTTGATCGACGCGGCCGAGACGCCGCTCGCCTCCGACAGCTCCGCCAGCAGCATCGCGGCCTCCTCGGATAGTACCGCGACCAGTGACTATCTTGATGGCGCGGGCTGGATAGCGACACTATCGTGCCGTGCATGGAGACCATCCCGCCGGTGATCGTCGTGCATGCCCTCGCGGCCGGCTACGTGCTGCTGCTGGGGCCGCTGCAGATCCTGCGCCGCCGCCGGGATCTCGCGCACCGGCTGCTCGGCATCACGTGGGTGGCGGCGATGCTCGCGGTGTGCGTCTCGAGCTTCTGGATCCGGCCCGACGGGTTCTCGTGGCTGCACGGGCTGTCCACCTGGACGCTGGTGTGCATGGTGGTGGCGATCGGTGCGATCCGTGCGGGCCACGTGGCCCTGCACCGCGGATTCATGATCGGCTCCTACCTGGGCACGCTCGCGGCCTTCGCCTTCGCCGCCTTCGTGCCGACGGGGCTGATCCCGCAGCTGCTGCGCAGCGAGCCGCTGGTCATGACGGCCACGGCGCTGGGCGTGGCCGGAGTGGTGCTCGTGGCGCATCTCGTCGCCGTGCGGGCCGCTGCGCGCCGCCCGGTGCCGAGCCTCCGCCGCGCGGGCTCCTGAACGGGCCGTGGATCCCGAGGGGCGCCGGTTCCTGAGCGGGCGGGGCCGAGCAGGAAGAGGCAGAACAGAAAAGTGCCCCGGCCCGTCCCCACGGGCCGGGGCCATCCCTTTCCCCCGCGTCCCGGAACTGCGGATCCCGCCTCCTCCTCAGTCAGCGGGGATCCTCCGGTGACGCGTTGGATCCAGTAGACAACGCCTCCCGGGAAGACCGCTGGGGCGAGGCTGGTCTTTCGCTGGACGCGCCGTGCTCCACCGCCTGGAGACGGTGCTGACCAGGGCGGAAAGAAGGGGTGACCGAATGGTCGCCCGGCGCGCGGACACGCCCACCGGCACGCCGTCGAAAAGCCGGAAGATGTGAGATCTGGGCCGCTTCCGCTCTACCCTGGGGCCGGGAGGACCACCTGGCCCTCCTTTTTTGTACGGCGACATCCACGTCCACGGACCATCCCGAGGAGTCGAGAACCTTGCTGACCAGACTGCACGACGCGCTCCGATTGCGCACCTCACCGGTGATCTTCTTCGGCTCGGCGGCGGTCATCATCGCCTTCGTGGTCGGGACGATCGCCTTCACCGATCCGCTGAACCGGGCCACCACCGCGGCCTCGGACTGGCTGCTGACGAACCTGGGCTGGTTCTACATCCTCGGCGTCACCGTGTTCCTCGCCTTCCTGCTCGTCATCGCGGTGGGCCGGTTCGGGCGCGTGAAGCTGGGCCCGGACGAGGAGCCGCCCGAGCACTCCGGCGGCGCCTGGTTCGCGATGCTGTTCGCGGCCGGTATCGGCTCGATCCTCATGTTCTGGGGCGTCGCCGAGCCGATCAGCCACTTCGGCGACCCGCCGCGCGGGGCCGAGCTCGGCTTCGAGGGCGGCACCTGGGACGCCGCGCGCGACGCCATGAACTTCACCTACTACCACTTCACGCTGCACACCTGGACGATCTTCACGCTCCCGGCCCTGTGCTTCGCGTACTTCATCCACAAGCGCAACCTGCCGCCGCGCGTCAGCTCGATCTTCCAGCCGATCCTCGGCGAGGGGATCCACGGCCCGATCGGCAAGTTCATCGACATCGTCGCGATCATCGGCACCATCTTCGGCATCGCGGTCTCCGTGGGCCTGGGCACGCTGCAGATCAACGGCGGGCTGAACCAGCTGTTCGGGGTGCCGGAGACCGCTGGATGGAATCTCATCATCATCGGCGTGGTGTGCGGGCTCGCCCTGATCTCGGTCTCGCTCGGCCTGGACAAGGGCATCAAGGTGCTCTCCAACCTCAACATCATCACGGCCGTGTTGCTGCTGCTGTTCGTGCTGGTGGCTGGCGGGTCCACGCTGTTCGTGCTCAAGGGGACCCTGGAATCCTTCGGCAGCTACCTGGTGAACCTGCCCGAGCTCGCGCTGTGGAACGACACCATGTCGAACTCCGGCTGGCAGAACACCTGGACCGTCTTCTACTGGGCCTGGACGATCACCTGGTCGCCCTTCGTGGGCATCTTCATCGCCCGCATCTCCCGCGGCCGCACCATCCGCCAGTTCGTCTCCGGCGTGCTCGCGGTGCCCGCGGGCTTCTCGGTGATCTGGTTCGGCGTCTTCGGCTACGCGAGCTTCGACATCGAGCTCAACGGCGACGGCGGCCTGGTGGACCGGGTGGTCGGCGACGGGGACATCCCCGGGGCGCTGTTCGCGTTCCTGGACCACTACCCGCTCGCGTTCCCCGTCTCGGTGATCGCGATCATCCTGGTGATCATCTTCTTCGTCACCTCGGTGGACTCCGCCGCCCTGGTCACGGACTCGATGGCCAACGGCCATGAGGACTTCAACCCGCTGGGTCAGCGCATCTTCTGGGGCGTGTCGATCGCCATGGTCACCGCCGCCCTGCTGGTGTTCTCCGGCGAGGACGGGCTCACCGCCCTGCAGTCCACGATCATCCTGGTGGGCCTGCCGTTCTTCATCATGGGCTGGTTCCAGATGTACGCGCTGCTGCGCGCGCTGAAGGAGGACGCCGGCGAGCTGCCCCAGATGCGCACCCGCGAATGGGCGCAGGTGCTGCCGCCGGAGGAGTACGAGCGCCGCGAGGAGGACGAGGAGTTCGACACCGACGACTACGTCGTCGAGCCGACGTTCACCACCGAGGTGCCCGTGATGACCGATCCCTACGAGGAGATCAAGGAGGTCTCCGAGGAGGAAGCGGAAGCCGGGCACGGGACGCTGCCCTCGCGCACCGGGAGCCACCGGGCGGATCTGCCGGAGGGCGGACGCCCGCAGTCGCGCTGAGCCGCGACGGCGCGCATGACCACGGGCCGGCGCCCGTGCACGGACGAAGGGCCGACGCCCGCGAGCAGCGGGGCGTCGGCCCTTCGTGGTCCCGGGCGGGGCGCCGGCCCGGCATGGTGCCGGTGGCGCGCCCGGCGGACGGCTCAGGCGGGATCGGCCGGGTGCCGGTCGGCGCTGCGGCGGTAGTACATCGCCAGCATCGCGCCGGAGAGGTTGTGCCAGATCGAGAAGATTGCGGCCGGCAGCGCGGCGGCGGGGCTGAAGGCGCTCGCGGCGAGCGTGGCGGCCAGGCCCGAGTTCTGCATGCCCACCTCGACGGAGGTGGTGCGGGCGGCCCGCTCCCCCTGGCGCAGCAGGCGGGCGGCCCAGTAGCCCAGCAGGTAGCCCAGGCCGTTGTGCAGCACGACGGCCAGCAGCACGATGGCGCCGGCGGAGACGATCGCCTCGGTGGAGCCGCTGACCACGGCGATCACCACGAGCGAGATGCCGGCGACGCTCACCCACGGCAGGGCGGGCAGGATCCGGTCGACGAGCCGCCCGGCGATCAGCCGCACCACGAGACCGCCGAGCACGGGGATCAGCACCATCTGCACGATCGACAGGGCCATCGAGCCCGCATCCACGGGCAGGTACGAACCGGCCAGCCACAGGGTGAGCATCGGGGTGAACAGCGGGGCCAGCAGGGTGGAGATCGAGGTCATCGTCACCGACAGGGCCGTATCCGCCTTGGCCAGGTAGGCGATGACGTTCGAGCTCGTGCCGCCGGGCGCGCAGCCGACGAGGATGACGCCGACGGCGAGCTCGGGCGGCAGCTGCAGCAGCAGGGCGATGCCGAGCCCCACCAGCGGCATGATCACGTACTGGGAGACCACGCCGATCAGCACCGGCAGCGGACGCTTCGCGACCAGGGCGAAGTCCGGGATCGTGAGGGTCAGGCCCATCGCGAACATGATCACGCCGAGGTAGATGCTGGTGTGCTCGGCGAGGGCCTGGCCGACGCTCGGCACGAAGAAGCCGAACGCCGCGGCGGCGAGGATCAGCGCCGGGAAGACGGTCACCGCGAGGCGCGCGGAGCGGTCCTCGGCGGTGCGGGCCGGCCGCGCGGAGGCGGCGCCGGCCCGGTGGGTGGGGGCAGGGGGAGGGGTGCTCATGCGGGGCACTGTACTGCCCTATGAGACGTCATCCCAAGATGTGGACGCCAGGTGGTCGTTCCTGTGGCACCCCGCCGGTGTCGTCCCCGCGCGCATCGACCCTGCCCGTGGCGACCCTGCCCGCGTCGACCTTGTCCGTGGCGAGCCTGCCTGCATCGACGCTGCCTGCATCGACCCTGCGCGTGGCGGCTCCGCTCAGCTCCGCTGGCGGGCCGGGACCGGCCAGGCATGGACCGGCTCGCCGGTGTCCACCGCGGCCCGGTACAGGCGGGTCATCTCCGCGAGAGCCTCGGGCCGGGAGGCGCCGCGCAGCTCGAGAGAGGTCACCGTGTCGATCTGCCAGCGCGCCCCGTTGCGGCCGGTGCGGGCCCGCTCGGCGAGGATCCCGCCGTAGTGCTCGGCCACGGCCGGTTCGGCGCCGAGCTCCCGCAGGCCCTCCATGGCCTGGGGGATCAGCTGCTCGAGGAGCAGATCGGCGACCCGCACCCGACCCACCCGCGGCCAGCGCACCCGCGCCTCCAGGCCCCAGCGCGCGCACTGCTGGAAGGCCTCGGCCGCCTGCTCGAAGCTCATCCGCGACCACAGCGGGCGGCGCTCATGGACCAGCGAGTGGAGGATCCCGTAGAAGAACGCGGCGTTGGCGGCCATGTCCGCGGGCGTCGGCCCGGCCGGCAGCAGGCGGTTCTCGAGCCGCAGGTGCGGCACGTCGATGCCGGGATCGTAGATGGGGCGGTTCCAGCGCCACACGGTGCCGTTGTGGAGCATCAGCTCATGCAGCCGGGGCGCGGAGCCCTCCGTGAGCAGCGGCTCCTCGGCCATCTCTCGCGACTCGGGGATCAGCGCCGGGAACAGCCGCACGTTCTCCTCGAAGAGGTCGAACATCGAGGTGATCCAGCGTTCGCCGAACCACACCCGCGGCCGCACTCCCTGGGTCGCGTACTCGGGCGGCCGGGTGTCCAGGGCCTGCACGAAGGTCGGGATGCGGGTCTCGTGCCACAGCCGCTTGCCGAGCAGGAACGGAGAGTTCGCCGCGAGCGCCACCTGCGGCCCGGCGATCGCCTGCGCCGCATTCCAGGAGGCGGCGAACTGCTCGGGCGGGACCTGCAGATGCAGCTGCATCGAGGTGCAGGCGGATTCCGGGGCGATCGAGTCGAAGGTGAGGTCCAGTCCCCGGCCCTTCCCCTCTCCCTCGATGCTGAGGTAGATCTCCTCGCCGCGCGCCTCGAGCACCGTCGTCTCGAGCGCCTCGTAGCGGGCGCCGGGGGCGCGCCACTCATCGTCCGCGAACAGCTCCTCGGAGATGGTGGGCAGGTGGCCGATGGGCACCACCCGGGCCCCGCGGGCGCGGGCGGCCGCATCGGCGTGGTCGATCTTCTCGGTCAGCTCCTGTTCGAGCTCGCGCAGCCCGGTGCCCTGCGGGCGGGTGACCGGCAGGTTGACCTCGAGGTTGTAGCGGCCGATCTCATGGACGTACTGCTCGTCGTCCAGATCTTCCAGCAGCAGGTCCGCCAGCAGCGCCGGGGCCATCGTGTCGGTGCGAGCGAGGTTCATCTCGAGCTCGACGCCCACCGTGCCCTCGTCCACGAACTCGGCGGTGTCCAGGAAGGTCTCGAACAGATCGAGGTTCCGGCGCAGGACGCGCCGATACCGTGTGCGCTGCGAGCGGGTGTACTCGGTGCTGCCGATCTCGCGTCCCATGGCGGTCCTCCGGGCGATGGCGGGATGAGGTGCGCTCATCCAAGCACGCCCGCCCCCTGCGCGGGCCGCCGCGCCGCCGGTCGGAACGGGCGGTCGGCGTGCCGCCGCAGCCCGCGCCGGGAGGAGGGTGGCGCAAGCCGTTCGACCGTTGCTCCGCGGTCACGACAGGAATACCGTGGAGGGACCATCCGCTCGGCGAAGGAGCCAGTGATGTCGCAGCTCGCATCTCGTTACGACCACGTGATCATCGGAGGCGGCGTCGCCGCGGATGCCGCGGCCCGCGCGCTCCGGGCCGCCGCGCCGGAGGCCTCGATCGCGATCCTCTCGGCAGATCCGCACAGCCCCGTCTACCGTCCCGCGCTGTCCAAGGATCTCTGGCACGGCGAGAGCGCCGACCCCGACAGCCAGGACCTGCGCACCGCCGAGGACACCGGCGCCGAGCTGTTCACCGGCATCCTCGTCACCGAGCTGGGGCCGCGCTCGCACAGCGTGGTCACCGCCCGCGGGGAGGTCATCCACTACGGCACGGCGCTGCTGGCCATGGGCTCCTCCGCCCGTCGGTTCCCCGGCGTCCACGACGCGCGCGTCGCCACGCTGCGCACCGTCGGCGACTACCGCCACCTGCGCGCCCTCGCCCAGGAGGGTGCCCGGATCGTGGTGGTGGGCGGCGGATACATCGGCAGCGAGGTCGCCGCGGCCCTGACCCGCACCGGCGCCGAGGTGACGCTCGCCCATCCCGGCCGGCAGCTGCTGGGGCACATGTTCCCCTCCTCGCTCACCGCCCACATCGAGCAGGTCTACACCGCTCACGGCGTCACCCTGGTGCCCGGGTTCCGCCTGTCCCGCCTCGACGCCGGCGAGGAGCTGGTGCTGCACCCCGAGGCGGGCGAGGCGCTGCAGGCCGATGCCGTGCTGCTCGGCCTCGGCGCGGAGCTGAACACGAACCTGGCACGGCATGCCGGGCTCGATGTCGAGGGCGACGCCGTGCTGGTGGATCCCTTCCTGCGCACCAGCGCGCCCGACGTCTATGCCGCCGGGGACATCGCCCTGTTCGACGATCCGCTGCTGGGCCTGCGGCATGTCGAGCACGTCGACCACGCCGAGGCCTCCGGCGCCGTCGCCGGGAGGAACATGGCCGGCGCCGAGGAGACCTACGAGCACACGCCCCTGTTCTTCTCCGACCTCTTCGACGACGGCTACGAGGCGGTGGGACGGCTGGACTCCTCGCTGGAGATGCGGGAGGTGTGGAACGCGGAGCGCACCGCCGCGGTCGTCCACTACCTCGACGCCGGCGCGGTCGAGGGCGTCCTGCTGTGGAACACCTGGGACGCGGTGGACCGCGCCCGCGAGGTCATCGCCGCCTCCCAGGCCGGCTCCCTCGGCGTCGAGGAGCTCGACGGGCAGATCGCGCCCGGCTGAGCCCGGGGAGTTCGAGTCACCGATCACGTGACCCCGCTCACAGCGGGGCGGCACCGCGTGCCCTTCTGGTCACCGTGAGACTAATCTCCACGTCACCAGTAAAGGTCAACGCGACTTTAACAGGAGGTGCTGTCGGTGGACGCTCCGATCACCGTGGCCGTCTCGACGGTCATCTTCGCGCTGCGCCCGCATCCCACCACCCGTCGGCCGGCCCTGTGGATCCCGCTGGTGCGCCGCATCCGCGAGCCCCATCGGGGGCGGTGGGCGCTGCCCGGAGGACCCCTGGCCGCTGAGGAGGGCCTGGCCGCCTCGGCCGCCCGGAACCTGCGCGAGACCACGCGGCTCACCCCGCAGTACCTCGAGCAGCTCTACGCCTTCGGCGGCCCGGACCGGGCGCCGGAGACCGCCGAGCGCATCGTCTCGGTCGTCTACTGGGCGATGGTGCGCCCCGAGGAGGCCGATGCCGGCGCCGCCGGCGTCAACGTGCAGTGGTTCGTCGCCGACGAGCTGCCCGAGCTGGCCTTCGACCACTCCCTGATCGTCGAGTACGCCCTGTGGCGCCTGCGCAACAAGGTCGAGTACTCCCGCATCGCCGCCGCGTTCCTCGGGGAGACCTTCACCCTCGCCGAGCTGCGCCGGGTCCACGAGGCCGTGCTGCAGCGCACCCTCGACCCCGCCAACTTCCGCCGCCAGATGGAGGCCTCGGGACGACTGGTCGCCACCGACGCCTTCCGCACCGGCGGACGCCATCGACCGGCCCGGCTCTACCGCCACGACCGGTCCATCCATCTCGCCGACAACGGCCCCCTCACGGGCCAGTGACCCCACCACCCACCGGAGAGCACACCATGACCACCACCGCCTCGGTCGACCTCACCATCCGCGACATCTCGGCCGGTGCCGCCACCGGCAGCACCTGCTCCACCGAGCTGCTCGACGCCCCCTGGGACGTCGACGCCCGCGACCCCGGCTACGGCCCGGGCGCCTCGATGGCCGACGCGGCCCCCGCCGCCGCCCCGCGCCAGGGCGAGATCCCGCAGGAGTACCGCGAGGCGAGCGCCGAGGAGCTGGACCGCCGGATCCGGGCGGCGAAGGCCGAGCTCGGCGACCGCGCCGTGGTGCTCGGGCACTTCTACCAGCGCGATGAGGTGGTCCAGTACGCCGACTACGTGGGCGACTCCTTCCAGCTGGCCACCGCCGCGAAGGCCCACACCGAGGCGGAGGCGATCATCTTCTGCGGCGTGCACTTCATGGCCGAGACCGCCGATCTCCTCTCCGCCCCCGAGCAGGCCGTGATCCTCCCCAACCTCGCCGCCGGCTGCTCGATGGCGGACATGGCCGACATCGACCAGGTCGAGGAGTGCTGGGAGCAGCTGATGGAGGTCTACGGCGGGGAGGAGCCGGACGCCGACGGCCTGCTGCCGGTCATCCCCGTCACCTACATGAACTCCTCGGCCGCGATCAAGGGCTTCGTGGGCCGCCACGGCGGGATCGTGTGCACCTCGTCGAATGCCTCCGCCGTGCTCGAGTGGGCCTTCGCCCGCGGCCGCCGCGTGCTCTTCTTCCCCGATCAGCACCTGGGGCGCAACACCGCCAAGGCCATGGGCATCCCGCTCGAGCAGATGCCGATGTGGAACCCCCGCCAGGCGCTGGGCGGCAACGACGCCCAGACCCTGCACGACGCGAAGGTGGTGCTGTGGCACGGCTTCTGCTCCGTGCACAAGCGCTTCACCACCGCGCAGATCGAGAAGGCCCGCGCCGAGCACCCCGGCGTGCGCGTGATCGTCCACCCGGAGTGCCCGATGCCCGTGGTCGACGCGGCCGACGAATCCGGCTCCACCGACTACATCCGCCGCGCGATCGAGGGCGCCTCCGAGCCCACCACCTTCGCGATCGGCACCGAGATCAACCTCGTCCAGCGCCTGGCCGCGCAGCACCCCCAGCACACGATCTTCTGCCTGGACCCGGTGGTGTGCCCCTGCTCGACCATGTACCGCATCCACCCCGGCTACCTCGCCTGGGTGCTCGAGTCGCTGCTGGAGGGCGAGATCCTCAACCGCATCACGGTGGGCCCCGACGTCGCCGAACCCGCCTGCACGGCGCTCGAGCGCATGCTCGCGGTGCGGCCCGCGGCCCGTCCCGTCCCGGAGCGCTGAGCATGGCGGGACAGCCCGCCCCGCTGCGCACCGAGGTGCTCGTGGTCGGCTCCGGCATCGCGGGGCTCACCGCGGCCCTGACCGCCGCCGAGCGCAGCGACGTGCTGCTGGTGACCAAGGGCGAGCTCGCCGAGGGCGCCACGTGCCGCGCCCAGGGCGGCATTGCCGGGGCCGTCGGCCCCGGGGACAGCCCCGCCGCGCACGCCCGCGACACCCTCGCCGCCGGTGCCGGCCTCGGCGACGCGGAGGCCGTGCAGGTGCTGTGCGCGCAGGGCCCTGCGGCGATCGCTGAGCTCCTCGCCCGCGGAGTGGTCTTCGACCGCGCCGAGGACGGCTCCTGCGCGCTCGGCCTCGAGGGTGCCCACGACCGGCCCCGGATCCTCCACGCCGGCGGCGACGCGACCGGCCGCGCGATCGAGCACGCCCTGATCCGCGCCGCCCGCGCCCGCGCGGCCGAGGGAGCGCGCGGCGGGCTCACCCTGCTCGAGGACACCGCCCTGGTGGACCTGCAGGTCGCGCAGGGCCAGGTGGTCGGCGCCGAGCTGCTCGCGGCCGACGGCTCCCGCGTCCGGGTGCGGGCGCGCTCCACCGTGCTCGCCACCGGCGGTGCGGGGCAGCTCTTCGCCCACACCACGAACCCCGCCGTGGCCACCGGGGACGGGCTCGCCGCGGCCTGGCGGGCCGGCGCCGCGCTCGAGGACCTCGAGTTCTTCCAGTTCCATCCCACCGCGCTCGCCGTAAAGGGACCGCACGCCTCGTTCCTCGTCTCCGAGGCGGTGCGGGGCGAGGGGGCGCTGCTGCGCGATGCGCAGGGGCGGCGCTTCCTGCCCGCGCTCGACCCCCGCGGCGAGCTCGCCCCGCGAGACGTCGTCGCCCGCGCGATCGCCCACGTCATGGCCGCACAGGGCGGCAGGCCCGTGCTGCTGGACGCCACCGCGATCGGTGCCGAGCGCCTGCGCCGCCGCTTCCCCACGATCGACGCGGCCGTGCGCGCGGCCGGGATCGACTGGGGCCGGGAGCCGGTGCCCGTCACCCCGGCCGCCCACTACTGGATGGGCGGCATCCGCACCGACCTCGACGGCCGCACCACCCTGCCGGGCCTCCACGCGGCCGGCGAATGCGCCCGCACCGGGGTGCACGGCGCGAACCGCCTGGCCTCGAACTCCCTGCTCGAGGGGGCCGTGTTCGGCGCCCGCGCCGGCGCCGCGGCCGCCACGTCGACACCCGCGGACCATGGCTCCCCGGCCGCAGGACCGACGGGCGCGGGGGAGGAGCTGCCGCCCCGCACCGCGACCGGCCGCGCCTGGTCCCGCACCGAGCTCCAGGAGCTGCTGTGGTCCCACGCCGGCCTGCTGCGCTCCGGGACCGCGCTCGAGGAGGCCGCGGCCGAGCTCGCCACCTGGCGCGCCCCGGATCCCGCCGCGCACATCACGGCGCGCGAGCTCGAGGACCGCAACCTCCTCGACCTCGCCCGCCTGCTCCTCGCCCACGCCCTGGCCCGCCCCGGATCCGTCGGCGCCCACCACCGGCTCGACGAACCCGGCACCACGGCCGCGCCCCATCCCGTTCCATCCCTCGACCTCACCCCGGAGGCCCCCGCATGCTGACCCGTGCCCAGATCGACCCCGTCGTCACCGCCGCCCTCGCGGAGGACGCCCCCTGGGGCGACCTCACCGGCGAGGTGTTCCTGCCCGCCGGCGCCACCGCCACCGCCCAGCTCACCGCCCGCGAGGACGGGGTGCTGGCCGGGATCGACGTGGTCGCCGCCGCGTTCCGCCTCACCGACCCGGCGACGGAGCTCACCGCCCACCGCGCCGACGGGGACCGCTTCACCACGGGGGAGGTGCTGGCCACCGTGACCGGCCCTGCCCGGGCCGTGCTCCAGGCCGAGCGGATCGCGCTGAACCTCGTGCAGCGGATGTCCGGGATCGCCACCGCCACCCGGGCCATGGTCGACGCCGTCGAGGGCACGGGCGCGCGCATCACCGACACCCGCAAGACCACCCCGGGCCTGCGCGCCCTCGAACGGCACGCGGTGCGCTGCGGCGGGGGCGTGAACCACCGCTTCTCCCTCTCCGACGCCGTGATGGCCAAGGACAACCATCTCGCCGTGCTCGCCCAGCAGGGCGTGGACCTCACCGAGGCGATCCGCCGGGCCCGCGCCCGGCTCGGCCACACCACCCGGCTCGAGGTGGAGGTGGACCGCCTCGACCAGATCGAGCCCGTGCTCGCCGGCGGCGTCGACATCCTCATGCTCGACAACTTCTCGCTCGCCGACCTCGCCGCCGGGGTGCGGCAGGTCGCCGGGCGCGCGATCGTCGAGGCCAGCGGCACCGTCACCCTCGACACCGTCGGGGACATCGCCCGCACCGGCGTGGACGTCATCTCCTCCGGCGCCCTCACCCACAGCGCCCGCCACCTCGACCTGGGCCTGGACATGACCGTCGCCGCGGGTGCTGACGGCGCCGCGCGTGCTGACAGCGCTGCAGGCGCTGCCGGCACCGTCGAGGCCGCAGGCGCCTGAGGAGGACGCGATGCTCTACCTCGACACCGCCGCCACCGCCCCCGTGCGCCGCGAGGCCCTCGAAGCGGCCTGGCCCTACCTCACCGGCACCTTCGGCAACCCCTCCAGCCACCACGCGGTGGGGGAGGCGGCCGCCGCAGGCCTCGAGGACGCCCGCCGTCGGGGCGCCGCCGTGCTCGGGATGCGCCGCAGCGACATCGTGTTCACCGCCGGCGGCACCGAGGCCGCGAACCTCGCCCTGAAGGGGCTGGCCCTGGCCTCCCCGCGCGGCAAGCACCTGGTCACCGCCGGCACCGAGCACGAGGCGGTGCTCGAGAGCATCGCCTTCCTCGAGCGGGTGCACGGCTTCGAGGTCTCCTTCGTCCAGCCCGCCGCGGACGGGACGGTCACCCCGGAGGCGCTGCGAGCGGTGCTGCGCGAGGACACGACCCTGGTCAGCCTGGCGCTCGCGAACAACGAGATCGGCACGATCCTCGACATCCGCGCGCTCGCGGAGACGGCCCACGAGGTGGGGGCGCTGCTGCACACCGACGCGGTCCAGGCCGCCGGATGGCTGGACCTGCGCGGCCTCGGCGCGGACGCCCTGACGCTCTCCGGCCACAAGCTGGGCGCCCCCAAGGGCATCGGCCTGGCGGCGATCCGGGGCCGGCTGCCGCTCGAGCCGCTGATCCACGGCGGCGGGCAGGAGAACGCCCGCCGCTCCGGCACCGAGAACGTGGCCTTCGCGGTCGCGCTCGCGGTCGCCCTCGAGCTGGCCGAGGCCGAGCGGGAGCAGAAGGCCGCCCGCCTGGTGCCGCTGCGGGACCGTCTGCTCGAGGCAGTGCTCGCCGCGCGCCCCGATGCGCTGCTGACCGGCGCGGATCCGCGCCACGGCGGGCACCGCCTGCCCGGCCACGCCTCGTTCTGCCTGCCCGGGCGCAGCGGCGAATCGATCCTGCTGGACCTCGCCGAGCGGGGCGTGATCGCCTCGAGCGGCTCGGCCTGCGCCGCCGGCAGCGACGAACCCTCGCACGTGCTCACCGCCCTCGGCGTCCCCCGCGAAGTCGCCCAGACGGCGGTGCGCTGCACCCTGCCCGCCGAGCTCACCGCCGCACAGGCCGAGGCCGTGGCGGCCGCGCTCACGGAGGTGCTCGCCCCCGCACCGGCCCTCTGACCCGCGCCGCCTGCCCGGGCCGGCGGCCGTGACAGACTGGGCGCGTGAGCACGCCGATGAACAACTCCCTGCCCTGGCCCACCGCGGCCGAGGTGCTGCCGCTGGCCACCGTGCGCCCGGTGCTGGACCGCCTCAGCTCGCTCGTGAACACCCATGAGCAGGATGCCTCCCTGATCCTCGGTCTCGCCGTCACCGAGGAGGAGGTCGCCGCCGATCCGCCGCCCGCCCTCGAGCAGCTCGGCGACGAGCTCGGCGGGATCCAGGTGCGCGGGCAGACGATGCTGACCCTCCAGATCGAGGACCGCACGGATGTGGGGCCCTACACGCTGCTCGGCGACGCGACCACCTTCTACCCGCTGTACGAGACCCCGGATTCCGCCGTGGTGCTCGCCCTGGACGAGGACGGCGCACCCGGCGCCGTGTACGGCATCGGCGAGGATCTCGCGCTGCGGCTGGCCGCGCCCGACCTGCCCGCCTACCTCGACCGCTTCGCCGGCGCCCTCGAGGCGACGCTCTCCGCGCTCGCCGCCCGCGGCCCGGCTGCCGAGGACGTCGAGGACGCCCGCACCGAGGCCGCGGAGCAGCTCATGGACCGATACCTCTTCACCGAGCTGCTCGGCATGGACGAGGAGGCGGAGGAGACCGACGTGCCGCTGCAGGACCCGGCCGCCTCCGGCCTCGCCGACCTGCCCGCCGGCACCCTCGCCGTCGCCGATCTGCGCACCGCACCCCTCGGCGCCCGCGTGGACCTCATGGAGGTCGACGTGCCCGGCGACCCGCTCGAGATGCACCTCGCCTGGCGCGAGCACGGCCTCGTGATCGCCCTGCTGGGCGGCTGACCCCGACCCTGCGCCGCCGCATCTCCCTGGCGGCGGCCCGCACCTGCGCGGTCGCGCAGGGACCACCGCCGTCGGCCGCGCGTCGGGGCAGGTCAGCGCATGGGGAGTCCTCCCCATGGTGAGCCGCGCGGCGGCCGATTACGGTGTGCTCGGCAGGAGGGGACCGGCATGGCCGGCCGACGGGCGGCGGACAGGGGGAGCAGCGATCGATGAACGCGTTCTGGGGAGCGGACACCGAGGCGCTGCGGAGGATGGGCACGGTGTGCACGCGCCGCGCCGATGCCCTCGCGGACCTCGAGCATCTGCTCTCCTCCGCCATCGAGAACACCGAATGGAGCGGTGAGGACGCGGACCGCTTCCGCGCCGACTGGGGCCGCATCGTGCGCACCGGCCTGCAGGACCAGGAGGTCGAGCTTCGCCACCGCGCACGCCGGCTCACCCAGCATGCCGACGAGCAGGACGCGGTCTCCGCTCCCGACGCGCCGCTGGTGGGCGGGGGAGGCGGCATCGGCGGTGGCGGCGGCTCTGGTGGCGGGGCCGACGGGTCTGTTGGCCCGGGAGGCCGCGGCGGCCCGCTCGCGGATCTGCTGCGCACGGCGCTGAGCACGCCCGAGGGCCGCACCGCCTTCCTCGGCTCCTTCCTGGGCAGCCTCATGGGTGGCCTGCTCGCAGACATGATCGCCCGCGGGGCCGGGCTCGGCATGGCGCTCGAGAACCTGCTGACCGGGCTCGGCCTCGGCGGCGGCCTCAGCAACCTGCTCGGGGAGTCGACCCTCCTCCCGGCCGAGGCGCACGCATCCCCGGCCTCCGTCGGCAGCGGGCCGGACGGCGCGACCGGCGAGAACCCCTCCGGTGCGGGCGGCTCTGCCGAGGTCGGCGCGGCGTCCGATGCCGGTACGGCCACCGATGCCGGGGCAGCCTCCGGCGGGGCAGCGGGTGCCGGGGGCTCCGGTGCGGCCAGCAGCGGGGGCGCCGCGACCGGCGCTGACGCCGCGGGCGGCGAGACGGCCGGTGCCGAGGCCGGCAGCGGGGCCGGCAGCGAGGCCTCCGGATCCGGTGACCATTCGGGTCTGCGGGGCACCGAGGCCGGGCCCGGAAGGACGGCCGGCTCCTCACCCTCGGGGCGGATCGAGGCGAGCGAGGACCAGGGCTCCCGCTCCGTCCTCGAGCGCCTGCTGGAGATGCTCGGCGACGCCCTCGGCGGCGGCACCCCGCCCGGCTGCCCGCACGCCGGCACCGGCTCCCCGCCTGGCGGCCCGCACGCCGGCACCGGATCCGCGATCGGCGCCGGGATCGGAGCGAGCGCTCTGGGCGGCTCGAGCCGCTGACCGCCTTCGCCGCGCGCGTCTCCCCGGCACCGCCCGGCCGGCCTGCGCGGAGAGCCCTCTGGGCGGCGGGTCTACCCTGGTGGAGACGCCTCCGCTTCCGTGAGGCCCCCCGATCAGGAGCCATGCCATGCCCTCGTCCAGCCCCGCCGCCCTCGCTCCGGTCCTCGTCCTCGTCCCCGGCGCCACCGGCGCCCCGGCGGACGGCGGGCCCCGCTTCCACCTGGCCGACGCCACCGTGCCGCAGCTGTCGGTCACCGATCTGGTCGCCACCCGCGGCGACGGCGTCTTCGAGACCATCGGCGCGTTCGACGGCGTGCCCGTCAACGTCGGCCCCCACCTCGAGCGCCTCGCCCGCAGCGCTGACCTGGTCGATCTGCCCGCCCCCGACCTCGCCACCCTCGCCGAAGCGGTGGACGCCGCGATCAGCGCCCACGACCCCGTCGCCGAGCTCAGCGTGCGCGTCATGCTCACCCGCGGCATCGAAGGTGCCGGCGTGCCCACCTGCTGGATCCACGCCCGCGTCTCCGACGACTGGACCCCGTACCGCGCCGGGATGCGGGTGGCGGCGCTCGATCGCGGCTTGCCCACCACCGTCGCCGAGACCAGCCCCTGGCTGCTGCCCGGCGCGAAGACCCTCAGCTACGCCGTGAACATGGCCGCCGTGCGCGAGGCGAAGCGCCGCGGCGCCGCCGACGTGCTGTTCGTGGCCAGCGACGGCTACGTGCTCGAGGGCCCCACCTCCACGCTGCTGGTGCGCCGCGGCGACACCTTCCTCACCACCCCCGCGAGCGCCGGCGTGCTGCCCGGCACCAGCGTGAAGAGCTTGTTCACGTGGCTGCAGGAGCAGGAGGGGCGCACGGTGCGCGAGGAGCTGATGACCCTCGCGGACGTCACCGGCTCCGACGGCGCCTGGCTGCTGTCCTCGACCCGGCTCGCCGCCCCGCTCACCCACCTCGACGACACGGAGCTGCCCGTCGACCACGAGCTCACCGCCCGCTTCGAGAGGGTGCTCAAGGGCCAGGCCTGACAGCGGCGCAGCTCGACGCCACGACCCGTCCCGGGGGCCGGCGCCGCCCCCGGGCCCTCGCGCCCCGGGCCCTCCCGCCCCGGGGTCCGGCGATCTCGGCCGCCCGCGTCCGGCCCCGCTGCCAGGGCCCGCGCCTGGTTCCGCTGCGGGAACCTGCGCCCGGCTCCACTGCCGGGGTCCGCACCCGGCCCGGCTGCTGGGGCCCGCGCCCGGCCCCGCTGCTGGGGTCCGCACCCGGCCCGGCTGCTGGGGTCCGCACCCGGCCCCGCTGCTGGGGCGCACCCGCGACCGTTGCATAGTGGGCGTTCTGGGAACCGCATAACGCCAGTTCTGCAACGCTCGAGCGCGGGGAAGCGCGGGGAAGCGCGGGGAAGCGCGGGGAAGCGCGGGGAAGCGCGGGGAAGCGCGGGGAAGCGGGGAAACGGGGGATGGGGGAGCGGGGACGCGGGGGCGCCCCCGGGGCGGGGCCTGCTCCGGCTGGCCCTGCTCCGGCTCGGCCAGCTCCGGCCGGGCGTGCCCTCCGCCGGGCCCGCTCCGGGCGGCGTCGGTCCGAGCAGCGGGCGGGTCAGGCATGGGCGAGCAGGACGCGTTCGAGGAGCGTCCCGTCGCGACGAGCAGCGGACCGCTCAGGCGCGGGCGAGCACCTCGCGGGCCAGGTCCACGTCGAACACGGCGGTGTCGATCGCCCCGCTGCGCAGCACGCCGAGCACGCCCGGCGCCTTCTCCGGCCCGGCCGCGACGCCCACCACCTCGGGGATCCGCAGCAGCTCCGAGAAGGTCACCGCGAGCACCCGCTGGTCCGTCGGCGCGCCCAGCGGCACCCCGTCGGCGTCGATGAAGCGACCGCACACGTCGCCCACCGGCCGCTGCGCCGCGAACGCGGCCTGCTCCGCCTCGTTCAGCCGCATCAGCTCCACCACGTGCGGGGAGGAATGCCTGCCCACCGAGCCGATGCCCACCAGCGCCAGCTCCACCTGCGCCGCCGCGGCCAGCACCTGCCCGATGCTGGACTCCCCGCGCAGCGTCGCCACGGCCGTGGCCGATTCGAGCACCGCCGGGGCGTACAGGGTGCGGGGCGTCGCCCCGAGCCGGGAGGCGAGCACCCGCAGCACGGACTCTCCCGAATCGAACTGGTCCAGCGAGCTGTGCCCGCCCACCAGGGGCAGCACCTCCGGGGTGGGGCGGGGGCGCAGCGTCTCGAGCTGCGCGACCACGCTCTGGACCGTCTGCCCCCAGGAGACCCCGATGCTGCGCACCGTCGCGAGGCGCTGCGTGAGCACTGCGGCGCCCTCGCGCGCCACCGCCTCCATCGCGGGGGTGCGCGGAGCGGAGACCACATGCGCCTCGCGGAGGGAGAAGGCCGCGCGCAGCGCCGCCTCGAGCGCCTCGTCGCGGCGCGGCGGCCCCTCCGGGTCGTGGATCGTGATCTCCACGATCCCGCGATCGCGCGCCTGGGTGAGGATCCGCGAGACGTTCGAGCGGGACAGCCCCAGCTCCTGCGCGATCTCCGTCTGCGAATGACCCTGCTCGTAGTAGAGGCGCGCCGCGCGCACGACCACGGCGGTGTCACGAGGGGCGGGCATGGCACTCCTGTGCGGCACGGAGGACGGGCGCGGAGGACGCGCCCGGACGAATGCGACCAGCCTACGCAGGCAGGGCGGCATCAGGTGCCAGAATCGGAGGGCCGCCACCCGGGAGGAAGCCCATGACCACCGACCCGACCCCGCCCGTCGAGGACGATCCCGCACCGCCGCTCGCCCTCACCGTCGTGATCGCGCACCTGGACGTGTCCGACCGCGAGGACCTGCTGCGCTCCCTCGCCGGGCACCTGCTGGACGAGGGCGCGGTCACCGTGGACTTCCCCGAGGCGCTGCGCGACCGCGAACGCACCTACCCCACGGGCCTGCCCACCCCGATCCCCACCGCGATCCCGCACGCGGACCCGCAGCACGTGGTGATCCCCGGCCTCGCGCTCGCGACCCTCGCCCGCCCCGTGCCCTTCGGGGAGATGGGAACCCGCGACGGCAGCGTGGACGTGCGCCTGGTGGCGATGCCGCTGCTGACCGACGCCGGGGAGCACCTCGCCGCGCTGCAGCGCCTGATGGGCCTGCTCAGCGACGAGGCCGCGGTGCAGGACCTGCTCGATGCGCGCGACGACGCGGACCTGCGCGCCCGCGCCGCGGTGCGCCTGGCGGCGGTGCTGCCCGGCCCCGGGCGGGCCGACGACCACAGCCCCCGCGCGGCCGGGGAGGCCGACGGCCCCCGCAGCACCGACGGGGCCGACGGGACCGGCGGGGCGGGCGCATGAGCGGGCCCCGCGTCGCCGTGAAGGCACTCATCGTCCGCGACCGGTGCGTGCTCATGAACCGGTACATCGACCCTGGCGGGCACGAGCTGTACGAGCTGCCCGGGGGCGGGCAGGAGCACGGCGAGGACCAGCCCACCGCCCTCGTGCGGGAATGCCGCGAGGAGATCGGCGCCGAGGTCGAGGTGCACCAGGTGGCCTGCCTGTTCGAGTTCATGACCGAGCGGAGCCTGCGCGACAGGACCCCGATCGCCCCCTTCCACCAGGTCAACATCGCCTACTGGTGCGGCCTGGCCGAAGGGGAGGAGCCCGGTGAGGGCACCGAGCCGGACGCCCGGCAGGTGGGCACCGCCTGGCTGCCGCTGGATCGGCTCGACGAGTACACGGTCCTCCCGCCCGCTCTGGCCCGCTGGCTCGCCTCGGACCCCAGCGACCGGCCGGTCTCCCTCGGCGTGAGCAGGGGCTGAACCGCTAGCCTGGGCAGCACGCAGCGCGGCGCACGGCCGCGCCCCGCGCGCAGCACGCCTGCGGGCCATGCGTTCCGAGAGCAAGGAGCATCATGACCACCTCGCCCCGCATCTCCTTCCATGACGGCCGTTCGATCCCGCAGCTCGGCTACGGCGTGTGGCAGGTCGAGAACGAGGTCGCGGCCGACGTGGTCGTGCAGGCCCTCGAAGCCGGATACCGCCACGTCGACACCGCCCGCGGCTACCACAACGAATCCGGGGTCGGCACGGCGCTGAAGACGGCCGGCCTCGCCCGGGACGACGTCTTCGTCACCTCCAAGGTCCCCAACCAGGACCAGGGCCGCGACGCGACCCTCGCCTCCTTCGACGCGACCATGGCCGATCTCGGCCTCGAGGAGATCGACCTCTATCTCATCCACTGGCCCGCCCCCTCCAAGGGCCTCGCCGTCGAGACCTGGAAGGCGCTCATCGAGCTGCGGGACCAGGGCCGGATCCGCTCGATCGGCACCTCGAACTTCCGCATCGAGGACCTCATCCAGCTCGAATCCGAGACCGGTGTGGTGCCGGTGCTCAACCAGATCGAGCTGCACCCCTACATCGCCCAGCCCGAGCTGCGCGAGTTCCACACCTCCAAGGGCATCGCCACCGAGTCCTGGTCCCCGCTGGGCCAGGGCGGCGGCGAGCTCGAGGACCCGGTGATCACGCGGATCGCTGCGGCGCATGAGGCGACCCCGGCCCAGGTGCTCATCGCCTGGAACCTCGCCCTGGGCAACGTGGTGATCCCCAAGTCCGTCACCCCCGAGCGGATCGTGGCGAACTTCGCCTCCCTCGAGCTGACGCTCGACGACGAGGAGATCGCACAGATCTCCGCGCTGGACAGGGGCGCCGCAGGCCGCCGTGGCCCCGACCCGGCCGAGTTCGCCGGACACCAGGGAGCCTGAGCCTCCCAACGCCGACACACCGCGCGCGCCGTCCTCCGTCAGGGAGGACGGCGCGCTTCGTCGTCGGCGGGAGCTGCTCGCCGCAGGTCTCAGGCGGTGGTCGCCGCCTCGGCGGCTGGCGTCCCGAGCGTCGCGGCGTGGGGATCGAAGTCGGCCGGCATCGGCTCGACCTCCGCGAAGCTCGAGTCGATCGGGACGATGCTGTTCTGCGCGATCGCGGTCTCGATGCCCACCATGATGTCCAGGACGTGCGCGGCGATCTCGCCCTGGGCGCGGTGGGGCACCCCGGCGCGGATCGCGCGGGCCATCTCCAGCACGCCGAGGCCGCGGCCGGTGGTGGCGCCCGTGGCGGGCACCTCCGTCGCCGAGTCGCCGCGGTACGCAGTGACGGAGGAGTCGCCGTCGAACACGTTCGGATCCGGGAAGGCGAGGGTCGCCTCGGTGCCGTACACCTCCACGAAACCGGTGCGCGAGTGCGGGGAGTCGAAGCTCAGCAGCACGGTCGCGTTCTGGCCGGAGGCGAAGCGCAGCAGCGCTGCGACCTGCGTGGGCACGGTGACGTCGAAGACCTCCCCGGCCTTGGGCCCCGAGCCGATGGTGCGCTGCTCGCGGGCCGTGGAGCCCACGGCGCTCACCGAGACCACCGGGCCCAGGGCGAGCACGAGGGTGGTCGCGTAGTAGGGCGCGATGTCGTACAGCGGGCCCGCACCCTCCTGGAAGAGGAAGGCGGGGTTGGGGTGCCAGGATTCGGGGCCGGGGGACTGGAAGAGGGTCAGCGCGCTGGCGGGGGCGCCGATCGTGCCGTCGCGCAGGGCGCGCAGCGCCGTCTGGATGCCCGCGCCGAGCACGGTGTCGGGCGCGCCGCCCACCCGCACCCCGGCCGCGTCGGCCGCGGCGAGCAGGGTCTTCGCATCGGCCGGGGAGGTGGTGATCGGCTTCTCGGTCCACACGTGCTTTCCGGCGGCGACGATCGCCTGGGACACCTCCGCATGCGCGGTCGGGATCGTGAGGTTCACGACGATCTCCACCTCCGGGTGGGAGAGGACGTCCTCGGCGGTGCCGGAAGCGGGGACGCCGAACTCCGCGGCGCGCGCGGCGGCGGCCTCGGGGAACAGATCCCCGACGATGTGTACCTGCACGTCGGGGAAGGAGGTGAGATGGGTGAGGTACTCGGCGGAGATGGTGCCGGCGCCGATGATGCCGACGCCGACGGGGCCGGAGCGGGCCTGGGGCTGGGTCATGGAAGGGTCCTTCGTGGTGCGGGGAGCGGGTTCCGTGCGATCAGGGGCGGCGCTCAGGAACGAGCGAGAGCGGGCTCAGGCGGTCTGGCGCAGATGGGTGAGCGAGGCGGCGATGCCCTCGAACATGTCCCCTGCGTAGTCGTCGAACTCGATGACACCGTAGTGGACGCCGCTCGCGGCCCGCAGCGTCTCGGCCAGAGGCATCTTCCCGCTGCCGAGCGGGAGCTGGGCGGAGGCGTCCTGCGAGAGGTCGCCGTCCTTGAGATGGACCAGCTGGACGCGGTCGCCGAGGGCGCCGAGCAGAGCGGGCACATCGGCGCCGCCGACGGCTGCCCAGTAGGTGTCGACCTCGAGGACCACCTGCGGGTCCAGCTCCTCGGCGAAGACCTCGAGCGCCGTGCGGCCCTCGAGGCGGGAGGCGAGCTCGAAGTGGTGGTTGTGGTATCCGACGCGGATGCCCGCCTCCGCAGCCGCCGCGGCGCGCTGGTTGAGCGTCTCGGCCAGCGCCCGCAGCTTCCCGGCGTCGGTCCAGTCCGCGGGGTTCCAGAACGGGTCGATCAGGTACTGCACGCCGACGGCCTGCGCGGCCTCGAGGACCGCGGGGAAGTCGACGTCGCCGAGGAAGGACTGGTGGGCGCTGGGGAAGTCGATCGGGAACTGCTCGCGGGCGCGGACCAGCTCATCGCGGTATTCGAGCAGCTGGTAGGGCTCGGCGTGGGTGAGGCCGAGCTCGACCAGGCGCCCGACGGTGCCCTGGACATCATGCGCGAGGGCCTCGCGCACGCTGTACATCTGGACGGAGATCTCCATGGTGGCCTTTCGGTGCGGTGCGGTGCGGTGCGGGTCGAGGCCCTCCCTGAGCGGGGCGTCGTCATCGGATCATTTCACGGCGCCGGCAGTGAGTCCGGCGACGACGTTCTTCTGCATCATCAGGAAGCCGACGACCACCGGGATCGACACCGCGATCGAGGCGGCGAGGATCTGGTTCCAGTACACGGTGGTCTGGGTGGCGTACTGGCGCAGCCCGACGGCCAGCGTGCGGGTCTCCTCCGTGGTGAGCACGGAGGCGAACAGCACCTCGCCCCACGCGGTCATGAAGGCGTAGATCGCCGCGGCCACGATCCCGGGCCGGGCGGCCGGAAGAGACCGAGCACCGCAGAGCCCAGGCCGAGCGACTCGAGCACCGCCGGGCGATGGTCACCCTCGGTGGTGCCCACCATCGGCCGTGAGCGCTGGACGCCGGTACGATGCCGGTCGTGAAGGCAGAGCAGAGCGGCTCGCGCAAGATCTCCTCCGGTGCGCGCACCAGCACCAGGCCGATGTTCCCGCTGCGCCCGCGGGCGCAGCGCCTGCGCCTCGGTGTGAGGCGTCCAGTCCACGGCCGGAGCGTGCGCGAGCACGCGGTCGAGACGGTCGGGCAGGCGCTCGTCGAACACGACGGATCGTAGGGTCGGAGGATGACGCTTCCCACCGCTGCCGCCCCCGACGAGGCCGCCGTCTCCCACTGCCTGCTGGACGTGGAGGGGCACGTGCTCTCGGCGGCCGGGGCCGCGCGCCCGTACTACGCCGCGAGCACGATCAAGCTCCATGTGCTGGTGGCCGCGCTCCGCGCCGCCGAGCAGGGCATGCTCGACCTGTCCGCGCAGGTGCCGGCCACGCGCACCTTCCGCGGGGCCGACGGGCGGCCGTTCACCCTCGAGGGCGACCACCTGGACCCGACCCATCCGGAGGATGGGGAGCCGGTCCAGGTGCGCGAGCTGCTGACCAGGATGATCGACCGTTCCAGCAACGAGGCGACGAACCACGTGCTTGCGCTGCTCGGGCTCGAGGCGGTCGCGGCGACGATCGCCGACCTCGCCCTCGGCGCGACCCGGGTGGAGCGCCTGATCGGGGACGCGGCGGCGCTCGCCGAGGGTGCCACGAACGAGACCAGCGCCGCCGATCTCGCCACGACGATGCTCGCTGCGGTGCGACCGGTGCCGGTGGCTCCCAGGGGTGCGCCGGAGCCGCTGCTCGCGGCGGCGTCGAGGGAGCTGGCTCGAGACGTGTTCGGCGCCCAGCAGATCCCGGTGATCGCCACCGCGCTGCGCGACGGCGTCCGGTGGGGGTCGAAATCCGGCTGGGTCGACGGATATCGGCACGACGTGGCCTTCCTCGGCGATCCCGATGGCGCCGCGGTGCGGGTGCTCGCCGTGATGACCGCGGGGATGGCTCCCGCGGAGGCCGATCGCCGGATCACGGGCCTCGTGCGCACGCTCCTCCCCGATCTCACGGCCTGAGCTGCCGCTCCGGGTCGCCGGGACGGTGGAGTCAGGTGCCGCCGGAGGCGTCGTGCGGCTCGGCCCGGTCAGTCCGCGAGGGCGACGCGGCGGGCACCGGCGTACTCGCCGGTGGGGTCGTAGGCGGTCAGTGACATGACCTCGACGCTGCGCTCGGCGTTCGGGGCCTGCATGATCAGGTCGTCCCCGAGGTACAGGGCGACGTGGCGGATCGAGTCCCCGCCCGGTGCGGTCGCGAAGAACACAGGTCGCCGCGCTGCAGGTCCTCGCGCTCCACCGGCTTCAGCCCGGAGTGGTGCATCTGGTCCCCGGCGTCGCGGTCGATCGAGATGCCGTGGTGGTGGAACAGCGTGTACGTGTACCCGGAGCAGTCGACGCCGTAGGCGCTCACCCCCGCCCACAGGTAGCGCAGCCCCAGGAACCGCTCGCCGGTCGCGATGACGTCCTCGGCGGTGGGGAGCGGAGGGGTCTCGCCCGCCTCGTGCACCACCACGTCCTCGGCGGGGAGGGAGGCGGGCCGGGCACCGGGCACGGCCACGCGCACCGCGGTCGCTGTGCGGCCCAGGACCGGCAGGATCGTGTCGAAGGAGACGTCGATCCCGGGATGGTTGCCGGAGCGCGTCCCGGAGAGGGTGCTGGTCAGTGCGGTGACCGTCGCGGTGGGGGAGGTCGGGGCCCGCTGCGCGAAGTCCTCGTCGACCACGAGGTGGGCCGTCGGCACCCAGCCGGGATAGCCGCGGGGGTCCCGCGCGGTGCCCTGGGCGGTGACCACGATGCGGGCCCAGTCGCCGTCGATCTCGTCGACGATCACCTCGCTGCCCAGCACGGCCTGCGATTCGAGCTTCCCGGTCAGCCAGCGGCGGGTCTCGGTGTCCTGCATGGTCGCGTTCCACGCGTCGAGAGCGACGGGGTTCGTCAGCGACGGACCGTCCACATCGGGGCGGTGGGTGCGCGGCTCGACCCACAGCGTGGTGGCGGTGACAGCGACGTGCGCGATGACGCCGGGGTCGAGGCCGGCGCCGGGCACCGGGACAGCACGCCCGGTGCCGGTGAGATCCGCGGGGCTCACCTCTCACCTCCTGCCCGGTCGACGCGGGCCTCGAGGAGCTCGAGACCGGTGCCCGCCCCGCCCGTCAGGCGCAGCCAGGCACCGTCCTGCACGTACCCGCCGCGGGGCACGTCGGAGGCGAACCAGGCCGGTGGATCCAGATCGATCATGGTGATCGCCGGATGGGCGATCGCCAGATGCGCGGCCGCGGTGATCGAGATCCGCGGCTCCATCATCGCGCCGAGCATGCACTCGATCCCCGCCGCCCGGGCCACGTCGGCGATGGCCAGCGCGCCGCGCAGCCCGCCGGTCTTGGCCAGCTTGATGTTCAGCAGGTCGCAGGCGCCGCGGTCGACCAGGCGGCGTGCGTCCTCGACGTCCCACACGGCCTCGTCGGCCATGATCGGCAGCGAGACCGCGGCGCTCACCCGTGCCAGGCCCTCGACGTCTCCGGCCGCGACGGGTTGTTCGACCAGGTCGATCGGGAGGGCGTCGGCCTCGAAACCGGTGATGATCTCGATCGCCTGCTCGGGCGACCATCCCTGGTTGGCGTCGAGGCGCAGCCGGGCGGAGGGCGCCGCCTCGATGACGGCGGCCAGCCGCTCGCGATCCACGGCGATGTCGTGACCCAGCTTGATCTTCAGGATCTGCTCACCGGCGGCGACGGCCTCGCGGGCGCGCCGCGCCATCACCCCGGGCTCCTCGAGCGAGATGGTCATGTCGTTCATGAGGCCGTCCTCGAGCCGGCCGCCCAGCAGCTCCACCAGCGGGTGCCCGGCGGCGCGGGCCCAGGCGTCGTGGAGCGCCACCTCGAGGGCGGCCTTCGCGCTGGTGGCGCCGTCGAGGGCCCCGGCGACGCGTGCCGAGAGATCGGTGATCGAGGCGTTCTCGCCGAGCACGGCCCGTCGCAGCGGACCCTCCAGCGCTGCCCGGATGGTGTCAGCCGATTCGCCGGTGACGGCGAGGGTCTCCGCCGCGGAGCCCTGCCCGATGGTGCCGTCGTCGAGCACCACCTCGGCGACCACGTACTCGACCGACTCGGTGCGGCGTGCGGCGGTGATGAAGGGCCGCCGCAGGGGAGCGCGATGGCGGTGCGTGCGCACCGCGACCACGTGCAGGGAGTTCGTGCCGGGGTCCGGGAGGCTCGGGTCGGGGCTCATAGCATCATCATGATCTGTGCGGAGGCGAGGCCCAGGAAGGTGCCGGCGAAGGAGCCGATCAGCGCCATCAGCACGCCGACCGGCACCAGCTGCCGGTTGAACGCCGAGGCCACCACGGGCGCGGAGGCGATGCCGCCGATGTTCGCCGTCGAGGCGACCGCGAGGGAGAACAGCTCGGTCCGGGTGAGCTTCGCATAGATGACCATGATCGCCGCATGGATCAGCACCACCAGCAGGCCGATCAGCAGGTACAGCGGCGCCTGCGTGATGGCGGAGAAATCGGAGCCGGACGCGATCTGGCCGATCACCACGAAGAGCATCAGGGTGGCGATCTCGGAAGAGCCGGCCGTCGCCCCCAGCGGGGTCACCGCGATGATCAGGCCCAGCACGGAGACGATGACGATCGTCCAGGTGGTGGCGTTGATGACCTGCCCCCACTCGGGCAGCATCCCGCCCACCCAGATCGCGACGGAGGAGACGAAGATCGAGCCGAAGATGACGATCGCGAGCGAGGTGGCGGTGACCGGGCGCTTCTCGTCGTCGGCCTCTCCCGCGTGGGTGTCGAGGTAGGAGGTGTCCGCCTTCGTCCACCGGTTGAAGCGCGGAGAGACGGCGACCGAGGCGAACATCAGCATCAGCCAGATCGAATAGATCAGGGTGTCGGTGATCAGCGCGTAGCCGAAGATGTTCTCCGGGGCCTGCAGGATGTCCTGCACCGCGACCATGTTCGCGCTGCCCCCGGTCCAGGAGGCCAGCAGGGCGCCGAACACCTTCCACGCCTCGGAGTGCAGGAAGCCCTGGAAGATCGCGTACACCCCGATCATCGAGGCGAACAGCGAGGCGGAGGCGACGAACATCGTCAGCAGCAGCTTCGGCCCGAGACGGATGATCTTGCGCAGGTCGCAGCCGAACAGGAACAGCAGGATCATCGCCGGCAGCAGCACGTCCTTGACCTGCGCGATGGGTTCGCGGGTGGCGTCGTCCTGGCCGAACACCCCCAGCGAGTTGAGGGTCGCGCACAGCAGGTACATCAGCACCATGCCCGGCACGAACCTGAACAGCTTCCAGCCGGTCGTGCGCTCGAGCACGATCAGCAGGCCGGACAGTCCCAGCAGGACACCCAGCATCAGCACTCCGTCGGTGATCACGGGGAACTCCTCGTTCTTCGGGGAAGGGGAAGCCGCCCGGAGACAAAAAATCGGAAGCACCGGGGACCGGCACCTCGGGCGAGGCGCGATCACGGTGCTTCCGACGGGGTCCGGTCCTGTGAAGTCCCGGGCGGACGGCGAGCGGTTATCGAATTATGCCGACGGTGCGGCCGAGAGGCCGCGGTACTTCGCGGCGGCGCTGCGCACAGCGGCGGCGAGCGCCCTCTGCGAGGACCCGTGATACCTCTCGGTGATCGACTCCACCAGCGCGTCCTCCTCGAGGAGCGGGCGGCCCACCAGCAGCTCGCGGACGAACTCGACGGTGAGCGTCAGCATGGCGGTGCAGTCCGCATCGAGGATGACGTGCGTCTCAGTATCGACCACGAGACCGATGAAGAAAAGCCCCCACTGCGAGGTGATCGGATTGTTGGTCGGGGACTTCGCCTCGCCGGTGAGGTAGATCGTCTGCGCCATGGACGCAGACTAGCGGGGCGGAGGGGCACGAGCGCCCGGGCGCCGCGCGTGCTGGTCTCAGGCCTCGGTGACCGGGCCCGTCACGTCGTAGCGCAGCCAGACGCTGCCGTCCTCGAGGGGCTCGGCGCTCGTGAGGGAGAACGCGATCGGCACGGGCGCGGAGTGCTTCTGGTTCGCCTCGAACAGGGAATGGGTGTGGTTCTCCCCGTCGGCCGTGGGCATGAGCACGAGGCTGATCTCGTCGCACAGTCCGTCGCGGACCATCGACCAGTTCAGGGTGCCCCCGCCGCCGAGGATGATCTCCTCCACGGAGAAGACCTCCCCGATCCTGCGCACCGCCTCGGCCATGTCCAGCTGCTCGTCACCGGCGAGGAGGTAGGAGACGCCGACGGACCGCAGATGGGCCTTGAAGGCCTCGCTGGCCGAGGCCGGGATCAGCTCGACGATGTGCGCCTCGACGTCGAAGTACGTGAAGGAGCTGCGATCCCAGGGCAGGGTCCCGGAGCGGTCCACCGCGAAGTAGAACACCTCGGCGTCCGTCTCGGCGAGGAAGTCGCCGGCGGGCACGGGCTCGCTCGGCTCGGCGAGCTCGAGCGCGGGGGCGTCGCCCAGGATCGCCCGGCTCGTCCCGCTGCCGCTGAGCCAGCCGCGGTGGCCGGTGAAGAACCGGTCCTTGCCCAGGAACAGGTCGAAGTACAGCTTCTGGGACCGCATGCCCACCGACGTGGGGTTCGCAATCCCGTCGATCTTCCCGTTGAGCAGCGTGTGCATGTGGCAGATGATCCTCGGGCGTGACATCGCACTTCCTTCGTGAGCAGGGGCCGACGGGCGCGCGCGGCGCGAGGCGACGCAGAGCCCCGGTGTGGTCGGCAGGGGCGATGCCGAGCGTAGGGGCGTCGCGCGGGCCGGGGGAGGCCCTGTGAGTACCTGCCCTGCCAGGGCCTGTCAGGGCGTCACTGCGTCACTGCGTCACCGCGTCGGCTCGTCACGGTGCTGACGCCCGCGGAGGATCGCCGCGGGGCACCGGCGCTCACGCGTCGGCGGGCACCGCCTCGGCGAGGGCGTCGACGGCGCGGATCAGGCCCAGATGGCTGAACGCCTGGGGGAAGTTCCCGGCCATCCTGCCGGCGGAGCTGTCGTACTCCTCGGCCAGCAGATCCAGATCGTTCGCGCAGCCCAGCAGCTGGTCCATCAGCGCCACGGCCTCGTCGCGCCGCCCGGAGGCGGCGTACTGCTCGACCAGCCAGAAGCAGCACACCAGGAAGGGGTGCTCGTCTCCGGGCAGGCCGTCCTGGCCCTGGGTGCGGTAGCGCAGGATCAGTCCGTCCTCGGTGCGCAGGTCCTGTTCGATGCGGGCGACGGTCGCGAGCATGTGCGGGTCGTCGGCCGGCAGGAACCCGGTGTGGGGGATCTGCAGGAGCGAGGCGTCGACCTCGGTGCTGCCGTAGGTCTGGGTGAACGCGCCGTCGGGGCCGACGCCGCGGGTGAGGACCTCCTCGCGCACCTGCGCGCGAAGCCGCGTCCACCGGGCCAGATCCTCGGCGGAGGCGGGCAGGCCGTGCTCCTCGACCGCGCGGATGGCCCGGTCGAAGGTCGTCCACACCATCACCCGGCCGTGGGTGAAGAACGCCGGTTCGCCGCGCATCTCCCAGATGCCCTGATCGGGCACGTCGATCCGCTCCGCGGTGAAGCGCACCAGCGCCTTCTGCAGCGGCCACGACCAGCGCGACTCCTCGACGCCGTGATCGCGCATCATCGCCAGCGCGATCATCACCTCGCCCACCACATCGGCCTGGTACTGCGCGGCGGCGCCGTTGCCGACCCGCACCGGGGTGGAGCCCGCGTAGCCGGGCAGATGCGTCAGCTCCCGCTCCGGCAGGTTCCGGTCCCCGGTGATCGAGTACATGATCTGCAGCCGCTCCGGATCCCCGGCGATCGCGCGCAGCAGCCAGTCGCGCCAGGTCGCGGCCGCGTCGACGTGGTCATGGGACAGCAGCGCCTCGAGCGACAGCGCCGCATCCCGCAGCCAGCAGAAGCGGTAGTCCCAGTTGCGCACCCCGCCGAAGTCCTCGGGCAGGCTGGTGGTGGCCGCGGCGATGATCCCACCGGTGCGCCGATGGGTGAGGGCGCGCAGCACCAGCAGCGACCGCGCCACCGGACCCGAGTACTCCTCCTCCACACGCACCTGGCCGAGCCACGAGGACCAGCCCTCGGAGGTCCGGACGAGCTCCGCGCCGACATCGGGCGCCGCCGGCACCTCCTGCCAGGAGGGGAACCAGGTCAGCACCCACGAGGCGGTCTCCTCGGCGGCGAGGCGATGGCTGCCGCGATGCGCGCGGCCCTCGGCCCGCAGGGCGGGGCCGTGCAGGGCGATGCCGTCACCGCCGGCCACGGCGATCAGCACGTGCGCCCCGGAGCTGTCCGCGCCGCGGCGCACCCAGGGCACCGCCTGGCCGTACTCGAAGCGGATCATCAGCTCCTGCACCACCTCGACCTCACCCTCGGTGCAGGTCACCGTGCGCACCAGATCGGAGTGATCGTCCACGTCCCCTGCGAGGGAGGTCGCGCTGCCCGGCGAGGAGCCGGGGGTGGAGCCCGTCGGCTCCCCGGCCGCGGAACCGGCACCCTCCGAGCTGGTCGTCGCGCTCCCGTCGGCCCGGCCGCCGCCGTCGATCGGCAGGAACTCCGTGACGATCGCGGCGCCGGTGGGGGAGCGCCAGACCGTCTCGAGCACCATCGTGCCCGGCAGATAGCGGCGGGAGAGCACCTCGCCGTCCGCGATGCGCAGCGACCAGTGGCCGTGCGAATCGTCCCCGAGCAGCGAGCAGAACAGCGCATCGGAGTCGAAGCGGGGCATGCACAGCCAGTCGATGTCCCCGTCGCGGGTCACGAGCGCCGTGGTGCGCTGGTCCGAGAGCAGGGCGTGGTCTTCGATGAGCGGGCTCCTCATGTCTCCCAGTTCATCACGGACGATCCGTCCCGCGGAGCTCATCGCTCGTGCGTCGCGCCCAGCTCGGCGAGGACCTCGGGCAGCGCCGCTCCGGAGAAGTCGAACATCGCCTGGTTCTCCCAGGCGTTCCCCGAGCTCGGATCCTCCGGGTCCCAACCGGCCCCCTCGACCGCAGTCCAGGCCGGCTCCCAGTACACGACGCCGCGTCCTCGGCGGCCCTCGGCCGCGACGGTGACGTCCTGGACCGCGCGGAAGAAGGCCGCCTGCCCGTCGGGCGTGGGCGGGTATCCCTCGGGCAGGTCCGTCTCCGCATCGACGATGTTGGGGAACGGCGCGCGGGGATCGTCCTCGAGGGTGAATGGATAGGCGGTCTCGACCACGATCACGTCCCGCTCGTAGCGGGTGCCGAGCGTGGTGACCGCTTCCTGCAGGTCCGCGAGGGTGCCGTGCCAGTAGGGGTAATAGGACAGACCGATCACGTCCAGAGGGACCTCACGCGAGACTGCCTCATCGAGCCACCAGGTCAACCCCTCGATGCCGTCTTGGAGGTTCGTCAGGTGCAGCATCACCTCTGCCGCGGGAAACACCTCGGCCACCGCCCCGGCGCCGGCGCGCAGGAACCGCGCGAGGTTCTCCCACTGAGCGCCCTCGACGCCGTCCTCCGGATCCACGTCCCACGTCTGGCCGTGCGGCCACAGCATGCCCGGGTTGATCTCGTTGCCCACTTGGACCATAGCGACATCCACACCGGCATCGCGCAGCAGCGTCAGCGTGGAGCGGGTGTGCTCGGCGACAGCATCCTCCAGCTGCTGGGGATCGTGCTGCACCCATGCCGCGGGCACATGCTGCGCACCGGGATCCGTCCAGGTGTCGGAATAGTGGAAATCGACCAGCACGTCCATGCCCGCGTCCCGGATCCGGCGAGCCATCCCCACGGTCCGCTCCGGCGTGCAGTACCCGTCGGCCGGGTCCACCCAGACTCGCAGGCGGCCGAGGGACGCCCCGCTGCGCCCCATCAGCTCGACGGGATCGACCGGCTCGGCGCCGTCCGGCGTGGTGTATACGGCGCCGTGCTCCTCGTTCTTCGGGACGCCGGAGAGATCCACCCCGCGCACCGTGCGCGTGGCCAGGTCCGGCGTGAAGCGGAGCTCGTCGACCTGCGCCCACGCGCCCTCGACGCCGCTGACGCGCAGGGTGATGTCGAGGGCTCCGCGAGCGGCCGGCGCGCTCACTGCGAGTTCGAGCCAGGTGCCTTCGGCTCCCGTCACGGGCACGTGCACATGAGAGGTGCGGCCCTGGTTGCGCAGCTCGAGGGAGGCGGCTCGGCCATCCCCGCCGGCCCGCACCAGCGCACGCAGGGTGATGTCGCCGCCCTGACCCACGACGACCCGCTGCGAGACGGCGACCTCCTGGCCGGGGGTGGGCTCGAGATGGAGCACGTGCGGGCGCCCGCCTGCGGCCCGGACCTCCGCCGCGGAGGACTGACCGGAGACGCTCCACCGCGACAGCCCCTCGGCGAACCCGGGATTCGCCGGCTGGGCCGCCGCCCGCGCCTCGGCTTCCGGAGACGGTGCGGCCAGGAGCACGCCGGTGCCCAGCACCGCCCCCGTAGCGGCGAGCCCGCCCAGATAGCGCCGGGACAGGGTCGCCGCTCCGTGCGAGCCGTGCGAGGCGGCGTCACGGCGTCCGGGCCCCGGGGCGGCTCCGGCCGAGGCGGCGGGGGAGCGGTGGGTGGGCATCATCGTTCTCCCTGTCGTCGTTCCTGGAGGAGATCGCCGTCAGTCGGCGGCGACCGGTTCGGGGGCGGAGGCGTGGGCGAAGGCGACACCGCCGGCCGGGATCTCGAGCGTGCCGATCCCGTCGACAGGGGCGGCCACAGCCTCCCCGGTGTGATTGAGCGCGATGAGGTGGCGGCTGCCGTCCTCCCCGACGCGCTCGAGGAGCTCGACGTCCTCGGGTGCGTCGCGGGTCGCGATCCGAGCGCTCTCGTACACGTCGCCGAACAGCGCAGAGAGGTCCTCGACGCCGAGGTCCGAGGCGAGATACCACGCCCGACCGGCTCCGTGGTCGTGTCGGGTGGCGGCGGCCCCTCCGGGCACGGGTCCGTCCATATAGGTGCCGACGGCCTCGGCCCCGGCGAGATGGAGGTCCTCGCACCACACGCTGGAGCGCAGCGGCTTCCCGTGGATCACCAGGCGCGCCTCCTCGTCCTGGCGCAGCGGGCAGAACTCGTGGACCTCGAGGCCGAGCACCGGGGCGAGGGCCGCGTTCAAGCCGCCCTCGCGCACGCCGTCCTCCCCATCGACGATCCCGGAGAAGGGACCGACCACGAGCTGGCCGCCGCCGCGCACGTACTCGGAGAGGTTCGCGGCGGCCGCATCGGTGAGCAGGTAGGAGGCCGGAGCCAGGACCAGCCGGTATCCGCTGAGGTCGTCCTCGGGGTGGGCGAAGTCGACCGCGACGTGGTCGCGCCACAGCCGCTCGTACCAGGTCTGGATCTGTGCGCGATGGCTGAGCGCGATGGAGGGCCTCCACGGGAGGTCCTGCGCCCAGTGCGACTCCCAGTCCCACAGGATCGCCACGTCGGCCTCGACGCGAGAACCGCGCAGGTCCGCGAGTCCGTCGAGGCATCTGCCGAGCTCCGTGACCTCGCGCCAGACCCGGCTGTCGGTGCCGGCGTGAGGGAGCATCGCCGAGTGGAATTTCTCGGCCCCCTTGCGGGAGGCGCGCCACTGGAAGAACATCACCGCGTCCGCCCCGCGCCCCACGTGCGAGAGCGAGTTGCGGGCCATCTCGCCGGGCTTCTTGGCGACGTTGCGGTCCTGCCAGTTCACCCCCGAGGTGGAGTGTTCCATGAGCATCCACGGACGTCCGCGGGCGATCGACCGTGTGAGGTCCGCGTCGAAGGCCAGCTCGACGAAATTCCGCTCGTCGGCCGCGATCAGGTAGTGGTCGTTGGAGACCACGTCGACCTCGTCCGCCCACGCCCACAGATCGATGTTCGGGCAGGTGTGAGCCATGAAGTTCGTGGTCACCGGGACGTGCGGGGTGATCTCGTGCAGCACGTCCCGCTCTGCGCGGAAGCAGTCGAGGATCTGAGCGGAGCTGAAGCGGCGCCAGTCGAGCTCGAGCGAGGGGTTCTGCATCGAGGGGGTGGGCAGCGGAGCGTGGATGTCCTCCGGATCTCCGAAGGTCTGCCCCCAGAACGCGGTGCCCCAGGCTGTGTTGACGGCGTCCAGCGAGCCGTAGCGCTCGAGCACCCAGCGGCGGAACGCCTCCTGAGAGAAGCTCGAGAAGCTCTCGCCGACGGGAGCGCCGTACTCGTTGTGCACGTGCCAGAGCGCGAGCGCCGGGTGGTCGCCGTAGCGTTCGGCGAGGGCCCGGGTGATGCCTGTCGCCGCGTCGCGGTAGGCGGGGGCAGAGGGGCAGGCCATGCCGCGGGAGCCGGGGCCGAGGGCGCGGCCCGCGCGGTCGACCACGCGGGCCTCGGGGTGGTCGCGGAAGAACCATGCCGGGGGAGCGGCCGTGGGCGTGCCCAGGTCGATGCGGATTCCGGCCTCGTGAAGCAGTGCGAAGATCTCGTCCAGCCACGCCCAGTGGAACTCCCCGCGGCGTGGCTCGAGGCTCGCCCAGGAGAACATTCCGATGCTCACCAGATTCACGCCCGCCTCGCGCATCAGGCGCACGTCGTCGACCCAGGTCTGCCGGGTCCACTGCTCGGGGTTGTAGTCGCCGCCGTAGGCGAGTCCCTCGAGCCCGAGCGGCCAGGAGGGGCGGCGCACGGCACCGGCCGGCGATGCGGTGGGCGAGGAGAACTGGAATCGATCACGGGTCATGAGGCATGACCATGGCACGTCACGGAGGGTGCACGCAAGCGAAACGGGAGCATACGCCCGCGACTGGCTGCACTCTTGACTGTAAACGATCACAGTTCTACGCTTCTGGCCTCACCACTCGGCCCCGAGCGGGCCGTCCATCGCAAGGAGGCGAGCATGATCAGTGCCACCCCATCCCGGCAGGGATGGCGCCCGTCGCGGCGCCAGCTGCTGCGGTCCGGAGCCGGCCTCGGCGCCGCCGGACTGGCCGGCGGAGCCCTTGCAGGCTGCGGATCGGCATCCTCTTCGGCGCCGGTGGAGCTGACCTTCTGGACGTGGGCGCCGGGCATCGAAGAGGTGGTGGCGCTCTGGAATCAGCAGAATCCGGACGTGCAGGTGCTCGTGAGCAGGCAGGACGCGGGCGACGCCGCTGTGACGAAGCTGCTCACGGCAGTGCGCGCGGGGAACGGTGCCCCGGACGTCGTCCAGGCCGAGTACCAGAGCATCACCTCCCTGGTCGCCTTCGACGCGATCGCTGACATCGCCGCGGATCTCGATCCCGGCACGGTGGAACATTTCGCCGAGGGCATCTGGTCCTCCGTCGGCATCGGCGACGGCGGGGTCTACGCGATCCCGCAGGACACCGGCCCGTTGCAGTTCTACTATCGCGAGGACATCTTCGAGGATCTGGGATTGTCCGGCCCCGAGACCTGGGACGAGTACGCCGAGGCGGCGCGCGTGGTCCATGACGCTGATCCCTCGATGTACCTGGGCACCTTCTCCTCGACCGATCCAGGCCTGTTCGTGGGCCTGGCGCAGCAGGCCGGAGCCTCATGGTGGGAGATCGAGGGCGAACGCTGGAAGGTCGAGATCGATGCTGAGCCCACCCGCCGGGTGGCTGAGTTCTGGGGCGGGCTGGTCGAGGAAGGGGCCATCTCCACCGAGCCGATGTACACCCCGCAGTGGAACGCGGCCCTGAACGATGGCACCCAGATCGGCTGGGTGTCCGCGGCCTGGGCGCCCGGCGTGCTCGAGGGCAACGCCGGCAGCACGGCCGGATCCTGGCGGATGTCCACCATCCCGCAGTGGGAGCCGGGCGCGAACGCCACCGGCAACTGGGGCGGCTCGGCAACGTCCGTGGTGGTCGGCAGCGACCACCAGGCCGAAGCCGTGCGCTTCGCGGAATGGATGAACACCTCGGCCGAGGGGGTGCTCGCCCTCGTGGAGGACAGCGGCGTCTTCCCGGCGGATCTGGCCAACGCGGAGGCCGCGCTCGAGGCGCCGCCGGAGTTCTTTTCCCATCAACCCGACTTCTACGAGCGCTCCACGCACAACGCGGACGGGGTGGAGCCCTTCACCTTCGGCCCGAACGTCAACGTCACCTATTCGCTGTTCAATGACGCCTTCGGGATCGCGACCCGGACCGCGACCGCCGCCGCCTTCGAGGAGGCGGTCACGACCGTGCACGAGGGCACCGTCGCCGATCTCGAGAACCAGGGGTACGACCTCGCATGAGCGCTTCCACGACCACCACCGGCTCGAGGCTGCGTCGGCGCACCGACCGCTTCGGGTACGTCTTCATCGCCCCGGCCGCGATCTGCTTCCTCGCCTTCCTGGCGATCCCCATCCTCTATGCCGTCTACGTCAGCTTCCGGCGTGAGCAGGTCGTCGGCCTCGGCCTGGGCGAGGGAGGCCGCAGCGAGGTGTGGGCAGGGCTGGGCAACTACGCGGCCGTGCTCGCCGACAGCGAGTTCCTCGCCAGCGCCCTGCGCGCCCTCGTCTACGGTCTGGTTCTGGTGCCGACCATGCTCGGGCTCGCCCTGCTGTTCGCACTCCTGCTGGACTCGGGTCGCGCACGGCTGCGGCGTCTGGCACGGATCGCGATCTTCCTGCCCTACGCCGTGCCATCGGTGATCTCCTCGCTCCTGTGGGGCTTCCTCTACCTGCCCGGCACCAGCCCGTTCCACTTCCTGGCCGAGGCCGCCGGCGGCGGGCTGCCGGACTTCCTGTCCCCGCAGCTGGTGCTGCTGGCGATCGCGAACATCGGAATCTGGGGCGGCACCGGTTTCAACATGGTGGTGCTGTACACCTCGCTGCGCTCGGTCCCCCGCGAGCTCTACGAGGCGGCCACGCTCGACGGCTGCTCCGAGCTGCAGACGGCGGTGCGGATCAAGGTCCCGATGATCCTGCCCTCGCTGATCATGACCTGCGTGTTCTCGATCATCGCGACGCTGCAGGTGTTCGCCGAGCCGATGCTGCTGCGGCCCCTGACCAACTCGATCTCCACGACCTGGTCGCCGCTGATGAAGATCTACCGCGACGCTTTCACCGAGAACGACATCTACACAGCCTCCGCGGGCTCCGTGCTGGTGGCCCTCGCAACCTTCGTCATCTCCTTCGGCTTCCTGCGCCTGGTGCGCAGCCAGGCCTTCGCCCAGGAAGAGCGGTGAGCACTGCCATGACCACCTCCACCACCCGAGCTCCTGCCACCACCCCCGGCCCGACGCCTTCCTCACGAAACGGCTCCCGCGGGGGCGGCGCCGAGCGGCCCTCGATCGTCGCCACCGGCGTGCTCGTCCTCGGTGCGCTGTACAGCCTGATCCCCATCGTCTGGGTGCTGTTCGCCGCCTCGAAGAGTTCCGACGAACTGTTCTCGACCTTCAGCTTCGCGCCGTCGGCGTACCTGCTGGAGAACCTGCAGGACCTCTTCGCATATCGCGACGGGCTCTTCCTGCGCTGGGCGGGGAACACCGCCCTGTACGCCGTCGGCGGTGCGCTGCTGTCCACGCTCGTCTCCGCCGCGGCCGGGTACGGCCTGGCGTTGTTCGACTTCCGCGGCAAGAAGCTGTTCTTCAACATCATCCTCGCCGGCGTGCTGCTGCCGGCGGTGATCCTCGCCGTACCGCAGTACCTGCTGTTCGCCGAGGCGGGACTTGCCAACACCTACTGGGCGGTGCTGCTTCCCAGCATCCTGAACCCGTACGGGATCTACCTCGCCCGCATCTACGCGGGGGCCTCGGTGCCCCGGGAGATGATCGAGGCGGCGCGCACGGACGGTGCCGGCGAGATGAGGATCTTCTCGCGCTTCGCGGTGCCGATGATGATGCCGGGCCTGGTCACGGTGTTCCTGTTCCAGTTCGTGGGGATCTGGAACAACTACATGCTCCCGTACATCATGCTCGGCGACGACTCGCTGTTCCCCATCACCGTGGGCCTGTCCACCCTCATGAATCAGGGCGCTTCCCAGCCCGCCATGTACACAACGGTGATCACCGGGTCGCTGGTCTCGATCATCCCGCTGATCGCGCTCTTCCTGCTGCTGCAGAGGTACTGGCAGTCGGATCTCACCGGCGGCGCTGTCAAGGGGTGACCGCTCACGGCCTGAGCACGGCCACGGGCGAACGGCCCCCCGCCGGGAGATCACAGGTCGAGCTGCCCGCGACCCCGCACGCGGAGGCGGCGTGCGCTCGCTGCCCCGCTCTCGGCGATACTGGCATCCCGATGCCCGCCCGTGGAGAGGGCACGCGGGGGAGAGAGTGGAGGAACGACGTGGCTGCAGCACGGTCGGACAGGGCCCCCAGACGGCCGACGATCTCGGACGTCGCGCGGCGTGCCGGCGTCTCGACCGGGACGGTCTCGCGCTATCTGAACGGCGGCCACTGGGTCTCCGCGGAGTCCTCGAAGCTGATCACGCGCGCGATCCGCGAGACGGGCTACGTCGCCAACTCGACCGCCCGCCAGCTGCGCACCGGCCGCAGCGGCACGGTGGCCTTCGTGGTCGACGAGGCCCCGGCACGCTTCTTCGAGGACCCGAACTTCGAAGCGCTCGTGGTCGCAGTGGGAGACGCCCTCGCCGCGCGTGACAGGTCCATGGTGCTGCTGCTGGCAGGGGATGCGCAGAGCGCGGCTCGTGCCGAGACGTTCCTCGTCACCAGCGGTGTGGACGGCGCCGTGACCGCCTCCGCCCATCCCGAGCACCAGCTGTTCGAACGGATCCAGGCTGCGGGCATCCCCCTGGTGAACGTGGGCAGCCCGACCGGCCTCGAGGACCGCATCGCCTTCGTCGCCGCTGATGAGCGGGAGGGCGCCCGGTTGATGGCCGAGCATCTCATCGCCCAGGGTGCCCGCCGGATCGCCGTGATCGCGGGGCCCGCACACTCACCCGGTGGGACGCTGCGCCCCGACGCCTTCACCGCGGCGGTCGATGCCTCAGCCAGCGAGGGGGCCGCTCCGGTCGTGATCGGTCTCCGGCACGGTGACTACACCGTCGAGAGCGGGAGAGCTGCGGCGCGGACGCTTCTGGCCGAGCACCCGGAGATCGATGGCATCTTCGCCGCTAACGACCAGATGGCCCGCGGCGCGATCGACGCGCTGCGGGAGGACGGGCGGTCCGTGCCGGAGGACGTCCTGGTCGGCGGGTTCGACGACTCCGCGTTCGCCGGGACCGAGGTGCCGCTGCTGACGACGGTGCGGCAGGACTTCGGCCGCATCGCCGAGGAGCTGGTCGACGCCCTGGACAAGCAGATCGACGCGGGGGTGCGGACCAACGTCATCGTGCCCGTCCAGCTGGTGGTGCGAGACTCCACCGTCCGTCCCGGCAGCTGATATCCACGTGCGTGGGCGCACCGGCCCTCCGGCGCCGACCGCGGGGCCGTCCGCGGTCGTCGATGAGCGCGCTCCTCACCTCTCCCCGCTCACCATCCGCTGCCAGCGCCGGGGAGGTTTTCCGGGCGGGGTCCGGCAGTGCGCCGGCTGAGCGGCTGGGCCCGGTCCTGCACCGCGAAGGCTGAGCGGCTGGGCCCGGCCCTGCACCGTGAAGGCTGAGCGGCTGGGCCCGGTCCTGCAGCGCGCAGTCTGGCGGCTCGGCCCTGCACCTACTGGCGCTACGCCAGCACATGTCCCGAAATACGGGGGTGTCTGCTGGCTCAGCGCCGGTGGATGCAATTCGGGCTGCTGGCTCCGCGTCAGCCGGGGCAGGCCCGCGCCGGGGCGTGCAACTGTGCGCTGTGCACCGGTGCGAGCCGCGGTCACCGGTGCACAGCGCACAAGCGCAGCGGGCAGGGTACCGGGGCCGGCACCCGGCAGCGCAGCGGGCAGGGCACCGGGGCCGTTACCCGGCAGCGCAGCGGGCAGCGTCCGTCATGCGGCGACGGGCCCGGCCGTCACTCCGTGGCGGCGTCGTCCTCTGCGTCGGGATCGTCCACGGCTGCGGCGTCCGCCCCCGTGACCCATTCGGACAGGTGCTGGGACAGGGCGAGGCGGCTCGGCTCGTGGCAGTACATCATGTGCCCGGCCTCGTAGTACTCGACGCGGATCCGGTCGCTGTAGTCCTCCCGCGGGATCGCGAGCTGGGCGAGCACGTGCTCGCTCGCGTGGAAGGGGGTGGCGGCGTCGTGATAGCCGTGCGAGACGAGCACCGTCGTGTGCGGGGACTTGCGCAGCAGCCGGGCGAGGTCCGAGGCGACCTCCACCGAGCGGTTCTCGAAGTCCTTGTAGCTCCACGGATGCACCCGGCCGGACATGATCTCGTAGACCACGTCGCTGGTGAACTCCAGCTCCCCGCCGAGGTACTGGTTGATCGTGGCCGTGTAGGAGGGGGCGAGCTGGTCGATCGACGGGTCGGTCTCCATCCGGGCCGAGTTGCCGTTGCCGGCGGGTGCGGTGAAGCGGCCGTCGATCCGCCCGGTGACGAGGCCCTCCTCGCGCAGCAGCTCGGCGAGGAAGGCGAGGTGCTCCACCCGCAGATCCGCCCTCTCCACCCAGTCCGGGTCCACGCCGATGAGCGCGCCGATGCGGGCGGCCGCCTCCTGCTTCTGCGCGGGATCGAGCCGTGCGCCGGCCGCGAGCAGCGCCGGGTACTCCTGCTCGGCGAAGGCCTCGGCCTCGTCGACCACGTCCTGCAGCAGCCGGCCCTCGTGCTTGCCGTGCGCGTGCGCGATCGCGGCATAGGTGGGCAGGTAGTGGAGGTAGGGGCGGTCGTTGCCCGCGGAGAAGACGATCGTGCCGAAGTCGAGCACCGGCGAGATCAGCGCGATCCCGGCCACCGCCACGTAGTAGCGGTCCATGAGGTGCGCGGCCACCGCGGAGGCGCGGGTGGTGCCGTAGGACTCGCCCGCCAGGTAGATCGGCGAGGTCCAGCGCCGGTTGCGGGTGAGCCAGTCGATGATGAATGCGGCGATGAGGTCGCGATCCTCGGCCAGGCCGTGGTGCCGGTTCGGCTTCTGTCCCGGCGCGGGGCGGGAGTAGCCGGTGGTCATCGCGTCGACGACCACCAGGTCCGCGTCCTTGAGGATCGTCTCGTGGTTGTCGAGCAGCTGGTGCGGGGGAGCGGCGGGTGCGCCGGCGTCGCCGGACTCCACCCGGCGCGGGCCGAGCAGGCCCAGGTGCAGCCACACCGTCGAGGCGCCCGGCCCGCCGTTGAACGCGAACATCACCGGGCGCGGGGCATCATCGGTGCCGGGGACCACGTAGGAGACGGAGAACAGCTCCGCGTAGGCGGCGCCGCGGTCGTACTCCTCGCCCTCGGGCTCCTCCTTCAGCACCACGGTGCCGGCGGTGGCCGTGTAGTCCAGCGGCCCTTCCGGCAGGGACAGCGAGTGCACCGTGGTGACCAGGCGGTCCTCGGGGATCGCGGGCTTGTCGCCGCCCCGCGTCTCGGCGGCCGACGGACCGGCGCCGGGCTGATCGGCGCGGGCAGGGCTGGGCTGGTCGCTCACACGTGCTCCTTCATCGGATCGGACGTCGCCGTCGATGCTACGCGGGCCCCGGCACGTCGCGGGGCCCGCCCGCCGTGCGGCGGGGCGGTCCGGCAGTGCGGTGGTGCGGCAGTGCCGCGCGGCTTCGGCGGGCCGTGCCGGGAAGCGCGAATCCCCCGATCCCGCCGGGGCGGGCGGATGTCGGGGGAGTCGACGGAGGCGGCCGGCGAGCGCCGAGCTGCCTGCTCAGTCCAGTGCGGCGATGTCGCGGGAGTCCTCGGCGCCGGGCTCGTTCTCGCGGACCACCATGCGGATCGGGTCCACCTTGGTCCAGATCATGAACAGGGCGCCGGCGATCAGCATCGCCAGGCCCGCCCAGAGGTTGGCGTTGAGCCCGTCGGTCTTCGCGGCCTCGTCGGGCCCGAAGGCGAAGAGGCCCATCGCCAGCAGCGCCAGGCCGAACAGGCCCAGCAGCGCGCCGATGAAGTTGCGGATGTCGAAGGCGCCGGCGGTCTGCACCGTCGCGTCCTCGGGGAGGTCTGCGGTCGGCCCGGTGGTCGGGTCCTGATCCTTGTGTGCACTCATGGGTGTTCTCCTCCGTCCGCGCTCAGGCGAAGACGATGTTCAGGATGATGACCATGGCCAGGCCGAGGCCGGCCATGGGGACGGGGCGGCGCCAGAGCGGCAGGTCCTTCTCATCGGAATCGACGAGATCCGCCTTCGGGGTCTCCGAGTAGACCAGGCCCTTCAGTGCGTGGGCGGGCTTCGGGGCGGTGAACTGGGTGACCACCACCGAGACCACGATGTCGACCACGAACGCGGTGGCGGCGCTCATGAAGGCCAGGCCCTGACCGGGCAGCTCGAAGAGGTGGAAGAAGGTCGAGGAGGACCACAGGATCACCGCGGCGAGGGTGCCCGAGGCGAGCCCGGACCAGCCGGCCGCCGGGGTCATCCGCTTCCAGAACATGCCCAGGATGAAGGTCGCGAACAGCGGGGCGTTGAAGAAGCCGAACAGGGTCTGCAGGTAGTCCATCAGGTTCGAGAACTGCCCGGCGATGAGAGCCGTGAAGATCGCGATCACGCAGGCCGCGGCGGTGGCGATGCGCCCCACCAGGGTGTAGTGGGCGTCGGGCGCGTCCTTCTTCACGTACTGCTGGTACAGGTCGTAGCTGACCACGGTGTTGAAGGCGGAGATGTTCGCGGCCATGCCGGCCATGAACGCCGCCAGCAGCCCCGCGATCGCGACGCCGAGCAGGCCGTTGGGCAGCACATCGCGCATGAGCAGCAGCAGGGCGTCGTTGTAGGTGACGCCGGTCGCGGCCGCGCCGGTCGCGTCACCGGCGACGTCGAGCTGCTTGAACTCGGTCAGCTCGCCGACGAGCACCGCCGCGATCATGCCCGGCACGATCACGATGAAGGGGATGAACATCTTGGGGAACGCGCCGATGATCGGCGTCATCCGGGCGGCGGTGATGGACTTCGAGGCCATCGCGCGCTGGACCTCGACGAAGTTCGTGGTCCAGTAGCCGAAGGAGAGCACGAAGCCCAGGCCGAACACGATGCCGACGACGGACAGCACGGGGCTGTCGAAACCGGACAGCGCCTGCCCCGGCCACGTGTGCAGCTGCTCCTCGCCGAGCATGCCGTCCCCGGCGACGCGCTCCTTCATGCCGCTCCAGCCGCCCACGCGGTGCAGGCCGATGAGGGTCAGCGGCAGCAGGGCCGCGACGATCACGAAGAACTGCAGCACCTCGTTGTAGATCGCTGCGGAGAGACCGCCGACGGTGATGTAGAACAGCACGAACGCGGCGGCGACCACGAGGCCCACCCACTGCGGCCAGCCCAGCAGACGGTTCACGATGGTGGCGAGCAGGTAGAGGTTCACGCCGGCGATGAGCAGCTGCGCGAGCGCGAAGCTCAGCGCGTTGACCAGGTGCGCGCCGGTGCCGAAGCGCATGCGCATGAACTCGGGGACCGAGCGCACCTTCGAGCCGTAGTAGAAGGGCATCATCACGACGCCCAGGAACAGCATCGCGGGGATCGCGCCGACCCAGAAGTAGTGCATGGTCGGCATGCCGAACTCCGCGCCGGTGGCGGACATGCCCATGATCTCCACCGCGCCGAGGTTGGCGGAGATGAATGCGAGGCCGGTGACCCAGGCGGGCAGGGACCGGCCCGAGAGGAAGAACTCGATCGAGGTGGAGATGCCGCGCTTGGCGTACCAGCCCACACCGAGGACGAAGGCGAAGTACAACGCGATGATCGCGTAGTCGATCCACTGGGCGTCGAGGCGGAGGTCGACCATGAAGCAGTTCCTTGGGGACGGGGGGATGGGAGCGGCGCGGCACGGCCTCGGGCGAGGTGGTCACGGCGGGGGTTGGCAGCTCGCGCTGACGGGCGCTGACGCTACCACTGCGCACGCGGTGGTGGGCGGTCACTTCCGGCAAACGCCTGACGGGGCCGCATCCGGCGTGATATAGGCAACCTCCGTCGCATGGTCATCGCAGGTCAGCGATGCTCTCCGAGGTGGGAGGAACGGTCCGGTCCGCGTCCCCGCGCGCTGCGGTGCAGGGGCCCGGTGATCCTGCGGGCGCTGCTGCGCTGCGGGCCGGGGTGACAGGACCCGCACGATCATCGAGTAGCATCCCCCTCCGTTAACGTTCACGGTCTGCGAGGTGCCGCACCTCGACCCGGGCGGGCTTCGCTCGCAGGAGACTCGGCGACGAGAAAGGACGATGACAGAACTATGACGCCACGTCTGTCCCGGCGCACCGCGCTGGCGGGATCCGGAGCGGCGATGCTCGCCGGGCTGGCCGCCTGCGCACCGCCGAATCCGGGCAATGTCAATGAAGAGCCCACGATTCCGCCGAGCGACGGCCCGGTGACCATCAGCTACTGGGCCTGGCTGAAGGACCTGCAGAAGGTCGCCGACGTCTTCAACGAGACGCAGGATCGGATCAAGGTCGAGACCACCTGGATCCCGGGTGGCAACACCGGCGGCTACGCGAAGATCCTCTCCGCCGTCTCCGCCGGCGGCGGCCCGGACCTCGCCCAGGTCGAGCTGCGCCAGGTCCCGGAGTTCGCCCTCGCCGGTGCGCTGACGGATCTGAACCGCTACGGCTTCGCCGAGGAGACGGAGGCCTACGACCCCGGCGCCCTGAGCCAGGTGAAGGTCGGGGACACCTACTGGGCCGTCCCCCAGGACACCGGCCCCGTGGCCACCTTCTACAACCGCGAGGTGCTCGAGGGCGAGCTCGGCCTCAAGCCTCCGGCCACCTGGGAGGAGTTCCGCGAGACCGCCGGGACCGTCTCCGAGGCCGGCAAGGACCTCATCACCCTGGACCCCTCGGACGGGTCCTACCTCATCGCCTGGATCATGCAGTCCGGCGCGGTGTGGTTCCGCCCCGAGGGCGACGGCTGGATCGTCGACATGACGGGCGAGGACTCGATGCGCGTCGCCGAGTACTGGGACGAGATCCTCGCCGAGAAGATCATCGGCACCGGCTACGGCGCGTTCTCCACGCCCTGGATGGCGGCCGCCGGCGAGGGCAACATCCTCGCCACCGTCTCCGGCTCCTGGTCCGATGCGCTCATCGAGTCCGTGCCGAACGGCTCGGGCAAGTGGGCGGCCGCGCCCATGCCCACCTGGTCCGACGGCTACGCCTCCGGCGCCCACGGCGGATCCGCCGCCGCGGTGCTCTCGACGAGCAAGCACCCGACCGAGGCGCTCGAGTTCCTCACCTGGATGTGCACCGACCCCGCCGGGATCGACGCGATGATCGAGTTCTCCGGCATCGGCTGGTCGCCGGCGAAGGACTACATCGGCGAGATCCGGCAGGAGCCCTCCGAGTTCTTCTCCGGACAGAACTACAACGAGGAGGTCATCCAGCCCATGGCCGAGGGACAGAACCTCGAATGGACCTGGGCTCCGCTCATGCAGCGGGCCCAGGACATGATCGGCGACGGCATGAGCACCGCCGTGACCGGAGAGATCCCCCTGGTGGACATGCTCCCCCAGACGCAGGCGAAGATCGTCGAGATCATGCGCGACATGGGACTGAATGCGGAGGAGGCACGATGAGGTCCAAGACAGCTCCCTGGCTCCTGCTGGGCCCGTTCCTGATCGTCTTCATCGGCACGATGATCGTGCCGATCATCATGGCGATCGGGTACTCGTTCAACTCCGTCGAGCGCTCCGGCCTGCTCGGCGAGGGCGGCCTGACCAACACCTTCGCCGGCTTCGACAACTACCTCAAGGCGCTGTCGAACCCGAACTTCGTCGAGTCGATCGGGCGCATGATCCTCTTCGGCGTCGTGCAGGTGACCGTGATGATCGTGGCCGCCACGATCCTCGCCCTGCTGCTGGAGAGCGCGAACGCGAAGTGGCCCGGCTTCTTCCGCGCCACCTACTTCCTGCCCTACGGCATCCCCGGCGTGATCGCCACGATCCTGTGGTCGTTCCTGTACATCCCGGGCCTGAGCCCGATCGTGGACGTGCTGAGCTGGGTGGGCATCGAGATCGACTTCCTCGGCCCGAACATGGTGCTGTGGTCCATCGCGAACATCGTGACCTGGACCTACACCGGCTACAACATGCTGATCATCATCGCCCAGCTCAAGTCGATCCCCGGTGAGCTCTACGAGGCCGCGAAGATCGACGGCGCCAGCGGCTTCCGCGTGGCCATGGCGATCCAGCTTCCGCTGATCCGCCCCGCCCTGCTGCTGACGATCATCTTCTCGATCATCGGCACCCTGCAGCTGTTCGCCGAGCCGCGGCTGCTGCAGACCATGAGCGCCGGGATCACCTCGGAGTACACCCCGAACATGTCCGCCTACGCCTTCGCGTTCCAGTACAACGACGTGGGCATGGCGGCCGCGCAGGCCGTGATCATCGCGGTCTCCGCCTTCCTCCTCTCGGCGGTCGCGCTGGGAATCTCCAACTGGACGGAGAAGCGTCGATGAGCACTTCGAACCCCACCCATGACACGGCCGTGCCCACCGGCCGCCGCCGCGCCGACGTCAAGCGCGCCTCGCAGGAGCACCGCACCGGTGCCCGCGACGCGGGGCGCAAGCCCACCACCACCATCCTGGTCACCGCGATCCTCGCGATCGTGGCGATCTACTTCCTGGTCCCCGTCTACTGGGTGGTCATCAACGCCACCAAGTCCAGCGAGGACCTGTTCGGGTCCAACGGCTTCTGGTTCGGCGAGAACTTCCAGCTGTGGGAGAACCTCAAGGCCGTGTTCGCGGCCAACGGCGGGATCTTCCCCCGCTGGGCGCTGAACTCGGTGGTCTACGCGGGCGTCGGCTCCGTGCTGGCCACGTACTTCGCGGTCGCCGCGGGCTACGCGCTGGCCAAGTACCGCTTCCCGGGGCGGCGCTTCATCTACGTGCTGGTGCTCGGCGGTGTGCTGGTGCCCGGCACCGCCGTGGCGCTGCCGCTGTTCTTCCTGTTCAGCTCGATCGGGATCACCAACACCTACTGGTCGGTGCTGATCCCCTCGCTGGTGAGCCCCTTCGGCCTGTTCCTGGCCTCGATCTACTCGAGCGCCGCCGTGCCCGACGAGATGCTCGAGGCCGGCCGACTCGACGGCGTGGGGGAGCTGGGCCTGTTCCACCGCCTCGCGCTGCCGCAGCTCACGCCCGCGATCGTCACCGTGGTGCTGTTCCAGTTCGTCGCGATCTGGAACAACTACATGCTCCCGCTGGTCATGCTGGCCGACGAGAAGCTCTATCCGATCACCCTGGGCCTGGACAACTGGAGGGCGCAGACGGACCGCTTGCCGGAGTTCTACCAGCTGACCACCGGCGGCGCGCTGCTGTCGGTGATCCCGCTGGCGATCCTCATCCTGGTGCTGCAGCGCTTCTGGCGCGGCGGCCTCACCGAGGGCTCCGTCAAGGGCTGAGCCGGGCCGGCTCGACGGGTGCGGCGGGTGCGGCGGGTGCAGCCGCGCCCGCCAGCCTCTCCGGCCCGGTGGCCGGGCCCATCGGCCTCGCCCGTGCGGCGGGCCGGGCTCGTGTGGTCGGGTACGGGCGTCACAGCGACCACTACGCCGTATATGGCATACATGTCGCGCTGGCGCCCGTACCCGACCAAGGCCTTGCCGGCTCTCAGTAGGTTTCGACGACACGGACGTCGTCGACGTTGATCCACTGATCCGCTGCGGCTTCCGAGTAGAAGCCGAGCTCCAGCTGCCCAGTCGTCACGCTCACCTCGAGCGCGACGCGGATCCACGAGCTCGAGGACACGGGAAGGTCGGCTCGGGCCTCGGGCGCACCATGTCCCTTGACGTACATGTACGCGGCCTCCTGCCCTCCGCTGTTCAGCACCCACGCCGACACCTGGTGAGTGCCGTGAGAGAGCCCCTCGATTATCTGGAACGTCGACACCGTGTGGGCCGTAGCCTTCCAGTGCGTGAGTTTGTATGAGCCGACGACGGCGGGATCTTGGGTGAAGATGGCGTCCAGGTCGTTCGGGTCCTCGGCCCAGACGCCCCAGCCGCTCGGGCTGTTGGTGTATCCGTCAGCCTCGAATCCGCCGTTGACCACGTGATTCTCTCGCGGGAGCTCGCCGAAGACCGAGAGCGTGCTGAGCGCCTCGCCGTCCCAGTCGAACAGGGTCTGGTTGTCCCAGGGGTTCGACAGCGTGCCGGGGTCATCGTTGTCGGCCTTCCCGGCCTCCGACCCCCAATGGGCGCCGTCGACGGGGAGCCAGGTGGGCTCCCACCAGACGAGACCTCGGCCGCGGCCGTCGGGGACTGCGAGCACGATATCGCGCAGGTCCCGGAGGAATGCGGTCTGCCCTGCGACGGTGGCCGGGTAGCCGCCATCCTCCTCCTCGGCGGTGTAGAACGAGTTCCCGAGACCGTCCCCGTCCTCGAGGGTCCAGGCGTAAGCGGTTTCGACGATGAGGACGTCCTTGCCGTATCGCCCGCTGATGTCATTGAGATTGTCGGCGAGTTCGCCCATGGTCCCGTGCCAGAACGGGTAATAGGAGAGCCCGATGACATCGAAATCCACGTTCTCGGCCACGATGCCGTCGAACCACCATCGGTAGAGAGCGTTGTCCCCTCCATGGTCGAGGTGGAGGATGACCTCGACACCCTCGCCGGGCCCGAGCGCACCGCGGACTCCGTCGATCCCGGATCGGAGCAGCTCGGCGAGCTGGGAGAAGTCCGGATTGCCGGCGCCGACCTTCCCGTCGTCCCACAGGATGCCGGCGGTCGTCTCGTTCCCCATCTGCACCATGTCGGGGAGCACACCGGCCGATCGCATCTGCCCGATCACGTCCTCGGTGTAGTCGTGGACGGTATCGACGAGATCGGCGTAGGACAGGGATCGCCAGGCCTTCGGCTTGGTCTGCGTTCCCGGGTCCGCCCACCAGTCGCTCAGGTGGATGTCGAGCAGAATCCGCATGCCGTGAGCTTTCGCCCGTCGAGCCATCGCGATCGTCGCGACCAGGTCGTTGGTCCCACCGCCGTACGCCTCACCCGCCGCCGTGTACGGGTCGACCCAGAGTCGAAGGCGTGCAAGGTTCATTCCTGAGGCTGCCATGAGCGCGACGGGATCCGTGACGATCCCGCCGTCGGAGAAGACCCCGCCGCGTTCTTCGACCTCGGCGAGCATGCCGAGATCGCCTCCCATGATGAGCTCGTCGCCCGCCGCCCGGGCCTGCTCGGCCGGACCGATGGCACCGAGTCCGAAGCCCGCAGCGACAAGCCCTGCAGTCCCGAGGACGACTGTGCGCCGTGTGGGTTGCCGTATCGCATCGTTCGAGAACGTCATCGTTCATCTCCTTCCTGCCGCAGCTCTCGCTGCGGGCCGCCGCGGCCCCGTGCCGCGGGCGTCTCATGGCGGAACGCCGCCCACGAGTCGAGTGCTCGGCCGTCCTCGTCGAACAGCGCCTGGTTCGACCAGTTGTTCCCGGGCTCTGCCACGTCGTCGCCGTACTCCATGCCTGCGCGGCTCGCCCAGCTGGTGCCCTCGATCGGGATCCACGCCGGTTCCCAATACACGAAGCCGAGTCCGCGATGGTCAGGCACTCGTGCGAGCGTTGTGCTCAGGTCCTCGAGGAAGTGCCGTTGTCCATCGACAGTTGCGGGGTACCCCAGGTTCACGGCGGACTCCGCGTCGAAGATCGCAAAGGCGCCGTCGGCAGTATCGGGTCGATGCGCATAGGCGGTCTCGACGACGCACAGGTCTTTCTCGAAGCGTTCGACCAGGGAGGCGAGGTTCCGTCCGAGATCGTCGAGGGTTCCGTGCCAGATCGGGTAGTAGGACAGGCCGATCACGTCGAAGTCGACTCCGCGTGCGGTGATCTCATCGAACCAGCCGCGGTAGAGGTCTGCCGCCCCGCCGAAGTCGAGGTGGAGGATGATGCGGGTATCCGGTGACTCGGCACGGACCGCCCGTGCTCCTGCTGCGAGAAGGCAGGAGAGGGTGTCGAACTGCCGTCTGCGCTCGTCCGGGTCCACGTCCTCGAATCGCCTCTCCTCGAAGAGGTAGCGGGGCGTGCGGCCGACGGGCCAGAGCATCCCGTTGGTGATCTCGTTGCCGACCTGGACGTACGCGACCTCGATCCCCTCGTCGGCGAAGCGGCGCATGACCGTGAGCGTGTAGTCCTCGACGGCGCCTGCGAGCTCGCTCTCGTCCAGCTCTGACCAGGCGCGGGGGAGACGCTGCTTCTTCGGGTCGGTCCAGAAGTCGCTGTAGTGGATGTCGAGCATGACATCGAGCCCGGCCTCCCGGGAACGGCGGGCAAGCCGGATGGTCCGCTCGAGATCGTTCGTGCCGCCGAGATACGGGGCACCGTCCTCGTCGTAGGGGTCGACCCACAGGCGAAGGCGCGAGAGTGTCGCTCCTTCGGCTGCCATGATCGCGAATGGATCGTCGGAAGTCCGGTCTCGGTGGGAGAACACGGCGCCGAGCTCCTCGAGCTCTTCGGTCATCGACGCGTCCGCGCCGCGGATCTGAAGGGTCATCCCTTCTCCCCTCCGGCCGTGAGGCCGCTGATCAGGTGCTTCTGAAGCACGATGTACAAAATGGTGATGGGCACCGCGACCAGGACGGCCCCGGCGGCGAACGTGGTGAACTCGTTGCGGGTCTCGTCGGCGATCATCTCGAACAGGCCGATGGCGATGGTCTTGTGCTGAGGGCTGCTGATCAGCAGTTTCGGGAGGATGAAGTCCATCCAGGGCACGGCGAACTGGGTGATCGCGACGAAGGTCAGCATCGGTTTCATGAGAGGGAGGATGATGCGGGTGAAGATCCGTGTCCGCGAGGCGCCGTCGATGAGTGCCGCTTCGTCGAAGCTCGTGGAGATGCCGTCGACGTACCCTTTGAGCAGCCACGTGTTATAGGGAAGCTGTGCGGCAAGACTCGCGACGATCAGCCCCGTGAGACTGTCGAGCAGACCGAAGTTCAGGAACAGCATGTAGACGGCGATGGCGCTGAGGAACGCAGGGAAGATCTGCAGTATCAGCATCGACGTCAGCGCGAACGTTCGACCGCGAAAGCGCAGCCGGGAGAAGATGTAAGCGCTGAACGCCGATATGACGACGCTGAGGACCATGTTGCTCGTCGCGACGATGAGCGAATTCAGATACCACCGTGGAAAATCGGTTGCGGTGAGAAGTCGGACGTAGTTCGCAAGTGAGGGGTCCGAGGGGATTGCGGAGGCTTGGGCGAGCCCACCGGTCGCTCCGAAGGACGCCCCGACGACCCACACCAGCGGGTAGATGACGACGACCGCGAGCACGGCGAGCTCGATGTGGATGAGGATCGTCTTCGACCTGTCCCAGAGCACGGCGGTACCGGTGCTGCGCGCAGAACCGCCGGCGCGTGCGGTGCGACCGGCACCGGATGGGCGGGTGGTGCCGATGATGTCAGAGCTCATCGAATGCCCTCGATCTCTTGAGATTCCACAGGGAGAAGGTGCCTACCAGGACGAAGATGACGATCGACATGACGGCACCGATGTTGTACAGGCGGTTGTCGACGGTCAGTGTGAACAACCAGGTGATGAGGAGGTCCGTGCTTCCCGCGAATTGGTAGTTCGAGTTCGCGGGCCCACCCTCGGTGAGGAAGTAGATGACTCCGAAGTTGTTGAAGTTCGCGACGAACGCGAGCACGGCCAGCGGGGCGGTCGCCCGATAGATGATCGGGAAGGTGATCCGGCGCAGGATCTGCGACGACGATGCGCCGTCGAGCACTGCTGCCTCGTAGTAGTTCTTGTCGATGTTGGTCAGTGCGCCGCCGATGAGCGCCATGAAGTACGGGAAGCCGAGCCAGAGGTTCACGAGCAGCGCCATCACCCGAGCGAGCAAGGCGTTGCTTGGGTCCGTGAACCAATAGATGCGCTGGTCGATCAGGCCCCAGTCGAGCAGGATCTGGTTGATCGGTCCGAACTGTCCGTTGAACATCGATCGGAAGACGAGTGCGGAGATCATCGCCGGCACGGCCCACGGCAGGATGTAGATGCTCCTCCAGAACCGTGGGTACCGGACACGCGAGCTGTTGAGGATGACCGCCTGGATGAATCCGAAGAGATATGTCGTCACGGTCGCGACGATCGCCCAGACGACGGTCCACGTGAGCACGCCGAGAAAGGTGCCCGACCAGGCTTTGATGGAGAAGATGGCCGTGAAGTTCGACAGGCCGACCCAGTCGACGAGGGACAGCGGAGGCAGGTTGTCGCGGTTGTAATTCGTGAAGGCGATGAGGATGCCGAAGATGATCGGCAGAGCGCTCACGAACAGCAGCAGCGCCAGAAGCGGCGAGAGCACGATGTATGCGTACGACGACTGCCACAGAGTCGTGAAGTACTCGCGCGAGGTGGGTGCGGTCCCCGTTCGAATGAGGATGCGCCGCGTACGCACCGCATCGATGACGTTCCAGGCATAGAGTGCGGCGATCACGAGCAGGGTGAGCAGGGCGATCAAGCCGTTGACCATCAGGACGATCGAGTGGTCGCCGCCCGTCAGGCCCGTCAGGCCCGTCGACCGCGGCTCGGTGCCCAGTGTGATCAGGCCCCACAGCCCTCGGAGGAAGAACCCGCCGTTCCTCCTGAAGCTGTAGCTGGTCAGATTGCCGTAGTAGCCGGTCACCAGCTCTGTCGCGACCGTCGCCACCATGAGTGTGAGGAAGATGAGCCCCTTGGCGTACTGGCGGTTCATGGCCTGTCCGCTTCCCCACAGGAGTGCGGAGGCCAGCCCTGCCACCCACGCGGACGACTGCTGCGGTGCAGGTCTCTCCGGAACCGACGGCGGCGCTTCCCTCTTCACGAGCGTCTGTGTCATGGGGCCTACTCCCCGAGACTCGAGAGGTTCTGGTAGTCGGTCTGCGCTTGGCTCTGTGCGTCTCCGACCTCGAGGATGCCGTCCCAGACCTGGGCGACGAGCGCATTGCCCACCGTGTACATGTACGCGGGGATCTCTTCGACGAGATCGGAGTTCTGGGACTGTGCGAGAACCCCCTGGGCGTGCTCGTCGTCAGCGAGACCCTTGATGCTCGAGGAGAGTTCCGGGGTCAGTGCGGGAACCGCCCCGATGGAGGAGTAGAGCGCCTCGGCACCGGCGTCGGAGGCCATGAAATCGGCGAGGACGCGGGCTGCGGCCGGGTAGGGGGTGTAGCCGGAGACCACGGCGACCGACAGGCCGGCCAGGGAGAGCGCGGTGGAGCCGTCCGCGGCGGTGGGCAGCGTGGTGACCCCGTACTCGAACCCGAGGCTCTCGGCGGCTGGGTCGAAGTCACCGAAGGCCCAGGGGCCGGTGATGACGTATGGCGTCTCACCCTTGGCGAACTCGTTCTCGACGGAGTCGTAGGTCGCGTCAGCCGAGTTCACGTCCCAGATGTCCCGCAGGCTCGCGAAGTACTCGAGGCCGGCGGTCAGCTCGGAGGAATCGAGTTGAGGGTCCTCCAGGTCCCCGTCGGGATAGAGCCGCCAGCCGAGAGAGGACAGAACCGGATAGGCGTAGTACATCTCCCCAGCGAGGAATCGGATCGTCCAGGTGTTTGCGGCGCTGTCGTTGTAGCTCGCCGCGAGGTCGGTGATCTCTTCCCAGGTGGTGGCCGGCTCCTCGGAGCCGGTGAGGCTCTTCAGGAGGGTCCGGTTGTAGAACAGCGCGATCGATTCGGTCGCGATCGGCACGCCGTGCATGGCGCCTTCACGGCTGACGGCGGCGGCGAATACCGGGCCGGATCGCTCGGTGAGCGCGTCCTCGTACTGACCGATGGGTGCGGCCGTCCCGGCGTCGATGGCGCTGGAGAGCTGGTCGTACTGGAGCGTGAAGACATCGGCACCGCTGCCGGCTTCTCCATCGAGCGCCATGCGCTCGCCCGCATCGACCTTGGCGACGATCTCGACATCGATCTTCACGTCGGGGTGGACATCCTGGAACGCCGTGACGATGGCGTCGCCGTATTCCTCGTACTCGACCCAGAGGGTCAGGGGCGCCTTGCCGGTGGCGACCTCCTCTTCCATTACGTAGCCCCCGCTGGCCTCGTCCCACTCGAGGCCGCCGTCCGCCCCGCCCTCGGCGGGGGCTTCAGTGCAGGAGCTCAGGGCCGTGACCGCGGTGGCCCCGATCGCTGCGCCGCCGAGGATCATGCTCCGCCGGCTGGGGTGTCCGGTATGTCCTGATGAGTACGCCATCGTCGCTCTCCTTCTGTTGCGGCCCTGCATCCTTGCGCGGCCTGTCGAGAAGCGGCCCCTCCCGTCTCGGGCCACCGGGTCAGCCAATGCATCGATGCCGTGACTGTGATCGATTACAGTAAAAGGTCCCCGAGGTGGTCCTGTCAAGGTTCGTGTCGGGCCTGCAGTGCGGAAGTTTTTCCGCTCCGTGTCTGTGAACGATTCCGGCAAGTGGGTCGCCCGGCTTGTCCCGGCAGTCCTCCTGCGCTTGAGTGGGCGCATGAGAGATGTTCACGCCCGGATCCGCCATCGGCGGCGCGACCTTTTGGCTGCTGGGGCAGCATTCCCGTTGGCCGCGCTCGGCCTCGCGGCCTGCGGCGGAGGTGACGGCCCCGATCCGGACCTGCGGGCCGACCTGCCCCGCGCCGAGGCGGGCCCGGCCCGGGATGCGGGCGACCTGGTCATCCCGTTCACCGCGACGCTGCTGGCCGCGATCGACCGGGCGCCCGCCAACGCCGTCTGCTCGCCGCTGTCGGCGCAGGTTGCGCTGGCCATGATCGGGATGGGCGCGGCCGGGAGCACCCGTGCGCAGATGGAGGAGGTGCTCGGCGGCCCCATGGACGAGCTCGCCGCCTCCGCCAACACGCTCGCCCAGGTGCTCGCCGCCGTCGGCGACCGAGAGCGTGAGCTCGCGAAGGAGGAGGCACCTGAACCGGCGACCGCCTCCCTGGTCAACGGCACCTGGGTGCAGGAGGGGATGGAGGTGCGCGAGCCGTTCCTGGAGGACCTCGCCACCTGGTTCGGCAGCGGCCTGTTCGAGGCGGATTTCGTCGATGAGGCCGCGCGCGAACAGGCCCGCGGCGAGATCAACGGCTGGGTCGCCGACTCCACGAACGACCTCGTCGAGGACATCGTCCCCGAGGGGGCGCTGACGAAGAGCACCCGGCTCGTCCTGGTCAACGCCCTGCATCTGAAGGCCGCCTGGCCGAAGAAGCTCACGCGCAGCGGCGGCACCTTCACCACCGCCGACGGCGAGGAGCTCAGCGCCGAGATGCTCGAGGGCAGCACCACCACCTGGTACGAGGACGAGGTGTGCCGCGCCACCTCCTTGGACACCTACGGCAAGGAGCTCGCCCTCGCCCTCGTCCAGCCCACCGGCGACCTCGATGAGGTGCTCGACGCCTGGGCGACGTCGGCCGACGCTCCCGATGCCGGCCTCGGGGCGCTGCTCGCCGGGCTCGAGGACTCCGAGTCCCGCACCCGGCTGAGCGTGCCGGCGCTGGACGTCGGCTGGGGTGCCTCGCTCACCCCCACGCTGCAGCAGCTCGGCATGGCCGAGGCCTTCAGCGGCGGCGCAGACTTCTCCGGCGTCACCGGCGAGGGCGGCCTGGCCGTCGACGACGTGCTGCAGAAGGCGGTGCTCACGATCGACGAGGAGGGGATGGAGGCCGCTGCGGCCACCGTCGTGGGCGTCGGCGCGGTCTCCGCCCCCCTCGACGAGCACGAGCTGGTGCTGGACCGGCCCTTCCTGGTGATCGCCTACGAGCTGACCACGCTCGCTCCGCTCGTCGTCGGCTGGATCGGGGATCCGACGCAGACCCGCTGATCAGCCGGTGCCGCAGGGCTGTCCCTCATCCTGCCAGGGGCGATGTCCCTCGGCGGCCGACGGCGCCACCCGACGGGCCCGGCCGGCGGGCCCGGCCGACGAGCCCGCCCGACGAACGTGCCGCCCGGGCGGAGACCTGACACACTGACGTAAGACGTTTTACACGAGAGGACTCCGCACGATGCCCGCTCTGCTCCAGCCCACCCCCGACGGCTTCCTGCGCGCCGGGGATCCGCACCTGATCGTCTCCGGCGCCCTGCACTACTTCCGCATCCATCCCGAGCAATGGCGGGACCGTCTGCGCCGTCTGGTCGTGATGGGCTGCAACACCGTGGAGACCTACGTGGCCTGGAACATCCACCAGCCCTCCCGCGAGGTCACCACCTTCGAGGGGTTCGCGGACCTGGGCCGCTTCCTGGACATCGCCGCCGAGGAGGGGCTGGACGCGATCGTGCGGCCCGGCCCGTACATCTGCGCCGAGTGGGAGAACGGCGGCTTCCCCGGCTGGATCCTCGCCGACCGCAATCTGCGCCTGCGCAACCGCAATGCCGCCTACCTGCAGCTGGTCGACGCCTGGTTCGACCAGCTGATCCCGGTGATCGCGCAGCGTCAGGCCGGCCGCGGCGGGAACGTGGTGATGGTGCAGGTGGAGAACGAGTACGGCAGCTTCGGAGACGACACGGCGTACCTCGCGCACCTGCGCGACGGCCTCGTCGCGCGCGGCATCGAGGAGCTGCTGGTCACCTCGGACGGTCCGGCGCGGATGTGGCTGACCGGCGGCACCGTCGACGGGGCGCTCGGCACGGTGAACTTCGGCTCCCGCACCCTGGAGGTGCTGGCGATGGCCGAGCGGGAGCTGCCCGACCAGCCGCAGATGTGCATGGAGTTCTGGAACGGCTGGTTCGACCACTGGGGCGAGGAGCATCACGAGCGCACCGGCGGCGACGCGGCCGGCGAGCTCGCCGACATGCTCGAGCACGGCATGAGCGTGAACTTCTACATGGCCCACGGCGGCACGAACTTCGGGATGCAGGCCGGTGCCAACCACGACGGCACGCTGCAGCCCACCACCACCAGCTACGACTACGACGCCCCGATCGCCGAGAACGGCGCACTGACCGACAAGTTCCGTGCCTTCCGCGAGGTGGTCGCCGCGCACCGCGAGCTGCCCGCGTACGAGGAGCATCTCGCGCAGCTCGGACTGGACGCGCAGCCGGCGACCCTGCCGGCCGGTGACGTCCCCATCGAGAAGGTCGTCTCCCTGCGCGGCACCGAGCGCTTCACCCGCAGCGCCGAGGTGCACCCGATGCCGCCGGCCTTCGAGGACCTCGGTCTCGAGCGCGGCCTGCTGCGCCTGTCCCGGGAGATCGAGATCGCCCGCAGCGACCGCGAGGGCTGGCCCGCGATCACGCCGCTGAAGCTCTACGACCTGCACGACCGGGCCTGGGTGTACATCGACGGGATCTACGCCGGCGCCGCCGGTCTGGACCCGGCGCAGGCCGGTCTCCCTCTCGCCGAGCGCACCGACGCCACCGACCCGGCCCTCGTCGAGCTCGCCCATCTCGCGGACCGACTGCTGCCGGAGGGCGGCCGCCGCACGGTGCGCCTGGAGATCCTGGTCGAGAACCTGGGCCGGGTGAACTTCGGCCCCCGCCTCGGAGAGCGCAAGGGCATCCTCGGCGGCGTCTGGCAGACCATCCGCTTCCTCAACGACTGGGAGGCGGACGCCTGGCCCCTCGAGGAGATGGGGGAGGAGCTCGCCGCGCTGCTCGAGGCCGCGCCCGCGCTCGACGACGGGGCCGACGAGGACGCCCTGCCGGTGCTGGTCGGCGCCTCTTTCGACGCAGAGTCACCGACGGACACCTTCCTCGACGTCTCCGGCGCCGGGCACGGCGTCGCCTACGTCAACGGCTTCTGCGTGGGCCGGTACTGGAACATCGGACCGCAGCAGAGCCTGTACGTGCCGGCGCCGCTGGTGCGCGCGGGCCGCAACGAGGTGCTGCTGCTGGACCTCGAGAAGCGGCCCACCTCGCTGGCCCTGCTCACGCAGCACGTGTTCGCGACGCCGGGCGCCTGAGCCCCACCGCAGAGCCGCAGACGCCGACGGGCGGCCGGGACGGGGCCCGTGCAACGGCTGCCCCTGCTGGTCGGGCCGCAGCCACCGTCGCCCCCTGCCGGAGGCGCCGTGACGCGCCGCAGGCCCGGCCGGTCCTCCGGTCGGGCCTGCGGCGTCGAGTGCGGTGCTCAGGTCACAGCGAGCTGCTCGGGGTGACCGGGACGTCGTCCGGCAGCACCTCGGCGTACTCCTCGAGGATCTTCAGGCCGCCGCCCTCCTCCCACTCCTTGACCGCAGACTTGAAATCGTCGATCGTCTTGCGGCCCTGGATGACGTCGTTGCGGACGTCGCTGAGGCGTGTGCTCAGTTCGGTGCCCTTGGCGGAGCTGGTGTCCGAGTAGAGGCCGTTGGTGGGACGGCGCATCATCAGCTCGAGCAGCTCCTCCTCCTTGCCGTAGATGTATTCGGAGTCGCTGGGGATGGGGTTGTAGATGACACCCTCGCCCGCAGTCATGATGTTCAGGGCGCTCACCAGGCCCGGCACCTCGGCGTCGGCATCTCCGATCGCCACGTAGTTGCCGTCCTCGATCTCGTAGTCCTTGCCCTCCGTGCCGTAGTTCTTCTGCACGTACTCGACGGTGCCGAACGGGGCGGAGAGCCAGTTCACGAGGTCCAGCAGCTCTCTCACCTTCGCCTCGTCGTCGGTCTTCTTGAACGGGGTGAAGCCGACCGTCCCGTAGCCCATGTTGTAGAACGGCCGGCGGCCCTCGACGGCCGAGAACGGGACCATGATGTCCGCGAGCAGCTCGGAGTTGTACTGCCGGTATTCGGTGGCTCCGCGCGGACCGACCGAGACCAGCGCCGCGATGGAGCCGTTGGCGAAGTCCTGGGCGGTCTCGGCATGGTTGAGGTCGGGGTAGAACGCACCCGCGGCGAAGACCTTCTGCGCGTACTCCAGGGTCTCGAGGTACTCATCGAGCTGGTGGGCCGCCGTCAGGGTGCGGTCCTCGTTGACCCGGTACTGGTTCGGCACCCCGAACCACTGGGAGAACATGTGGAAGGCATTGGGCAGGAACGGCTCCAGGGCCCAGCGCTTGCCGGGGATGAGGATCTCCTTGCACTTGTCCAGGAACTCCTCGGCGCTGCTGGCCTGGAAGCCGTCGACCTCGTCCCACACCGAGGGATTGCCGAGGTACACCTGGCCGAAGGGGGTCGAGGGGATCGGTGCACCCCAGATCTTGCCGTTGACGACGGCCGTGCGCCACGAGCCCGGGGTGAGGGCGGCGAGGTTCGGGTACTCCAGCACGGCGTCGCCCGAGAGGTATTCGGTGAGGTCGACGAACTGGGATTCGAGCATCGGGCCGATGTTCGGGATGCCCTGGTTCGGCGGCACCCACATCATGTCCGGCAGGTCGCCGGAGGCGAGGATCGTCGCGAACTTCTCCGGGTAGGAATCGATCGCGATGTCGAGACTCAGCGTGCCGCCGAGTGCCTCGTTCAGCCGGCCCCACATCCCGTTGCTGTCCATCGGGGTGGGCGGAGTGGCGAAGGTCTGCGTGAGCGCCGTGACCTCACCGGAGGTGATCGGCTTGGCGTCGGTGGTCTGGACCAGCTCCTCCGGCGCCTTGAGGAACACGTTGTGCAGGCCCTCCTCGTTGCCGGGGAGGTCCGGGGTCAGGGCGTCGAGCGGCTGGTACGTCGGCAGCTCCAGATTCGCGGAGGCTTCAGCGCCACCGCTCTGGCTCGCGCTCCCGCTGCCACAGGCAGCGGCGCCTGCAGCGACGGTCGCCGCCCCGGTGAGGGCGAAGAGGTCGCGGCGTCGGATCTCGAAACGCATCCGGGATTCCTTTCGTGGGGGCGCCCCGTCGTGGGACACCTGGAGGGGGAGGGACAGGTCAGCCCTTGATGGCGCCGGTGATGACGCCCTTGGAGAAGTACTTCTGGAGGAACGGGTAGACCAGCACGATCGGAGCCAGCGCCACGACGACGACGGCCATCTTGATCGACTGCGGCGGCGGGGCCTGCTGGACACCCAGCTGGTCTGCCGTGAGCGAGGTGCCCTGGATCACATAGCTGCGCAGGATCATCTGGATCGGCCAGAGCGTCTGGTCGTTGATGTAGAGCATCGCGTTGAAGAACGCGTTCCAGAACCCGACGGCGTAGAACAGGCCGATCACCGCGATGACCGCCTTGGACAGGGGCAGCACGATGGTTCGCAGGATCCGGAAGTCGCTGGCGCCGTCGATGCGAGCGGCTTCCGTGAGCTCGGAGGGGATGCCCATGAAGAAGGAGCGCATCACGATGAAGTTGAAGCCGGCGAAGACGCCCGGCAGGATCAATGACCAGATCGAGTTCAGCAGCCCCAGCTGCTTGATCATGAGGAACATCGGGATGAGGCCGGGGCTGAAGAACAGCGTCAGGATGATCGCCATCAGCATGAACTTGCCGCCGAGCACCGGGCGGCTCAGGGCGTAGGCCATGCAGATGGTCACGAACAGGGCCAGCAGGGTGCCGACCACGGTGACGAAGACGCTGACCCCGAGGGAACGGAACACGAGGGGGCTGGCGAAGATCGTCTCGTAGGCCTCGAGCGTCGGATCTGTGGGGAACAGGACGTAGCCGCCGGCGTCCCGGATCTGCTCGCCCGAGGCGAAGGACGTGGAGATCACCACCAGCATCGGCACGATGACGGACAGCGAGATCGCGACGATCACGAAGGTCTTCGCGATGGTCAGAGCGGTGCTCGGCTTCTCCATCCAGGCGGGGCGCGCCGACTGGCCGAAGGCGAAGCCCCAGAGCCGCTGATGGACCCCGCGCGGCCGGCGAGACGCGGCTCGGGAGGGAGCGGTGGGAGCGAGATTCTCGGAGGGTGTGGTCACTGGGGCCTCCCGCGGTAGATGCCGTCCTCACCGAGGAGGTGGGCGACCTTGTTGGCCAGGATGATGAGGATGGTGCCGACGACACCCTTGGCGAGTCCCGCCGCGGCACCGACCGACCAGTCGCCGCCGATGACGCCGGTGTAGTACGAGTAGGTGTCCAGCACTTCGGCGGTGTCCGCGCCGACGGCATCGCGCTGGAGGATGAACTGCTCGAAGCCGACGGTGAGGATCGAGCCGAGGTTCAGGATGAGCAGCAACACGATCACCGGGCGCATGCCGGGAAGGGTGATGTGCCAGGTACGGCGCACGCGGCCGGCGCCATCGGAGGCCGCGGACTCGTAGAGCGACTGGTCGATCGATGCCAGGGCCGCGAGGAAGATGATCATCCCCCAGCCCGCGTCCTTCCAGGCGATCTCCGCGACGATCAGCAGTGCGAAGGAGTCCGAGTTGGTCATGAAGGGGATGGGATCGAGCCCGGAGCTGACCATCGCCTGGTTGATGAGGCCCGCGCCGCCGAGCATCTGCTGGAACAGCGCGATGACCAGCACCCAGGAGAGGAAGTGCGGCAGGTACACGATCGACTGGAACGCCTTGCGCAGCCGCTGGCTCATCATCGAGTCGACGATGAGCGCCAGCAGGATCGGCAGCGGGAAGAACAGCACGAGCTGGAACGCGGCGTAGACCAGCGTGTTGCGCAGCGCCAGCACGAAGCGGTCGTCCTGGAACAGCTCTGTGAATTTCGAGAAGCCGACGAACGGCGCTTCGGTGATTTCGAGGTAGGGCTGGTAGTCCTGGAAGGCGATGACGTTGCCGAGGATCGGGATGTAGAAGAAGAACAGCAGCGCCAGCGCGCCGGGGATCATCAGCACCAGCATCTGCCAGTCCCGGCGCAGTCGCGCACTCAGGGACTTCTTCGGCCGCCGGGGGCCCGACCGCACGGACGTGCTCCCGGTTCGGGCCGCGGTGGGGCGGTCGGCGGATTCCGGTCCATCGGCGTTCGGCGGGAGCGCGGCGGCCTGCGCCGGTTCGCCGGGCGGCGCCACGGGCTGCACGGGGCTGCGTGTTGTCACCAGCTGTGTCCTCTCGGTCAACCCTGACCAGGGGAGAGTGGAGCGCCATAAGCGGCGCTGCTTGACAGGGTGCTCCAGATCGTAAAAGCTTTCACGTGGTTTGTAAATCGGTTCACCCGATCGGGTCGTCGGATCCGGGTCACGAAGCAGTGACATGGAGCGATGCTGGTCGGATCCCCACTCGAAAGCGGTGCCATCCACATGAACGACCTCCGAATCGGCGTCATCGGCTTCGGTGCGCGCCACACCCTGGCCGTGCATGCCCACCAGCCGGGGGAGGGCTCGGCGGTCACGGTCGTGGCCGATCCTGGTGAGCACGGGAAGGCCAATGCCCGCAAGGCGCTCGGCGAGGACGTCCCGATCGTCGACAGCGTCGACGAGCTGCTGGCGGAGCACGAGGTCGACGCGGTCATGATCCTGGCCCCCGACTATGCCCACGCCTCGGTCGCGCTGAAGACCCTCGAGGCCGGGATCCCCACCTTCAGCGAGAAGCCGATGGCGATCAGCGTCGAGGACACTGATGCGATGCTCGCGCTGGCGAAGGAGAAGCGGGCCCGGCTCTACATCGGCCACAACATGCGCCACATGCCGGTGGTGCGGCAGATGAAGGCCATCGTGGACTCGGGCCGCATCGGCCGGGTGCGGGCGATCTGGTGCCGCCACTTCGTCGGCGCCGGCGGCGACTTCTACTTCAAGGACTGGCATGCCGAGCGCGCGAAGTCGACGAGCCTGCTGCTGCAGAAGGGCGCCCACGACATCGACGTGATCCACTGGCTGGCCGGCGGTTACACCCGCCGTGTCTCCGGCATCGGCGACCTCGCCGTCTACGGCGACATCACCGATCGTCGCGACAACTCCGACCGTCTCATGTGGGACTGGTTCGACGCGGACACCTGGCCGCCCACGGCCCAGAAGGAGCTGAACCCGATCATCGACGTCGAGGACATCTCGATGATCCAGATGCGGCTCGACAACGGCGTGCTCGCCTCCTACCAGCAGTGCCACTTCACGCCCGACTATTTCCGCAACTACACCGTGATCGGTGACGCGGGGCGGATCGAGAACATGGGCGATGGCAGCGGAGCGCAGATCCACATCTGGGAGTCCCGCCGTTCCGGGCCCGGCCGCCCCGACGCGGTCGACGTCATCGCGCGCGCCGAGGGCGGGCACGGGGGAGCGGATCCGAGCCTGGTCGCCGAGTTCCTGAGCTTCGTGCGCCACGGCGGCGTCACCGACGTCTCCGCGATCGCCGCGCGCGAGGCCGTGGCCACCGGTGTGCTCGGGGCGGAGTCGATCCGCAACGACGGCGTCCCCTACGACGTCCCGGCGGTGCCGGAGGACGTGCGTCGCTACTTCGACGAGGGTCAGGCCTGAGCCGCCCCCGCAGGGCTCAGCGCACCACGGCGTAGGCCGCGAGCGCCTCGTCGACGTCGGCGACGGCCGCCGCTCCGGCGTGCAGCGGGAACGCGGCCGCGACGAACCCGTCCGGCCGCACCAGGTAGAGGCGGTCGTCGCGCAGCTGCCCGGCCGGGTCCGGCGGGAAGACGAGGGGCCCGTGGATCCAGTCGGGCACTGCGGGGCGCGCCGCGTCGGTGCCGTAGCTGTGCAGCTGCCAGTCCATCGCCCGCAGTGCGTCGCGGTTCTCCGCCGTCGGCCGCAGGCGTCGGCCGACGGCGCGATCGCGCGCCCACCGCGGCGCCGGCTCCCCGGCGTCGACGGGGTGGTAGCGGATCCGGTACTGGCCCAGCAGCCCGCCCGCGTAGGGGCCGAATCGGGTGGCCAGGAGCCGGGGCGCGAGGAGCGCGAGCACGTGCCGGGCGCGGCGCCGCAGGAGGGCGGTGCCCCGGCCGGTCCGGGCGATGATCCCGAAGGCGCGGTCCGTGGCGCCGATGAGGGTGAGCGCCACGGGCCGGCGCTCCCGCTCGTAGCGGTCCAGCTCCCTCTCCTCGCGACGTCCCGAGAGGACGTCGGCGAGCAGATTCGCCAGATGGTGGGCGTCCTGCAGGCCGGTGTTCATGCCCTGCCCGCCGACGGGGGAGTGCACGTGCGCCGCGTCCCCGGCCAGCATCACGGGGCCGGCCCGGAACCGGGACGCGACCCGGTGATGCACCCGGTAGGCCGAGAACCATGCGACGTCCTCATAGCGGATGCCCAGATCCTGCCGCGCGCCGGCCAGGGCGGTCTCCTGTTCGGGGTGTGTCTCGCCGTGGAGCCAGATCAGTCGCGCATGCCCGCCGGGGCCCAGCGGGAACAGCAGCGCGAAGCGTTCCCTGCCGAACCGCACCGAGATCGCGTCCTCCGGTGCGCCCTCCACGCCGTGCAGATCCGCGACGCAGAACGTCGCGTCGTCGGTGACGCCCGCGAAGTCGAGCCCGAGCTGGTGGCGCACGGGCGAGCTCGCACCGTCGGCCCCGAGGAGGAAGCGTGAGCGGATCCGCAGCGGGCCCTCCGGCCCTTCGACGAGGGCCTCGACCCCGGCCTCTGCCGTGAACGAGACCAGCCGGTGCCCGTGCAGCACCGGCGCGCCGTCCGCCGCGAGCGCCGTGCCGAGCAATGACTCGGTGCGGCTCTGCTCGAAGATCTGCACGCCGGGGAACGGGGTGAGGCCCTGCTGCTGGGCGAAGAAGTCGGCGCCCACCGGTGACTGCCCGCCGCGGATCTGCAGCTGCAGCGTGAGCTGCGCGGAGTCGAGCACCGCGTCGGCGAGGCCCAGCTGGTCGAAGATCTCCATGCTGCGGGGCTGCACGACGATGGCCCGCGATTCACGGGTGGGCCCCGGCTTGGGGTCGATGACCAGGGCGCGCACGCCGCGGCGGGCGAGCACGAGCCCGGCCATCAGGCCGGTGGGACCGGCGCCCGCCACGAGGACATCGGTGGTGAGGACATCGGTGGCGGGCAGGTCGGGAGCGGCAGAGCGGGGCACGGGGTCTCCTCTCGACGCGGCAGAGCGTCGTCGAGACCCACGGTAGACCCGCGGGGTGGGGGCGACCCCGCGCCCCGCATGCTGTGCACGGCGGTGCCTGCCGTGTGACGGCTCAGGCCGTCACGACGGTGGTCACGCCGTGGTGGGGCTGCCGGTGACGGTGCGGTCCGCGTATCGGCGACGGAAGCGCTCGATGCGTCCGGCCGTGTCGATCGCTCCCGCGCGACCCGTCCAGAACGGATGCGAGGCAGAGGAGACCTCCACGTCGATCACTGGATAGTCGCGGCCGTCCTCCCAGATCACGGTCTGCTCCGAAGAGCGGGTCGAGTTCGTGAGGAAGGCGGTCCCGGCGCTGCGGTCGCGGAAGACGACGGGGCGGTAGTCGGGGTGGATGTTCTTCTGCATGAGGCTCTCCTCCATTGATGACTGAATGTTCAACAACGGGGGAGGCTCAGATATTCCCGCCCGTGGCGTCCCGCTCTCAGGCCGCGAGGCCCGCCAGCTCGGGGTGACGATCGGCGGCGTCCCCCCTCGCCTTCGCCAGGTGCGCCGCGGAGGACAGATCCACCTCGATGACGGGGTAGATGTTGCCGTCCTCCCAGGTGGTGGTGTGCTCCGACGTGCGGGTGGAGCGGGTGAGGAAGCGCAGTCCGGCGCTCTGGTCGCGGAAGACGACCAGATGCGGCTGCTGTCGGTGCGTGGTGTTCGAATCGTTGTACTGCATGGTTCTCCTTCGATGTCGGCGCAGGGCCGACGTGATGTCTGGGTCCGGCAGGGCCGGAGGGCGCGATGTGCGCCTGTGGCGGAAGTCCGCTGGGGCGGGGCCACGGTGCGGATCGATGGGGTCGATCCTCGCGGCCGCGCCTCGCTGGGGCGGGGCGGCCGCGGGTGCATGCCGGCTGCGGGGTCCTGCCTTCCTGGCAGGTCGCGGCGCGGCGCACTCGGGGTGCGAGCATCGCTGGGGCGACGTCTCGGGGCGCGGGCTGTGCGCTGCTGCTCGGCCGTCATGGCCGGGCAGGGAGTCGTGGCGACCGCCCCGAACGGTGGGGCGCGGTCTTGCCCGCGATCTGCCGACGCTACACGAGTCCAACCCGGGAGTCCAGGGTTTTATTCCCGCACTTCTCCGCGGCTCTCTGGCGCCGGGCCCGCCCCGGTCGCGGGTGCGGCCCGCCGCACGAAGCGGCGATGGGCGGCGACGATCAGCCACAGCAGCGCGCCGACGCTGATCATGCCGATCAGCAGGTGCAGCGCGCCGCTCGCGGTCGCATCCCAGGCGGTGTGGAGGATGATCGCGCCGGCGTAGGCGGCCACGAGCGCGATCACGCCCCGCACCTTGTGGGAGGTCTCCACGAGATACCACAGGGCCGCGCAGGTCGCCCCGGTCCAGGCCACGTGCCCGGCGGGCACGAGGATGCCGCGCAGGATCAGCGTGGCATCCAGTGCGCCGAGCCCGCCGTTGCGCGCGAGCAGGGCGGCGAAGCCGTAGCCCATCGTCTCGAGCACCGCGAAGCCGGTGCCCGCCGCGATGCCGATGACGATCCCGCCGCCGCGGGTGACGCGGTGGGCGAGGGCCAGCACCAGCAGCGGCACCACGAGCTTCGCGCTCTCCTCGATGATGCCGACCAGCAGGATCGAGGCCCGGCCGAACAGCAGGCCCGCGATGCTCTCCTCGAGGCCTGCGGCGCAGATCGTGAACAGTCCGCCGAGCGCCGCGGTGACCAGCACGATCCGGGTGGGCACGAGCGGTCCGATGCGGCTGGACTGCGCGAGCAGCAGCACCGTCAGCGGGATCGCCGCGGCGCCCACGAGCAGCACGGTGGGCACCATCATCGGGTTGCCGGTCAGGAGCATGAGCACGAAGGTCGCCACGTAGGCGAGCACGCCGAGGACGAGGGCGAGCAGCCAGGCGAAGCGCAGGTGCCAGGGGTAGGGCGCGTCATCGCGCGGGGCCTGGGCGTTCGCCTGGGTCTGCGCCTGCGCCTTCGCTGGCGCGGGTGCTGGCGGTGACGCCGTGTGCGTCGGTTTCGGGGCGGAGTCGGGTGCTCGAGGCGGCGCAGGGGCCGGCTGCTGGGCTGCTGAGAAGTGCTGTGAGGCCATCGCCCACTCCTTCGTGCGGAGGTGGGCGGGTCGCGCCCACCCGAGGTGGGGCGTCGTCGTCGCGGCGGCGTCGGTTCCAGTATGCGCCCGGGAGGGGCGGTTGCGCAGGGTCGCGACTGGGCAGCGGGTCGACGGGCGCCCCGCCGGCGGAGGGCGTCAGTCGTCGTCGCGATGCCCGCGGCGGGCCGCTCGGTCCACGACCATGAGGATGTCGACCGGGCCGCCCTCGGCGCCGAAGGCGTGGGGGACCAGGGTGTCGAACTCCGCGCACTGGTTCGTCTGCACGCGGTGGCGGCGATCCCCGAGCAGCAGGGTGAGCGTGCCGGAGAGGACCACGAGCCACTCGAGGCCCGGATGGGCGCGCATCCGCGAGGGATCCGGGGGCGGCCCTGTGACGCGGCGCCGCAGGATCACCGAGTCGGGACTGTGGCGCACCCGCCAGCGCAGCGAATCCGGCCCGTGGTCCACCTCCGCGTTGGAGACCACCCGCTCCTCCTGCTCCTCGACCAGCTCGTCCAGCCCGGTGTCCAGGGCGCGGGCGAGGTTGACCAGCTGATCGAGCGCCAGGCGGCGCTGCCCGTTCTCGATCCGGGACAGCGTGGACTGGCTGAGGTGGGCGCGGGCGGCGAGCTCGGCGAGGGAGAGGCCCTGCGCGAGACGCAGCGCACGCAGGCGTTGCCGGACGAGGCCCTCGACCCCGGAGGTGTCTTGCGTCATGAGCAAGAGGCTATGCGAGGAAGGCAACCCGGGTCCAGGATCGCAGCATCACCTCCGAAAGGAACCGCCATGACTCCCTCCTCCGCTGTCTCGTCCACTGTCTTCTCCGCGTCGTCCACGTCCGCTCCCGCCACCTCGTCGGCGGCGTCATCGTCGGCCGTCGAGCACGGCGACCAGCTGCCGGAGGGCCTGGTCGACCTCGCCGTCATCGGCGGCGGCGCTGCCGGCCTCAGCAGCGCGCTCATGCTGGCCCGCTCCCGGCGCAGCGTCGTCGTGCTCGACGCCGGCGCCCCGCGCAACGCCCCGGCCGAGGGCATCCACGCGCTGCTCGGCAATGAGGGCACCCCGCCCGCCCAGTACCTCGAGCGCGGGCGCGCCGAGGTGCGCCAGTACGGCGGGCTCGTCGTGCCCGCCGAGGTCGTCGCCGCCCGCGGCGCCGCCCCCGCGGCCGACGGCGACCTGCGCTTCGAGATCGTCCTGGCCGACGGGCGCCGGCTCACCTCCCGCCGCCTCGTGGTCGCGGTGGGGATCCGTGACGAGCTGCCGGAGATCCCCGGGCTGGCGGCGCACTGGGGTCGCGGGCTCGTGCACTGCCCGTTCTGCCACGGCTGGGAGGTGCGCGACCAGGCGATCGGCGTGATCGCGACCCGGCCGGCCTCCTTCCACCAGGCGCTCATGTTCCGCGCCGTCACCGAGGACCTCACGATGTTCACCCAGGGGCTCGAGGTGGACGCGGAGACGCGTGAGCGCTGCGAGGCGCTCGGCATCACGATCCTGAAAGCCCCCATCGAGGAGATCGTCGCCGGCCCCGACGGCGGCGTCGCCGGAGTGCGGCTGGCGGGCGGCGAGCTCGTGCCCCGCACGGTGCTCGCCGCCGCGACCGTGATGACCCCGCGTCTCGACGGGCTCGACGAGCTCGGGCTCACGCTCGAGGAGATCCCCGCCGGGATGGGGCAGAAGATCACCACCGCGATGGCCGGGAGCACCGACGTGCCCGGCGTGTGGGCCGTCGGCAACTCCGCGGACCCGAGCGCGCAGGTCGGCGCCGCGGCCGCGGGCGGTGCGCTCGCCGGCGGCCACATCCACGGCACGCTCCTCATGGTCGATGCCGAGGCGGCCGTCGCCACCCATCGCGCCGCTCCCCGGGTCGCCTGAGGGCGCTCACCGTGCCCGGCGCAGGCCCCGCTCCTGCAGGACCAGCAGCCCCAGCGGCACCAGCACGAGCGCCGCACCGATGCTGCCCACCAGGAGCGGGCCCTGCACCCCCAGCCCGCTGCCCAGCGCCGCCCCGGCCAGCCCTGTTCCGAGCGCCGTGCCGAGGTTGAAGATCGCGGTGGGCATGGAGGTGGCCAGCGTCGAGGCCTCGCCCCCGTACCGGTTCGCGAGCCCCACCAGCACCGGATTCGCGGAGAGGCCCACCAGCCCCAGCAGCACGAACAGCACCAGCACGAGCGCCGGCTGCGAGGGGGTCAGCAGCAGCGCCAGGCAGACCATGAACGTCGCCGACGCCGTGATCACGGGGGTCGCGAACGGCCGCGCATCGCCCAACCGGCCGCCCAGCAGCGAGCCGGCCAAGGCCGCCAGCCCAAAGCCCATCAGCGCGAACGGCACCCACAGCTCGGGCACCCCGGCCCCCTCGGTGAGCAGCGGCGAGATGAAGCTGTAGATCGACAGCGTCCCGCCGGTGACCATGGCGCAGGTGGCCAGCACCAGCCACAGCGCCCCCGAGCGCAGGGAGGCCAGCTCGGCCCGCACCGACGGGATCACCGTGCTCCCTCCCGTGGCCGGCACCTTCCGCGCCACGGCCACCGCGAGCACGGCGGCGAGCACGGTGAGCAGCCAGAACGTGCCGCGCCAGCCGATCACCTGGCCCACGAACGCCCCGAGCGGCACCCCGAGCACGTTCGCGAGCATCCCGCCGCCCATCACGATCCCCAGCACCCGGGTGCGGGTGCGGTGCTCGGCGGCCCGCACCGCGGCCACCGAGGCCACGGCCCAGAACGCGCCGGTGGCGACGGCGGTGATGAAGCGGGTGCCCAACAGCACGGCGAAGCTGTCGGTGAGCGCCCCGACCGCGTGACCGGCCGCGAACACCGCGAGCGCCGCGGTGAGGGTGACGCGATGGGGCAGGCGCAGCGTGGCCAGCGCCATCGTCGGCGCCCCGAGGATCATCCCGATCGCGAAGATCGTGATCGTCAGCCCCGCCTGCGCGATCGACACCGAGAAATCGGCGGCGACCGAGGTGAGCAGACCGGCGATGACGAACTCGGTGGTGCCCATGAGGAAGGTCCCGGCGGTGAGCACGAACGTCGCCGGGGGCAGCGCCGCCGGCGCCGCCCCGGGCGGGGAGGAGGGCAGGGTCGAGGTCACGGGGTCCTTCGGGCGTAGGGACGAGGGGAGGGAGGGCAGGTCAGAGGGTGAGCAGCACCTTGGTGGCACGGCGCTCGTCCATCGCCCGGTAGCCCTCGGCGGCCTCCGCCAGCGGCAGGGTGAGGTCGAAGACCGTCCCGGGGTCGATCTCGCACCGCCAGATCAGGTCGATCAGCTCGGGCAGGTAGCGGCGCACCGGGGCGGGCCCGCCGTGGAGGTGCACGGCGGAGAAGAACAGCTCGTCCCCGGGGATCTCGACATCGTGCGAGACGCCCACGAAGCCCACCGCCCCGCCGGGACGGGTGGCGCGGATCGCCTGCATCATCGCCTCCTGGGTGCCGACGGCCTCGATCGTCGAGTGCGCCCCGAGCCCGCCGGTGAGCTCCCGGAGGCGGGCCACGCCCTCGTCACCGCGTTCGGTGATGACGTCGGTCGCACCATACTCGCGGGCGAGGGCCTGCCGGTCGGGGTGGCGGCTGAAGATGATGATCCGCTCGGCGCCCCTCCGACGGGCGGCGAGCACGCCCATCAGCCCTGCCGCGCCGTCACCGACCACGGCGACGATCCTGCCGGGGCCGGACTGGGCGGCGTCGGCCGCGAACCAGCCGGTGCCGAGCACGTCGGAGGCGGCCAGCAGCGAGGGGATGAGCTCCGGGGAGGGTATGCTCGGGGTCTTCACCAGGGTGCCGTCGGCGAAGGGGATGCGGGCCTTCTCCGCCTGGGTGCCGATCTCGCCGTCGACGAACACGGCGTGCACGCAGCGCGAGGGGTGGCCCGCGCGGCAGATCTCGCACCGCCCGCACGAGATCACGAAGGAGCCCACCACGAAGTCACCCACCTCGAGGGTGCGCACCTCCTCGCCGATCTCCTCGACCACACCCACGTACTCGTGGCCCATGTGCTGGTGGTCGGGCTCGTCGGCGCCGCGATACGGCCACAGATCGGAGCCGCAGATGCAGGTGGCGGCGAGGCGGATCACGGCGTCCGTCGGCTCGAGGATCCGCGGGTCCTCCCGCTCCTCGACGCGGATGTCGCCGGGGGCGAGCATGATGACTGCGCGCATGAAGATGCTCCTTCGATCGGGGCCCCGGGCACGGGGCCGTGCGGGGACCCCTCCAGGGGACCGCGCCGCGCGGCCGCGGAGAAGAGCCTGAGAAGGGGTGTACTGACAGGGACCCTCTGGGCCCGCAGCGCCGGGACCGGGCAGGCCTAAGGTGGCCGCAATGGACAACCGTGCCGAGGTCCGCCAGTTCCTCATGTCGCGCCGCGCGAAGGTCACCCCGCAGGAGGTGGGGCTGCCCGCCGGCGGTGCCCGACGGGTGCCCGGTCTGCGCCGCAGCGAGGTGGCGATGCTCGCCGGAGTCAGCGTCGAGTACTACGCGAAGCTCGAGCGCGGCGCGATCGCCGGGGCCTCCGCCGCGGTGCTCGACTCGCTCGCCACGGCGCTGCGGCTGGACGAGACGGAGCGGATCCACCTGTGGGATCTCGCCCGCGCGGCCGACGGGATCCCCACCTCCGGCCGACGGCGCCGACCCGCCTCGAGCGCGGCGCCCGCCCCGCTGCGCCCCGCGCTGCAGTGGGTGCTCGATGCGCAGAGGGACGGGGTCGCGTTCGTGCGCGACCAGTACCAGAACCTGCTGGCCACCAATGAGCTGGGGCGCGCCTTCTACTCCCCGGTGATCGGCGACGGCGGCCGCCTCCCGAACCTCGCGCGCTTCCAGTTCCTGGATCCGCTGGCGAAGGAGTTCTACCCGGAGTGGGAGCGCTTCGCCGAGATGTGCGTGGGCGGCATGCGCGTCGAGGCGGGCCGGGACCCGCACGACACCGTCCTGCAGGAGCTGGTGGGGGAGCTGTCCACCTGCTCCGAGACCTTCCGGCGGCTGTGGGGCGCCCATGACGTGCGCACCCACGGCGCGGGCACCAAACACTTCCGCCACCCGGTGGTGGGCGAGCTGACCCTCGCGTACGAGGAGCTCGCGATCACCGCCGAGCCCGGCCGCGCGGTCATCGTCTACACCGCCGAGCCCGGCTCCACGAGCGCCGAGCGCCTGCGCCTGCTCGCCAGCTGGCAGGCGAGCCGTCGCGCGGAGGCCGTCGAGGCTGACGGGCCCGCTGAACCCGCCGAAGCCGCCGAGACCAGCGTGTCAGGGGCGGGGCAGGGGGAGGATCCTCGGGAGGGTGCGGGCCCTGCAGAAGGCCCTGCGCGCCCCTCCCACGACCCGCGCTGACGGGCCCGGATCAGCCCCGGGCGTCGAGGCGGGCCTTGCGCCAGCCATCGATGATGTCCCACACGGAGACGCCGATGATCGTGATCACGACGATCACGTGGAGCGTCCGCAGCGTCTCCCCGTCCACGCCGTTGCTGCGCAGCGCCAGGTCCACGAACTCCTCGTTCACCAGCGCCGAGCGACCCAGCAGCGTGAGCGCCCAGCTCATGAACAGCACCGCGAGGGCGGTGTTCACGGTGGCGAGCGCCGGGGACCAGCGGCGGCGCAGCATCACGACCACCGCGAGCACCGCCTCGAGCAGCAGCAGGCCGAGCAGCCCCACGATCCAGGTGGGCCAGAGCTCCGGGTTCAGGAACGGGAGCCTCTCCCCGTCGATGTGGAGGAACCCGCGCAGCTGGTCCCACAGCACCGCGCCGATGCCGAGGCCCGCGAAGATCACCGAGGCGATGGCGTCGGCGCGGCTGGTGGTGCGCGAGTCCAGAGCGGGCAGCCGGTCCAGGTCCCAGGCCGTGCCGGTCTCCGTCCCGGTGCGCTCGAGGATCATGAACACCACGGTGACCCAGAAGGACACGTGCACCACGGCGCCGATGCCCACCGCGATGGCCTGGCCGATAACGGTGCCCAGCGGGGCCTGGACCAGGGCCTGGCCGATCGCGACACCCGCGACGGCGCACGCGGGCACGATCCACAGCAGAAGCCGCAGCAGCCGCCGCCAGGCGAGGTAGTGGCGCGGCCCGATCAGGTGCAGCGGTCGATCCGCGTACTCGGCGGTGAGGATCGCGGGATCGCCCAGCTCGGTGAGCGCGGCGCGCTCGGCGGAGACAGGGTCCTCGCCGCGGTCGATGCGGGCCTCGGTCGCGTCCATGATCAGCGCCGTGAGCTCGGCGCGCACGTCCTCCTGAGCCGCTGGGGGCAGCCCGGCGATCGTGGCGCGGATGTAGCGCTCGGTGAGTTCGGTGTTCATGTCAGGACTCCTCGTCCCTGGGGGTCTCGGCGGTGAGCGAGGTGATCGCGCCGGTGAGCGCGCGCCACTCGGTGGTGAGGGTGTCGGCGAGCTGCTCGCCGCGGGCGGAGGTGCGGTAGAACTTCCGCGGCCGGGCCTCCTCGGTGTTCCAGGCGCTGGTGAGCAGCTCCTGCTTCTCGAGGCGGCGCAGGAGCGGGTAGAGCGTGTTCGCATCCGTGGCGAAACCGTGCTGCGCGAGCTCCTCGAGCAGTCCGTAGCCGTACCCGGGGGTGCGCAGCAGATGCAGGCACGCGAGCACGACGGTGCCGCGCCGCAGCTCCTGCAGGTGGGTGTCGAAGGAATCGCTCATGCGTCACACCATAGTGTGTGGCGCACAGCGTTGGCAACGGGGCGGTATGAGCTGCTGCGGGCAGGCCGACCGGTCGGCGCTCTGGGACCTGCGGCGCCCGGCTTGTAGCGTCGGACCCCTCACGATCCGACGATGACGGAGGAACGATGACGAACGACCCCGACACCCTCAGCCAGCAGGACGTCGTGGACACGCTCCGCGACGCGAGCACGGTCATGCTCACCACCGCGCTGCCCGACGGCACGCTGCTCTCGCACCCGATGGCCATCCAGGGGGTGGGCGACGAGGCCGACATCTGGTTCTTCGTCAGCCTCCAGGGAGGCCAGGCCGACGCGCTGCGCCACGACCCCCACGTGAACCTCGCGATCGCCGAGGCCGGCTCGTGGCTGTCCGTCGCCGGCCGGGCCCGCTTCGTCGAGGACCGCGCGCTCGTCGACCAGCTGTGGAACGACCAGGCCACCGACTACTTCCCCGGCGGCAAGGACGATCCCGACCTGGGACTTCTCCAGGTCACCGGCGACTCCGCCCAGTTCTGGGGCGTGGCCGGCGGCCCCGTCGCCCGCCTCACCCGCTTCGTGACGGCGAAGGCCACCGGCGGCCATCCCCCGGGCGGCACCTCCACCACCGAGCTCTGAGCGGATCTTCCGCCATGCCCTCCCGCGAGCATCCCCAGCGCACGGAGGACGGCCGGCACCTCGTCATCCGGGGACGGCGCTGGCGCGCCGCGGACCCTGAGCTGCCGCAGGAGATCGCCGATGCGCTCCGCTCCGAGCTCGGCCGGGCCCGCTCCGCCCTGCGCACCGCGCGCGAACCCTCGGAGATCGCGCTCTGGCGCGACCGGGTCCAGCTCGCGAAGGAAGGACTGGGGGAGCGGGGCACCCCCTGGTGGGAGATGATGGAGGCCGACCGCCGCCGTCGCGCCCGGGAGCGCCTCCTCGCCCTCCGCGGCACCGAGGCGCCCGGCACCGAGCGGCCCGACGCCGAGAGGAAGGCTCCCATGCCCCGCAGTCTCGCCCCCGGCCAGCGCTCCCGGATCCACATCCTCGACGTCGAGACCGGGCAGGACGTCATCGTCCACGACTCCGCCGAGGTGCTGTACGAGGCGCCGAACTGGTCCTACGACGGCGACTGGCTGATCGTCAACGGCGACGGGCACCTCTTCCGCGTGCCCGTCGGGGGCGGGGAGCCGCAGCAGATCGACCTCGGCGACCTCCCCGACCTCAACAACGACCACGTCCTCGCCCCCGACGGGCAGGACGTGTACGTCTCCGCCGACGACGGCCGCATCCACCGCGCCCCGCTCGCCGGCGGCGAGACCATCCCCGTCACGGAGGACGACGGCCACCTGCACTTCCTCCACGGCGTGAGCCCGGACGGCACCACCCTCGCCTACATCGGGGTGCAGCGCCTCGAGGACGGCACCTGGCTGCCGCCGAAGGTCTTCACCGTCCCGTCCTCGGGCGGCGCACCGACCCCGCTCACCGAGGACGAGTTCCCCGATGACGGCGCCGAGTACTCGCCCGACGGGGCCTGGATCTACTTCAACTCCGAGCGCGCCCGCACCGTCCCCGGCCATGCGCAGCTGTTCCGCATGCGCCCCGACGGCAGCGGCGTCGAGCAGCTCACCGACGACGAGCGCGTGAACTGGTTCCCGCACCTCTCCCCGGACGGCCGCCGCGTGGCCTACGTGAGCTTCCCGCCCGGCACCCTCGGGCATCCCGCGGACCGCGACGTCATCCTGCGCCTGTGCGCGCCCGACGGCACGGGCATCCGCGACCTGGTGCGCCTCCACGGCGGGCAGGGCACGATGAACGTGAACAGCTGGGCCCCGGACTCCCGCCGACTGGCCTACGTCGACTACCCCGTCGACGCCTGACCACCACCAGCCGCAGTGCGCCCCGGGGCCGGCGCACTAACTTCTTGTCGCTGGCGTGGAACGAACCCCTCTGCGGAGTTGAGGTCACGCCACCGACAAGAAGTTTGTCCCGCCCTGTGCATCCCGCGCCGCCTGCCCAGCCTGCTGGCCGCGCGAGGAGCTCATCCCGCGCCGCCCGCTCATCCCGCGCCGCCTGCCCGCGCGGGTGCTCAGCCTGTGCCGTCTGTTCAGCGCGCGCGGCGGGCGGAGAAGCGGTGCTGCAGCTGCGGGGAGTGGCCGGGGGCGGTGCCGTGCGCGCGGTCCAGCTCGAGCACCTCATCCAGCGCGGTGACCTGCACGTCCACGAAGCCGGCCTCCTCCCAGGCGGCACGGATCCCATCGGCCCCTGCGCGGGCGAGGTCCAGCCGCGCGAAGGCGGCCGGGTCGTAGGCGGTGGCGAAATGGTCCTGCCGCGCGGTCTCACGAGGCAGCTCCTCCTCCTCCTGGGTGAACTAGGGCCCGTCCACCGCGACCAGCGTGCCGCCCGGTCGCAGCAGCTCGTGCCAGCGCTGCAGGGCCGAGGCGGCGTCCCGCAGCGTCCACAGCACGTACCGGGAGACGATCGCGTCGAAGGAGCCGGGCGGGAACGGCGGCTGCACGGCGTCGCCGCGCAGGAACGTCGGCGGCGCGGGATGGCCTGCGCACTTGGCGCGGGCGCGCTCGAGCATGCCCTCGGAGAGGTCGATGCCGGTGACCTCGTAGCCGTCGGCCGCGAGCTGCAGCGCGACGTTCCCGGTGCCGGTGCCGACGTCCAGCACCGATCGGGTGCCGATGGGCAGGGCATCTGCCCAGATCCGGGACCAGGTCGCGCGCTCGTCGGCATGGGCGAGGCGGGAGAGCTGGTGCTCGTCGTACTCGAACGCGTACCGGGTCCAGTACTCGTTCCAGCGGTCCTGGTCCTGGGCGGCGGAGCGGGTCATCGGAGGGGCTCCTCGGAGGACGGGGCGGCGACCGGGGCGGTGTCGTCACCGGCGGCACCCGTCGGGGCGGCGGCGTCGGGCGGAGCGGCGGTGCGGCCGCGGAACAGGAACTGCACCACGCCGTCGTCGGCGGAGGCGCGCTGCGCGGCGACGTCATAGGTGCTGCTGACCAGCGGTGCGGCGAGGGCATCGGCCGGCGGTCCCTCCGCGAGCACGCGCCCGTGATCCAGCACCATCACGCGGTCGCAGTAGCGGGCGGCGAGGTTCAGGTCGTGCAGCACCACGATCGTGGCCAGGCCCCGCCCGCGCACGATCTGCAGCACGTGGTGCTGGGAGCCGATGTCGAGGTGGTTGGTGGGCTCGTCCATGAGCAGCAGGCGGGGCTGCTGGGCGAGGGCGCGCGCGATGAGCACCCGCTGCTTCTCCCCGCCGGAGAGCAGCCCGAACTCGCGCCGCGCGAGAGGCAGGGCGCCGGCGCTGTCCAGGGCCTCGGCCGCGATCCGCTGGTCCTCCTCCGAGGTCGCACCGAAGGCGCCCGAGTGGGGGACCCGGCCCAGCAGCACGACGTCCGCCGCGGTGAGCGGCACCTCCCCGGAGAGCTCCTGCGCCATCACCGCGATCCGTCGGGCGCGTTCCCGGCCGGAGAGCTCGGCCAGGTCACGGCCCTCGAGCCGCACCTCGCCCGCATCGGGCACGAGAGCGCGGTGCAGGATCCGCAGCGCGGTGGTCTTGCCGCTGCCGTTCGGCCCCACCAGGCCGAGGATCTCGCCCTCGCCCACGGTCACGTCCAAGCCATGGAGCACCTGCCGTGCGCCGAAGGCATGGCGCAGACCGCGCGCCTCCAGCAGCGGCACGCCCCTCAGCCCTCCCGCGCGAGCAGCCACTCGTGGATCCTCTCCAACCCGTCCACCACCAGCGGGGAGGCGGGCTCGGCGAAGTTGAACAGCAGCGGGAGCAGCGCCCCCTGCTGGACGGCGCGCAGGCTCGCGAGCTGATCCTGCGCGGTGACCTCCTCGACCACGGCGCCGCCGTCCCCCTCGCCCTGGTAGAGCACGATGAGCACGTCGGGATCGGCGTCCAGCAGCGGCTCCGCGCTGATCTCGACCACGCGCTCCGCGGAGCCGGCGAAGACGTTCTCCAGGCCCAGCGCGTCCAGCTGCGCGGTGACCATGGAGCCTGCGCCGTAGGTGTACAGCGGCCCGCCGCCGACGGAGGGATAGAGCACCGCCGCGGTCGCGACGCCGAGGTCGCCGGAGGCGTCGGAGACCGCCTGGACCCGGTCCTGCAGCGAGGCGGTGAGGGCCTCGGCCTCGTCGGCGCGGTCGAAGATCTCCCCGTAGGTGGCGATCGTGGCGTGGAGGGTCTCGAAGCTCGCCCGCTCCCCGCCGGTGCCGCAGTAGATGTCCTGCACCACCACCTGCGCGCCCGCATCGGCGAGCGCCTCGCGGGTCACCCCGTCGGGCAGCCCGAAGACGATGTCCGGGGTGAGCGCGATGACCATCTCCTGGCTGATCTGCAGGTGCCCGGAGGCGTCGATGTCCTCGGACAGCGCTGGGATCGCCTCGATGCGGTCCGCCAGCTCGTCCTCGTAGTAGCCGGGAGGGAAGACGCCGGCGCGGCCCACCACCCGGTCCAGCACCCCGATGCCGTCCAGCGTGGTCACCGGCGCGGATTCCAGCAGCACGATCCGCTCCGGCGGTGCATCGAAGCGCAGCGTCGCCTCGCAGTTCGCGATCTCGAGCGGGAAGCCGCCCGGCGCCGAGCCCGGGCCCGCCGCGCCGCCGGTGCCCTCGCCGCCGGAGGTGCACGCGGTGGTGAGGCCGACGAGCCCGGCCAGTGCGCGGAGGGCGCGGCGGCGGGTCAGGGCGGGGGCCTCGCGGGGAGCGGGGGGCTGCGGCATGCGGTTCCTTGTCGGGACGGGGTGCGGGGTGGTGGGTCGAGCGGATGGCGGGGTCGGGGTCGAGCGGGTGGTGGGCGAGGAGGGCCGACGAACGGGGGCGGATGGGGGCGAGCAGGGCCGAGCGGGGCGATGGCCGGACCGGGCAGGTGCTCAGCCCCGTCGGGCGTGGAGGCGGCGGACGAGCAGGAGCAGGAAGGGCGCACCGATCGCGGCGGTGATCACCCCGATCGGCAGCTCCTGCGGCTGCATGACGATGCGGGCGAAGGCGTCGGCCCACAGCAGGAACAGCGCGCCGAGCAGGGCGCTCGCCGGGATGAGCACCCGGTGGCGGGCGCCGACCAGCCGGCGTGCCAGGTGTGGGAGCACGAGGCCGACGAAGCCGATCGCGCCGGCACCGGCGACCGCGGCGGCCGTGCACAGGGAGACCAGCAGCAGGAAGCCGATCCGGGCGCGGTCCGGGGAGATGCCCAGCCCGTGCGCGATCTCGTCGCCCGCGCTGAGCGCGTCGAGCACCCGGGCGCCGGCGAGCATCAGCACCGTCCCGGCGATCGCGGCGAGCACCGCGATCAGCAGGAAGGCGTTCCAGCGGGCGAGGGAGAGCGAGCCCAGCATCCAGAACATCACCGAGCGCGAGCCCTCCGCGGAGTCCGAGGAGAAGATGAGCAGGTTCGTCACCGCCGTCAGCGCGTACCCCACGGCCACCCCCGAGAGCAACAGGCGCAGCGAGGTGACACGACCACCGCTGCGCGCGATGACGAAGACCAGCAGCGCGGCGCCGAGCGCGCCGAGGAAGGCCAGCAGCGACTGCGCGTACTCGCCGAGCGCGGCACCGATCCCGAAGAGGATCGCCGCCGCGGCGCCGGTCGAGGCGCCTCCGGAGACGCCGAGGATGTACGGATCGGCGAGCATGTTGCGCACCATCGCCTGCAGCGCGGCGCCGCTGATCGCGAGGCAGGCGCCGACGGCCGCGCCCATCAGCACCCTGGGCACGCGCACGGACCAGACGATCGCGTCGGCCGCGGGCGCCGCGGCGCCGCCGGTGACGGGCAGGCCCAGGTGGTCGCTGATGACCTGCACCGTCGTGGCGGGCGAGAGGGGCACCGGGCCGATGCCCACGCACAGCAGCAGGCTGAGCACCAGGAAGATGCTCAGAGCGGCGAGGACGAGGATGCCGCGGCGGGCGCGGGAACGCAGTCCCAGCGGGTCTCGCGGATCGTGCCGCTCCCCCTGCTCGTGCAGAGCCCGCTGTGCTCGCCGATCCCGCGGCTCAGGCGGCGGGGCGGGGACCGGTGGTGCGAGGGCGCGCTGCGCGATGGCCATGGCGCCCCCTTCCCGATCGCTTGCACAACCGTACAAGTATCGGGGAGCTGAGGCGAGCCGGCCGGGCGGACGGTCAGGGGCGGTCGTGGCTGTGGTGGACCCCGGGCAGGTGGTCGGAGCCCAGGTCGTGCAGCAGATCGTGGACGAAGGCGTCGGCCAGCTCGTAGCGCACCTCGCGGCCCACCCGGCGGGCTCGCACCCAGCCGGCGTCGCGCAGCAGGGCGAGGGCGTGGGAGGTGGTGGACTCGTGCGCGTCGATCACCCGGGCCACGTCCGAGCTGCGCACACCCGGATGCGCGTGCAGGCAGAACAGGATCCGCAGCCGTCGCTCGTCGGAGAGCAGCGCCATCCGCTCGGCGAGCTCCGCGAAGCCGTCGACCTCGGCGAGCAGGCCGGTGAGCTCCGCGACGAGCTGATCATCGTCCGGATCGTCGTCCGCGGCGCGCACATGCGTCGGATGGGCGGGGCTCATCCCGCCACCGTACCGGTCACCGCCCCAAGGCACCTCGGGGCACCGCCCGCCCTGCCAGAGCCAGCCGCAGCAGCAACCGTCGAGGCCAGCTGCCGAGACCATCCGTTAGGGCCAGCTGCCGAAACCATCCGTCAGAGCCGGCTGTCAGGGCGAGCTGTCAGGGCCAGCCGCCAGGACCGTGCCGCCCTCCCGGCGAGCAAACTTCTTGTCGGTGGCGTGACCTGAAGACGTATAGGGGGTTGAGGTCACGCAGGCGACAAGAAGTTCGTTCCGTGCTGGGCAGGAGCCGGCTGGGCAGGGGCCGGCTGGGCAGGAGCCAGCCGGACAGGGGGCGGCTGGGTGGGGCCTGCTGGGCAGGACCGGCCGGGGCGGGGTCACGACCGGAGGGTGAGCCAGATCAGCAGCTGGGTGAGCAGGAAGCCGGTGACCAGGTTCAGCCACAGGAAGCGGCGCCAGCCGCGGTGGGCCTGCTCGGCGCGGTCGTCGCAGACGGCGCGGAACGGCCAGATGCTCACCAGGTAGGGCAGGGCGAGCAGCCCGGCCAGCGCCGCCGGCCAGCCCGCCAGGAGCATCACCAGCCCGGCCGCGGCGTACAGGGCCATCGACAGGCGCACCGTGCGCGCCGCCCCGATCACCGTCGCGATGGAGCCGATGCCGGCGGCGCGATCCGGCTGGACGTCCTGCACGGCGCCGAAGGCGTGCGAGGCCATGCCCCACAGGAAGAACGCCACGAGCGAGGCGACCGCGGTGAGCCCCACCGGGGCGCCGCTGAGCGCGAGGCCGAACACCGCCGGGCCCACGAAATGGGTGGAGGAGGTCAGCGAATCCAGCACCGGGCGCTCCTTGAGCCGCAGCCCCGGAGCGGAGTAGCCCACCACCGCGGCGAGCACCACCAGCAGCACGATGCCGGAGACGGCATCGCCGATCACCAGCAGCGCGAGGGCGAAGGGGAGCGTGCTCAGCCCGGCTGACCACAGGGTGAGGCGGTGGAGGCGATGGTCCAGCACGATGCCCTCGACCCCGCCCTTGCGCGGGTTGCGCAGATCGGACTCGTGGTCGAACACATCGTTCACGCCGTACATCAGCAGGTTGTACGGGATCAGGAAGAACACCGTCCCCACCACCAGCGTCACGTCCACGCCGCCGCCGGCCAGCAGGTATGCGGCGGCGAAGGGGTAGGCGGTGTTGATCCAGCTCAGCGGGCGCGAGGTGCCCAGCAGCTGGCGCACCGCGGCCGGTGCCGTCGTCGCAGCGGTCATCCCTCCTCCTTCGGGGTCAGCAGCAGCCAGAGGGAGGGCAGCAGCACGCCGGCGGCGACCGGCCAGGCGAGATCCTCCACCGGGGCCAGACCGATCCGGATCCCCAGCAGATCCTCCTCCGCGAAGCGGAACAGATCCACCGCGATCATCAGCGAGTCGACGCCGATCGTGAGAGCGACCAGCGCGAGCACGGTCACCGCGGTGCTCGCCCACCAGCGGCGGTCGGGCCGGCGCAGCATCGCGGCGAGCACGAGGGCCAGCAGCGGCGCCAGCAGGAACAGCCCGGCCAGGGCGGCGTAGCTCATGGCACCTCCCGGGGCGGGGCCGAGGCGGGACCGGCGCGTCGCCCGCCGGGGCGCGGCCCCACCCGGCCCGCCCCCAGGCGGCCCAGGCCGAGGTGCACCAGGCCCCACAGCACGAGCGCGTGGTAGCTGAGGAAGGCGATGAACACCAGCTCCTCGAGCGGCAGCTCGGGCCCGAGCAGGATGCCCGTCATCAGAGGGCTCTGCCCCATCCGGTAGTGGCCCGCGGCGATCGCCGCGAGGTCCCACAGCAGGAAGAGGCCGATCCCGGCCGCGAGCACCACCGCGCCGCGGCGGGGCGCCCGCCACAGCACCAGGCGGAAGCGCCTGTCCAGCACGGCCATGCACACCAGCGGCACCAGCAGGCACAGCAGGTACACCAGGCCCGTCATGCGGGGACCGCCGGGGAGGGCTCGGGCAGCGGCGCGGAGGAGCGGTCCCCGCGCATCCGTTTGGCGACCAGCTCGGCGCTGATCAGGCACATCGGCAGGCCGATGCCGGGCAGGGTGCTCGAGCCGGCGTAGAGGAGTCCGTCCACGCGGCGCGAGGCGTTGCCGGCGCGGAAGAAGGCGCTCTGGCGCAGGGTGTGGGCGGGGCCGAGCATGCTGCCCTGCCAGGCTCCGAGGTCGGTCGCGAACTCGCCCGGACCGATCGTGCGGCGCACCACGATGCGTTCGGCGAGGTCGGGGATGCCGGCCTCCGCGGCGATGCGGGCGATCGCCTCGTCGGCAATGCGCTCCACCGCCGCTGCGCCGGCGCCGTCCTCGCCGCCGCGCCCGAGGCCGGGGTCCGCGGGGACGGGGACCAGCACGAACAGGTTCTCGTGGTCGGCGGGCGCGACGGAGGGGTCGGTCGCCGAGGGCCTGCACACGTAGCTCGAGGCGGGGGAGGGCACGCGCCCCTCGCGCAGCGCCCCGAAGTTCTCCGCCCAGTCCCGGGTGAAGAACAGGGTGTGGTGGGCCAGCTGCGGCAGCCGGCCGCGCACGCCCAGCAGCACGAGCACTGCGCCGGGGCCCGGGGTGCGGCGCCGCCACCAGGAGGCCGGGTAGGTCTGCAGCTCCTGCGGCAGCAGCGTGGTCTCGACGTGGTGGAGATCGGCGGTGGCCACGACGGTCCGGGCCGGGAGGGTGCGGAGCGTCCCGTCGGCCGCCTGCACCTCGACCCCGCGCACCGCCGCACCGCGCCGAGGGCCGCGACCGTTCGGGCGGCGGCTCTCACCGGGGGCGGTGAGCAGGGCGGTGGCGCGCGTGCCCGTGTGCAGGCGCACCCCCTCGTGCTCGGCGAGGCGCACGATCGCCTCGATGAGGCGGGTGAAACCGCCCTGCGGGTAGCGCACCCCGCCTGTCAGGTCGAGCGCGCTCATCAGGTGATACATGCTCGGGGTGCGGTCCGGGGAGGAGCCCAGGAACACCGCCGGGTAGCCGAGCAGCTGGCGCAGCCGCGGGTCCCGGAAGCGGCGGGCCACGAAGCGGTCGAGCGGCTCCGCGAGCAGGGCCAGCAGCCGCGGCGCCTGCGTCAGCACCGTAGGGGAGAGGAACGCCCGCGGCGTGGTGTACGAGGTGTAGAGGAAGCGTTCGAGCGCGACGTCGTAGGTGCGGGCGGCGGAGTCGAGATAGCGGGCCAGACGCAGCCCGGCCCCGCGCTCGACCTGCTCGAACAGGTCGGCGTTGCGGGCCGCGGAGGCGCTCACGTCCCACGCCTCCTCGCAGCCCTCGAACCGCACCCGGTACCCGGGATCCAGCGGGCGCAGGTCGAGCTGTTCGTCGGCGGAGGTGCCCAGCAGGCGGAAGAAGTGGTCGAAGACCTCCGGCATCAGGTACCAGGAGGGGCCGGTGTCGAAGCGGAAGCCGTCGCGCTCCCAGGTGCCGGCACGGCCGCCGAGCTCCTCCCGCGCCTCGACCAGGTCCACCTCGTGGCCGTCGCGGGCGAGCAGCGCGGCGGTGGCGAGGCCGGAGATCCCGCCGCCGATCACCACCACCGGGTCGCTCCCCGCGGGCACATCCCGGCTTCGGCGCGGGCCGCGTGCCGGGCTCATCGCCGGCCTGCCAGCACGGCGCGGGCGAGCACGAACGCCTTCTCGGGGTCGCTGACCCGCACCCGGGCGCGGCGGATCTGCGCGGCGGGCGTGGCGCGCAGCCGCCGCGAGAGCGCCGCGTAGAGGCCGTGGGCGGCGCCGACGGCACGGCGGCTCGAGGCCGGCAGCTGCGGCAGGGCGCTCGCGGCGTGGGCGAGGTCGGCGTCGATGTCGTCGAGCAGCCGGTCGCGATGCGCATCGTCGAAGGCATCGGGATCCAAGCCCGGGAAGTAGGTGCGGCCCAGCTCGTCGTGGTCCTCGGCGAGGTCGCGCAGGAAGTTCACCTTCTGGAAGGCGGCGCCGAGGGCGCGCGCGGCGGGGGCGAGGCGATCGTGCTCCGCATCGGAGCCGTCCACGAACACCCGCAGGCACATCAGCCCCACCACCTCCGCGGAGCCGTGCACGTACTGGGCGAGGCTCACCGGATCGTGGGCGCAGACGGTGAGATCCGCCCGCATCGAGGCGAAGAACGGGTCGATGAGCTCGGCGCCGATCCCGTACCTCCGGGCGGTGACGGCGAAGGCCTGCACCACGAGGTTCGTCGAGCGCGCCCCCGCGACCGCCCGCGCCGTCTCCGCGGCGAGCTCCTCGAGCAGACGGGACCGCTCCTCGGCCGGGAAGGCGGGATCGGGACCGTCGACCGTCTCGTCGGCGATCCGCACCAGCGCGTAGATGCTCCGCACATGGGTGCGCACGGGCTCCTCGAGCAGGCGCGAGGCCCATCCGAACGAGGTCGAGTAGCCGGCGATCACGCAGTCCGCGCTGCGCTGCGCGACCCGGTCGTACCGGCTGCCGGCGGCGCGGCCGGCAGCACGGTGTCCGATCGCGCCGCGGAGCGCGCCCAGGGCGGTCACCGCTGCCCGCCTGGTCGGCGATCCCGCCCGACGGGCCTCGCGGCCGACGCGTTCTGGGCCGACGGGTTCTGCGCCGATGAGCGCAGGGCCGACGGGTTCTGGGTCGACGCGTGCAGGGCCGACGGGGTCCGCGCCGACGGGCGCCGCAGCGCGAGCAGCGCGGCGACCACGATCACGGCCGCGGCCGCGGCCGCGGCCGCGCCGATCGCGACGGCGGGGGAGTGCGGCGCATCGCTCGCCCGGCCGACGGCGATCCAGACCAGGCCCCACACCATCGCCAGCGGCGCCGCGACGGGGCGGTGCCCCGCCCGGGTCAGGGCGATGCCGATCACGGCCACGACCGCCAGCACCGCGAGGGCGAGCGCGGCCGGCGCCCCGAAGCCCTCGAACCCGGCACCCTTGAGCACGGCGGCGATGTTTGCGCAGGTCGCGACGCTCACCCAGCCCAGGTACAGCCCGAAGGTGCCGTCCACCACGAGCCGCTCGAGCAGCCCGCCGGCGGGGCGGGTGGTGGTGCGGTGGAAGAGCAGCCCGAGGACAGCGAGCAGCGCCGCGATCACCAGCACGCTGAGCCACAGCAGCCCGGCCTGGATGGTGAGCAGCCAGGCCGCGTTCAGCAGCAGCGAGGCGATCGCCGGCACCGCGATGCCGCGGGCGTCGGCCGGATCCCACCACTGCCACAGGCAGTACGCGCCGAGCCCCACGTAGATGACGCTCCAGAGCATGAACGCGGGGGTCGCCGGCGCGAGGTGGGTGGCGTCGGCGGCGAGCAGACCGCCGGCGGCCTCCTGCATCGGGGTGCCGCCGAAGGCGCCGACGCCGACGGCGGTGCCCAGCATCGCCACGGCGAAGCTGACGGTCACGGCGAGGCGACGCAGGATCGGACGGGGACGGGTGTTCATGCGCTCTCCTCGTGACGGGGCGGATCGGCGGATTCGGCGGCGCGGGCGATGTTGCGCTGCATCCCGCCGAAGACGATCCCGTGGAACGGCAGCACCGCCCACCAGTACAGGTCGCCCAGCAGCCCGCGGGGGTGGTAGATCGCGCGCTGGTGGAGCACGGCTCCGTCGTCGTCGGCCGCGTCGACTCCGAGCTCGAGCCAGGCCTGCCCGGGCACGCGCATCTCGGCGCGCAGCCGCAGGGTGCGCCCGCGCTCGAGACGCTCCACCCGCCACCAGTCCAGCGCCTCGCCGGCACCGAGGCGGTGCGGGTGGCGGCGGCCGCGGCGCAGGCCCGGCCCGCCGAGCGCCCGGTCCATCAGGCCGCGCGTGACCCATCCCAGGCGCCACGAGTACCAGCCGTGCTCACCGCCGATCCCCTCGATCACCGCCCACAGGGTCTCGGGGGAGGCGTCCACGTGCCGGCTGCGCTCGTCCATCCGCACGATCCCGCCGGACCACTCCGGGTCCTCGGGCAGCGGGGCGGAGGGCGCACCGGCGGGGGTCGCCGAGTGCCAGGCGGTGGCGACCTCCAGGTCGCGCACACGCTGCAGGGCGAGCTCGATCGCCCGGTCCACGCCGGTCAGGCCGCCCTCGGGAGCGGGCATCAGGGCGTCCAGGTCCGATTCGGCGGCGACCGCCTCGTGCACGAGCGATTCCACCAGCGGGCGCGCGATCGAGGTGGGCACCGGGGTGACCAGCCCGATCCAGTGGCTGGCCAGGCGCGGGGTGAGCACGGGGACGGCCTGGATGCGGCGCGGCGGCAGGCCGGCTGCCCGGGCATAGGCCTGCAGCAGCTCCGCGAAGGTGAGCACGTCCGGGCCGCCGATGTCGAAGGTGCGGTTCGGGGCGCCCTCGAGCCGGGCGGCGGCGACGAGGCGGTGCAGCACGTCCCGCACGGCGATCGGCTGCAGGCGATTGCGCACCCAGCGGGGAGCGACCATGACCGGGAGGCGTTCGGCGAGGTGGCGCATGATCTCGAAGGAGGCGCTGCCCGAGCCGAGGATCACCGCGGCCCGCAGCACCACCGCCGGGACCGGCCCGGCCAGCAGGATGTCGCCCACCTCCTTGCGGGAGGCCATGTGGGCGGAGAGCTCCACCCCGGCGGGATGGATCCCGCCGAGGTACACGATGCGCCGGATCCCGGCCCGCGCGGCGGCTCCCGCGAAGGCGTGCGCCCCGTCGCGGTCCCGCTGCGCGAAACGGTCCCCGCCGCCCATCGCGTGGATCAGGTAGTAGGCGACGTCGATCCCGTCCAGGGCGGCGTCGAGGCTCGCGGGATCGGCCACATCGGCCTCCACCACCTCCACCTGGTCGCGCCAGGGGCGGTCGGCGAGCCGGTCGGCGTGACGCGCCATGGCCCGCACCCGCAGCCCGGCCTCGAGCAGCGCGGGCACGAGACGCCCGCCGATGTAGCCGCTGGCCCCGGTGACCAGCACGAGCGGCGCGTCTGCGGAGCGGGCTGGGCTCATGCCGGAAGTCCTTCGCGGGCGGCCGACGGGTGGGAGGGGCGCTCCGCCTCCTCGAGCGGCTGTGCCGTCTCCTCGAGGGGCAGCAGGGACTGTGCGGCGGTGCGGCGGATCTCCAGCGCGGCGCGCCCCAGCGCGTCGACCAGAGGCGCAGGCAGCGCATGGCGCTCGGCGGCCTCGACGGCGCTGTCCAGGTGCCAGTGCGCGAGGTCCTCGACCCAGGTGCGGGACCCGGCGGCGGTGAGCAGCCGGCGCGCTTCCCGGGCCTGCTCGGCATCGAGCGCGTCGCGGCCGACGAGCGGGCGCAGCCGGGGCCAGGACGCGGTGGTCGAGGCGTGGGCGATGAGCGCGGTGCGCTTGCCCTCCCGCAGGTCGCCGAGGGCGCTCTTGCCGGTGCGCTGCTCGTCCCCGAAGACGCCGAGCAGGTCGTCGATCAGCTGGAACCCGATGCCGAGCAGCGCGCCGACCTCGTCCAGGGCGGTCAGCTGCGCGGGGCGTGCGCCGGCCAGCAGGGCCCCGGCGTGCAGCGGAAGCTGGAAGGAGTACGCGGCCGTCTTCAGCTCGGCGACCGCGAGCGCGTCCCGCAGCGCTGCGGGCTGCTCCGCGGGGGTCAGCTGGAGGCGCACATCGGCCAGCTCTCCGGCGGCCGAGGTGTGCAGGGTGCTCTCGAACAGGTCCAGCAGACGGTCGACGACGGGGCCGGGGGCGTCGCAGCGGGCGACGGCGCGCAGCGCGGCGACCAGGCCCAGATCGCCGGCGAGGATCCCGGCCGCGACGCCCAGGCGGCGCGATCCCGCGGGCGAGGCGCCCTGCTCCCGGGCCTCGGCGGCGACGCTGCCGGGAAGGTTCGGTGCGCCGCGGCGCGTCTCGTCCCCGTCGATGACGTCGTCCTGGATCACGAAGGAGGTGTGCAGCAGCTCGAGGGCGGCTCCCACCTGGACCGCCGCCTCGTGCCGCCCGCCGCCGAAGGCCTCGTGCGCGGCCAGCAGCAGCACGGGCCGGGCCCGCTTCCCGCCCTCGGTCGCGCGGGCGAAGGCCTGCCACAGGTCGCCATGGGCGAGGGCGGGCAGAGCACCCGGCAGGGTGCTGCCCCGGCCCAGCAGGCGCTGGATCTCGCGGTCGACGGCGGTGCGCTGCGGGCGGCTCATGAGCCGCCCGCAGCCGTGGGGAGCGGTCCCGGCGGGTGGATGCTCCGGGTGAGGGTGAGCTCGCCGCGCATCCGGGGCACCTGTTCGACCGCCCAGGGGCTGAGCGTCCACGGGGCGAGGTCCACCAGGGCGGTGAACTCCTCGGGAGCGACCCAGCGCAGGTCCATGACCTCCTCGGGATTCGGTGCCGGTGCGCCGTCGGTCGTGGCGATGAAGACGGGGCAGACCTCGTTCTCAACGATCCCCGAGGCGTCCACCGCCCGGTAGCGGAAGTCCGGCAGCACGCTGCGCACGTCGCGGATCTCCAGGCCGAGCTCGTGGCGGGCATGGCGGGCGATCGCCTCCGGGAAGCTCTCGCCCTGGCGGGGATGGCCGCAGAAGGAGTTCGTCCACACGCCCGGCCAGGTGCGCTTGCCCAGGGCCCGCCGGGTGAGCAGCACCTGCCCGTCCGGGCGCCGCAGATGGCAGGAGAACGCCAGGTGCAGGGGCGTGGTGGCGGAGTGGACGGTCGCGCGCGGAGCGAGACCGCAGGGCGAGCCGTCCTCGCACAGCAGGACCACGTGGTCCTCGCCGGCGGCGGCATCAGCGGCGTCGGTCACGATCTCTCCTCCAAAACACTTAGCCTGTCTATGTAAATGGACTGTACCATCCGGGGCATGACCGACCCCACCCCAGGTGTGGACGCGAGGCAGGGAAGCTCGTACTGGTACGAGGAGGACGACTCCGCCGTCGAGCTGCTCTCCGCCCTGCGCCGCTTCCGTCGCGCCGACCACGAGATGCGCCGACGGATGAGCGCCGGCATGGACATGAACACGACCGACCTCGCCGCCCTGCGGTTCGTCATCGCCCACGAGCTCGCCGACGATCCGGTCACCCCGCTCCGGCTCGCGAAGCACCTCGAGATCTCCGGCGCCTCGACCTCGAAGCTGCTGGACCGACTCGCCGCCTCGGGGCACCTCGAACGGGTGCCCCACCCCCGCGACGGGCGCTCCCGGATCGTGGTCGCCACGGACCACGCCCATGCGCAGGTGCGCGAACGGCTCAGCGGCATGCACGCCCGCATGCTCGAGACCGCCCGCACGGTGCCCGCCCCCGCCCGCCGCGCGGCCACCGCCTTCCTGCTCGCCATGGCCGATCAGCTCGAGACCGAGGCGGCGCCCGAGGAGCTCACCCACCTGAGGAGTGAACCCGCGGACTGAGCACGCGGAGTCGTCTCGAGGAGGGAGGTCGAGGGGCCAACGCATCTCGTGGGGCCGAGCGTCCCGAGGGGCCAGCACGTCCAGTGGGGCCACTGCTCCCTGAGGGGCCGGCAGCCGGGCGCCGGGCGCCAGCTCAGGCCCGCTTTCGAGGGGTGTGGTCGAGGACACCTCGGAAAGGGTCGTTCTGGCTTGACGGGGTGCCGCGGGGTGCGTAATGTTCTTCCTCGTGCCCCGGCAGAACGGGAACGAGGAACGGCCACCGTGTCGGACTGAGTTTCCAGGACTGACCAGGGTGGAAGGATCTTCGAGATGAGGATCGCGGCGCGGATCACACCGCCCCGATTTGACTCGGAGAACTGGAAGCCGTAAGTTAGAGGGGTTGCCTCGGAGCGAAGGCCCGGAAGGGTTCGGAGCGCTGAGTGCGCGTGTTGCTTGATATCTCAATAGCGTGTCTGTTTGTTGATGCCATTATTTTGAATGGCAATTTTGAAACGGATGATACAGCAGTTTAATTTGCTGGTTGTTTGTTTCTGTTGTCAGGATACTGTTTTTCATGTTTTTTCATGGAGAGTTTGATCCTGGCTCAGGACGAACGCTGGCGGCGTGCTTAACACATGCAAGTCGAACGATGACGGTGGTGCTTGCACTGCCTGATTAGTGGCGAACGGGTGAGTAACACGTGAGTAACCTGCCCTTCACTTCGGGATAACCTCGGGAAATCGAGGCTAATACCGGATATGAGCTTCTGCCGCATGGTGGGGGTTGTAAAGATTTATCGGTGAGGGATGGACTCGCGGCCTATCAGTTTGTTGGTGAGGTAATGGCTCACCAAGGCGATGACGGGTAGCCGGCCTGAGAGGGCGACCGGCCACACTGGGACTGAGACACGGCCCAGACTCCTACGGGAGGCAGCAGTGGGGAATATTGCACAATGGGCGAAAGCCTGATGCAGCGACGCCGCGTGGGGGATGACGGCCTTCGGGTTGTAAACCCCTTTCAGTAGGGAAGAAGCGAGAGTGACGGTACCTGCAGAAGAAGCGCCGGCTAACTACGTGCCAGCAGCCGCGGTAATACGTAGGGCGCAAGCGTTGTCCGGAATTATTGGGCGTAAAGAGCTTGTAGGTGGCTTGTCGCGTCTGCCGTGAAAACCCGAGGCTCAACCTCGGGCGTGCGGTGGGTACGGGCAGGCTAGAGTGTGGTAGGGGAGACTGGAACTCCTGGTGTAGCGGTGAAATGCGCAGATATCAGGAAGAACACCGATGGCGAAGGCAGGTCTCTGGGCCATTACTGACACTGAGAAGCGAAAGCATGGGTAGCGAACAGGATTAGATACCCTGGTAGTCCATGCCGTAAACGTTGGGCACTAGGTGTGGGGGACATTCCACGTTCTCCGCGCCGTAGCTAACGCATTAAGTGCCCCGCCTGGGGAGTACGGCCGCAAGGCTAAAACTCAAAGGAATTGACGGGGGCCCGCACAAGCGGCGGAGCATGCTGATTAATTCGATGCAACGCGAAGAACCTTACCAAGGCTTGACATGCACCGGACGGTCGCAGAGATGTGGCTTTCTTCGGACTGGTGCACAGGTGGTGCATGGTTGTCGTCAGCTCGTGTCGTGAGATGTTGGGTTAAGTCCCGCAACGAGCGCAACCCTTGTTCTATGTTGCCAGCACGTGATGGTGGGGACTCATAGGAGACTGCCGGGGTCAACTCGGAGGAAGGTGGGGACGACGTCAAATCATCATGCCCCTTATGTCTTGGGCTTCAAGCATGCTACAATGGCCGGTACAATGGGTTGCGAAACTGTGAGGTGGAGCGAATCCCAAAAAGCCGGCCTCAGTTCGGATTGGGGTCTGCAACTCGACCCCATGAAGTCGGAGTCGCTAGTAATCGCAGATCAGCAACGCTGCGGTGAATACGTTCCCGGGCCTTGTACACACCGCCCGTCAAGTCACGAAAGTCGGTAACACCCGAAGCCAGTGGCCCATCCTCGTGAGGGAGCTGTCGAAGGTGGGATCGGTGATTGGGACTAAGTCGTAACAAGGTAGCCGTACCGGAAGGTGCGGCTGGATCACCTCCTTTCTAAGGAGCGTCACCAATTATGGTGGCCATCGTCCTGCCCGAGTGTGGTGGGGGTGGTTGCTCAAGGGTGGAACATCAACGGATGGGCGCTTCGCTGCGTCGCGAGTTTCTAGTACGGCCTTCTTTTGTGGGGGTGTGGAACGGGCTTGTGGGGTGGTTTGAGGTGGAGACACGCTATTGGGTTGTGAGGCTGCACGCGCCTTCCGCCGTTTCTCTTGTGTGGGGAGTGGTGGTGGGGTGTGGCTGGTCCTCCCTGGTCACTGTGCCGCGTTGGTGGTGTGGTGGTTGGTGTGGGGTTGTTTCTTGAGAACTGCATAGTGGACGCGAGCATCTTGTAAGCAATTTATAGCGCAAAGTGTCTTTGTGTTGCCGTAAGTTTTAAAGGGCGCACGGTGGATGCCTTGGCAAGAGGAGCCGACGAAGGACGTGGGAGTCTGCGTTAAGCCTCGGGGAGTTGACAACCGAACTGTGATCCGAGGATGTCCGAATGGGGAAACCCACCACGAGTCATGTCGTGGTACCCGCTGCTGAATGTATACGTGGCGTGGAGGGAACGCGGGGAAGTGAAACATCTCAGTACCCGCAGGAAGAGAAAACAATAGTGATTCCGTGAGTAGTGGCGAGCGAAATCGGAGTAGGCTAAACCTGGTCTGTGTGATACCCGGCAGGGGTTGCAGGTTGGGGGTTGTGGGACGTGTCTGATGGGTCTGCCGGCTCATCGGCGTGGACGTGTAGTGGTAGTCGAAGTCGTGGTGAGTGCGACGGCGTAGAGGGTGTGACCCCCGTAGACGAAACTTCTGCATGGCGCGACGCTGTTCCCGAGTAGCACCGGGCCCGTGAAATCCGGTGTGAATCTGCCAGGACCACCTGGTAAGCCTGAATACTACCTCTTGACCGATAGCGGACAAGTACCGTGAGGGAAAGGTGAAAAGCACCCCGGGAGGGGAGTGAAATAGTACCTGAAACCGTGCGCTTACAATCCGTCGGAGCCTTTTGGGGTGACGGCGTGCCTTTTGAAGAATGAGCCTGCGAGTTAGTGGTCGGTGGCGAGGTTAACCCGTGTGGGGTAGCCGTAGCGAAAGCGAGTCTGAACGGGGCGTTCAGTCGCCGGCTCTAGACCCGAAGCGAAGTGATCTATCCATGGGCAGTGTGAAGCGCGGGTAAGACCGCGTGGAGGCGCGAACCCACTTCAGTTGAAAATGGAGGGGATGACCTGTGGATAGGGGTGAAAGGCCAATCAAACTTCGTGATAGCTGGTTCTCCCCGAAATGCATTTAGGTGCAGCGTTGCGTGTTTCGTACCGGAGGTAGAGCACTGGATAGGCGATGGGCCCCACCGGGCTACTGACCTTAGCCAAACTCCGAATGCCGGTACGTGAGAGCGCAGCAGTGAGACTGTGGGGGATAAGCTTCATAGTCGAGAGGGAAACAGCCCAGAACATCAGCTAAGGCCCCTAAGCGTGTGCTAAGTGGAAAAGGATGTGGAGTTGCTGAGACAACCAGGAGGTTGGCTTAGAAGCAGCCACCCTTGAAAGAGTGCGTAATAGCTCACTGGTCAAGTGATTCTGCGCCGACAATTTAGCGGGGCTCAAGCACACCGCCGAAGCTGTGTCACTCCGGTGTATGCCGGGGTGGGTAGGGGAGCGTCGTGCAGCCGGTGAAGCCGCGGGGGAACCCAGTGGTGGAGGCTGTACGAGTGAGAATGCAGGCATGAGTAGCGAAAGACGGGTGAGAAACCCGTCCGCCGATTGATCAAGGGTTCCAGGGCCAGGTTTATCCGCCCTGGGTTAGTCGGGACCTAAGGCGAGGCCGACAGGCGTAGTCGATGGACATCGGGTTGATATTCCCGAACCGATCGTAGGAGGACCCATACCGAGGCAGTCGATGCTAACCACCCGAGCTTGCCCCATGCCCTTCGGGGTGTGGAGGTTGGTGAGGCTGGGAACCAAGGTTGTAGTAGGTCAGCGCGTGGGATGACGCAGAGAGGTAGCTTCCGCGGACTTAATGGAATAGTCCGTCTAAGCGTGCAGCCCGATCCCGGGTAATGCTGGGGTCTTTGGGTGAGACGTGATGGGGATCCCGTATGGGCGTAGGTGAGTGATCCTGTACTGCCTAGAAAAGTTCCGGCGTGACGAATACGGTCGCCCGTACCCTAAACCGACTCAGGTGATCAGGTAGAGAATACCGAGGCGTTCGAGAGAATCGTGGTTAAGGAACTCGGCAAAATGCCCCCGTAACTTCGGGAGAAGGGGGGCCTTCGGGGTGAGAGCCCTGTGGGCCGCAGAGACCAGGGAGAAGCGACTGTTTACTAAAAACACAGGTCCGTGCGAAGTCGTAAGACGCTGTATACGGACTGACGCCTGCCCGGTGCTGGAAGGTTAAGAGGACCGGTTAGATGCCTTTGTGGTATCGAAGCTGAGAATTTAAGCCCCAGTAAACGGCGGTGGTAACTATAACCATCCTAAGGTAGCGAAATTCCTTGTCGGGTAAGTTCCGACCTGCACGAATGGCGTAACGACTTCTCCACTGTCTCAACCGCGAACTCGGCGAAATTGCATTACGAGTAAAGATGCTCGTTACGCGCAGCAGGACGGAAAGACCCCGGGACCTTTACTATAGTTTGATATTGGTGTTCGGGACGGCTTGTGTAGGATAGGTGGGAGACTGGGAAGCATTCACGCCAGTGAGTGTGGAGTCATTGTTGAAATACCACTCTGGTCGTTCTGGATTCCTAACCTCGGTCCGTGATCCGGATCAGGGACAGTGTCTGATGGGTAGTTTAACTGGGGCGGTTGCCTCCTAAAGAGTAACGGAGGCGCTCAAAGGTTCCCTCAGCCTGGTTGGCAATCAGGTGTTGAGTGTAAGTGCACAAGGGAGCTTGACTGCGAGACAGACATGTCGGGCAGGTGCGAAAGCAGGAACTAGTGATCCGGCACTCCATTGTGGAATGGGTGTCGCTCAACGGATAAAAGGTACCCCGGGGATAACAGGCTGATCTTGCCCAAGAGCTCATATCGACGGCATGGTTTGGCACCTCGATGTCGGCTCGTCGCATCCTGGGGCTGGAGTTGGTCCCAAGGGTTAGGCTGTTCGCCTATTAAAGCGGTACGCGAGCTGGGTTTAGAACGTCGTGAGACAGTTCGGTCCCTATCCGCTGCGCGCGTTGGATATTTGAGAAGTCCTGTCCCTAGTACGAGAGGACCGGGATGGACTGACCTCTGGTGTGCCAGTTGTTCTGCCAAGAGCATGGCTGGTTGGCTACGTCGGGAAGGGATAACCGCTGAAAGCATCTAAGCGGGAAGCCTGCTTCGAGATGAGATATCCTTGCACCTTTTGGGTGTGTGAGACCCCCAGTAGATGACTGGGTTGATAGGCCAGATGTGGAAGCGCAGTAATGTGTGGAGCTGACTGGTACTAATGGTCGAAGACTTACTTCAACATTCTTTGTGTGTGTTGGTTGTTTGCTGTGTTTGCGTCCACTGTGCGGTTCTCTTGGAACAACCCCGCCGCGTTGTCCGTCCCGTTCCGGGGTGGGTGGCGTGTTGGGGGCTGGTTGAGAGTCTCGTTGTGTTACGGCGGTCATAGCGTCGAGGAAACGCCCGGTTCCATTCCGAACCCGGAAGCTAAGCTCGATTGCGCCGATGGTACTGCACTCGGGAGGGTGTGGGAGAGTAGGTCGCCGCCGGACATCTTCATTGGGAGTGGAGGAGTGCTGAGCCCCTGCGGGGTGTTCGCCTCTTCCACTCCCTTTTTCATGCCCGAAAACAACGCGGGGCCTGGGCCCGGTGCCGCATGTCGCGCCATGCCACAGGCGCTCTCCACGCTGCCGGCACGCTCAGCGCTGGAGGTCCGTCCACCCCATCGAATACAGCCAGGCGAGCAGCGTCCTCGCCGGGCTCCGCAACACGACCACCAGAGCGGCAGCCCGCACACCGCACAGCACCCCGGGTGCCGGCCGGCCCAGCACCGTGTTCACTCCGGCGATCCACCCGGCCCAGCGCGCCCGCCGCAGAATCCTCCGCTCCACACGAGCCCACTCGGGAGCCGTCGCAAAGTCCATGATCGGTCGGGAACGAAGAACCCGGACGATCAAGGGAGCGACCTCCAGAGCGTCCAGCCAGCCGAGCGTCATCCCCTGGCCGCCGATCGGGCTGACCTCATGCGCGGCATCCCCCACGAGCATGCACCGCGCGGTGCAAAGACGTGCCGCGCGGCGCTGAGCCACCGTGAACGCGCTGAGCATCGTCGCGGTCTCCGGATCCGGGCCCGCCCCGAGACGCTCCTTCACCAGCGAGGTGAGACGAGGCGCCGAGGCCGGGCGGGGAACAGCGCCGCGGCGTGACGCCGTGCCGGTGCATCCCGTGTGCACCACCCAGCGCCGTCGGCCCTCGGGCATCGGGAACGACTCGACCACCCCGCCACGCTCGAGATGGATCCGCGCCCGGCGAGGGCCACGCCCCGCATCGGCGAAGTCGCCCATGAGATAGCTGTCGCGGTATCCGCGGCCCCGCATCGGGATCCCCAGCCGCGTGCGTGTCCCCGACCGGGACCCGTCTGCGACGACCACCAGCTCCGCACGCCACCGTCCGGGCGCGCCCTCCTCCTCGCCGAGCGCCCTGCGCTCCGCTCTCTGACGCCCCGCATCGTCGGGGGAATCGAGGGATGGGACGGAACGAACGGGATGGTCGGAGCCGTCGGCGCCGGCCGGGTCGGTGTGCTCGGGAGCCGTGGCAGGAACAGCGTCGGTGCGTCGCGCGGTCACCTCCACGCCGCTGGGGTGCTCCTCGACCGCGGTGACGGTCCAGCCGCGGTGCAGAGCCTGGGGAGCGAGCGCGCCGAGCCGCTGCGTGAGGAGCTCCTCGGTGCGCGTCTGGGGGAGGGAGAGCACGTACGGGGACGCGGTGCGTCGGCCGCCGAAACGCACCTCGCCCAGCGGCCGATCGCCCGCCAGCGCGGATCCTCGGTCCAGGCGCACCCCGGCCTCGCTCGCCGCCCGCTGCAACCCCAGCTCCCGCAGCGCCCGCAGGGCCGGGGGATGCAGACCGATCGCCCGCGAATGCCGGGAGGGCACCGCACGCCTCTCGAGCACCACCACATCCACGCCCCGTCGGGCGAGCAGCGCCGCGAGGAACAGGCCCGTCGGCCCGCCCCCGACGATCAGCACTTCGCACCGCCCCTGCTCCGCCGCGGCCCCTGGCAGCTCGCTCATCGGCGCGGAGGCGCGCCGGCGGCGAGGGTGGCCAGCACGCGGAACGGGCGCTGCGTCTCGACCCGCCAGGGGGAGGGGAGACGGCCCCGCAGCTCGGAGGGGAGGTAGCTGCGACGGATCGAGGTCAGGCCGTCCTCCCGGATGAAGGTGCGGGGGAACAGCGGCCAGGTGGCGAGGGAGAACAGCGCATAGGCGAGTCGGCCGCGACGGATGTCGCTGTGCACGCAGGCACGGCGCGCGAGGGCGCGGGAATCCTCGAGCACGCCGCGCAGCTCCTCCTCGCTCAGATGATGCAGCAGATGGTTCGAGACGACGAGGTCGAAGCGCTGCCCCTCCTCGACCAGGTCCCCGGTCGCCGCCCGGCGGAAGCGCACACCGGCGACCGGAGGCCGGCTCCGCGCCCACGCGATCGCGCGCGGATCCGGGTCGATCCCGGTCACCCGCAGATCGGCGCCGTCCCGGTGAGCCCAGCGGGCCAGCGCCCGGCTGAGGTCCCCGCCGCCGCAGCCCACGTCCAGCAGGGCCGTCGGCCCGTCGGGCCGCAGACGCGGCCGCAGCTGCTGCGCATAGGTGGCGCGCCAACCCGCGACCGCCGCGTTCACCACCCGGAACGCGGCATAGGTGCGGTCCAGCCGCAGCGGGTCGCAGTCCGGGGCGTCCATCCGCTCGGTGGCATCGACGTCCCGGACGGTCAGCGGAGGGAGGATCACCGCTGCTCGTTCGCCGGGGCGCCGATCGCGGTCAGCAGCGCAGTCTCCACGGTCAGGCCCGGGCCGAACGCCATCGAGCACACCTGCTCCTCCGCCCCCGGTCGCGCGGCCTCGAGGATCGCCTTCAGCACGAACAGCACCGTCGCGCTGGACATGTTCCCGTAGTCGCGCAGCGTCTCGCGGGCGGGGACCAGCTGCGCCGCCTCGAGAGCCAGCTTCGCCTCGACCTTGTCCAGGATGCTGCGTCCACCGGGATGGATCGCCCAGTGCGGGATCTCCCGGTACGGGCGCTCGGCGAGGGACGGGTCGTGGGCGAGCAGCGGCGCCAGGGCGCCGGTGATGTGCTCGTCGATGATGTGCGGGACATACGTGCCCAGCACCATCTCGAAACCGTTGTCGCCGATGTTCCACGCCATCGCCTCCTCACCCACCGGGGTCAGGACCGTCTCGAAATGGTCGATCCGCAGCAGGGCGCTGGTGGCCGGCAGCTCCTTCCCGGTGATGACGGCGCCGGCCGCCCCGTCGGCGAACAGGGAGGAGCCGACGATGGTGTCGGGATCGTTCGAGGTGCGCACGTGCAGGGTGCACAGCTCGACCGACGCCACGATCACCACCGCCTCCGGATCGGCGCGGCAGATGGTCTGGGCCTGGCGCAGCGCCGGCAGCGCCGCATAGCAGCCCATGAACCCCAGGTGGTAGCGCTGCACGGAGGGGTCCAGGTCGAGGTCGCGCACGATCCGGTAATCGGGCCCGGGGGCGAAGAACCCGGTGCAGGAGACGGTGATGACGTGCGTGACGTCCGCCGCCTCGATCCCGTCCGCCGCGGCGAGCGCCTCCCGGGCGACCTGCGTGTAGAGCCGCGTCGCCTCCCGCTCGTACACCCGGTTGCGGGCCCCGGTGGTGGGGTTGAGGAAGCGGCCCGTCCCGGCTTCGAAGAACACCGGCTCGCCCTCGTCGGGCGAGCCCTCCCATTCCGTCAGCGCGCTGTAGCGGTGCTCGATCCCGGAGGAGTCGAAGGCCGTGGAGACCAGCCGCTTGCCGAGCCTGCTGAGATCCGGCTGCGCGGCGAGCACATTGCGCACGGTCTCCTGCCGCAGCGCTGTGGCGGGGACCGCGGTCTCGAGCGAACGCAGGGTGACGCTCATGCGCTCGCCTCCCCGCCACCGGGACGCGGGGACCGCTGAGGATGTGCTGCGGCGTGGAGCGGGGTGCGTGCGGGGGTGTCGAGTCCCATGGGGCCTCCTGTCGTCGGGCGCACCGACGGGGCGATCACCCCGTCGGCGCCGGAGCGGCCGGGAACCGAGGCGGCTCACCGGTCCGGGGAAGGTGCGAGGTGCGTGCGCTGCCTCACAACGTACGCGCGTGCCCGCCGGAAGCCCACGCCTTCGACCGCTCGTATGGCCGGCGGGCGCGGGCGCTGAGCACGGCATGAACCCTGGAGAGCCGCGGCGCGGCTCCGGGGCGGGGCCGACGGGACCAGGTCAGGGCAGACGAGAACAGGTCGGGGCCGACGCCGCGGCCGAGCGCGGATCAGGAGTCGAAATGGACCCGCGGCGGGCGCCGGGAGAAGGACTCGACGACCTCCGAGGCGACCTCGCGCAGCAGGACGTTGCGGTGCTGGGAGGCGCGCCTGAGCAGGGCGACGGCCTCGTCCTGGCCGCAGCGGTTCTGCGCCATGAGGATGCCGACGGCGAGGTCGATCGTCGTGCGGGTGCTCAGGGCGGTGCGCAGATCCTGCTCCAGGGCGCGGTAGCGGGCCAGACGCACCGCGAGGCGCAGCACCTTCGAGGCCTGGCGGACCGGCTGCCCGGTGCTCTCGATCATCTCGGGGCCGAAATCGTGGGCCCGGGTGGAGAAGAGGGTGAGGACGCCCTGCGCGTCGTCGCCCAGCTCGAAGGGGAGGACCAGCACGGAGAGGATCCCGTGGTCGGCGGCGGCCGCGAGGTAGTCCGGCCAGCGGTGATCGATGCGGGCGTCACCCACGCGCACCATCGTCTGCTGGCGCAGAGCCGTGGTGGCCGGCCCCTCGGGGAACCGTTCACCCGTCTCGTCCAGGGCGCGGGCGGCAGGACCGGAGGCGGCGTGGAGCGCGGGGCACCGCGCACGCAGGAGGGTGACGGCGGCGGGGATCTCCGCCCGTTCGCCGAGCAGCCGGGTGGTGAGCAGGGGCGTCAGAGCGCGGAGGAAGCTCTCGGTGCTCTCGCTCCTGAGCAGCAGGTCGATGAGCACGTCCGCGAGATCCGGGCGCTGGGGAGGGTGGTCGAAGATGGTGGGCCGTCCGGGGAAGGTCGGGCGGAGAGCCGTTGCGGCTCTCGGGCGGCGGGCACGGGACCGGCGCGGGCAGCGCGGTCTCATGCAGGGGCGAGGTCTCGGCGGCCTCGTCGGGGCGTGGCCGGGAAACGAGGGCGCGGCGCAGGCCTAGACGGCGCGGGGCGCGGGCTGAAGGCGGGCCGACGGCGCGAGGGTGACGGCAGGCTGCGCGGGCCCGGATGCTTCAACCACGGGGGAGCTCCTCTATGCGTTCTGATGTGTAGAGATGCAGGGTACTGAGGGTTCGGCAGGTTCCCGTGATCGACGGACCGTTCGGTCCGGGCACCGCTCGCAGCAGCGGCCGACGAGAGCTCGCGACGGGGCGTCGGGCATGCGCGCGGCGCGCATCTTGGCCCGACGTCACGAGGCGCGCAAGACGGTGCGACCGGACGGATCGGATCGTTGCCGGAGGGGGCGAGGCGGTTCTAGCGTCGACGGCACGAGCAGATGGCTCGGCCGGGTACGGCGACCGGCGAACACGAAGGGAGTTCCACAATGGCGGACAAGAACAACCCCGGGCAGTTCGGGAACCGGAACGATACCGAGGATCAGGCGCAGAAGGGCGGCCAGGCCAGCTCCGGCAGCTTCGGTGAGCGCAACGCCGCGGATCCGAGCCAGGCGGGTCAGCAGGGCGGCCAGGAGAGCTCCGGCAGCTTCGGCCAGTCCAACGCCGCCGACCCCAGCCAGGCGGGTCAGAAGGGTGGTCAGGAGAGTTCGGGCAGCTTCGGTGAGTCGAATGCTGCGGATCCGAGCCAGGCCGGCCGCAAGGGTGGTCAGGAGAGTTCGGGCAGCTTCGGCGAGAAGAATGCCGCCGACCCGAGCCAGGCTGGCCGCAAGGGCGGTCAGAGCTCCTGAACGACTGCACGCGCGGCCCCGGTGCCGCGAGCACGAGAAGGGGGACGGCCCGACGGCCGTCCCCCTTCTCCGTGCCCGTCTGAGCGTCGCGGGGTGCGCCCGAGAACCTCCCCGCCTGAGTGAGCATCGCGGGGCGCGCGCGAGAACGAACTTCTTGTCGCCTGCGTGACCTGAGCGTCCTATAGCTGTTGTTATGTCGCAGGACATCGGTGACAGTTCTGTATCAGGACATCGGTGACAGTTCTGGGGCTCTTGGTGGTGACACTTCAGGGCTGAGACTGCGGGATGAGCAAGAATCAGCCCGTAGATCCTCGCGTCCGTTTGGCGATCTCTCGCTGGCCCGAGGACGCTCCGAGAGGGACCGTGACCAGCTTCTGTGTTGAGCACGGGATCTCGCGGAAGACGTTCTATGTCCTGCGTGCTCGGTTGCGTGAGGAAGGCCCGGCGGCGGTGCTCGAACCGAAGAGCCGTCGGCCGTCCAGCAGTCCTACCCGCATTGGTGAGGACGTGAAGGACCAGGCGGTGGCGGTGCGGGCGGCCCTGGAGGCGTCGGGTTTGGACCACGGCCCGATCAGTGTGTTCGACCGGATGGGGGCGATGGGCTTGGAGTCTCCGTCGGTCGCGGCGCTGGCGAGGATCTTTCGTGAGCGGGGCGTGGCTCGAGCGGACCCGAAGAAGAAGCCACGATCGGCGTATCGCCGGTTTGTCTATCCCGCGCCCAACGCGTGCTGGCAGCTGGACGCCACCGGCTACGTGCTGATCGATGGGCGTTCCTGCACCATCTTCCAGCTCCAGGACGACCATTCCCGGCTCGCAGTCGCCTCTCTGGTCGCGCCGGCAGAGACCACGCAGGCTGCTCTGGACGTGTTCCTCAAAGGCGTCGCCCGGTATGGGGTTCCACAACGCCTGTTAACGGACAACGGCGCGGCGATGAACCCGACTCGGCGTGGTTGGCCGAGCCCGTTGGTCACTCACGCCACCGGGCTCGGAGTCCAGGCGATCACCGGCAAACCCTTCAAGCCCACCACCCAGGGCAAGAACGAACGGTTCCACCAGACCTTGTTCCGCTGGCTGGATCAGCAGCCGCTGGCTGAGACGATCTCGCAGCTCCAAGCGATGGTGGACAACTTCGACATCATCTACAACCAGCAGCGACGTCACCAAGGCCTGCCCGGCCGGATCACTCCTCAGCAGGCTTGGGACGCCACGCCCGTGGCAGAAGCACCGAAGCCACCAGCAGCACCGATCGACGTACTGCTGCCAGCGCCGCTGGACGAAGTTCTCCACCCCGGCGAAGAGCCTCAGGCACTGGACTACACCGCCTGGGGCGATCCCTTCGACAAGGAAGCCGGACAACGAGTCCTGCGGACCGGTTCAAACGGTTCCATCGTGCTGCGAAGGATCACGTTCTATCTCTCCAAACGGCGGGCCGGCGAACACGTCCGAGTCATCTGGGACGCCACCGGGCTCGTCGTGATCGACGTTCACGGCGAAGTCCTCATCAAGCATCCCTGGCCCCCGGCAGGCACCACTTACGTCGGTAACGAGAAGCCTCGAGGACGCCCTCGAAAGACCCCACGACCGGAGTAACTGTCACCGATGTCCTGAGACATCAACCGTCACCGATGTCCTGATGCAAAACTGTCACCGATGTCCTGAGACATCACAGCGTCCTATAGCTGTTGAGGTCACGCCACCGACAAGAAGTTCGTCAGCGCCGGGGCGGCATCAGCTCTTCAGCCGGGCCACCAGGTCGATCTCCACCAGGATGTTGGCCAGCTGCGAGCCGACGGTGGTGCGCACCGGGAACGGCTCGGAGAAGAACTCGCGGTAGGCCTCGTTGAACTCCTGGAAATCCGCGAGGTCGGCGAGATGGACGGTGGTCTTCAGCGCGTCGTCGAGCGTGGCACCGCGCTCGGCGAGCACCGCCTGGAGAGTGCGCAGCACCTGCCGCGTCTGCTCCGCCACGGACTCGGCGACCTCGCCGGTGGCCGGGTCCTGCGGGCCGAAACCGGCGGTGAACAGCAGATCCCCGCTCACGATCGCCTGGCTGTACGGGCCTGCGGGCTGCGGGGCGTTCTCGGTGCGGAGGGCTTCCTTGTGGGTCATCGTTCTCCTTGATGCGGTGGGTGAGGGAATCGGTGATGGTGGCTGGTGGCTGGTGGCTGGTGGCTGGTGGCTGGTGGCTGGTGGCTGACGGTGGGAGGGCGAACGAAGTTCTTGTCGTCTGCGTGACCTGAACGCTCCATAGCGGTTGAGGTCTTGTCAGCGACAAGAAGTTCGTCGGGCGGATGAGCGGGATGGGACGAGTGAGCGGGATGGGACGAGTGAGCGGGATGGGACGAGTGAGCGGGATGGGGCGGGTCAGCAGGGTGGTGCGGGGAGGCGCGGAGCCCGCGGCCGGGCAGAGCACCGGTGAGGCGGCCGCCGGCGAGCACGGGCCGGCCCGCGACGAGCACGTCCTCGATCCCGACCGCGAGCTCGAGCGGATGCTCGTAGGTGGCGCGGTCGCTCACGGTCTCCGGGTCCACGAGCACGAGATCGGCGATGCACCCCTCGGCGACGACGCCGCGCTCGCCGAGCTGGAAGCGTGCGGCCGCACCGGTGGAGAGATGCTGCGCCGCCTGCGCCCAGTCCAGGAACCCGTGCTCGCGCACGTAGGTGCCGAGAATCGAGGCGAAGGTGCCGCGCGCCCGGGGATGCGGGTGCGCGCCCACGAAGATCCCGTCGGACCCTCCCAGATGCTGCGGATGCGCCAGCAGCCGTCCCAGATCCTCCACCGGGCGCTGATCGCGCACCGCCATCACCACGTTCACCTCGAGCGCGGAGGCGGCCAGCAGATCCAGCGCCGCGTCGACCGGATCCGTGCCGCGCCGCGCGGCGACCTGGGCGAGGGTGAGGCCGTGCGCCCAGTTGAACTCCTCCGCGGCGATGTGGCCGAGCGTGATCAGCTCCGGCCACTGCGGGCCGAGGCTCGGATGGTGCTCCACGCCCGGGAACCACTCTCGGCGCAGCTGTTCCCGCTGCGCCGGGTCGCGCAGCAGGGCGCTCGCCGCGGCGGGGGCCATCGCGTTCAGCGCCGGCGGCAGCAGCGTCATGCCCAGCAGGGAGCAGCCGCGGGTGTACGGATAGGCGTCGAAGCTCGCCTCCACTCCCTCGGCCGCGAGCCAGGCCATCAGCCGTTCGGCCTCCTCGGCCCGGGTGTGGAAGTGGGAGATGTGGATCGGGACCCCTGCGGCGCGGCCGATGCTCGCCGCCTCCTCGATGCCCACCTGCGAGTTCTCCTCGTAGCCGCCGCGCATGTGCGTCACGTACGGCAGGCGCGCCGCCGCGAGCGGACGGCACAGCGCCGCGATCTCCTCGGCATCCGCGAACAGGCCCGGGGTGTAGTCCAGGCCGGTCGAGAGCCCCACCGCTCCGTCGGCCACGGCCTGCGCGACCAGGGCCGTCATCGCCTCGCGCTGGTCGGGAGACGCGGGTGCCTCGGTGCTGCCCATGACCTGGTGGCGCACGGTCCCGGCGGGGACGAGGCAGGCGACGTTCACCGGCACGGCGCCGTCATAGGTGGACAGCAGCTGCGCCATCGACCCGCCGCGGAAGGTGGGGTGCGGGCCGTTGATCGCGGCGAAGTACTCGCTCGCCCAGGCGCCGTCGCCCGGTGCGTAGGAGACCCCGTCCTGACCGCCGATCACGCTGGTCACGCCCTGACGCAGCAGGGCCAGCTGCACCTCGGGATCGAACACCGCGCCCTCGGCGTGCGAGTGCGCGTCGATGAATCCGGGCATCACCAGGCGCCCCTCGGCCTCGAGGACCTGCGCGTCCGTGCGGTGGTCGGGATCGAGGCCACCAGCATCGTCGCGGGGGAATCGGCCGACGGCGGTGATCCGCTCGCCCTCGACGAGCACGTCGGCCTCGCGCACACCATCGGCGGTGACCACGCGGCCGCCGCGGATCAGCACTGCATTCATGAGGTGCTCCTGGTCGTCATCGAAAGCTCGCACCAACTTCTTGTCATATGCGTGACCTCACCACGCTATAACCGTTGAGCCCACGCAGGCGACAAGAAGTTCGTTCTCGCTGGTGCTGGTGCTGGTGCTGGTGCTGGTGCTGGTGCTGGTGCTGGGTGGGAGACGGAGGCAGCGGCTGGTGGTGGCGCCGGGCGGGGAATGGCGGCAGCGGCTGGTGCTGGTGCTGCCGGGTGGGTGGGGGAGCGGGTGGGTCAGAAGAAGGTCTCCACCGCCTCGCGCACCGTCCCCGTGGCGGCATCGACCACCGGGATCAGCCGCCACTTGTCGAAGGCCGTGCACGGATGGGACAGCCCCAGCGTGACCACGTCTCCGATCGCGAGCTGCGCCGTGCCGGCGGGGCGCAGGAAGGCGTGCTGATCGTTCAGCGCCGTGATCTCCCCGTCCAGCGGCTGCTCCGGGCCGCCGAGCGTGGGAGAGACGCCGAGCGGGGTGGGCAGGCCCTCGTCGTAGGGGACGTCCCGCTTGCCCGCATCGAGCAGCGCCAGGCCCGGCTCCGGCAGCGACACCACCCGGGCATAGGCCCGCATCCCCGGTGCCAGCGCCTGCTCCTCGGCGACGTCCCGCGTCGTGTCCAGCGGCGAGATGCCGCGGTAGAAGCCGGAATCGTGCACGATGTACGCGCCCGAGCGGAGGATCGCGCGCATATCGGTGAGCGGGGCGAAGGCGTCGGCGACCAGGTCGAAGTAGGCGCTGCCGCCCGCGCTCACCCAGGGGGTGGCGTCGATGAGCGGCCGCAGCGACTCGGCGAACGCGGCGAGGCGCCGGCAGTACGTCGAGACGGCCTCGAGCGCCTCGGGGGAGCGGTCGTGGGCGAGCGCCCCCTCGTAGCCGGCGGCGCCGCGCAGCTCGAGGACCCCCGAGGCGGCGACGCGTTCGGCGATCTCGCGGGCGGTGGCCTCGTCGCGGGCGCCGGTGCGGGCGCCGTCGGCCCCGAGCTCCACGAGCACGCCGAGCCGGGCGCCCGGGGGCAGTTCGCGTTCGAGCAGGTCGATGGTGGAGAGGCTGTCCGCCCAGCACACCAGCTCCTGCTCGGGATGGGCGGCCAGGTGCGCGGCGAGCCGGCGCAGCAGTGCGGGGTCGGCGCAGGCGTTCGCCAGCTGCACGGTCGGGATGCCGGCGCGCAGCGCGAGATCGGCCTGCCAGCCGGTGGCGAGGGTGATCCCGGTGCAGCCCGCCGCGAGCTGGCGCCGCCACAGCACCGGCGCCATGGTCGTCTTCCCGTGCGGCATCAGCTCGAGGCCCCGCTCGGCGGTCCAGTCGGCCATGACCTGGAGGTTGTGCGCCATCGCCTGCTCGTCGAGCACCAGCAGCGGGGTGGAGAAATCGCTGAGCGGCGCGTCGAGCGCGGTGATGGGGCGGCCGAGGAGGCAGGCGGGGAAGGACTTGTCCTCGGCGCGCACGGCGCGCTCGGAGGAGCGGTGGCGTGCGGCGGAGGGGACGGGCTCGGGCATCGGTGACCTCGCTCGGTGAGGGGACGGCAGCACTGCGAGTCTTCCCCGTGGGGCGCGAGTGTTCAAGGCGGGCCCGCTCAGGGCGCGATCGCGAGCACCGCCTCGGTCACCTGCTCGGTCATCTCCGCATCCTCGATGCTCGCCGTGCCGTCGCCGTCCTGGGGGCCGTAGTCGCCGAAGCTCGCGTGGCTCGCGCCGGGGATCTCGAGCATCCGTGCATCGTCCGGGAGCAGGTCGCGGGCGTCGTCGATCTTCTGCGGCGTGGACAGGCCGTCCTCGCTGCCGGAGATGCTCAGCACCGGCAGGTCCGTGGCGGAGAGGTCGTTCGCGCAGTAGGAGCCCAGCAGCACCAGCGCGTCGGCGTCCGCGGCGAGCTGGCAGGCCCGCACCCCGCCCAGCGAGTGCCCGCCCACCATCCATGTCTCGACATCGTCCGCGGCGGCGGTGAAGGTCTCCAGATCGCGGCGGTCCAGCAGGGCGAGGCCCAGCCACGGTTTCGCGATCACCACCGTGATCCCGTCCTCGGCGACGAGATCGGCCAGCCGCGCCGCGTAGGCGGCCGGTTCCACCTTCGCGCCGGGGAAGAACACCAGACCTGTGCCTTCCGATCTGGTGCCCTCCGCGCCGGTGCCGTCCGCGCCGGTGCCGTCCGGGCGCAGCACCAGTGCGGTCGCGTCCTCGCTCACGGTGATCCCGGGGCGGTCCTGCACCGCCTGCCAGGGGGCGTCCTCAGCGGCCATCACCCCGGTCTTCGCCCACGCCACGAGGCCCACCACCGCCACCAGCACGAGCACCAGCACGACGAGCAGGGCGCGCACGCTCCAGCGGGCGAGACGACGGGCTGCAGGCATGGCAGGACTGTACTGGGCGACGCCCGGGAGCGCTGCGCGGTGCTCCCGCCGCACCCCTGGCCAGACGCGCTCGGCGATGCCACCCTGGAGGGAGCGATCCCGCCGCCGGTTCACACCCCACGAGCCCGGGAGGCCCGCGATGACAGCGACCCCCTTCCCATCGTCCCCACGGATTCCCGCCACCATGCAGGCGGTCCAGCTGATCGGCCACGGAGGCCTCGAGCAGCTGGTCCATTCCCCTGATGTGCCCACCCCTGCTCCCGCCGCGGGCGAGGTGCTGATCGACGTGCACGCCTGCGGGATGAACAACACCGACATCTGGGTGCGGGAGGGCGCCTACGGCTCGGACACGGATCCGGGCGCGATCTCCACCTGGCGGCGCGGCCGCTCCACGCTCACCTTCCCCCGCATCCAGGGCGCGGACATCGTCGGCGTCGTCGCGGCGGTCGGTGAGGGCGTGCCCGCGGAACGCCTCGGCGAACGGGTGATGGTCGACTTCTCGCTCTACCACCGCCCCGAGGGCGACGACTCGCTCGCGGACATCGACTACATCGGCCACGGCCGCGACGGCGGCTACGCCGAGTACGTCACCGTGCCCGCCGAGAACGCCCACCCCGTCACCAGCGAGCTGCCGGACGCCGCCCTGGCCACCTTCTGCTGCGCCTATCTCACCGCCGAGCACATGCTCGACCGCGCCCGCGTCACCACGGGGGAGCGGGTCCTGGTCACCGGGGCCTCCGGCGGCGTCGGCTCGGCGCTGCTGCAGCTGGCACGGGTGCGCGGCGCGATCCCCTACGCGGTGACCAGCCCCGGGAAGGAGGCGGCGCTCCTGGCCATCGGGGCCGAGAGCACGATCCTGCGGGACGCGCCGGATCTCGTCGGGGAGACCGCCCGCACCGTCGACGGACCGGTCGACGTGGTCGCCGATCTCGTCGCCGGGCCGCTGTTCGGGGACCTGCTGCGCATCCTCCGCCCCGAGGGCCGCTACATCACCGCGGGCGCGATCGGCGGGCCGGTGGTGGAGCTCGACCTGCGCACCGTCTACCTCAAGCACCTCGAGCTGCACGGCTCCTCCCAGGGCACCCGCACCGCCTTCCGGCGCCTGCTCGGCCACATCGAGAGCGGCGCGATCCGTCCGCTGCTGGATCGCACCTTCCGCCTCTCCGAGCTCCACGACGCGCAGCGCGCCTTCCTCACCCGCACCCACATCGGCAAGCTCGTGGTGGTCCCGGACCGGCACTGGGACGCGGTGGGCGCGCCCCACGCCGGGGGCCGCGGCGCCGAGACCGGCAGCCCGGCACCGAGCGACGCCGCGCCCGGCGCCCCAGGACCGCATGGCTCAGGGGTGCCTGATGCGCCGTGAACGCAGCCTCGAGCTGATCGACGCCCAGTCCGGCGGGGACGTCAGCCGCGTGGTCACCGCCGGCATCGAGCCCCTGCCCGGCATCAGCGTGCTGGAGAAGGCCCGCTTCCTCGAACGGGAGGGGGACGGGCTGCGCCGCCTGCTGCTGTCCGAGCCGTACGGCGACCCGGCGATGTCGGTGGATCTGCTGGTCGAGCCCGGCCACCCCGAGGCGCAGGCCGGCTACATCATCATGGAGGCGATGGGGTACCCGCTGTACTCCGGCTCGAACACGCTGTGCGTCGCGACGGTGCTGCTCGAATCCGGGATGCTCCCGATGGCCGACGGACCCCAGCAGCTGGTGCTCGAATCCCCGGCCGGGCTGGCACGGATCACGGCGGTCACGGCCGACGGGCGGGTCGAGTCGGTCACCACCCAGGGCGAGCCCGCCTACGTCGCCGAGCGGGGGCTGAGCGTCGACGTGCCGGAGTACGGCCCGGTCGGCTTCGACCTGGTGTGGTCCGGGGCGTACTACGCGATGATCGACGCCGCCGCGCACGGCTTCGCCCTCACGGCCGACGAGCAGATCGCGCTCTCCGCCTTCGGGGACGCGTTCGTGCGCACCGCCCGGCCCGGCCTGCGCCAGGAGCATCCCTCGCTCGGGGACCTGGGACCGCTGCCGTTCGTGCACGTCATGGGCCCGGTGGAGGTCACGGCCGACGGGCGGCGCGTCTCCCGCTCGGCCACCTACGTGCATCCGGGGGTGATCTGCCGCAGCCCCACCGGGACCGGCACCTCCGCCCGGCTCGCGCTGCTGGCCGGGCAGGGGGAGATCGGCCCCGGCGACACCCTGGAGACGGTCTCCCCGCGCGGCAACCGCTTCATCGGCACCCTGGGGGAGGTCGCGCAGGTGGGGCCGTTCCCGGCCTGGCATTCCCGGATCACCGGCTCGGCCCGGCTGATGGCCCGCTCCCGGCTCACGGTCGACCTCGACGACCCGCTCGTGGACGCCTCGGACCTCGAGGCCCTGCTGAGCGGGTGAACCGCCGCCCGGCCCCGGGCGAGCCGGTCCCAGACGAGCCGGTCCCAGACGAGCCGGGCCCAGACGAGCCGGTCCCGTCGGCGCCTGCCCGCGGGCCGTGAGCCGTCGTGCTCGCCGGTTCAGCGCCCCTCGAAGTCGGGCGGGCGCTTGCCGAGGAACGCGGCGGTGCCCTCGGCCTTGTCCTGCGTCGTGTACAGCAGCGTCTGCGCCAGCTGCTCGAGCAGCAGCCCGGTGCGCTGGTCCGTGTCGCCGCCCGGGCCGATGATCATCTTCGCCAGCCGGATCGCCAGGGGGCCGCGGCGCAGCACCCCGGCCATGATCTCGTGCGCGGTGGGCAGCAGCTCCGCGGCGGGCACCACGGTGGTGACCAGCCCGTACTGCTCGGCCTGGGCGGCGGTGAGAGCCCTGCCGGTGAGGACCATCTCGAGCGCCCGGCCGGCACCGACCAGGCGGGAGAGCCGCTGGGTGCCGCCCGCGCCGGGGAGCACCCCGAGCCCGGTCTCGGGCAGCCCGAGGCTCGCGTGCTCGGCGGCGATGCGCAGATCGCAGCTCATCGCGAGCTCGAGCCCGCCGCCGAGCGCCGCCCCGTTGAGCGCCGCGAGCGTGGGCTTCGGGCAGGCCTCGAGCCGGTCGTTCAGGCGCTGCATCGTCGCGGCGAGCCCGTCGTGGAGGGTCCAGCGCGCCACCTCGGAGATGTCGGCCCCGGCGGCGAAGGCCTTGTCCCCGCTGCCGGTGAGCACGATCCCGCGCACGGCCTCCTCCGCCTCCCAGTGCTCGAGCACCTCCTCGATCTCGCGGAGCATCACGGCGGTCAGGGCGTTGCGCTGCGCGGGGCGGGACAGGGTGAGGGTGCCGATCCCGTCCTGCACCGCGACCTCGAGTGTCGCGACGTCCGGGGCTCGGCCGACGGGATGGGCTCGGCCGACGGGGCGGGAGGGGTGCTGCGGATCCGTCATGATCTCCTGCTCTCTGCGCGGGGCGCGGCGGGGTGGGGACGGGCTGCCCGGTCAGGCCATGGTGAGCCCGCCGGAGACGGAGAGGGTCTGGCCGGTGATGTAGCGCGAGGCGGGGGAGGCGAGGAAGGCGACCGCGTGGGCGAGGTCCTCGGGCTGGGCGAGGCGGCGCAGCGGGATCGCCCGCTCCAGGGAGGCGCGCAGCTTCGGGTTCTCCTCGGAGAGGGAGGCGAACAGCGGGGTGTCGGCCGGGCCGGGGCACACGGCGTTCGCGGTGATCCCGTGGCGTGCGGTCTCCCGCGCGAGGGTTTTGGTGAACGCGACGACCCCGCCCTTGCATGCGGAATACACCGCTTCCCCGCTCGAGCCCACGCGGGCCGCGTCCGAGGCGATGTTGACCACCGTGCCGTGGCCCTGCTGCACCATCACCCGCACCACCGACTGGCTGCAGTGCAGGGTGCCGCAGAGGTTGATCCCGATGATGCGGTCCCACACCTCGTGATCCTGCTCGAGGAACGGGCCCACGGTGTCCCAGCCGGCGTTGTTCACGAGCACGTCGATCCGCCCGAAGCGGTCCATGACCTGCGCGGTCATCGCATCGACGCGCTCGCGGTCGCTCACATCCACGCCGACGGCGAGGGCTGGGCGGCCGAGCTGCTCGGCCACGGCGCGGGCGGCCTCCTCGTCGAGGTCGGCGACCACCACCACGGCCCCCTCGGCGGCGAGGCGGGTGGCGATGCCGCGGCCGATGCCGCTCGCAGCGCCGGTGACCACGCAGATCCGCCCGGTGAGGTCGTGAGCGGTGAGCTCGGCGGGATCGGGGGTGTGGGGGCTGTTCATGGCGGGGCTCCTGGGATCGGGTCGCGGGGTCACGGGGCGCACTCGCGGGGCACGCTGTGGCGGCTGATGACGAGCTTCATGATCTGGGCGGTGCCGTCGCCGATCTGCAGCCCGAGCACGTCGCGCAGGCGCTGCTCGATCGGCCGGTCGGTGAGGTAGCCGGCCTGGCCATGGCTGAGCAGGCACTGGTGGATCACGTCGTACGCCGTCTTCGGCGCCCACCATTTGCACATCGCCGCCTCCTTCGTGTGCGGCAGGCCGGAGTCCTTCAGCCACAGCGTCTTCTGGCACAGCAGCCGGGCGGCGGCCAGCAGGGTCTCGGCCTCCGCGAGCGGGAAGGCGAGGCCCTGGAAGGTGCTGAGCGGGCGGTCGAAGGCGGTGCGGGTGCTGGTGTACTCCCACGTCTCCTCGAGCGTGACCTGCGCGGCGCCGAGCACCTGCAGCCCGATGAGCGCGCGCGAGAAGTCGAAGCCCTGCATCACCTCGGTGAACCCGGCGCCGCGAGCCCCGAGGCGGTTCCGGGCCGGGATCCAGGTGCCGTGGAAGTCCACCGCCCCGCGGCCCACGGCCCGGGTGCCGAGGTCCGGGAAGGGGCGGCGCTGGATGCCGTCCCGGTCCAGCTCGACGAGGAAGGCGGTGATGCCACGGCCGCGGCCCTCCGGGGTGGTGCGCGCGAAGACGATCGCGGCGGAGGCATGCATCGCGAAGGACATCGACTTGGTGCCCTCGAGCACCCAGCCGTCGTCGGCCTCCCGCGCCGTCATCGAGGGATTGCCGGCGTCGGAGCCGTTGCCGGGCTCGGAGAGCCCGATCGCCACCAGATCCTGCCCGCTCGTGATCCGCGGGGCCCAGCGCGCCGCCACCTCGGCGCGGGCGGTGCGGGCCAGGATCTGGCCGACGAGCGAGCCGATCACCTGCACGTACGCGACGGTCATGTCGCCGCGGGCGATCTGCTCGGTGATCATGCCGGTGGTCAGGGCGCGCTCGCCCCGCCCGCCGAGCTCGTGCGGCAGCTCCGGGGCGATGAGGCCGCGGGATCCCATGAGCTCCCGCAGCTCCGGCTCGATGCACCCGCGCTGCTCGCGCTGCGGGTAGTCGGGGGCGATCTGTGCCGCGATCTCCGCCGCCGCGTCGATGGCGCGCCGCATCTCCTCGTCGGGGGCGAAGTCCATGGCGTCTCCTGTCGCGGGGGAGGGCGGGTCTCGGGCGGTCCGCTGCGCGGGGCGGGGCGCCGGGGATCCGGTGGTCGCTCCGCCGTCGGCCGGGCGGCGAGGTCAGCAGCGGGGAGGGAGGTCAGCGATCGTCGGCGAGGCCTCCCAGCAGGTCGGCGTAGCGGGCGCGGTGCGGGGGAGGGATCGCGGTGGACAGCAGCAGCGCCGTCTGGGTGCGCACGAACTCCTCGAAGCTGCGCCGGGGCGAGAAGTACCAGTGCTTGAGCGCCCAGGAGTGGGCGACGGTGAGCAGGTCGTAGCAGTAGATCTCGGCATCCAGCGGTCGCAGCAGCCCCTGCGCGACCGCGGCGTCGACGGCGCTGCGCAGCGGCGCGACGGTGCGCACCTCGAGCTCCTTGGTGACGCGCCGGCCCTCCTCGTCCAGGAGGTTCGATTCGCGGTAGGTCAGCAGCACCGCCTGGCGGTTGTCCCGGATCACGGTGCAGTAGGCGGCGAAGGCGCCGGCGATCTGCCGCACCGGATCCTCCTCCGGCTCGAGCGCCGCGGCGATGAGCTGCCCGATCTCCTCGAGCACCCCCTCGGTCACCGCGCGCACCAGCTCCTGCTTGCCGGCGAAGTAGCGGTAGATCAGGCCGACGGAGACCCCGGCCTCGGCCGCGATCGACTGCATGGAGACCTCGTGCGAGCCCCGCCGCTCCAGCAGCGGCACGGCGGCGTGCAGGATCTGCGCCCGGCGCGCATCGGACCGTGCGGCCCGTGCGGCGTCCTCCGGGGCGATGCCCGCAGCGGTGCGCAGCACACCCGCTCCTCTCGACGATGAGAAGACCGCTCACCGGAAGTGAACGGTGATTCACCGACGAGTGTGGCGCGGCTCACCCGGGGCGTCAAGGGGTGCGGCTCACCGACGGGGCGGGGCACCGCGACGGGGCGGGGCACCGCGACGGGGCGGAGCTCCGCCGCCGGGGAGCCGTGCCGGGGGTCAGCAGGCGGCCGGCACCTCGGCGGGGCTCTCCTGCGCTGCAGCATGGGCGGCGCGCGCCTGCTGCCGGCGGTGGATCGCGAAGGACCATCCGGCGATCCCGAGGCCGAGCACCGCGAGCACCACACCGGTCCACGACGGGGCCGCGAGTCCCCAGCCGGCGGCGAGCACGGCCGCGCCGAGCGCCGCACCGAGGGAGTTGCCGATGTTCAGCGCCGAATGGTGCAGCGCGGCGGCGAGCGAGGGGGCGTCCGGGGAGGCGTCCAGCAGGAACAGCTGCAGCGAGGGGCCCATCAGCTGGGAGGTCACCGCGACCGCCAGCAGCAGCACCATCCCGGCGATCGCGTTCTGGGCCACCAGGGCGAAGATCGCCAGGCTCAGCGCCATGCCGGTCAGGCCCAGGAAGATCGTGCCGTAGATGCTGCGATCCGCGAGCCGGCCGGCGAGGATGTTGCCCGCCGTCATGCCCACGCCGAACACGAACAGGGCCACCGGCACGGCGCGCTCGCCGAGGCCCATCAGCCCCGGCACGATCTCGCCGATGTAGCTGTACACGGCGAACATGCCGCCGAAGCCGATCGAGCCGATGCCGAGGGCGAACCACACCTGGGCGCGGCGCAGGGCGCGCAGCTCGCCGCGGATCGAGCCGGTGACCCCGCCGTTCTCCGGCTCGGGCACCAGGCGCCAGATCGCCAGCGTGCTCACGGCGGCCACGAGCACCACGATGATGTACGCCGAGCGCCAGCCGACGATCTGCCCGAAGGCGGTGGAGGCGGGGACGCCGAGCATGGTCGCGATCGTGAGCCCCAGCATCACCAGGGACACCGAGCGGGCGCGCTGCCCGGGCGGGGACAGGCGCGCGGCGACCAGCGAGGCGACGCCGAAGAACGCGCCGTGCGGCAGGCCGGAGACGAAGCGGGCGGCGGCCAGGATGGTGAAGTCCGGGGCCATCGCCGAGAGCAGGTTCCCCACGCCGATCAGCGCGATGAGCAGCATCAGCAGCCGGGCCCGGGGCAGGCGCACCGCGGCGATCGTCACCAGCGGGGCGCCGATCACCACGCCGAGCGCGTAGAGGGTGATGAGCATGCCGGCCTGCGGGATCGACACCTCGAGGTCGCGGGCGATCTGGGGGAGCAGGCCCATGCTCGCGAACTCGGTGGTGCCGATCGCGAAGGCGCCCAGCGACATCGCGAGGATGACCAGCCGCAGACGGCCGGCGGGCAGCGGGGCCTGCGGCGTCGTCGGCCGGGGTGTCGAGGGGTGCGACATGCGGTGAGCCTCCAGCACGGGTCGGGTGGGGGTGGAACGCTGCCGACGCTGGAAGCGATGAATGCCTCTCGATCCTAAGGAGCTGCGCAGGGGCGTGCCAAGGGGCGCTACTGGCCCGTGTGGGCAACCGAACGGCGGGCCGACCGGAAGGACGGCGTATGAACCGCCCGTGGCAGGTCACGCGGTTCCCGGTACTGTGCTGAGGAGACGGCCGCAGACGCCCGGCCGATGACAGTGCAGTCGCTCCGCGCGCCTCTTCTCGACACGTTGGGACATCCTCATGGAACACATCACCGTCGCCGGCAGCCCCGATCCCGTGCCCACCTCGGCCGTGGCGGAGAAGCTCCTGCGAGACCGGCTCGACGCCACCCGCCAGAAGCGCGGTGACGAGGCGGCCGAGCGCCTCGAGACCCTCGTCGGCGAACGGATCGCCACCCTGCTCGAGGCCGGCACGCCCAGCATCGACTTCGCGACCATGCGCTCGATCGTCGACTACATCGAGCTGCCGGACGAGGACGAGAACACCACGGGCATCGGCCGCGCGCTGCAGAACGTCAAGGACAAGCTGGCGCAGCGCGGCGGACCCCGCTGAGCAGCCCCTCGGCGCGCGAGCTCCCGCAGCCGCAGGGGCCCCGCGCCCGGTTCGCCCGCCGGCTCACCCGCCGGCAGCGGCGCGGTGCTCGCGCGCGGGGCGAGCCGGCGCCGGCAGCACGCGCCGCGGCGATGTCGCCGGCAGCACCGGGGACTCGAGCGGGCAGGCGGGCAGCTCCTCGGGGAGGTCCACGCGCAGCGCGCGGCGATGGGTCAGCGGATCCCGGGCGGCGTGCTCGTGCAGCACGTCGACGGCGCGCGGCTCGATGTGCTGCGCGCCGGTGAGGTCCACCCGGATCGGGCTGGCGGGGTCGAGCATCCTCGCTCTGGCGATCTGCTCGAGCAGCGCCGTCACGGACTGCTCGGTGAGGCAGCCGGTGACGACCAGCTCGATCGCGTCGAGATCGATGTCGGCTCGGATCAGCAGCGAGATCTTGTGCGTCATGACATGTCCTTCGGTCACCGCGCCGACTCGGCGCGGCAGGCGTCCCGACGGCCGGCGGGGCCGACGGGGTGGGCGCAGCGGTGCGCCCGGGTGACAGCGGGGGAGCGTGGACTCCCGTACGGAAAAAAATTAGCACTCCCGACCGGAGAGTGCCAGATCCTGTTCGCTGAGAGCGAGAGAGCGGTTCGCGGGGGCGGGCGAGGTGGGCGGCGCCTCGCGTTCCGTGGTGGCGGTGCGCGTGTGACGCGCTCGTTCATGAACTGTTCCTCTTATGACGCTCATTAGTTAGCGTGGCCCGCATGATTCTCACCGGCCTCCTCCTCGGCGCCGCGCTCGGCTACGTCCTGCAGCGCTCCCGGTTCTGCGTCACCGGCGCGTTCCGCGACCTGTACCTGGCCCGCTCCACGCGCTACTTCACCCCGTTCCTGCTCGCCATCGCGATCCAGGCGGTCGGCGTCGCCGCGCTCACCGGCGTCGGCGTCATCGCCCCCGAACCCGCCTCCTTCGCCCCGCTGGCCGTGATCGGCGGCGGCCTCCTCTTCGGTGTCGGCATCATCATGGCCGGCGGCTGCGCCACCGGCACCTACTACCGCGCCGGCGAGGGCCTCATCGGCTCCTGGGTCGCGCTGATCTTCTACGCCCTGTTCGCCGCGGTCATGAAGTACGGCCCGCTGGGCTCGTTCACCGAGGCCGCCCGCGCCCGCACCGTCGCCGACGCCACCCTCCAGGAGACCCTCGGCGTGAGCGTGTGGGTTCCCGTGATCGCCTTCAGCGCCCTGGTGGGCGTGCTCGTGGTGCGCCAGGTGCGCGCCAGCGCCGCCCGCAGCACCGGCCGCACCGCCGTGCGGCTGCCCGCCCGCCGCACCGGGCTCGGCCACTACCTCGCCGACATCCCCTGGAACCCCTGGGTGGGCGGCGTGCTGCTGGGGATCATCGCGATCGCCGCCTGGGTGCTGTCCACCGCGGCCGGCCGCAACGGCGGGCTCGGGATCACCACCCCGTCGGCCAAGATCGCCACCTTCCTCACCACCGGGGACGTCACCCTCGTGGACTGGTCGGTGATGCTCGTGCTCGGGATCCTGCTCGGCTCGTTCATCGCCGCGAAGCTCGCCGGCGAGTTCCGCTGGCGGGTGCCGGATTCCGGCACCATCCTCCGCAGCGCCGGCGGCGGCATCACGATGGGGGTGGGGGCCGCGCTCGCCGGCGGCTGCACCATCGGCAACTCGCTCGTGGAGACCAGCCTGTTCAGCTATCAGGGCTGGGTCTCGCTGATCGCGATCATGCTCGGCACCTGGGGCGCCGCCTGGTTCTTCCTGGTGCGGCCGCAGAAGGCCGCCGCCGCGAGCCGACCCGCCCCGGTGCTCACCCCCGCCGCCTGAGCCGGCTCCCGAGACCAGATCCCCGCTCCCACGATCGACCCTGTTCCCACGACCGGAAGGACCAGCCATGTCCACCTACACCCTCGAGACCAACGGGGCCGTCTGCCCCTTCCCGCTGATCGACGCGAAGAACGCCATGCAGCAGCTCACCACCGGCGATGACCTCGTGATCGGCTTCGACTGCACCCAGGCCACCGACTCCCTGCCCCAGTGGGCCGCGGAGGACGGCCACGAGGTGGTCGCCTTCGACCGCGTGGGCGAGGCGGGCTGGACGATCACGGTGCGCAAGGGCGCCTGAGCCCGCCGCGGCGCATGCTCAGGCGCCGCCCGGGACGCTCCCGCGCAGGGCGCGCAGATCCACGCGGCCCCCGACGAACGGCACGTGCTCCCGCGCCAGCAGCGCGGGAGCCGTGCCGTCGTGGCATGTCGCAGGAGTGCCGTCGGCACGGATCACCCGCCACCAGGGGATGTCCTCGGAGATCCGCGCGACGATCCGCCCCACCTGGCGCGGAGGCAGGCCGGCCTCCACGGCGATGTCGCCGTAGGTCATCACGCTGCCGGGCGGGATCCGCGCCGCGATCGCACGGACCGCCTCCTCGGGCTCTCGCATGGTGCCGCCCTTCCTCGGAGCTGATCGGCCGAGCCCCGGAGCCGCCGCGCCGAGCCCGCGCCGGGGGTGCTCGTGCTGGGCACGATATCCCGCAGCACGCGGCGCCGGGCCGTGCGCGCAGGCGCGCCGGCGCGAGCGACGAGGAGATCATGGAGGCGATCTGGGTGGCCGCCGAGATGCGCGCCGGAGGGGCCTACGCCCACTCGACGGTGGCGCTGGACGCGCTGGGCGGGCACCAGCACGGGGAGTGAGGCCGGGCGCGCATCAGGGTCGAGCGCGGACGCCGTGCGGGCCGGCGTGATCGGCGGCCGGTGTGACGGCGGCGCATCGGGCTCCAGCGGAGCGCGGCACTCACTGCTTGCCGAGCACGCCGTCCCCGCCGTCCACGTTCAGGAGCGTCCCGGTGACGAATGCCGCCTCGTCGGAGCACAGCCAGACCGCAGCGTCCGCCTGCTCCGACGGATCGGCCATCCGCTTCATCGGGATCGCGGCGGTGACCGCCTCGTACTGCTGAGGCGAGGAGTCCTTCCACTCAGCCAGCGCGGTGGTGAGGGTGGCACCGGGGCAGATGGCGTTCACGCGGATCCCGTGCGCCGCGTACTCCAGCGCCGCGGTCTGCGTCATGCCGTTGACCGCCCATTTGGTGGCGTTGTACGGGGACAGCCCTGGGCTGCCGTTCTTCCCGGACATCGATGAGGTGTTCACGATCGCCCCGGAGCCCTGCTGCTCCATCTGGCGCAGCTCGTGCTTCATGAACCCCATGGTGCCGAAGACGTTCAGCCGGAACATCCGCTCCCACACGCTGCGGTCCTGCTCGGCGAAGGGCGTGGAGGCGGCGCCGACGCCGGCGTTGTTGTGGGCGAAATCCAGCGCACCCCACAGCTCGACGACCCGGGCGACCATCTGCGCGGCGAAGTCCTCGTCGGAGGCGTCACCCACCATCACCTCGGCGACGCCGCCGGCGTCGCGGACGAGCTGCGCCGTCTGTTCGACCCCGTCGGCGGCGATGTCCATGAGCAGCACGCGCGCACCGGCTCGTGCGAAGGCGAGCGCGCTGGCCCGGCCGATCCCGTCTCCCGCCGCAGTGATGAGGCCGTTCTTTCCCGACATGTCAGGCATGGGATCTCCTTGGATTCGATGAGCATGGACTGCTGTACTGCACGATAGCGAACGACCGGTTCCCGACGGTCCCGCACCCGCGAGGCTGCACATCGTGGCCGCCCGGCTCGGGCACGGCCAGGTTGACTGCTTCCGAGGACGCCGACGGCACCCGCCGCCGGAGAGCGCACCATGGCTTGCTCCCGTGCGCGGAGACGGACGACGAATCCGCCTCCATCCAGCTCGCCCCCTCCACTGCCATCGAGGCGGGCACCGTCGTCTGAGCACCTCCGCCCCGGGGTCCCGGGGACCCCGGGGCGAGCGCCGAGCTCAGCTCTCCTCCGCCCAGGGGTCGCCGGAGGCGTGCTGCCAGGCGACGAGCGAGGCCGCCAGGCGGTCGCGGGTCCGCGCGCGCGCCGCATCGGAGGCGACGTCCTCCGTCTCGCCCGGGTCCGTTGCCAGGGCGTACAACTCGTCGCGGCGGAACGGTCGCAGGTGGCGGATGAGCTTGTGCTCGCCGTCGGAGGCCATGCGCGCCCGGTCCACGTAGGCCGCATGCACCACCTCGCGCGGCCCCGGCGTGCCCTCCGGCGCCGTGAGCAGCGAGCCCAGGTCCTTGCCCTGCACGCCCGGCGGCACCGGTGCCCCGGCGAGGCCGAGCAGCGTGGGCAGCAGATCTGCGTGCAGGCTCAGCGGGTCGAGCACCCGCCCCGCCTCGATGCCGGGGCCGGCCAGCAGCAGCGGCACGCGCAGGCTGTGCTCGTACAGGCTCTGCTTGCCCATCATCCCGTGCTGGCCGAGGGAGAGCCCGTGATCAGCGGTGTAGACCACGAGCGTGTTCTCGGCGAGGCCGCTGCGCTCGAGGTGCGCGAGGATCCGCCCGATCCCGTCATCGAGGTGGCTGATCATCCCGTAGTAGTCCGCGAGGTGGCCGCGCACCTCCTCCGGGTCGCGCGGCGCGGCGGCGAGGTTCTCGTCCCGCTCGCCGAAGTTCGTGGCCTCCACCGGGTCGGTGCGGAAGTTCTCCGGCAGCGGCACCGCCGCAGGATCGGTGCGGTCGTAGAGCCGCGCGAACTCCTCCGGCGGTGTGCGCGGATCGTGCGGTGCGGTGAACGCGGCCCAGAGGAAGAACGGCTCCGGACCGTCGGCCCCTGTGTGGTCGTCGGCCCCGGGTCCCCCGCCGGCCCCGGCCCCCGCGTCAGGCGCGGCGCCTCCGCCGGCCGTCCCACCCGCACGGTGCTGGTGCGCCTCGAGCAGGTCCGTCACGGCCTGCACGAACACATCGGTGGAGAAGCCCTCGGCGAGGTGCCGCGCCGAGTCGGGGTAGGCGCCAGTGGGGTCGAAGTCGTGCACCGGCACAGCAGTGTGCTCGCTCATCCCGCCGAAGAAGATCTGCGCCCCGTCGTCGAAGGAGCGGTGGAAGGATTCGGTCCCGTTGTGCCACTTGCCCACCCCATAGGTGCGGTAGCCGTTCTCGCGCAGCACCTGCGGGAGCGTGGGCGCATCGGGCGCGAGCTCGTGCGCCTCCGAGGTGCCGATCCCGAGCCCGGCGGTGGCAGCCAGCACCTCCCGCCCCGAGAGGATGCTGGCCCGGCTCGGCGCACAGATCGCGCCGGTCATCCCGCCCTGGCAGTGGTGCCGGGCGAGGCGCGTCCCCCGGGCGGCCAGAGCGTCCAGCTGCGGGGTGCGCACCGGGGAGCCCGCGGAGCCGAGCACGTCGTGCCGGTGGTCGTCGGCGATGAGGAACAGGATGTTGGGGCGGGGCATGGGGCCTTCCGGGCAGGGGCCGACCGTTCGGCAGGGCGGGACGCGGGGCGCCTCCCATCCCACCAGCTGACGCGGCCGCCGTCGAGCCGGGACGCTGCGCCGCAGCGTGCCGATCGGTGGTGCGAGACGCCGCGCTGCGCCACCCGTTGCCGGTCCCGACCTGCGCGAGTACGGTCAGGAGCACGATCAGGTTCGCCGACGCAGGGGGTTCGAGTCCATGGAGACCACAGGCGGACCTCCGGTCCCCGAGGCGAGGCCCGCGCTGGAGCGGCTGCGCGCACGGGTGGAGGGCAGCTACCTCGAACCCGGCGACGCCGACTACGAGAGCGCCCGCAGTGTGTGGAACGGGATGATCGACCGCTACCCGCTGGCGATCGTCCGCGCCGCCTCCACGGCGGATATCGCCCCCGTGCTCGAGGCCGCGCGGGAGACCGGCCTGCCGCTCGCGGTGCGCGGCGGCGGCCACAACATCGCCGGCCTCGGCACCGTGGACGACGGGATCGTGCTCGACCTCGGCGGCCTGCGGGACGTGCACGTCGACCCCGCCACCCAGCGGGTCACCGTCGCGCCCGGCGCCCGCTCGGCCGACGTCGACGCCGCCACCGTGCCGCACCGCCTGGCCATCCCCCTGGGCACGGTGTCCCGGCCCGGGATCGCGGGGCAGACGCTGGGCGGGGGAGTGGGCTGGCTGATCCGCCGCGCGGGCCTGGCCCTGGACCGGCTGGTCAGCGCCGAGGTGATCACCGCCGACGGGACGCAGCGCACCGCGAGCGCGACCGAGAACCCGGACCTGTTCTGGGGGCTGCGCGGGGGCGGCGGCAACTTCGGCGTGGTCACCTCCTTCACCTTCGAGGCGGTGCCGCTGCCGGATCCGATGCTCGGCGTGAGCCTCTACTACCGCAGGCCCAGCTGGCGCAGAGCGCTCGCCGCCTTCGAACGCTGGTCGCGGGACCTGCCCGACGGCCTCACCTCGATCGTGACGTTCATGCCGGCGCCCGAGACGGCCGGCACCGACGACGAGACCTGGCTGATCATCCGCTGCGCCCACGTGGGCGAGGACGAGCAGCAGGGGCAGCGGCTGCTGGACCGACTGCGCCGCGCCGCCCCGCCCGACGAGCAGACCACCGGCCCCATCGACTGGATTCGCTGGCAGTGCGCGGTCGACGACCTCTACCCCGACGGCTCCCGCGGCTTCTGGCGCAACATCGCGTTCACCGAGATGGACGAGGGGGCGCTGGACACGATCCTCGACATCGCGGCGGCGATCCCGGGCCGCGGCACCGGCGTGGACATCCACCACCTCGGCGGCGCCTTCGCCCGCGTGCCCGAGGAGTCCACCGCCTTCCCCAACCGCACCGCCCGGTTCTGGATGACCATCTACGGCTTCTGGCAGGAGGAGGGCGAGGACACGCGCATGAGCGCCTACGCGGATCGCTCCCGCGCCGCGATGCGCCGGCTCGGCGAGCAGGGCGAGTACGTGAACTTCCGCGCCCGTGAGTACACCCGCCCCGTCACCGACTTCACCCGCGCGATCTACGGCGAGCAGAAGTACCGCCAGCTGCAGCGGGTCAAGCAGCGTTACGACCCCGGCAACCTGTTCCGCGAGAACTACAACGTGGCGCCGTAAGGGCCGGGCGCCGGCCGACGGAAGGACCGGGGCTCCGGCCGACGCGCGCGACCGTGCGCCCGACGGGCCGTGCCCGCGGACGTCGCGCCCGGACCTGCGCGGTCAGTCCTCCAGCTCGAGCTCGAAGTCGTCGAGCACGTCGAGGATGTGGGCCGTCATGCGGGCCTCGAGATCGCGAGGGCTCTCGCGCAGCAGCTCGGTGACCTCGCGGTGCCGGGCCCCGGCGATCCCGGTGCTGCTCGGTCTCTTCGAGGACGCGGTCGCCCAGGGGCACGGTCAGGACGACCACGCCTCGGTGCAGGAGATGTTCCTCGAGCACTGAGGCGGAGCCGCGCCGGGTGCGCGGGCGCGGCTCACGAAGACATCACGAACCAGGGGTGCGGTGAACCGTTCACCGCACCGAGAGAAAGGAAACCCCATGACTGTTGTGGTCACCGCTGTGTTCCACCCGCTGCCCGGCCGCAAGGAGGAGCTGGCCACCGCGATGCAGGCCGGCATCGAGGCCGTCCACGGAGAGAAGGGCTGCGAGCTGTATGCCATCCACGACGCGGAGGACGGCACCATCACCATGATCGAGAAGTGGACCACCGCCGAGGACCTCGGCGCCCACGCCGGCGGCGCCGCCGAGGCCATCCTGCGCGGAGACATCGAGGACCTGCTCGAGAAGGACACCGTGGTCACCCGCATGACCCCGCTCCCGGTCGGCTCGAAGGAGCAGGGCCAGCTCTGAGCGGTTGAGCCGGCGGCTCCGGCCGTCGACCAGCCGTAGCCTGCCGGTGCGCCGTTTTCACCTGCGATGCGGCTCGGCGGCAGGTCAACCGGCGCCGCGAGTGAGGCGAACCGTCAGAAGCCGACATCGATCGGCGAGCCCCGTCGCCGCTATGGCCGCGGGGGGCTCGCCGATCGATCCAGCGTCGTGCTGCCGAGCGTGGCCAGGAGCCGGGCGTCGTGCCGTCAGTCGAGCGGACGCGCGGCGGCCGAGACCTGGTCGCCGGACTCGAACGAGGCGATCACCGTCACCTCGCCGTCCTCGATGATCGACGGCAGGTCAGGCACGCGGATGTTCACGCGCCGCTCTCCCGCCGGCATGTTCCGCTCCATCTCGGCGAGGACGCTCTCACCGTCCCAGACGAGGACCTTCGCGGTCCCCTTCACCGGCGACTGGAAGACCGCCGTGATCCGGTCCTTCTTCCGCTCGACCGACGTGATCTCCAGGTGCGGGGCCGTCGGGCTGTGCCCGCCGAGCGGCACGCGGTCCCCGGCGCTCTGAACGATCGACAGCGGCGAGTCGATGGACCGTGCCGCCGTCGAAGGCAGCACGGCCTCCTTCGGCTCGGAGCCGGCGTCCTCCATCCCCTCGAGGGAGACCTGTCCCCAGCGCCAGGGGTCGGCGCGCACGCCGGCGAACGTGGACCAGCCGACCCGCACCTGAGCTGCCTGGTTCTGCGTGTCGGAGTCGTTGATCAGGACGTTGAATCCCATGTGGCTCGGATCGATCGCATCGGGAAGCACCTCGAACGGGATCTTGGCCTCCACGTCATAGCCCGTGTAATTGTCCTCGCTCTCAGCCATGCTCACAGCGACCTCCATGCCCGGGGCGGTCTCCTCGGCGACCCCCTGATGGTTGTCCCGGTCCCGCCCCACTCCGGGCGGTCCAGTCATCGAGCCCATAGAAGGCATGATGCCGGCGATGAAGGTCTCAGCGGTGTTCGCGGCTTTTCCCCTGGGATCGACGTAGATCTCGATGGAGTCGGTGCGCCGCTGTCGCTTGTTGTCGTCGACCGGCAGGATCGTGCCACGCACGTCGTCGGCGACGGAGACGAAGACGTAGAGGTTCTCGTCGTCGAAGGTGACCCAAGAGTCGGCCCGTACGGAGTCCGTGGTGCCTCCCGGCGTGCCGATGCCGTCCCAGATGGTCTCGACCGGGATCGGCTCCCCGGGATATTCGTCCTCGTGGCGGTTCCCGTCGATCACCGGGGCCGAATCGGCACGTTCGATGGCCCGGCTCGGCACCAGGTTCATGGTCACCGTCCGCTCGGCTGTGGAGCCGTCCGTGCTCGTGTGCAGGTCCACCGGCCAGGAGCCTTCATTCTCGGCACGGTTCGCGGTGGGGAGCGACTCATCGGTGTTGGCGATCTCGACGGAGAGCGACGTGCTGCCGCCAGCGGTGACGGACCCGGTGTCGAGGGCCGGGGGAGCGGCGGTGAACCCTTCGGGAACATCGACCTCGACCGAGCCGCTGAGTTCCTGGGTGGAGTAGTTGCGGACAGTGATCGCGAGATCTCGGGCGCGACCCTGCCCGACGGCGAAGAGCTCCGGCACCAGAGCATCGAGATGCTTGAGACCGAGCTCTTCGGTCCATTCGCGGAACTCTCGGATCTCCTCGAGCGGCTCGATGCTCGCCTCGAGGGCTCCTGCGGCGCGGACGGGCCCGCTCGCGGTCCCGGTCGCACCCCCGGAATCCAGAACCAGGGTCGTCTCGATCCTGGCTGTCGCACCCGGCTCGACCGACGCATCGACAGTGACGTCGAACGCGGCTGAGTGGCTCTCCCCGGCGGCAAGTGCCGGCACGGGCTGAGAACCGCTGCTGTCCCATCCGTCCGGTCCCGCCAGCGCGACGGTCCCGGCGGGAAGATCTCCGCTCTGGGGCGCGGTGACGGTCACCGTGACGGTGAGCGGCTCCTCGGCGACGAACTCATAGCGCTCAGGAGCCACCTCCAGGAGGGTCCCGAGCGGCAGGCCTCCATCGATCGGCAGGGTCGCGCCGCGGAGCGCGGCGTCGTCCCCGCTCGTCGGGTCGCCCAAGGGAGTGCGCGTATGCAGAAGGGTCATCCAGGTGCTGGCGATCTCCTCCGGGTCCGACGGGCTGCCCTCACGTTCCGCCCAGCCTTGGGTCACGTAGGTCCACATCGCCTCGTCTTTGATCTCGGACCACCGTTTGCCGTGGGCCTCGCTCGGCGTGCCATCCCAGGCGCCGAAGACGAGATCACTGGTGACCGTCGGTTCGTATCCGCGGGCGACGGCCTCCGGCCCGGTCTCCCCGGTGCCGTTCGCTCCGCTGCGCAGGATGCGATAAGGCGTCCACGCCGTGAAGCCCTCGTCGAGATGCTCGGGGAATGCGGAGGGGTCTCCCGCCTGGAGGTAGGCCTCCAACGCGAACATGGCCGCCTGCTGATGGTTGCCGTGGTTGCCCTCGACCGCCGAGGGGTTCATCGTCACGATGACCTCGGGACGGGTCGCACGCACCACGCGCACGATGCGTCCGAGCAGCTCGTCCCCTCCCCACACCTGCCGAGACAGCGGTGCGCTCGCCGTGTAATAGAAGTCGAGGGCGTCGAGGTTGTAGATGTGCTCGATGCCGGCGAGACCGACCGCATCCCGCTCCTCCGCCTCGCGGATGAGCCCGAGAGCCGGCCCCTCCTCGAGGCCGACGGCGTTGCCGCCGCCTTCCCCGCGGGTCGCGGTGATGACGCCGACCTTCATGTCGTGGAACTCGCCCCACTGCCCGAGGGCGGCCAGAGTGCCGGCTTCATCATCCGGATGCGCTCCGATGAACAGGACATTGAGCTTCACGGCGTCTGTTCCTCCGTCAGCCAGGGCGCGTTCGGCAGGGGTGAGGGCGATGTTCGCTCCGGTGAACGCTGCTGCCAAGCCGATCGCGCCCGAGGCCTGCAGCACCCCTCGGCGTGAAAATTTCGGTGTTGACCTGTGGAGATGATGTTCCATGGATGTTCCTTCCGTGGTCCGGGCGTCACCTCTGTGTGATGCCATTCATACTTCTTAGCCTGAAGTAAGGGTGCGTAACAAGTGGGTGGCGGGCCGTGACTTCCTGCGGTTTTCCGGCCAGCGGCGTGTGGTGCTGTGGGAGGCCGGGCCCCGCTGCTGCTTGCCCAGAAGCTTTCTGCACGCTATAAAGTAAGTATGTCGACGGTGACCCCGAGCACAGCCAATGGCGCGCAGAGCCACAGACGCCTGCAGAGCGTCGTGAGCGCGCTGCTCGAGCACGGAACGATGTCGCGCACGGAGCTCGCTGAGCTCACCGGCTATTCGCAGTCCTCCATGACCGGCTCCATCCGCAAGCTGATGCGACTCGGGCACGTCATCGAGACAGGCCGGGGCCGCTCGACCGGTGGTCGCCGCCGCACGATGCTCGAGTTCGACCGGCGCAGCGTGCTGCTGATGCTCGTCTCCGTGGATTCCGGTCATCTCGTCGCACGCCAGGTGGACCTCGCCGGCACCGTGCACGTCCAGGTTCGGCGCCGCCTGGACCCAGACCAGCCGCTCGCCTCTGTGTTGAACGCGATCGACGCGCTCCAGGGCGTCGCGGAGACGCCGTCGACCTGTGCGGTCATCTCCCTGCCCGGGGTGGTCTCCGCAGAGGGCGACGTCTCCCTCGCGCCTGCACTGGGGCAGCCCACCGACCGCCGCATCCAGGATGTCGTCGCAGAGGCCTCCGGCCTCCACACCATCGGTGAGAACGATGTGAACCTCCTGGCGCTGGGGGAGGCGATGGGCGGCGCCGCGAAGGATGTCAGCGATTTCGGGCTCATCTTCGTCGGCGACGGCATCGGGGGAGCGCTGGTGCTGGACGGCCGAGTGCATCGCGGCGTCTCCGGTTCTGCCGGTGAGATCGGGTTCCTCCCGTGGAGCGGAGCGCTCAGCAGCGGGGGGAGTGCGGTCGGCCCACTCGAATCCGACTGGTCCGTCTCGGCTCTGCGAGTGAAAGCAGAGCAGATCGGCATCGATGCCGATGATGCGCACGTGGTCGAAGCGCTCGAGACCAGCGATGCGCCGGAGGCACGGGCTCTCCTGGACGCCGCCACCGACGCATGGGCCTATGCGGGTGTTGTGCTCACCTGTGTCATCAACCCCGGTCGCATCGTGTTCGCCGGGGACGCCGCACACCTCTCGGCAGCATCCCGAGCTGCGCTGTCAGCCAAGGTCCTGGCGGGCAGCCCTTCACCGATCGAGATCTGCTTCGCCGAGCTCGGCGAGAACGCCATCGTCAGCGGGGCGATCGCACATCTGCAGAACGCACCGTGGATCTTCCTCCCGGAGGACGAGGAGCGTCCCGACACCACTCGTACGACGACGGAGGCCGGTGCAGAACCCCCGTCATACCCCCAGACCTGATCACAGAGAACACCCCTCAAAGGAGAGCATGATGTTGAACCGACGTAAGTATCTGCAGGGCACGGCACTGATCGGAACGGCCGCAGCGCTCGCTGCCTGCGGCCTCGATCAGGGCGGCGGCTCCGGCGGAGGCGAAGGCGGCGGGGACGGCGACGGCGGCCCGGTCCCCTTCACGATCTATACCGCCCGAGACAGCGAGCTCGCTGAGAAGGTCGTCGCCGATTTCGAAGCCGCCAACCCGGACTGGGAGGGCATGGCCACCATCCTCACGCTCGGGGCGCAGGAGGCTCTCGAGCGAGTGCGTGCGGAGAAGTCCAACCCGCAGGGAGACCTGTGGTGGGGAGGCACCCGACAGCAGCTCTCCCAGGGAGCTGCCGATGGGGTTCTGGCGCCCGCACCGCAGGAGGTCATCGACGCCGTGCCCGAGGACTACCGCGATCCCGAGGGCCTCTGGGTCGGCGAGATGCTCCTGGCAGAGCTGTTCATGATCAACACCGAGATGATCAGCGGGGACGAGATCCCGGCCGATTGGGATGACCTTCTCGACGCGGCGTACAAGGGCGAGGTCGTCATCCGCGACGTCGAGGCGTCAGGCACCATGCGCGCCATCTACTGCGCCATGATCGACCGTCTCTATGACGATGCGGGTTCTGCCGAAGCCGGCTACGAGTGGCTGCTCGAACTGGACGCCAACACGGTGACCTATGCCGCGAACCCGACGGACATGTACCAGCGCGTCAGCCGTCAGGAAGCCGCTCTCTCACTGTGGAACCTCCAGGACATCATGCTGCAGAAGAACGGCGACTTCCCCATGTTCGATGCCGTCGTCCCCGCCTCGGGCGCACCGATGCTCGTCGACGGTCTCGCCAAGATCGCCGACGGGCCCGGCGGTGCCGGAGCGGATGCTTTCATCAGCTATCTGATGAGCACTGAGGTCCAGACCTCGATGGCCGAGGAGTATTACCAGATCCCGGCGATCGAGCTCGAACAGGAGCCGCAGTGGCTCGCCGACCTCGGCCTCGAGGAGATGCAGCTCGACTGGGACCGGATCGCTGAGAACGAAGAGGAATGGATCGGTCACTGGGCCAGCAACATCAAGGGCAAGGGCTGACCCGCCAGCACGGATCCGGCAGGGGCCCGCACCATGCGGTCGGGCCCCTGCCCTCATCTTCGGAGGAACATATGAACTCAGTCGACCTCGAGAACGTCACCAAGATCTACAGCGGGAGCACACCTTCCGTCGATGATGTCTCCCTGACGGTCGGGGACGGTGAATTCTTCACGCTGCTGGGCCCGTCCGGCTGCGGAAAGTCGACCACCTTGCGCATGATCGCGGGGTTCATCAACCCCACATCGGGCAACATCCGCTTCGGCGAGCGCGACGTCACGAACCTCCCGCCGCACAAGCGCGATACCGGCATGGTGTTCCAGAACTACGCGCTCTTCCCCCATATGGATGTCGCCGGGAACGTGGCCTATGGGCTGTCGATGCGGCGTGTCGCGAAGGGGGAGAAGCGGACCCGGATCGCAGAGGCCCTCGAGATCGTGGGCTTGACGGGCTACGCGGACCGGCGCATCGATCAGCTCTCCGGCGGACAGCAGCAGCGCGTCGCGCTCGCCCGCGCACTCGTGATCCAGCCTTCGGTGCTGCTCCTCGACGAGCCTCTCTCGAACCTCGACGCGAAGCTGCGGGAGGAGACCCGCGCTCAGATCCGACAGATCCAGCAGCGCGCAGGCACCACGAGCGTCTACGTCACCCATGACCAATCCGAGGCGATGGCGATGTCCGATCGCATCGCGGTGATGAACGCCGGGGTACTCCACCAGGTCGGGGCACCGCGCGAGATCTACCGCCGTCCCACCACGAGCTTCGTCGCTCGCTTCATCGGTCGCTCGAACGTCCTTCTCGGCACCGTGGAAGAGACCGGGGCCGAGCAGATCGCCGTCCGCCTCAGCGGTGGTGAGGTCCTGTTGGCGCCCGTGGCGGAGGGGACGCTCTCGGCCGACGTCGCCGTGGGCGACGACGTCGCTCTGTCGGTCCGGCCCGAGACGATGCGCATCGAACCCGCGCCCGCCGAGAGCGGCACCGACGTGGGAGCGATCCGCGCGGCAGTCCGGATGACGGAGTTCACCGGTTCGAGCTGCGTGATCTGGTTGCGGTACGGAGACGAAGACCTTCTGGCGACCATTCCGGACACCGACGACCTGCCGGAGGCTGGCGACGAGGTGTTGCTGCGACCGGACGCGGCCCGTGCCTGGGTGGTGGCACCATGACGCTGACCGCTCGCCCCGCCGCAGCTGCCACTCCCACGATGGGACGCAGCCGCCTCCAGCTGACGGCCTCGGACCGCTTCGTCTATGTGCTGGCGATCCCGCTCGTGCTCGTCCTGCTCATCTACATCGTCTTCCCGATGATCGCGACGGTGTTCACCTCGGTCGAGGACGGTGGAGCGGCGTACTCCGACTTCGTCTCCGGCAATTCACGCCGGGCTCTCGCCTTGTCCGTCGGGATCTCGCTGGCCTCGGTGTTCACCGCTGGCGTGGTCGGCACAGGCCTTGCCGTGCTGTTGACCCGATTCAGTTTTCCCGGGCGCTCCGTGCTGAAGGTCTTCGCACTGCTGCCGCTGGCGCTGCCGCCTCTGATCGGTGCGCTGTCGTTCTATTACCTCTACGGCACGAGCGGCATCATCCCTCGCCTGCTGCATGAGGTGACGGGAATCCCGGCGGCGACGATGTCCTTCGACGGGGTCGCGGGCGTCATGCTCGTGCACACCCTGACCATGTACCCGTACTTCTACCTCTCGGTGACCGCGGGGCTCTCCGGCAGCGATGCCTCTCTCGAGGAGGCCGCGATGAACCTCGGCGCGAGCCGCTCGGCGATGTGGCGCACGGTGCTGCTGCCGATGCTCACCCCCGCTCTTGTCTCCGGTGCGCTCCTGACGTTCATGGTGTCGATGGCCTCGTTCACGGCCCCGCAGTTCTACAACGTCAACACGCTCACCATGCGCATCGTTGCGGCCAAGACCTCCGGGGCCTACGACCTCGCCGCAGCGCAGTCCACGGTGCTCTCGGTGGTCTCGATCCTGTTCCTGCTCCTGATGCGCTGGTACCAGAACCGCCGACTGACCCGTTCGATGTCCAAGGGCACTCCGCAGGCGGTCAAGACCGTGCAGGGGATCATCCCCCAGGCCGGGGCTGCGCTCGGCTCCGCTGTCATCGTGCTCATCCTGGCCGCGCCCGTGGCGGCCATCGTGTTGCTCGCCTTCACGGTGAACGGCACCTGGACCACCCAGATCATCCCGCCCGACTACACGTTGCAGAACTTCATCGACATCTTCACCGAGCCTCGCAGCCTCCGACCGCTGCTGGTGTCCTCCCAGATGTCTGCGGTGGCGATGGCCGCGTCGATCGTCGTCGGCGTGCTGACGGCCTGGGTGATCGCTCGGTGGAAGGGGAAGGGCGCGGGCATCCTCGATCTGATGATCATGCTGCCGTGGGCACTGCCCGGCACGGTCGTGGGCATCAACATCGTCACCGCCTTCGCGTCTCCGACACCGTTCAACCTGGGCCAGGTGTTCATCGGCTCGCTGTGGATCCTGCCGCTGGCGTACTTCATCCGCTTCGTGCCGCTGGTCTTCCGCAACGCGGCTGCGTCTCTCGCCCAGATCGATCCCTCCGTGGAAGAGGCCGCCCAGAACCTGGGTGCCGGCCCCTTCCGGACATTGCGCACGATCACGCTGCCGCTCATGGCCCGCGGCGTGATCGCGGGTGCCCTGCTCGCGTTCGTCCAGGGCTTCGGGGAGTACGTGGCCTCCGTGGTCATCTATCCGGCCCGTTTCGTACCGCTCTCGGTGGAGATCTACAACCGTCAGTACGCCAACGATCTCGGATCGGCCTTCGCCTACGGCTCGCTCCAGGTGCTCGCCATCCTCATAGTCCTGATCATCTCGGAGGTCCTGGAGAAGCCAGGACGCTTCACGCGCCGTCGCCGCACCGGTGACAGCGCCGCAACCGCCGCAGCCACCGCTGCGTGAGAGGAGCCCCTGTTGACGCAGGAGAACACTGCCCCCGAGCCCGATGCATCCCGCCGGGCCCCGCTGCGCGACCGCGAGGATCTGTCGATCTACTGGGACAACCATCTGCGAGTCGCGTTCGAGCAGTCTGCACCGCATGACCTGCCTGCAATGGTCGAGGCCAGCCTCGCGCACGTGGTCATGCTGCGGGAGACCGGCGCGCTCACCGAGCAGCGCGCGGACCGACTTCTTGGCGGGCTGTTGACGCTCTGGCGGAGATGGGGCGACGCCCAGCCCGGGGAGGACTGGCGACCGCGAGTCACCTCCCACCCCTTCGACGGCTCGGTGGAAGACCCCTACTACTACCTCGAGCAGCAGCTGGCCGCTGCCTGCGGGATCAGCACATCGGATCTGGATGTGCAGCTCGCCCGCAGCCGCAATGACCTGGACGCGGGAGTGTTCCGCATGATCCTGCGTCGGGGGATCTTGGACCTCGCCGAGCTGCTCCTGCAGGCGGTCCGAGACCTGGAGGAGGCTGCTGCCCGCACGGTGGATGCATTGCTCATCGGGCACACGCATCGTCGACCGGCTCAGCCGACCACGATTGCGCACGTTCTCTCCGGGCTCGCCGAAGCGTTCCTCTCGCAGGCGGAGGAGCTGCTGTCCGTATACGACGAGATGAACGTGTCCCCGCTCGGCTCGGCCGCGTTCACCGGCACAGACATCGCGATCGACGCGCAGCGCGTAGCGGACCTGCTGGGCTTCTCGAGCTCTTTCACCGCCTCCTACGAAGCGGTCGCGGGCGCCGAGCACTTCATGCGACTGGCCGGTCTGCATGCCCGCATCGCGTCGACCGGGGCACGATGGGCGCGGGTGCTGCAGGAGTGGATGAACCTGGGCTGGGTGCGGATGCCCGACGAGTTCACCCAGGGCTCTTCGATCATGCCGCAGAAGAAGAATCCCGTCGTGCTCGAGCACCTCGTCTCGATGTCCGGCGCCGCGAACGGCGAGACGAACGCCGTGTACACCACGATCGCCGCCGGCTGGTACGAGGACTCGAACAACGCCACCACCGACGTCCAAAAGCATCTGTGGTCCTCGACCGAACGCATCATCCGCTTCGTGCGCCTGATCGACGGGCTCACCCTCGAGATCGAGCCCGCAGCCCTGCCCTCCGACGAGGACATCGTCCGCTCCGGCGCCACCACCACGGCGGTCGCTGAAGCGCTCGCGACCCACTCCGTCCCATGGCGCAGCGCACACGACGTGGTGGGCACGCTGTTCCGGCAGGGCGATCCGACCACGTGGGATGAGGGACAGGTCGAAGCAGCGCTCGCCGAGGCCGCGATCGACGACGACGGACGCCTGCGCGACCTGGTGCTCTCCTCGGGACGCGACCCGCGACGGATCCTGGAGCGCGAACAGCCCGGATCCCCGGGACGGCAGGCCATCGCCATCGCGTTGGAGCACGCCGAGCAGCGCGAACGGTCGCTCGTGAGGCAATTCCAGGAGCGGCGGCGAGCGCTGGACACCGCGCGCGAACAGCTGCTCACGACGGCGACGGACCTGGCCGACATCAGGACCACCGGATGTGCTCTCAGCGTCATCGGCAATGCGAACCTCGATGTCATCGTGCACGCCGCGACGACGTTCCCACCCGCGGGAACCGAACAGATCGTGCCCGAGATCGAGGTGCGGCTGGGAGGATCCGCGGCGATCGCCGCACAGCGTGCCGCCCAGCTCGGCCTCGCGACCCGACTCACCGCGAAGGTGGGTGACGATCCTTCAGGGCAGATGGTGCGAGCGCTCGCCGAGGTCGACGGGCTCGACCTGGACCTCATCACGGCGCAGTCCGTCAGCTCCGGACTGACGGTCGTCTCCGAGGAACGGGGATGCGAGCGGTCGTTCCTGTCCTCGCTCGGAGCAATGGGGAGCTTCGCCCCGGAGGACGTTCGCGCCGAAGCATTCGAGGCGAAGTTCGCGCTTTTCAGCGGGTATTTCCTCTTGCCGGAGCTCCAGGGTGGTGCCGCTGCGGCGCTGCTCCGGAGGGCCCGAAGCAGTGGAGCCACCACTGCGATCGACACGGGTCATCCTGACGGCGGGTGGACCGAGCGCACGCGCGCAGAGATCTTCGAGCACGTGCTGCCCCATACCGACATCATCCTGCCCAACGAGAGCGAGCTGCTCGGACTGACCGGCGTCGCGGGTGTCGAGGACGCGGCACGTGACCTCTCCGCACGGACCGGAGCACTGGTCGTGGCGAAGCTCGGCGCGGAGGGAGGGCTTGTGTGCACGGGCGAAGAGGTGCATCGAGCTCCCGCACCCGCAGTGACCGCTCGGGACACCACCGGGGCCGGCGACACGTTCAATGCCGTCTTCTTCTGGGCGCTCAGCCGCGGCCTGGACGTCGCCGACGCTCTCGATGCGGCGGTCGCCGCTGCCTCACAGCTGGTGGCCTTGGAGCCGCACGCGCGGGCAGCGCATCTGCGCTCTCTGCGCGTCTGAGTGCGAACCTGCGCGATGCGGGGAGGTTCGCTGTTCCTAGAAGCGGATATCGGGCAGTTCGACGAGACGCTCCACCACGGCGGCGGCCCGCAGGACCGCCGCCTCGCCGAGCGCCGGCCCGAGGAACTGGATCCCGACCGGCATCTCATCGACCATCCCGCACGGGACGGACGCCGACGGGATGCCGACGAGGTTCGACGGGCCGACGAGACGCATCAGCTCACCGTCCCGGTCGCGGCTCTCGCCCGTGACCTGGACGGTGGCCTCGCCGACGCGCGGGGTGCGGATCGGCAGGGTCGGGGAGGCGATGACATCGACCTCGGAGAAGGCGCGGTGGAACTCGCCCTTCAGACGGGAGCGGATCTGCTGGGCGTGGAGATAGTCGACGGCGGAGGGCAGCGTGCCGCACTCGACGAGCTGGCGCACGTCCTCGCCGTACTCCTCGCCGCGCCGACGGAACTGGTCGTCGTGGAAGGCCGTGGTCTCGGCGGTGTCGATCACGGTGAGGGCGAAGGTCGCCTCCGCGAGCGAAGGGAGTGTGAGAGGAACGAGCTGCGCGCCCGCCTCGACCATGGCGCCGAGCGTTCCGCGCACCACGTCCTCGACCGCGGGGTCGATGCGGTCGAAGAAGAAGTCCTCCTCGATCCCGATGCGCAGCGGAGCCTCCGCCGCCATCTCCTGCGCGGTCATCGTCGGTGGCAGCGGCAGCGACGACGGGACACGGGGGTCGTGCCCGCTGATCGCATCCAGGAGAAGCGCCGCATCGGCCGCGGTCTGGGTCAGCACACCGACGTGGTCCAGGCTCCACGCCTCCGGGTAGCAGCCGTAGCTGCTCACGCGGCCATAGGTGGGTTTGAGCCCGACGATGCCGCAGGCCGCTGCGGGGATCCGGATGGAGCCGGAGGTGTCGGAGCCGAGGGCGCCCAGTGCCATCCCGGCGGAGACGGCGACGGCGGACCCGCCGCTCGAGCCGCCCGGTGTCCGCTCGGTATCCCACGGGTTGCGGCAGATGCCGAAATGAGGGTTCTCCGTGGTGACGCCGAGCGCGAATTCGTGCAGATTCGTTGCGCCGAGCCGTACGGCGCCGTGCGTGTCGAGCCGGTCGACCACACCGGCGTTCTCCGCCGGGAGGTGGCTGCGATAGATCGCGGAGCCCATCGTCGTGACTCGGCCGGCGACCGCCAGGTTGTCCTTGACGGCGAGCGGCAGGCCGTCGAGCGGGCCCCGCACCTGTCCTTCTCGCCGGCGGGCATCGGCCTCGTCGGCTCCGCGCCGTGCCCCGTCCGACTCGACGGTGATGAAGGCGCGGAGTGCGGAGTCGTGCTCCTCGATGCGCGCGAGGCACGCCTCGGTGAGCTCGCGGGATGTGGTCTCGGCTCGGGCGAGACGCTGTGCGGCGTCGAGCAGGCTCACTGTCGTCATGTCGTCCTCGTCCTGGGGTCGAAGATCATCGCCGGATGCACTTCATGGAGCTGGTCGCGGTCGACGCCGTCGCGCAGGGCGGCCAGGTCTTCGGCGTGCGTCTGCAGCGCCTCGGCGTCGGTGTCCGGCGTGGAGGGGAAACGAGCTCGGGCGGTGTCGAGCGGATTCAGAGCGGGCAGTTCCATCAGTCGACCTTTCCGACGTCGTCGGGCCCCAGCACGAGCGGGGTGTAGTCCTCGTCCACTCGCGCGCGGTAGATCCGCATCGCGACCGGGACCAGGGCTCCGATGATGATGTAGGCGATGATCGGCGGCCACGCGTTAGCGGGCAGCAGGGTGACTCCCACGATAGTGATCGCAGCGGAGACCAGCATGCCGAGCACGAACATCGGCTTCCCGACGGGGGAGCGGAACGAGCGCTCCCAGTCCGGACGCTTGCTGCGCAGGCGGTAGGCGGAGAGACATCCCAGGAAGTACACCGCGCCGGCGGCGACCACCGAGAGGGAATAGGTGTACTGCACCCAGTTCGTGCTGGTGAAGGCAGCGAAGAAGATGCCGAAGCCGAGCACGACGAGGTTGCCGATGTACGGCTGGCCGTGGCGGTTGGTGCGGGTGAACCAGGGCGGCAGCTGACGCAGCTGGGAGGCGCCGTAGAGCACTCGGGCCGAGGAGGTCCAGAACCCCATCAGGGTGGTGAAGGCGTACAGCAGCCCCGCAGCGATCGCGAGCAGGCCGATGATCGCGGGCATGCCCAGCTGATCCACCAGCTGGGGCTCCGGCACGCTCAGCCCCGCGATGACGTCGTGCGGGGCGAGGCCGCCGATCGCGAAGGTGGCCAGCATGTACACGAGGGCCGGGATGAACAGGCCCGCGAGGATCACGATGACCATCTTCTTCGCGGCGAAGCGGGTCTCCTGCACCATCGTCGGCGTCATCGCGAAACCGATGTATTTCAGCACGAGCGCGGAGCCGGCGGCGACCGCACCCATCATGCCGTGGGGGAAGAGCCCACCGTGATCGGAGATGTTGCTGTACTCCCAGTGGCCGCTGGAGAGGTAGTAGATCGATGTGCCGACGGTGATTCCCACCATGACGACGAACAGGACGATCGCGAGCACTCCGGTGAGCCTGATGTTGAAGTTCGAGAACACGTACCAGAGCACCATGATCGCGATCGCGATCAGCGGCTGCACCGGGACCGGCACATCCACGAAGTACCCGGCCGCGGTGACGAAGATGAATGCCACCAGCGGCGGCTCGACGACCTGCACCAGGAAGAACAGCCACTGGGTCGCCCAGCCTGCCGTCGGATTCATGGCGTTGGAGGACCACACATCGACCGAGGACGAGTACGGCAACATCGACGTGAGCTCTGCGAACGCGAGGCCGATGGGGACCAGGACCACCGCGAGGATCGGGAAGATGAGGGCGGCACCGGCACCGGTGAGTTCGAACCAATAGGGTGCCTCGGCGAGCCAGCCGCCGAGCACCGCACCGGCCGCGAGGGCGATGAGGCTGAGGAGGGAGAGCTGACGTTTGAGTCCGGGGGATTGTCCAGCCATGACGTCTCCTTCGACGTACGAGCGCTGAATTTCCACCATATATCGCATTCCGCGAGCGTCAAGGCAATGTTTTCTCGACTTCCATGAACGAGCGAGTTGTCGCGGCGGCGGGCCGCCTCCCGGGACCATCGGTCATCGACGGTCTGCTGACGAGCCATCTCCGCTCGGGATCTGGCTCGCCAGCAGATGGTCGGGTGTCATCTCTGCAGGATCGTCAGGATTCGTGCCCGAGCAGCCGCCGGGCGGGTCGGAGCTTGACGATCGCGCGGTCAGGCGACGAAGAGTTCGCAGCTGAGCTCACCCGTCCGCGCGCAGCCCCACCCCGAACCCGTCGGCCGGGTCCGCGACAGCGACGGCGAGCGTCGTGTCGGACTGCCCGTAATAAGCGAACCATCTGCCGCGGAACTTCACGAGCCCCTCGACGAAGGTGACGTTGGAGACGAGGCCGTGGGTGTCCTCGTAGGTCTGGGGCCGCAGCCAGGGCTCCTGCAGCCGGGCCATCACCTTGGTCGGCTCTGCGGGGTCGATGACGATCTGGCCGCACCGGTAGTCGACGTCGACGGTGCCGTCGGAATGGACCTCGCGCGTGGCGCCGTTGGTGAGCATCACGAGCAGGCCGTCGTCGGTGAGCACGGGGGAGGTGCCGATCTCCACCAGGGCTTCGTCGAAGGTGCCGGGCGTGGGGGAGTACATCGGCTCGTCATCGCTGGTGCCGGGGGTCCAGTGGATGAGGTCGTCGCTGGTGGCCCAGTAGATGCCGCCCTCGCCGAAGTACATCCACCACGTGCCGTCGATCTGCTGGGGCACGATCACGCCGGCCTTCGACCAGTTGTGGCCGCGGGGGTCCATGGTCTTGAAGGTGTCGAAGTCCTCGAAGAGGGGGCCGTGCTTGGTCCAGGTGCGCAGGTCGGTGGAGGTGGCCAGGCACAGCTGCGCCACCGTCCGGTCCCACCCCGTGTAGGTGAGGTAGTAGGTGCCCTCGATGTACGCGATGCGGGGGTCCTCGCAGCCGTGCCGCTCGTAGTCGTGCTCGGGGGAGAGGATCGGGGCGTCCTCGCGCTCGAAGTGGTAGCCGTCATCGCTCACCGCGATCCCGATGTGGGAGACGATGTCCTCCGCGTGGGCGCGGTACAGCAGCACCACCTGGTCATCGATCACCAGCGCTGCGGGGTTGTACAGGTTCGCGGACTCCCAGGAGTCGCCCTTGGGGCGCAGGATCGGGTTGTGCTCGTAGGGGACGAAGGGGCCGAGCGGGAATGTGGCGCCGCCGAACAGGGACACAGTGGACATGCTTCTCCCGGGGATAGTTGGAGTGAGACGCGGGCCGGAGATCATCCCTTGATGCCGGCGCCGAGGTCTGAGGGGCGAAAATGTTTCTGGAACAGGCAGAAGAGGACCACCACCGGAAGGGCAAGAGCGCAGGCTCCGGCGAGGATGACCCCGTTGGGGTTGGCCTCAGCCCGCGCCGCGTTCGAGATGAAGTTCGCCAGCGCCACTGCGAGGGGCTGGATCGAGGCGTCCTTCGTGATGAGGAAGGGCCAGAGAAACTCATTCCATGGGCCGATAAAGGTGATCAGCACGACCGTAGCGATCGCGGGTTTCACCATCGGGATCGCCACGGACCACAGCACGCGCAGCTCGCTCGCTCCATCGATTCGAGCGGCTTCGAAGATCGATTCGGGCAGCGCGCGGAAGAACTGCCGGAAGATGAACACCGCAGTGGTGTTGATCAGGAAGGGCAGAATCATCCCCGCGTGGGTGTCGCCGAGCTGGTAGTACGAGGCAACCTGCACGTACAGCGGGATCATCAACAGCTGGAAAGGGATCATCTGCACGCCCAGCATCACCACGAAGAGACTGGTGCGGCCGCGCCACTGGAGGCGAGCGAGCGCGTACCCCGCCAGCAGCCCAAAGCTCAGGGTGCCTGCGAGCACTCCGAGTGCGAAGACGAGGGAGTTGGCGATCGAACGCAATAACGAGATGCGCTGGTTGATGCTCACAAAGTTCTGCAGCGTCCAGCCGTCCGTGGGAAGTAAATCGCTCGGAGTGTTGGTCGGGTTCTGTTGAAATGCGCCCACCAGCATGAAGTAGAAGGGCGCAAAGAACGCCAGCGCCATGAGGGCCAGCAAAAGGTAGAAGAAGGCATTCTTGACCGTTCGGCTCATGTCAGGACTCCTTCGTCAGTCGGGCCGAGATCAGAGAGAGCAGGCCGACACCGATCACCAGGAGAACGCCGATCGCGGAGGCGACGTCGGGGTTGCCCTGCTGGATGCCCTTCTGGTAGATCATCAGTACCGGCGAGCTCGAGGCTCCGTCGGGCCCTCCACCGTTGGTGAGCAGATAGGGCTCTGTGAACAAGTTTGCGCCGATGATGATCGACAGGATCAGCACGATCAGCGTTGTCGGGCGGAGGCTGGGTATTGTGATGTGCTTGAAGCGCTGGAGGACTCCGGCTCCGTCAGTGGAGGCGGACTCGTACAGCTCCTGAGGTACTGCCTGGAGCGCCGCGAGGTAGAGCAGGATGTAGAAGCCGAGTTGCTTCCAAGTCACGAACAGTGCGATCGACGGCATGGCCAGAGACTCGTTGACGAGCCAGGAAGGAGACGGGGCGAGCGGACCGAGGGCAGAGTTGACGATGCCGCCTTCGGAGAACAGAAGCATCCACACGCCGATCAGCGACACGCTCGCGGTGACATAGGGGACATAGAACGCGACCCGGAACGCGGCGGTCCATCGCGTGATGGCATTCAGCGCGGAAGCGAGAACCATCGACAGGCCGACGGTCAGGGGGACGTTGATCGCAAGGAACACGGCGATGTTCACAAACGACTGCTGGACCCGCGGATCCGACAGGGCCGCGCGGTAGTTCGCCAGCCCCACGAACTCGTGATCGATGCTCATGCCGGGAGCTGCGAAGACGTAGTCGTAGAAGGAAATCCATACCGCGGAGGCCAGGGGGTAGGCCATCACCACGGCAAGGAAAACGACGTAGGGGGCTGCGAGGGCCAGCCCGAACGGCTGACGGCCGAATACTCGGGTGATCATGGTCAGGCTCCCACCAGAAGGTCGATGTCATGGGCGACAGAGGGGAACTCCTCCGAGACGCTGCGCTTGCCGAGGATCGCCGACGCCACGTAGGCGTCGCGGAACCGTTGCCAGATATCGATGGACCCTGCGATATTCGGGACGTCCGCCACGCGCGCAGACTGATCGGCGAACGCGCGATAGGCCGGGTTCTCGTCGAAGAACTGCGGAAGAACCTCAAGTAGGTTGGCGCGCATGGGCATCTGACCGGTGAGGTCCAGCAAGGTGCGATCTTGGTCGATGTCGGTGGCGAAACGGAGCACGTCCCAGGCCGTCAGTTGGTTCTGGCTGGAGGTGAAGATCGACGCGTTCTTGGCATCGGCGAAGGTGGTGATCTCCTCCGGTGGCGCCCCGTCCGGGGTGGGGACCGGCATGATCCCGTAGTCGAGGGTGCCGTCGTACGAAGCGATCGCCCATGGCCCTGCGATCTGCATCGCGGTGCTGCCCACCGCCATGGCGTTGTCCGTAGAGGTCTCCCGTGGTGCGAGGCCTCGAGCATAGATCTGCTCCCAGAACTCGCCGGCAGATATGCCCTCGGGGCTGGCGAAGGTTGCGGACCCGTCCTCGATGAGCCGTATCCCACCGGTCTGCGCGAGCAGCAACGGATAATAGTCGAACCAGGATTCGAAGAACTCGGCAGTCGGGGCGGGCCAGATCGCCGAGGGGGAGGCGCCCGAATCGACGATCTTCTGTGCTCCGGCGAGGAAGGAGTCATAGGAGTCCATGCCGGGGTCATCAGGGTCGATGCCAGCCAACTCGAAGAGTTCCCGGTTGTACATGATCATCACGGGGTTCGACTTCCAAGGCAGCTGGTAATACGCGCCGTCCTCATGGACATACCCGCGCGCGACTTCGCCCACTCGATCCTCGATGTACTCGGTGCCGCCATCGAACGACGACAGGTTCACGAGCCCGCCCTGACGTACCCAGTCAGTGGTCGCCGCCGGTGATACCGCGAAGAGCAGATCGGGTGTCGTGCCAGCGACGATGGCGGCGGTGATCGCCTCCTCTGTACTCGCGCCGGCCGGTACCTCCTGGAGCGTGACCGCCTCATCGGGGTGGTCTGCGTTCCAGGCCTCGGTGACCGCCTTTCCCCAGGCCAGCTCCTGCTCGTTGTTCGATGTCCAGATGGTGATGGGTCCTCTGGATTCACGCGCCGCGGCCTGATCCGCGACGACAGGCCGGGAGCAGGCGGAGGTGACGCCTGTACCTGCCAGGCCGGCGAGAGCGAGCATGCCACGGGCGACGGCGCGTCGGGTGGGTCGCGCGGGTGTTGCGTGGAGGGACGTCATTGTTCTCCTCGGTGGATCGTTCCGATGGATCTGTTCGGACTCAGTCGAGATCGGACGGTGGGCCGATGCTGCCTCGGGCGATAACCGTCGGGCCGTCGACGCGTGTTATGGGGACTGCGACCCCTGCCAGCGTGGCGAGAAGGGTGCGCGCGGTGGTGGCGCCGACCTCGTCTGCTCGGGTGGAAACACTGGACAAACCAGGGGAGAGGTGGGCTGCGAGGTCGGAGTCGTCGAAGCCCGTGAGGGAGAGCTGCTCGGGAATGAGCAGGCCACGGCTTCGGGCAAGGGACAGACCGGCAATGGCCATGACATCGTTTGCGTAGACGATCGCGGTGGGTCTCGGCTCGCGGTCTAGCAGCTCGAGGGTGCGACTCCGACCTGAAGCGGCCGTGAAGTCACCGTCGACGACCAGCGACGGATCCAGCCCATGCTCAAGCATCGCAGCCTCGAACGCGTTTCGCCGCTCAGTCGCGTGGACATATCGCAAAGGGCCGGAGACGTGAGCGATTCGGCGGTGTCCGGCCTCGACGAGAAGGCTCACGAGATCCCGGATCGCAGGGGCGTTCTCGGCGAGCACGACGGGGAAGGCGGTGGTCTCGACCTCATCCTCGCTCTTGTCTCCGACATTGTCGAAGCCCGCGTCGTCGAGCCCTGCGGCTGCCGGCGAGGGGGCGAGCAGCACGGCCGGAAGTCCCAGCTCGCGCATGAGTGCGGGCCGACGATCCCCCGTCTGCACGTCCAGCAGGATCACGCCGTCCACACGTCCGGTGGCATACCTCCGGTAGATGGCGGTTTCGTCTTCTTCGGTGGCGACAACGCTGAGCAGCAGCCCCATGCCGGCCTCGGCGAGCACGGATTCGCAGCCAGCGATGAAACGCGGGAAGAAGGGGTCAGTGGAGATGACCTCTGGGCTGCGCGCAAGCACCAGACCGATCGTGGCGGTGCGCGACATTGCCAGGGCGCGGGCGCTCTCACTGGCCGTCCACTCGAGATCCTCCGCGGCCTCGAAGATCCGCTGACGGGTCGCCTCGGAGACTGGGCGCTTGCCTGAGTAAGCCAGGGAGACAGTGGCCTTGGAGACGCCGGCGCGGCGCGCGACGTCGCCGATCGTCGCTCTCCGCGATGACGACATCGTCCACCTCCATGGTGCTGGTCCTGCTGGCGCTCGACGGGCGGACCAGCGTACGCAAACCGGTTTGACCGCCTCCATCGAAGCTGGCGGGGAGCGGTTCTGTCAAGCGGCGTGCGCGCGGTGTCCCCCTGCCGTCCATTTGCCGACCTCGGAACGAAGAAGGACGCAATCAGGGCCAAGATGAAGGCCTTCACCGGTCGGTGATATGCGATGAGGCCCCGAGGAAGCCCATGAACCTCCCGGGGGCCTCGTCGTGTCCGCCGTGATGGGGCCGACGGCGGAACCTTGCCGGCTGGGGTCACCCGAGGTCGATGACCTCGCCACCAACTTCCTCCTGCGCTGCCTCAAGCCAGGTCGTGATCTGCGGCTTCTCCTCGTCGTTGAACGCGTAGCTGGTGTGGACATACCAGTTGTCGCCAACCAGCACGACCATGTCGCCGCCATCCTCAGCGAGGGCCTTCACGTCTACTTCGCCTTCGGTCACGACTACGCCACCCATGTTGTAGTCGGAGCCTGCGAGCTCTGGCGCGAGGCAATCAAACGTTGAGAGCGTGGCGCCGGTCTCGTCGTCGGTGTCCGTGTCGGAGTCGACCATCGTGCAGGACTTGGCCTCATTGAGTGCGGCCTGCAGTGCAGCAGCATCCTCGAATGTCGAGCTGGCGTCAGCACTGCTTCCACACCCGGCAGCCAGTGCGGCAACAGCAGCGGCACCGAGAACAGCGGACAGTCTGGTCTTCATTAGGTTCCCCTCATATAGTTGTTCCGCCGGCCAGGGCTTGTGTGGCCGTGGAGCACCATCGTACTAATCTCGGTGCGGGCCGATAGCTCACCTAAGGAAGTGCTTTTTCCCTGATTCCGCGCCGTGCGCGACGGTGGCTCGGTAGTCCGGGAAGCGGGTATAGGTCGCCGCACACCGGGCACGGGACAGGCTTCGGCTGCGCGTAGTTCACGTGGTGCCGCAGGTTGTGCTGGTGGCGGAAGACTCGTGGCTCCTCGCACTCCGGGAACTGGAACTCGCCTGTAGGTTCGAGAAGCGCCCCGTCGAGGATGGTCGTCCGGGGCGCCGAAGTACCAGAACTTGATCCTCTTTCGGTTCACGCCTTGTGACCCGAACAGGCCCTTCACGGCTCCCGCGTTGCCGCCGTCAGGGTCTATCTCCACCGTCCGGATGACGGACACGATCACGCGGCGCGGCGTCTCCTTGTCTTCCGCCAATAACGTCGTGGGAGTCAGAGAGGGACCGTTCGCGGCCTCCCGTCTTCAGTGCGTTCGGCAAGCTGGAGGTCGAACTGGTGCAGTTGTGCCTCTTCATCCCGAATCCGGTTCATGAGAGCCTGCATCTCCGTGGTGGGGGTGTCTGGGATGACTGCGCGCAGCGCATCGAAGCTCTCGCGGACGGTCGTCACCTGCTCCCGCAGCTGGTCAGCTTTGGCATTCGCCTGAGCTTCACCGAGAGGGTCGAGGCGCTGCACAGCGACCACGTCGCCGCGCACGGTCTCGTCGGGGATGCGGTGCGGAGGATCGCTCCCGAGGTGATCCGGGCGGCGGCGGGGCGCGCATAGCCGTCGCGGTCCGCTGGGCTGCCTCTGGCATGGTGGAGCGATGCGGTCGATCTTCGTCGAACACCCCGTGCAGATGGCCTACACCCGCGGCGCAGCGGTGTGGGTGTTCGACGCTGACCTCTGGGGCGTGTGCGTGCAGGCTCAGACCGCGGAGCACGCGGTGGAGCGATGGGAGGACGCGCACGGCCCGAGCACGGTGGTCGAGACCCTGCACGGCGACGAGCAGGCCTTCGACCGCGACATCCACCCCGCCACGGACGCCGAGCTCGAGCGGACCCTCGCGCTCCTGGAGGAGCAGCGGGCCCGGGCCCTGAGACGCGTGGACGGGCTGTCTGCAGAAGCGCTCGACGCCGAGGATCCGGACCGGGAACTGCCGGGCTGGGCGCGCTGGCGCACCATCCGGGACATGCTCTGGCACATCTGCGACACCGAGTCCCGCTACTACCTGCCGATGACCGGCCTGCCCGCCCGAGAACGACACGCTGACCTGCGTACCGAGCTGGCAGCGTCCCAGCGTCACGTCCGCTCCGTCCTCCACGGGATGCCCCGCACGCAGGTGCACCGAGAACGCGGCGAGGTGTGGACCGCGACCAAGCTGCTGCGGCGACTGGCCTGGCACGAACGAGGCGAGCTCGACGCCATCGATGCGCTGCTGGCTGCGCGTCAGTAGCCCGAGCCCCCGCTCCCTCTCAGCCCAGCGCCCCCGCCAGCCACGCCCGCGCCCGCCCCAGCAGCGCCTGCGCCGGCGCGCTCGTCCGCGCCCAGTTCTCGAAGCCGTGCGGCGCCCCGGGGACCACGTCGAGCTCCACCGGGACCCCGGCCTGCGCGAGCCGCCGCGCGTACTCGGTGTTCTCCTGCAGGAACAGCTCGATGTCGCCGACGGCGAGGTAGGTGGGCGGCAGGCCGGTGAGATCGGTGCGCCGGGCCGGGGCCGCAGAGGCCGGCACCTGTGCGGTGCCGCTCCGGCCAGGGAGGTACGCACCCCAGCCCACGCGGTTCGCCCGGTTGTTCCACACCCAGTGGTCGAGCGCGTCGAGCGATGCGTCGGCAGCGGTGCGGTCATCGAGCATGGGCGCGAAGAGCCACTGCGCGCATGGCTGCGTCCCGTCCTCGTCGTGCAGGCGCTGGACCAGCCCCGCGGCGAGGCCTCCGCCGGCGCTCTCACCGCCGATCGCGATCCTGTCCGCGGCGATGCGGAGCTCCGCGGTGTGCGCGAGCATCCACTGCCACGCGGCATGCACGTCCTCGTGCGCGGCGGGGAAGGGGTGCTCGGGGGCGAAGCGGTAGTTCGCCGAGACGATCACGATCCCGAGCTCGCGCGCGGTCCGGGCGCACAGCGCCTCGTCCTGTCGGGCATCCCCGAACAGCAGCCCGCCGCCGTGGATCCACAGCAGGGCGGCGTCGGAGTGACGGACCCTCGGCCAGTAGATCCGCAGCCGCATCCCGTCTGCCCGCACGGTCCTCACCGCGACGGAGCCCGTGCGGGGCACGGGCATGAGCCGGGTGGCGATCCGCAGGGCGGTGCGCGTCAGCGGCCGGGAGAGGTCCGGCACCGGCAGCCTCTGGGTCGCTGTGCGCAGCGCGGGGTCGACCTGCTCGATGTCCATCCGCCCATCCTTCCTCAGCGCGCTGTGCTGCGGCCGATCATCAGGCGTCGGCCCCGGTGAGGGAGGCGGCCGGCAGCCAGTCGGCGCCGAGCAGCTGGGCCACGTCGGTGAGGCCCGCGGTGTCGCCTCCCACGGTGTCGGAGGCGGCGGCGATCCGCTCCACCATCACCTTGCTCACCTGCTCCTCGACGGTGCCGTGGGCGTAGGCGATGTGCCAGGGGGAGACCTGGTGGTCGCGGTGCGTGCGGCCGGTGACCTGCCGGCCGGCGATTCCCGAGAAGCGGGCTTGGTGGAAGAGGCCCATGCGCGGTGCGGTGCTCGCCTGGCGCCCGCCGGGGAGGGTCTCGCCGGCGTGCAGGCTGATCGAGGCGACCGTGGTGAACACGCACACCTTCGCCTGCCCGGTCTGGAACTTCAGCCGCTCGGCCTCGACGTCGAACCGGTCCTGGCCGTAGATCGTGGCGACCTCGAGCCCCGAATCGCGCAGCCGCTCGGTGATCGGATCGGCGGCGGTGCCGACGAACTCGACCGAGCACGCCACCTGCCGCTCGGCCTCGACCTGCTGCGCGATCCAGGCGACCGTGGAGTCCACGCGGATCAGCCCGGCCTTCTGCCGGAAGCGCAGCAGCGCCGCGCGGCCCTTGGCGGTGTTGCGGCCCCGCCGGGCGATGTCCATCTCGCGGCAGAACTCTCCCCACTCGGCCTCGTACGCGTCCCGCTCCGCGGGGGTGAGCGTCACCGGCATCCCGGAGATCGGCACCGGCCCCCATGGCGCGGCACGGTGCAGCATCGCGGTGGGCTGTGCGTCCTCGAGCCAGCCGCGCACCCGTGCCAGATCCTCCGCCCGACGGGTGGCGTCGGTGGTCCAGGTGGCGCCGTAGCGCCCGCGCTCCAGGGAGATCCCGTGGCGTTCGAGGGCGGTGGCGAAATCGGTGCCGGGCTCCTTCACCGAGGTCCACTCCGCCATCGGCTCGCCGTGCACCTGCGCGTAGGCGGGGGCGAGGTAGGGCAGCTCGAGCGGGGTGTGGCCGGGCGTGGCCGTGGTCGCGATGACGAACGGCGCCTTGTCGTGCGGGCGGGAGTGCCCCGAGATCCGCGCCCACAGCTTCCACCGCTTCGTGGTGGTCCGTCGCAGCGCGTGGGCCTCGTCCGCGATGATCACGTCCCACGCGTGCTCCGCGACCTTCTCCAGGCGGTCCCAGGTGATCACCACCCATTCCAGGTCGCCGTCGCCGAGCGCGGTGATGGTGCGGCACCAGTGCCCGATCGTGATCGCCGCCGGCCGGTCGGCGACCACGAGCACTCGCCGCGCGCCGCGGACGTCGCCCACCGCGGTCGCGCCGAGAACAGCGGAGATCGTCTTGCCGACGCCCGGCTCGTCGGCGAGCAGGAACTGCCGCCCTCCGGCCAGGGCGCGTTCCGCGATCGCGTCGGCCGCCTCGAACTGGTTCTTGCGCGGCTCGAGATGCTCGGCCGGTGCGGGGTTCGGCGCAGGGCTCTCGGGATTCAGGGTGTTCTCGAGGAACCGGCCGAGGGTGTGCGGTCCGGGAGCGTAGGGCGCGAGATGCGCGGGCAGGCTGCGGCCGACGAACAGGTGCATCTTCACGGCCGGATGCCACGAGGCGCCCTCGACCTGGGTCCCGTAGGGGACGTCGAGCACCCACAGCCGCTCGCCCGGGCCGACGAACGGCAGCGGCCGCTGCGACTGCGCGCCACCCTTGCGGCGCGGGGATCTGCGGCGTCGGCGGGTGGGGGAGCGGCGGGAGGTGGGCACCCGGCGACCTTACCGGGGCCGCGCGAGTCCCAGCGCCTCCCCGGCGAGGCGCGGGTAGTCCTCGAGGGACGACGGCTCTCGCCGAGCACTCCTCACCGCCGCTGCCGCCGATACTCCCGCGGCGTCATCCCGCACGCTGCGCTCACATGCTCGTAGAAGCTGCTCAGGGACCCGAACCCGGCCTCCTCGGCGATCTCGGTGACCTTCAGCGAGGTGGTCAGCAGCAGCCGCTGCGCCTCGGCGACCCGGCACATGGTCACGTAGTCGCCGAGGGTCACCCCGGCGGTGCGGCGGAACACCGTCATCGCGTGCGAGGGGGCCAGGTGCACGGAGGCGGCGATGTCCGCGACGGTGACGGGGGAGCGGTGGTGGTCCCGCACGTACTGCGCCATGGTGCTGACCTGCCGCAGCCGGGCGGCAGGCACGGAGCCGCCGCCGTCCGACGGTGCTTCGGGATTCGCGCGGGAGGAGGCGCGCAGCACTCGGCGCATCGCCGCCTGGATCTCGAGCAGCGCGATCTCGGTGCTCTCGTCATCGCCACGGCTCGACCCGTCGGCCCCGCCGGCCGCACCGGTGCCGCCACCGGGCTCGGCCCCGCCCACCTCCTCGCCCCAGCGCTCGGCCATGTGGGCGATGCGCCGGGCGAGGTCCGGGGCGTGGGTGATGAGCGGCTGGGCGCTGAGCAGGGGAGCGGTCTGCGCCTCCGGCAGCCCCCAGGCCAGGAACATGCTGAACGGCACGTGCAACCAGCACATGTCCCCGGTGCGGGAGTCGACGAGGCCGTGGGGCTGCGCGGCCCAGAACACGGCGATCTCGCCCTCACGGATCGTCAGCGGCTGCCCGCCGAAGAGGTAGTGCAGCTGCCCGTCGAGCACCAGATTGATCTCGACGTCGTCGTGCCGATGCATCGAGAACATCGGCGGCGGGGCGCCGCGGCGGATCCACAGCCCCGGCGGCATGTCCTCCACCGCGTCGCTGAGCGGCCACTGCGTCATCGACCCAGCGTAGACCGCGCAGCACCCCGGCAACCGTAGGATCCTGGAACTTTCGCCAATGATTCCGGGAGATCTCCGCCGTTGTGCGCTCCTAGCGTGGAGCCATGACGACGACGCATCTGAAGAACCCCAAGATCACGATCATCGGCGCCGGCGGGTTCGTGTTCCCCTTCCGCCTCATCGGCGACATCCTCTCCTTCCCCGCCCTCAGGGACTCGGCCCTCACCCTGATGGACATCGACCCGGACAAGCTCGGCCCGGTCGCGAGCGCAACCCGCGAGCTCGTCGCCCACCACGGCTTCGGAGCGACGGTCGAGGAGACCACCGACCGCCGCGCGGCGCTGGACGGCGCGGACATCGTGATCATCACCTTCCAGGTGGGCGGGGTGGAGTCCTACCGGCACGACGTGGAGATCCCGCGCAAGTACGGGATCGACCAGACCGTGGGCGACACCGTGGGGCCCGGCGGCGTGTTCCGCTTCCTGCGCTCGGTGCCCGCCTATGACGAGATCGCGGCCGACGCCCTCGAGGTGTGCCCGGAGGCCACCTTCATCAACTACGCCAACCCCATGGCGATGGCCACCGCGTACCTGAACGCGAAGGGGCTGCGCACCGTGGGGCTGTGCCACAGCGTGCAGGGCACCACCCGCATGCTCGCCCGCACCCTCGGCGTCCCCTACGAGGAGGTCTCCTACCGCTGCGCCGGCATCAACCACCAGGCCTGGATCCTCGAGTTCATGCACGGCCAGCAGGACCTCTACCCGCAGATGCGTGAGGTGATGGCCGCGACGCACCAGCGCGGTCGCGGCGCCGCGAACCTCGCCGGCGACGACGGCGACCACTCCGAGGTGGCCGACGGCGCGAACGTGTACGAGGGCGGCAACGAGCAGGTGCGCACCTCCATCATGAACGCCTTCGGCTACTTCCAGACCGAATCCAGCCACCACGCCTCGGAGTACCTGCCCTACTTCCGCAAGAACCCGCAGCTCGTGGAGGAGTTCATCCCCGAGCGATGGGACTACTACGAGATCTGCGTGTCCCACGACGACCAGGGCGACATCGACGCCCAGCTCGAGAGGCTCAAGACAGAGCTCGCCCCGAGCGTCGAGTACGGCGCGCAGATCGCGAACTCGATCGTCAGCGGCACCCCCAGCGTGGTGCACGGCAACGTGCCCAACGCCGGCGCCCTCATCACGAACCTGCCGGACGACGCCTGTGTGGAGGTGCCCTGCCTGGTCGACGCCCGCGGCGTGCAGCCCACCGCCATCGGTGACCTCCCGCCGCAGCTCGCCGCGCTGAACCGCACCAACGTCAACGTGCAGACCCTCGCCGTGCGGGCAGCGCTCGAGGGCGAGGTGGAGAACGTGCACCACGCCGTGGCGCTCGACCCGCTGACCGCCGCCCTGCTCACCCTCGAGGACGCCCGGGCGATGACCGACGAGCTGCTCGCCGCGCACGCGGACGGGCTGCCGGAGGCGCTGCGCATGGGCTGACGTGGATGGTCCGAACCTGCCTCAGCCCCCGGCCGGTGTGTGCGAGTCCCGTGCGTGCAAGCGCTTCGAAGAACATGCGCTCAGAGTTTGGGTCTCAGCCTCGGGCGCTCGTCGTCGAGGTGTTCGAAGGGCGGGCCACGATGGGTGACGGTGCAGCTGAGCTGGAAGAACGGGGCTGGTCCAGATGCAGTTGGTCATGACGACGGCGGGACGCGCACGACCGCGACGGCCATGGCCCGGGAGATGACCGCGGTGGTCACCGAGCCGAGCGCGACCTCGGCCACGCTCGCGCGTCCGCGACTCCCGACGACGATCAGACTCTCTGCCCCCGCTGCGGTCAGGAGAGCGTCGGCCGGGCGCGCATCTGGATACTGTGCCTCCGCGTGGATCTCGTGCTCGGCAGCAAGGTGAGTCACGAGATCGGTGAGCTGCTGCCGGTCCTGCTCCGCACGGTCGAGGTTCTCGGCGGCGGCCAGATCGGACCGGAGCGTCGTGCGGAACTGCCGTACCGCCGCAACGACCACCACGCCGACACCGCGGCGACGGGCCTCCTCGAACGCGAAGCGCAAGACCTCGACAGCCGGGTCAGCCGGATCGGCTCCCACCACGACCGGACCGGGCATCTCCGTGGGGGCCTCCTCACGAACAACCATCACGGGTCCCGCGGCGTGGGCGGCCACCTTCTGCGAGACGGCTCCCAGGAGCCGCCCGGCAAGAGGCCCGAGCCCACGCGCCCCGACGATGACCAGGCCCGCCCGGTGCGACGCCTCGATGAGAACGGCCGATGCGTCACCGGTCGTCAGCTCGCCCCTGACCTGGACGTCCGCGAACTGCGCGCGGACACGGGCCAGCTCCTTCGTCACCAGTTTCTCGCCCAGGGTCAACAGTTCCCGCTCCGACACCGGCTGTACGCCCGGGAACCCCATGCCTGCCCACTCGGCGACGTAGACGATCAGCGCGGGGACGCCACGCTGGGCGGCCTCTGCAGCCGCCCACTCGACTGCCCGTCGCGACGATGCGGACCCGTCGGTTCCGACGACGACCGCACCCACCGGAACATTGAATTTCATGACCATGACGCCCTTCTCTCCGTGCCGAGCGTGTCGGACCAGTCGCCCGGCAGCACACCGAGCTCATCGCTGTGCCGGGACAGCTCGAGCAGAGCCTCGTCGTCACGCTGTTCACGGCTCGGCATTCCCCGGCCCATTTCCCGTACGAATTCCTATACGAACTGTTCTTCATCACGATGATGAACCGCCCTTGTTGCGATGAAGGGCACGGTCATCGGATTCGATGGAGATGCCTGTGTATTCTTGGCGGCGCAACGCCTCTCTTCGCGCCTCTCTTCGAGGTCTGCGCATCCAGCATAGGCCACATTCGCGCGCAGGCGGGGGCCGTTGTGCCGTCTGTCGAGGTCGTCGCAAGGATCGCGCATTCCGAGTGCTCATGGTGACCGCCGTGGAAAATATTCGTTTCCGCGAAGCTGGTAATGCGTCAGCCCTGCGGGCGACTTCTACTTCGTGGGAGGGCGGGCGTATTGCACCCGACGATTTCTTTGCCTGCCGCTCACTCGTCTGGCCGCTCACCTCACACCCGCTCCACCGCATGCACCGTCCCCGCGAGGTCGGCGAACACGATGTGGTCGCCGAAGGCTGCGCCGCGGGCGAGCACCGGCACGTTCGCGACGCGGGTGATCGTCTCGATCGCTCCGGAGGAGAGGTCTACGGCGCTGATCAGGCCGGAGTGGCTGGCCGTGTAGACCACCTCGTCCACGAGCACGAATCCCTCGTCCAGGATCCGTTCGGCGGTCTGATGGCTGGCGAGCTCTGCGCCGGTCGCCGGATCGAGCCGCACCACCCGGCCCCGCTCGTCCGCCATCACGAGGTCCCCGGCAGAGGTGACGGCCTCCCGCGCGTACTGGAAGGAGCCGTCGAAGCGCCACCGGGCGCCGCCGTCGGCCGGATCCAGGCACCAGGTGTCCGAGATGCCGGAGACCAGCACGCCGCCATCCGGCAGCACGGTGACCGCATCGTTCCAGGGGCCGTAGATGAAGCGCTGGTAGCTGCCCTCCCGCTCGGTCACCGAGGTCCTCCACACGTTCTCACCGGTGCGGGCGTCCAGGGCGTGCGCGGCGCCGTCGCCCACTCCGAGGTAGACGTGGGTCCCGTCGGTGGTGGGCGCCCCCATCGAGGAGGCGGGCAGCTCGGCGGTCCAGAGCACGGTGCCGGAGCCCGCGTCGATCGCGTGCAGCGTCGTGCCTGCGGTCGCGAACAGCACCTGCGCACCGTCGACCACGCCGGTCCCCGGATCGGCGCCGAACACGGCGCCGGTCGCGCAGCTCCACTGCGCAGAGCCGTCGGCCCCGAGCCGGTGGAGGTAGCCGGCGGTGTCGGGGACGGCGACCGCAGCGCCGTCCTCGAGGGGGACGAGGTCGTGCCGGATCTCGCCCTCGACCGTGGACGTCCACCGCACCGCACCGGCATGGTCGAGCGCGGTGACCTGGCCGGAGCTGTCGCCGACCACGAGCAGCTCCTCGTCGCCGCCCCCGACGGTCGCGACCGCGCCCTGGACCATCCCCGCGACCGGGGTCTCCCACGCGATGCCGGTCTCCTCCCGGAGGTACGGGACCGTGACCAGGCGGTTCCCGGTGTCGTCCTCGGGCCGCACCCGCACATGCACGCGGTGTGCGCCCTGGGCGATCTCGGCGGCCTCCAGCTGCCCGGAGTACCGCCCTCGGCTCCCCGGCAGCGTCACCCACTCCAGCTCGTCGTTGCGCCCGGCGTAGATCGAGGCGTCGTAGAACGTCGCGTCGACGGCGCCGCGGAAGGAGCCGGGCAGCTTCACGTCGACGGAGACCGTCTCACCCTGGTCGGTCACCTCGGCGTTCTTCGGCAGCCAGGTGTCCGTGCCGTGCTCGGGTCGCAGGTCGTAGCTCGCCACGGGGGTCCGCACCGTCTGCGCCGGCACCTCCAGATCGGGGATCTCCACCCGGGTGACCTGCAGGTCCGCGATGTCGCCGGTGAGCTCGTAGTACGCGGCGACGGTCTTCACGGCGGCGGCCTCGAGCTGGTCGCGACGGTTGACGCGCGTGAGGAGCTCGCGATGGGTGTGGCCGGTCAGGTGGAGCATGATCGGGTGCTTCGCGACGACGTCCTCGAAGTCCTGCTGGTTGGCGACGTAGTAGTAGCCCTCGCCCATGGGGAAGTGGGTCACCAGGATCCGCGGGATGTTCTTCGACCGCTGCATCGCCTCCTCCACCTCGGCGAGAGCGCTGTCGGACCACCACGCGACCTCCTGCTGGTACGTGGTGGTGTCCGCGAGGATCACCCGCACCCCGTCGGCGTCCACCACCCGCACGTCCTCGCCGATCCGCTCGTGGCGGAGCCGGGAGGCGGTCGCATCCCAGCGGGTCTCGTGATTGCCGGGGACCGCCGCGATGCGCTCGCGGAGCGCCTCCGGCACCGCGGAGTCGAACGCGTCGAACTCCGCCGCGGTGCCGTGCTCGGTGACGTCCCCGCCATGGATCACGAGGGTGGGGTCGAAGGTCTCGATCTCCGCGAGCACCGCCTTCAGCGCCGCCATGTTCTCTGCGTTCTCGGGATCGGCGTGGCTGTCGGCGAGGAACGCGAAGCGCACGCCGCCCGATCCGGGCGGCGCGGCGGGACGGGGCGCTCCGGCGGAGGCGGGACCGACATGCGCGGCGGCGGCGCCGAACAGGCCGGTGGCGGGCACGGAGGCGAGGGCGGTGCGGCGGGTGAAGCGAGTCATCGGTCAGTCCTTCGCGGTGGGGACGGGATGCTGGTCGGGGTGCGGGGCGTCGCCGAGCTCTGCCTGGAGCTCGTGGAGACGCTGGGTGAGCTCGCGGCGCACCACGGCATAGGCGGGATCGTGAGCGACGTTCAGCACCTCGCGCGGATCGGCCTTCAGGTCGTAGAGCTCCCACTCGGGCACGAAGCGGCGCGAGGAGGAGCCGGGGTGGCCCAGCCCGTCGTTGTAGAAGTAGACGAGTTTGTAGCGCTCGGTGCGCAGCCCGTAGTGGGCGAGCACATGGGATTCGCCGTCGTCGTTCTCGTAGTAGCGGTAGTAGACGGCGTCCTGCGTCTCCGCGGTCGAGCCGCGCAGCTGGGGGAAGAAGCTCACCCCCTGCATGTCCTCGTGCGGGTCCGCGCCGGCGGCATCGAGGATCGTACGGGCGAAGTCGACGTTGGTGACCAGCTGCTCCATCGGCGGACCGGCCTCGATGCGTCGTGGATAGCTGACCAGCAGCGGCATCCGGATCGATTCCTCGTAGATGAAGCGCTTGTCGAACCAGCCGTGATCGCCGAGGAAGAACCCCTGGTCGGAGCTGTACATCAGCATCGTGTCGTCGAGCTCGCCGCGATCGGTGAGCCACTGGGTCACCCGGCCCACGCTGTCGTCGATGCCGGCCACGCAGTCGAGGTAGTCCTCCATGTAGCGCTGGTACTTCCAGCGGGCAAGCTGCTCCGGCGAGAGATCGGCCGGCGGGTCGATCTTCAGATCGTGGGTGGTGAGGTGGTCGGCCACCCGCATCGCGGCGAGATGGGCGGCCGACGAGCGGGTCGCGTAGTCGTCCTCGAAGGTGGGCGGCAGCGGGATGGGATCGCTGTGCGTACCCGCGTGCTTCTCGTCGGGCTGCCAGTTGCGGTGGGGCGCCTTGTGATAGATCAGCAGGCACCACGGTTCCTCGCCGTCGAGCGAGTCGACCCAGTCCATGCCCCGCTGGGTGAGCACATCGGTGACATAGCCCTCGGCGATCTCCACGCCGTCGGGGGAGAGCAGCTGGGGGTCGAAGTACTCGCCCTGGCCGCGCAGCACCTCCCAGTGGTCGAAGCCCTGCGGGTCGTGGCCCTCGCCCTCGCCCAGATGCCATTTGCCCACGATCCCCGTGCGGTACCCGGCGGCCTGCAGCTGGGTGGCGAAGGTCGGCAGCGAGGCGTCGAAGGAGGAATGGAGGGTGGTGACGCCGTTGCGGTGGCTGTGCTGGCCGGTGAGGATCGAGGCGCGGCTCGGGGTGCACACCGCGTTCGTGCAGAAGCAGGCGTCGACCCGGCGGCCGCGCTCGGCGATGGCGTCGATGTGCGGGGTGTGCGTGACGACGGAGCCGTACTCGCTGATCGCGTGGCAGGCGTGGTCGTCGGAGAGGATCAGCAGGATGTTGGGGCGGCGGGTGGACATGTTCCTCCTCGAGACGATGCAGGTCAGGCCGGGTCCGGCCCGTTCTGTCGGACGGCGGGAGCGAGCCGGGGCAGCTCGCGGTCGGCGAGGTCGAGCAGCTGGCTGATCGCGGCGGCGGGCTCCCCGCGCGGGGTGGTGGGGTAGGGGGCGGTCGAGTCCCGCCAGTCCTCCTCGATCCCTCGGATCTGCGCATGCAGCTGCTCGAGATCCGGCGGTGTGGACGGTTCCTCGGCGGTGCGGGCGAGCCAGTCGGTCCACGCCCTCCACCGCGCCAGGTGCAGGTCGGTCAGCGATCCGGACCAGTGGCGGGCCGAGTAGTCGTGCAGGCCGCTGTCCTGCGTGCCCCAGACGCTGATGAGCGAGCGCGCATCGCGCTCGAGGGCGTCGGCGAGGCGTTCGTCGGTCCCGGCTCCGGCGCGGGCGTCGGCGATCCAGCGGCCGACGAGCATGTCCGGCCGGGTGGCGGCGACGGCGTCCACGGCGCGGAGCAGCGCCTCGAGCGTGGAGGCCTCGGCCCGGAGCCGCTCGCCGTCGGCCTCCGCGGCGGCGGCGACGATGGCGCGCAGCGGAGCGCGAGCGGACTGCGCGCCGACGTGGATCGCGAGCTGGGCGAGATCGCGTGCGAGAGCGTCGCGATGCTCCCCTGATCGCAGCACGGGCAGCAGCGAGCGCACGGCATGCGCCAGCGGAGCCAGGGCGCCGAGCATCTCCGCATCGTTCTCCGCGTCGATGTTCGCCGAGGGCGGGCCGTCGGCATCCGGCAGCGCCTCACCGGCGAGGCGCTGCGAGGCGAAGGGGAGGCCGCGGGTCCATGGTCGGGCGATCAGCGGCGACGGCGTGGACCGGGTGCGGCCGGGCCCGTACAGGGTGTGGGCGATGACCTGCCACGCCTGCTGCACCTCGGGGGCGGCGGTGCCGTAGCGGCGGATGATGTGCTCCTCGAGCCAGCGCTCGCGCGGCGGCATCGGGGACCAGAGCGCGCGGGTGGCGAGCTCGTAGACCACGGCGTTGTCGTCGAGGGCCTCGGAGGTGATGCCGAACCCCTCGAGCCGGCCGCGGGTGCCCGCTTCAGCGGCGGTGCGGAGCCCACGGAGGTCGTCGTCGAGCGCGGCGAGATCGCCGAACAGGCCGAAACGCCCGCCGAAGGTGTGGGCGAGGCACCACAGCCAGCGCCGCCCGTACATCGCCGCGGTGCGGTGCCACATCGGGGCGTGCTCGCCCCAGAGGTCCAGCAGGATCAGCCGGTCCTCCGGGACGCGGGAGAGGAGGCTGTGCACGCGCTCCTCGGTCCAGTAGGCGGCGCGGTAGTGGAACGGCCAGCCCTGGAGGATCCACACGGCCTGCGGATCCGCGTCCCGCATCGCGGTGAAGATCGCCTCGGCGTGCTCGGCGAGCTGCTGCGGGGAGGTCGTCGGCGGCAGGGATTCGATGTACGGGTCGACGGCGTAGTGGTGGTCGGTGCCCAGCAGCTGCCGCTGATGGCGGTGCAGAGAGGCGGCGGCCTCCGCGAACAGCGGGTCCCCCGGAGCGGCGAGGGCGTTGTGCCAGCCCTGCCAGTCGATCATCCTCTCGGTGCCCACGAGCTCGGCGGGCAGCTGGCCGCCGAACCCCGGGAGCACCACCGTCATCCCGAGCTCCCGCTCGCGCTCGGCGATCCGCCGTCCCAGCTCCGCGCGGGCCTCGAGCGCCTCGTCGGTGAGCGCGGCGCCGAGGTCATGGGTGATGCCCATCGTGGTCCAGGGCAGGAAGGCGGGACCGCCGACGAATCGCGCCGCCGCCTCCCGTTCCACGCCGAGGTCGCGGAGCATCCGGACCAGCACGAGATCGTGCCCCACGAGGTTCAGCGGATGGGTCACGCCGTGCAGCGCCATCCAGTCGATGTGCTGTTCCCAGCGCTCCCAGTCCCAGAACGCCATCGTGTACCCGAAGGTCACGGGGTTGAGGTGGTACCGGATCTGCAGGGGAGTCTCGACACGCTGCGGGGCACGGTCCCGGAGGGAGGCGGGCACGTCGATGTGCGGTGCGGCGTCCCAGGAGAGGTCCGCCCCGAGGACGTCCTCGAACGCGCGGGCGAGCCCGACGGCGGCGGCCGAGGGGCTGCTGGCCTCGACGCGCAGCTCGCCGCCGGAGACGCCGACGGTGACGTGGTCGGTCTCGACCTCTGCCCCGGCCCGGCCCGGGCCGCTGCTCCCGGCCCGATCGGGCCGGGGCGCCGGCGCGAGATGGAACTGCACCCGCTCGGCGAGCCCCGGGGCGCGGCGGCGCACCAGCTCCCGCACCCCGTCGAAGCAGGAGGCGGCGGGGGAGGGGACGGTGTGGTCACGGGACACGGCTGAGCCTCCCGCGGAACGTGGCGAGGACGGCCTCGTTGGTGTCCTCGCCGCTGGTGCGGTTCATGCTGCGCAGCACGGGAGGGGAGACGCCCTCGGTGACCAGGCGCTCCATCGCGCCGATGGCGAGCGAGTGGAGGAGCAGACCGGCGAGCAGGGTCGAGGTGGGCCCGGTCTCGGTGCCGTCCTCGAGGGTGAGGGTGACATCCCCTTCCGGGGCGTGGGTGTCGAGCACGATGTCGGCGACGTCCAGCAGCCGCAGGGCGTCGGGATGGCGGGAGCGGCTGGCACCCGAGTGCGTGCGGCTCGTGATCGCGATGACGGTGAGCCCCTGCGCCGCGGCGTGCTGCGCGACCTCGATGGGGACCGGGTTGATGCCGGAGTGGGAGAGGACCACGAGCACTTCCCCGGCCCGGAGGTCCTGCAGCTCGGCGAGGGCCGTGCCGTAGCCCTCGAGGCGTTCGATCCGGCCCACGCGGGTGGGTTCCCACGGCGCGAGGGCGGGGTCGTGCAGGAGGTTCACCGGCGCGAGCCCGCCGGCGCGGAACGTGGCATCGATCGCCGGGAGCATCGAGTGCCCGGAGCCGAAGGCGTGCAGCACCCCTCCGTCCTGCAGGGAGCGGGCGATCAGGTCGCTGGCGTGCTCGAGGGATCCGGTCTCCTCGGCGCCGCGCTGGATGAGCTCCAGCACGGCGGCGCGGTAGGTCTCGATGGCGGTCATGGCTCCTCGTTTCTGAAGGCAGAGGTCAGCAGGCGGGTGAAGGGGTCGTGCCGGGTGGTGGCGAGCAGACGGCCTCCCTCGAGCGCGTCGTCCGCCATATCCCTCAGACGCACCGCGGGGCAGTGCGCCCGCAGCGCGCGGGCGGCGGTCTCGCGGAACAGCGCGTCGTCGAACAGGCCGCCGATCGCCGCCACGGGCAGCCCGGTCAGCGGAGGGTCCTCGAGGCGCCGACCGGCCGCGAGCACGAGGGCGACGAGCTCGGCGGCCACGGCGTCGACCGCGCCGCGCGCCACCTCGTCCCCCTCGGCGGCGGCATGCAGCACGAGCGGTGCGAGGGCGGCGACGTCCCGCGTCTGCGTGCTCGAGGCATACAGCTCGCGGAGGGTCCGTTCCGGGTCGGGGCCGGTGAGCGCCGGCGTCAGCGACGTGGGCGGCGCGGTGCCGTCGAGCGCTGCGAAGGCTGCGCGCAGACCGGCCCGCCCGAGCGCGAAACCGCTGCCGCGGTCCCCGGCCAGGGAGCCCCAGCCGTCCAGCACCACGGGCGCACCCTGCGCGGAGGCCGCCAGGACGAGGGAGCCGGTCCCGGCCTGGACGAGCACTCCGGGCCGGGCACCCAGCGCCCCGAGGTAGGCGGCGACCACGTCGTTCTCCACGATCGCCTCGCAGCCCCAGCGGGCCCCGAGCGCGTCCTGGAGCCGGGTCTCGGTCGTCCCGATCCCGCGGATGCCGGTCGCGGCCAGCACGAGCACGTCGAACGGATCGTGGCCCAGCGGCTCGAGCACGTCATCGATCTGGCGCAGCACCCGCTCCTGTGCTCCCGGTGCTGCGGGGTGGGGGAGCCCGTGCGGGAGGGAGCGCCGCACGAGCAGCGTCCCGCCCGCGAAGACGGCGGCGCGCAGGGTCGACTTGCCGGCGTCGACGACGGCGATGCGGCGATCGTCGACGCACTGCCGACGCTGGGCTGCGAGCATGCGGCGGATGCTAATGCGGGCCGCGAGCGAGTGACCAGGGTTACCGGACCAGTGGATCACGTTCTCGGCGATTCCCCGCGGGAGGCCATCGGAGTTACTGGACCACCCGAGCGAAACGTCTTGCGACGGGTGGACCGGTGGTCCAAGATCTGTCGGCATACCGCAGGGAACGAGGAGGTGCCCATGCGACCGGCGCGAATCGCCCAGGAGGTGCGCGACGCCATCGAGGCGCGCTACATCGCCGGCAGCGAGCCCTCCTCCGTCCTGCCCTCCGAGCGGCGCCTCGCCGAGGAGTTCGGCGTCGCCCGGGCGACGGTCCGCTCCGCGCTCGCGATGCTGCGGGAGCAGCAGCAGATCCGTTCCGGCGGAGGCGGCCCCGCGATGGTCGTCGACCCCCGGCTGACGAAAGCGCCCCGGCTGTCCTCCTTCACGCAGGATGCCCTCGCCCGCGGCTGGCAGCCCTCGAGCCGTGTGCTCGAGGTGGAGGAGGAGAGGGCCGATGTCACGGTCGCGCGCGACCTCGGGATCTCCTCCGGGGCGGAGGTGGTGCGGATCCAGCGGCTCCGCCTGGCCGATCACAGCCCGATGGCGATCGAGGAGGTCTGGCTCTCCGAGGATCTCTTCCCGGGCCTGGCCTCCGAGGATCTCAGCGGGTCCCTCTACGAGCTGCTCGAGACCCGCTACGGCGTGGCCGTGTACCGGCACGACCGGCGCATCTCCGCCATCTCCGTCGACGCGGTCCACGCGGAGCTGCTCGACATCGAGGTGGGCGCCGCCGCGCTCTTCGCCACCCAGATCGGCGTCGACCGGCGGGGGCGGCGCCTCGAGCTGGGCCGCTCGATCTACCGCGGCGACCGGTTCGACTTCACCACGGTCACCTTCGCCGCCGGCCGGCAGGGACCGGCGCCGGGGCGTTCCCACAGACCAGTGAACAGCAGGACGAACAGGGAGGTACGGCCATGAAACGACGGACTGTATTGGCAGGAATGGCACTGGGCGGCCTCGCCATGGCGGGCTGCAGCGACGGCGGCGCCGGCGGAGGAGCCGGCACGGAGGTCGACGTCTCCGACACGGAGATGGAGGCCACCATCGAGTTCGCCGCCTGGGAGTCGGACTTCGCCTGGGACGCCGTGATCGAGGGCTTCAACGAGAAGTACCCGAACATCACCGTGCAGGTCACCAAGAGCCCGTTCAAGGACTTCTTCACCCGGCTGCAGACCCAGGCCTCCGGGAACAACCTCCCGGACGCGTTCATGATGAACGGCCCCAACTTCCAGCTCTACGCGAGCCACGACATCCTCGTCCCCTTCGACACGGCCGTGGACGCCGGGGAGCTCGACTTCTCGAACTACCCCGAGGCGATGGAGGAGCTCTACACCTACGAGGGCGTGCCCTACGGCGTCCCCACCTCCTACGACTCGATCGGCCTGTGGTACAACGAGGAGCTCTTCGAGAAGGCCGGCGTGGAGGTGCCCACCGACGAATGGACGTGGGAGGACCTGCACGAGGCGTCCAAGGCCATCAGCGATGCGCTGAAGGACGAGGGCGTCTACGGGTTCGCCGGCGGCGCCTACAACCAGGAGCTCTTCTACAACCTGATCTTCCAGGCCGAGGGCGCCGTGCTCAACGAGGACGCCACCGAGGCCGAGTACTCCAGCCCCGGCAGCCGTGAGGCGCTGCAGTTCCTGCGCGACATGGTCGAGGACGGCTCCTCGCCCTCGATCCAGACCACCGCCGACACCTCGCCCGACGAGCTGTTCAAGAGCGGCAAGGCGGCGATGGTCTACGGCGGCAGCTTCCGCGTCTCCGGGTACGTGGACTCCGCCGTGGGAGACGTCATCCAGGTGGTGCGCCTCCCCGAGGGGAAGCAGCGCGGCGTGGTGCTGCACGGCGGCGCCGTGGTCGTGAACGCGGAGAGCGAGAACGCCGATGCCGCCGCCGCGTTCGCGGTCTTCCACGGCAGCGAGGAGGGCCAGCGGATCATCGGCGAATCCGGTGCCTCGATCCCGGCGTTCCAGGGCACCGAGCAGGCGTACATCGATGCGCACCCGGAGTACGACCTGAGCATCTTCCCCGAATCCGCCGAGGAGTACGGCTTCCCCTACCCCGTCTCCGCGAACACGCAGGCGTGGCTCGAGGTCGAGAGCGACATGGTCCCCAAGATCCTCGCCGGTGACCTGAGCGTCGAGGAGGGGACCACGCAGCTCGACGAGAAGATCAACGCACTCCTCACGGAGGAGGCCGAGCTGTGACACAGGTGGCTGCGGCCCGCTCCGCCGGGAGCGGGCCCACCGCGGGGACGGGGAGCGGCACCACACGCCGACTCCCCAACCCCGACGGGCTGTGGCCGTGGCTGTTCGTGCTGCCCACGCTCGGCGGGCTCGCGGTCTTCTACTTCTGGCCGGTGATCCAGACCGCCTACTACTCCTTCACCCGGTGGGGCGTCTTCGGCGGCGCGAAGTTCGTGGGACTGGACAACTGGATCTCCCTGATGGAATCCGGCGAGGTGCCCCGGGCGCTGATCAACACCCTGCTGTACACGGCGATGCTGCTGCTGGGGATCCCGATCTCGATCTACATCGCCAGCCTGCTCAACCGGCCCGGGCTGCGGTTCGCGTCGTTCTACCGCGTGCTGTACTTCGCGCCGTTCGTGTCCATGCCGGCGGCGATCGCCCTGGTGTGGGGGATGATCTTCAACAGCCAGTACGGGATCCTGAACCAGTTCCTGGGCATCTTCGGCGTGCCGCGCGTGTTCTGGACCTCGACGGAGTGGGTCGCGCTGATCGCGATCGGCGTGGTGGGGATCTGGTCCTCCCTCGGCTTCAACATCATCATCCTCGGCGCCGGGCTGCGCAGCATCCCCACCGAGATGTACGAGGCGGCCCGGATCGACGGGGCCTCGAACTGGCGCCAGCTCCTCTCCATCACCGTGCCGCTGCTCAGCCCGAGCATCTTCTTCCTGACGGTGCTGAGCGTGATCCACGGGATGGAGCTCTTCGACCTGATCTTCATCATGATCGGGGAGTCCAACCCCATCAAGGGCGATACGCAGTCGATGGTGTCGCTGTTCTACCGCCAGGCGTTCATCAGCAACGACAAGGGCACCGGTGCGGCGATCGCGATCCTGCTGATGCTGATCATCGGCGTGCTCACGGCCGTGCAGTTCGCAGTGCAGAGACGGAGGGCCCGCGGTGGCTGAGATGACGACTCCCACTCCCGTGACGACCCCGCGGCGTTCTCGGAAGCGGCGCCAGACGGGCGCCCCGAGGGGCAGCAACGCCTGGGCGCACGTGGTGCTGTCCATCGGCGGGTTCATCATGGTGTTCCCGTTCCTGTGGCAGGTGCTCATGTCGCTCTCGAGCACTGCCGAGGTGACCTCGGTGCCGCCCACGTTCTGGCCCAGCGAGCTGCGGTTCGACAACTACGTCGAGGTGTTCCGGCAGGTGCCGTTCCTCGAACAGTTCTGGGTCTCGGTGCGGGTGACGGTCGCGACGGTGGTGGGGCAGGTGGTGCTGTGCAGCATGGCCGGCTACGCCTTCGCCCGGATGCGCTTCGCGGCCAGCGCCGCGATCTTCGCGGTGATGCTCTCGATCCTCATGATCCCGAACCAGGCCTACCTGATCCCGCAGTACCAGATCGTGCAGAGCCTGGGCTGGCTGGACACCGTGCCCGGCATCGTGATCCCCACGATCTTCAGCGCGTTCGGCACGTTCCTCATGCGGCAGTTCTTCGTGAACCTGCCCGATGAGCTCGAGGAGGCGGCACGGCTGGACGGCGCGAACACCTTCCAGATCTTCTGGCGGGTGATGCTGCCGCTGGCCCGCCCCTCGATCAGCGCGCTCGCGATCATCACCGTGCTCGCGGCCTGGAACAACCTGCTGTGGCCGCTGGTGGTGACCAGTCGTGCGGAGCACCGCACCCTCTCGGTGGGCATCGCGTCCCTCAACGGCCAGTACGTGATCGACTACCCGGTGATGATGGCCGCCTCGCTCATGGCGATGGCACCGATCCTCATCCTGTTCATCGTCATGCAGCGCCGCGTGATCGAGGGGCTCGCGCACTCGGGCCTGAAGGGGTAGCTGACGCGTGGAACGCCCTGTGCCCCGCCGCCGCGCCGCACGGTTCCCCCGATGTCGCTCACCGGTGGTGTGCCGTGCGCGCAGTATCGAGCACCGCAACGTGTGCACCGTGCCGTGCGCGGCTCAGGTCAGGGCCGCCATGAGCTCCTGCGCCGAGCCGCCCACCTCACCGAGCTCGACCGTCACCACGAAGGGACGGCCGGGCGGGATCTGCGCGGGCAGGTCGACGTCGTAGTACGTCATCGGGTCGCGATCGAGGCCGACGTCGCGGTGGTGCACGGCGAGCTCGGGCGAGGAGGCGGCCTCGCACCGTGCCGTCACCGGCACCCGGGCGGAGTCCTTCGGCACGGCGAGACGGATCGCTCCCGAGACCGGCACCGCGAGCACGGTGACGAACACTCTCTGGCCGTCACCGGTGAGGATCCCGGCGCGGGGCTCGGGAAGCTCCACGTGGCCCGCCCCGTACACGGCGGCCGCGTTCTGCTCGGTCCACTCGCCGAGCGCCGTCATGATCTCGTGCTCGTGGCATGAGAGCCGGCCCTCGCCGTCGGGGCCGATGTTCACCACGAGGTTCCCGTTCATCGAACGGCAGCGCATGAGCAGCTCGATCATCTCCTGCGGGGATTTCAGGTGCAGGCCGGTGGTGTCGCGGATGTGGCCCCAGCCGTTGGGCGCGATGGTCATCACACAGTCCCAGTCCTGCCCATCCAGCACGGTGATGTCCTGGGGGAGCTTCCGCTCCCAGCCCTGCTGGTAGTCGCCCAGCAGCGCACCGCTGGAGTCGACGTGGCGGCTGCCGTGCTCGTCGGCCCGGAAGCGGGAGCCGATGATCAGGCCGGGCACGGCGGCGCGCAGCTCCTGCTCCAGGGCGTACGCGAACTCGTAGCTGGAGACCCAGGAGGCGTCCCAGGTGCCGTCGAACCACAGCCCCTTCACCTGCGGGTAGAGCTCGAGCAGCTCGAGGAGCTGAGCACGGGTGTACTCCAGGAAGCGCTCCCAGCGCTCGCGCTCCTGGGCGGTGCGGGGCGCGTGGGCCATGTAGTCGGGGTGGTTCCACTCGAGCACCGAGTAGTAGAGGAACACGTCGATCCCCTCGGCCGCGTACGCCTCGACGATCTCGCCCACGATGTCCCCCTCGTACGGGGTGGCGGCGATCGTGTACTCGGAGTGGGCGGAGGGCCACATCGCGAACCCGTCGTGATGCTTCGTGGTGAAGATGACGTACCGGGCCCCCATCTGCCGGGCCTCACGGGCCCAGCGGCGGGCATCGAAGTCCGAGGGGTCGAAGCTGCGGTGCAGCGCGTCGTACTGGCGGGGCCAGCCCTCCGGCGCGGTGCGCGGGTTCCACTGCCGGATCCACTCGGAGGCGGCGGCGTGGCCGCGCGCGCTGCGCCCCTCGAACTCGTTGCCGAGCATGGAGTACAGGCCCCAGTGGATGAACTGGCCGAGCCCGTAGGAGCGGAACGCCCGCATGGCCTCGTCGTCGCGGCGGCCGACGAGCGGGCCGAAGCGGACGTCATCAGCGGGGGCAGTGGCTGGGCTGGGCATCATCGACTCCAGGGCGTCTGAACTAGGGCGTGTCTCCTATTTGCGTAGCCAGGCGATGACGGCGCAGAGGACGACGCCGGCTCGGTAGGCAATGGCGTGCTTGTCATAGCGGGTGGCGATCCCGCGCCATTGCTTGGCCAGTCCGAACTGTCGTTCGACGACATTGCGGCCGGCATAGGCGACCTGGTCGAGCGCAGGCGGGCGTCCGCCGCGAGTGCCCTTCTTCTTGCGTGAGGCGATCTCGTCGGATTTCTGGGGAATCACCGTTTTGATGCCCCTGGCGGCGAGCATCCGGCGGGTCTTGCCCGAGGAGTAGGCCCTATCCGCAACGACGGCGTCGGGCCGGATCCGGGGGCGGCCAGGCCCCAGACGGGGAACGCGGATGTCGTCGAGAACCTCGAGGAGCATCGCGCCGTCGTGACGCTGTCCGCCGGTGAGCACGATCGCCAACGGCATTCCGTTGCCGTCGACGGCGGCGTGGATCTTGCTGCCCAGCCCGCCGCGCGAGCGCCCGATAGCGTGCCCATCAGGCTCTTCAGGAGACAGATTGTTGTGGTTCGCCGTCGCCCCCTGTGGGCTGGTCAGGACGCGTCGTGTTGGTGCCGTGCTGATGAGCTCGGTTGATCGTCGAGTCCACCGAGACCATCCACTCGATATCGCCCGCGGCATCGGCCTGCGCCATCAGCGCGGCATGGATCCGGTCCCAAACACCGAGGCGGGCGTAGAGGTAATGGCGCTTCCACACCGTCTGCCAGGGACCGAACTGCTCACGGGGAAGATCCCGCCACGGGATCCCGGTCCTGGCGCGGTAGATGATCCCCTCGACGATCTTGCGGTTGTCGTGGAAGGGACGCCCTTTGCGACCCGTGTTCGAGGGCAGCATCGGCTCGATTCGCTCCCACTGCTTGTCAGTGAGGACCTGGTGCCGAGGAATCGTCGCGGTAGCCATCCCTCGACGTTCTCGCACGAAACAGCTCACACATAGGAGACACGCCCTAGAACAGGATCCTCCAGCCTACGGGCCCTCCCGCAGCGACCGCGCGCAGCGCCGCCCGCGATGGCTACGCTGGCCGGAGGCTGCGGCGGCCCTGAAGGGCACGCACGCTCGAGCTACTCAGGCCACTTTTTCGAAGGAGCTGTCGCACATGCGCACACCGCGGAATCCGCGATCGGCCGGGGCCGTCGAGGCCTTCACCGAGATCATGGGGCGCAAGCACGTCCTCACCTCGGCGCGGGCCACGGCCCCGTTCACCACGGGCGACCGCTTCGGGGCGGGGGAGGTGCTCGCCGTGCTGCGGCCGGGCTCCCTGGTGGACATGTGGCGCGCCCTGCAGGTGTGCGTCGATCACGATCTGATCGTCATCACCCAGGCCGCGAACACCGGGCTCACCGGCGGGTCCGGGCCCGGCGACCAGGAGTACGACCGCGACATCGTCATCCTCTCGACGCTGCGGATCGACCAGATCCATCTGCTGCACGACGCCCGCGAGGCGGTCTGCCTGGCCGGCGCCACCCTCTTCTCCCTCGAGGATGCCCTCGCCCCGCACGGGCGGGAGCCGCACTCGGTGATCGGCTCGACCTCGGTCGGGGCGAGCGTGGTGGGCGGGATCGCGAACAACTCCGGCGGCACCCAGATCCGCAAGGGCCCCGCCTATACAGAGCAGGCGATCTTCGCGCGGGTCGACGAGCGCGGCACGATCCACCTGGTGAACCATCTGGGCATCGACCTGGGCACCGACCCCACGCACATCCTCGACCGGCTGCAGCGCGGCGAGTGGGACGCCGCGGACGTCACCCCGCCGCCGCCGGACTCCACGGGCACCGCCTACGCCGAGCACGTGCGCGAGCTCGCCGAGTCGCCGGCCCGCTTCAACGCGGATCCGACGTTCCTGCACGAGGCCTCGGGCTGCGCCGGGAAGCTCATGGTGTTCGCGGTGCGCACCCGCACCTTCCCGCTCGAGAAGGACAAGGCGACCTTCTACATCGGCACGGACCGCCCCGCAGACCTCGAATCCCTGCGGCGCGCGTTCCTCGCCGCCGACGGGCCGCTGCCGATCTCCGGGGAGTACATGAGCTCTCATGCCTTCGATCTCGCGGTCGAGTACGGCAAGGACACCTACGTCTCCCTCAAGCACGCCGGCTCCCGCACCCTGGTGCGCATGTTCGCGCTGAAGAGCTGGGCGAACGGGGTGTTCGCGAAGCTGTCGGGCATGGGCCCGTCGGTCGCGGACGCGATCTCCCAGAAGCTGTTCTCCCTCGTGCCGGAGAAGATCCCGGCACGGCTGGCCGGTTTCCGCGATCGGTACGACCACCACCTGCTGGTGGTGGTCAGCGGCAGCGAGCGCGAGGGGACCGCACGCTTACTCGAGGAGTTCTTCGCCGCCCCGGAGCATGAGGGGGCGTTCTTCGAGTGCGACGCCGAGGAGGCCCAGAGCGCCACCCTGATCCGCTTCGGCGTGGCCAGCGCCGCCAGCCGCTTCTTCGTCATGCACCGCGCGGAGGCCTCCGCCATGGTCACCTTCGACGTCGCCCTGCGCCGCGACGACGAGGACTGGCTGGAGCGGCTGCCCCCGCACATCGCCGAGCAGCTGCTGGAGAGCGTCTACTTCGGGCACTTCTTCTGCCACGTGCTGCACCAGGACCACGTCGCGAAGAAGGGCGTGGACCCGGTGGCGCTCAAGCAGGAGATGACGGCGCTGCTCGAGAGCCGCGGCGCCGCCGTGCCCGCCGAGCACAACTACGGCCGCCTCTACCCGGCCCCCGCACCGATGGTCGAGCACTTCCAGCAGCTCGACCCGCTGAACATGTTCAACGCCGGGGTGGGGGAGACGTCGCCGCGCAGGCGGTGGGCGTGACGCTGGCAACCGGTCGGTGAGCAGTCATATGCGTGGCCGACGACGTCCCGCATGGCAGTGCGCTCCGGACTAGTTAGTCAAGAACCTCCTGATCTGTGCAGAGCGGTCCGGATCCAGCGAAGCGAATCGCTCAGCGAGGTTACGTCGGTCGACATCGCGCGGACACGAACCGCATGAAGTCGCAGATGACGATGCGGCGGCCGCGGCCGACTCGGCGGAACCCGACGGTGCCGTTTTCTAGGAGCGTGTAGAGGTGAGCGCGGCTCACCGTGCGATGTTCCCCCGTCTGCGCCGTGGTGACAGCGAGTCATCTGTCGAAGGCGACCGCATCATGGCCAGTCTCAGGCCCGCGGCGGGTGTACTCAGAATTGCCTGGCCTAGCACATTACCCCGCTCGCTTCTTCGGCCTCGGTGGCCGTCACGGCGACTATGCGTCCTGTGCAGGCGAGTCTGCCGCTCGCTGCGGAACCCGGGTGAGAGGCACAAGGCCCCTCGACGTGGAGAGCGCCGCCCGGCCTTCGTGATCTCCGGAGAAGCGCTGCCTCAGCGCGCCCTTCCCCCGTACGGCTTCCACGAGAGGGACGCGTATCAGAGGCTTCCCTGCACTGCGGAACCCGGGACCGCCCACTGCTCGGACAAATGCCCTCCTGGTGAAGGCAGCCCGAGCAGAGGAAACCTGATGAACATCACGCCCTTCCTCCGAGCCGCGCTGAGTGCGCAACACGATTTTCCCGCCCTCGCGTCCGAAGAGACCTCGATGACGCGCGGGCTGAACGGCTGTCGGTGATTATGCGCGTCGTCGCTTTGACCTCGCTCGTGACCAGGGATTTCGTCGCGGGAAGTTGTCACGCATCGTGCCGAGGTCCGGTCTCCACCCGCGCGTGTGCACCGCGAGGCTGCTCCGCCGCCCACTCCAGGTCGACAGAGGGACACCGAAAGGAGTCCCGAACTCTCGATTGAAGGAGTCCTCTTGGATATCCACTGGTTCATCGTTGCTGCGCTGTTCGTGCTTCGTCCTTCGGACGTTTTCTCCCGCGCTGTAGACGGAGAACTTCGTCAGCCGGGGCCCGTGGCTCTCGTGCTGGTCGTTCTGATCGCGACCGCGGGCCTTGCCCTGGGCGCTCTGAATTCACGCGTGAGCAGGGGTTTCGTCGCGGGGGCTTGTGACGGTTCATGCCGCGGTTCGGTCTCCTCTGGCCCTATGTACACCGCGAGAGCTCCGCGCCGCCCACTGAAGGGAGCGAACGGGGACGACGAAAGTCCCGAACTCTGGACCGAAGGAGTCCTCATGACTTTCTACTGCTTCATCGTTGCTGCGCTGTTCGTGCTCCGTCCCTCGGGGGCTTTCTCCTCCGCTGTGGACGGAGGGCTCCGTCGGCCGGGGCTCGTGGGTCGCGTGCTGATGATTCTGATCGTGACTGCGGGTCGTGTGCGGGTGGTGTTGATCGTGACGGTGGGTCGTGTGCGGGTGGTGTTGATCGTGAAGGCGACTTCCGAGAAGTGCAAGGGCCAGCGCCCTCGTGGCGGTCGTGCGATCCCTGTCCTTCGACTCGTGTTCAATGTCCTGGGATCGCCGCTCACTGTCCTGGGCTGGTACTTCACCCTCGAGACCCTCGTTGAGCGCTTCGAGCTCGTGGTTCGAATGATTCTGGGCGGCTGAGCCGCAGGCCGCAGCCCTGTGGCAGGCTCGGGGGATGAGTAAATCTCCCGCCTGCCACAGGGTTCTGTGGGGAGACAATCTCGACGTGCTCGCCGGGCTCCACGCTCACAGCGAGCGGTTCGACTGCGTATATCTCGACCCTCCCTACAGCGCCGCCGGCGCACTCCGAGCGGGTGGAGGCCGTGTCGACGACTGGTCGGACTTCATGCAGCCGCGGATCATCGCTGTGAGCCGTCTGCTCGCGCCGGCGGGCATCGTGGTGGCATCGATCGACGATCAGCATGTGCACCATCTCCGGGTGCTCTTGGATGCGAGCCTCGGCGCGAAGAATTACGTGGGCACGGTCGTGTGGCAGGGAGCCTCACCGAATTCCGGCCGGCTCCTGTCGGTATCGCACGAGTACCTGATCCTCTACTGCGCGGATCGGCGCCGGCTTCTGCAATCGGGGATCCGGTGGACCGAACCACGGCCTGATGCGGAAATGCTGCTCGAGGTTGCAGCCCAGGCATGGCAGGACGCGGCGGGGGACCGAGCCGCAGCACAGGCTCTCTACCTCGGATGGCGGGCGCAATCTCACCCCGCGCTATCGGCAGGGCTACAGGAGTACCGCCGTTTCGACAACTACGGCCGTCTGTACCGCGTCGGAGACGCTGGCGCACCGCCCGGACAAGCGGGCCGGTGTACAGCGCAACTGCGACACCCAGAAACGGGGGAGTTGTGTCCCGTACCGCGACACGGATGGCGTTACGACGCGAGACGGCTCGAGCAACTCGACGAACAAGGCCGGATCGAGTACGGCCCCGACGCCACGACTCTGCCGAAGCTCCGGACCTACCTGGACGAGCATGCTGAGCGTAGGCCGAGTTCTGTGTTCCGGCAGGTCTCTCAAGGAAAGCGCCACCTGGAGGATCTCCTCGGAAGACCGGCCATTGGCAGCCACCCGAAGGACGTCGATGTGGTTAAGCGCTGGCTCGGCATCGTTACCCGAGACCAGGCCCGGATCCTTGATCCCTTTCTTGGCACAGGGGCGACTCTCGAGGCGGCTATGCGACTCAATGCCGAGGGCCCCAGCACGCGGAGCGTCACCGGGGTTGCCTGGGTCGGCAAGGAGGCGGACCGTTCGCTGTTGCAGGGCCGGGTGGAGGCGTGCGCGAGGCGCTACGACGACGTCGTGATGGGTGTCAAAGATAGGACGAGCTAAATCGTTTGCAGCCGAGTCCAGCTTCGTGAGCAAGCAGATCTTCTATGTCCGGACTCCCGCCGACGAAGCTCGCGAGCTCGCCGACCGTAGCGCTTGCTACCCGCTCGGTACTCAGCCCGCCCGGTGCTCCTGCGCGAGCCACTGCGCGAAGGTCGTCGTCCCGATCTGCGCGCTGCCGGGGTCTCCGCGCAGCGCGCCGGAGGCGATGCCGCGCCCGTAGGCGCCGGGGAGCCGCATCTCGAGTACGCGCCGTGAAGTGCCGTCGTGCGCATACATCCGGCGGATCATGTCGGCGAGCGTGTGCTCCTCGGGGCCGATGAGGTCGGGGGCGCGGCCGGCCGGGTCCGTCTCGGCGACGCGGAGGAGGTGCTCGCCCACCTCGCGGGCGGCGACGGGCCGGGCCAGCAGGCGCGGCGCGATCGTGAGCGGGCCGAGGGAGGTGTGGGCGCTGATCTGCGCGGCGAACTCGTGGAACTGCGCCGCCCGGGCGATGGTGTGCGGGACGCCGGAGGCCTCGACGGTCCGCTCCTGGGCGAGCTTGCCGGCGTAGTACGACTCGTCGATCCCGTCGATGCCGACGATCGAGAGCACCACGTGGTGGGCCACGCCGTGGCGCGCCCCGGCCTCGAGCAGGTGCCGGCTCGTGGTGCGGAAGAAATGGACAGCCTTCCGGCGCGAGAGCGACGGGGTGTTCAGCGCATCGACGACCACGTCGACGCCCCGCAGCCGTTCCTCGAGCCCGGCGCCCGTGAGTACGTCCACGCCCTCGCTGCGGGAGAGGACCACCGCGTCATGTCCGTGTGACTGTGCGGCCCGGACCGCGTGCCGTCCGATAACTCCGGTGCCCCCGGCGATCGCGATCTTCATGGGTGTCCTCTCCTCGTGCCCAGCATCGTCGTCCTGCTGCGGTACGGGGTCAAGAGCGATGCTGCGCGCCCGCCGCGCGCCTCTTCATGGGAAGCTGGTGGCACTTCGCCTCCACTCACTCCACAGGAAGCACCCCCATGAATTCTTTCCTCGGCCTCGGCATCGTCGGAGTGGTCCTGCTGCTCCTGGCCGCCGTACTGGTCATCGCACTGATCGCCTTCGTGGTGATCCGCCGCTGGATCAAGGTCGCACGCGCCGATGAAGCGCTGGTGATCTCCGGCAAGAGCCAGAAGAACGCAGACGGCAGCACCTCGGCGACCACCGTGGTGGTCAACGGCAAGGCGGTGGTCAACCCGATCACCCAGCGCCATGAGGTCATCTCGCTGCGCCAGCGACAGGTGAACATGCAGGCGGACGCCCAGTCCGCGGACAACGTCACCGTCTCGGTGGACGCCGTCGCGCTGGTGAAGATCGGCTCCGACTCGGGCCTGGTGCGCCGGGCGGCGGAGCGGTTCGCCTCGCAGGACGACGCCATCGAATCCTTCACCCAGGATCAGCTCGAGGGCGTGCTGCGCGGGGTCATCGCCCAGCAGACGGTCATCTCCCTGATGCGCGATCGCAAGGTGTTCTCCGAGCAGATCGCGGAGACGGTGATCCCCGAGCTGCGCGAGCAGGGCCTCATCCTCGACTCGTTCCAGATCCGCGGCATCACCGACGGCGTGGGCTACATCCAGTCCCTCGGGGCTCCGGAGATCGAGGCGAAGCGCCAGGCGGCGGAGATCAGCCAGACCAACGCCGAGCGCGCCGTGGCCAAGGAGCGGATCCGCAACGAGGAGCAGAACCTCGTCGAGAAGCAGGCGCTGGATACGAACCGCGCCAACGCCCAGGCCGAGGTGGGCCGTGCCCGTGCGAGGGCCGAGCAGGCCGAGGCGCTCGCCGGCGAGAAGTCTCGCCAGGAAGTGCTGCAGCAGCAGGCGGAGAACAAGCAGGCGCAGCTGGACGCGGACGTCAAGCGCGTCGCCGACGCCGATCTGTACCGCCGCCAGAAGGACGCCGACGCCGCAGCCTACGATCAGCGCCGGCAGGCGGAGGCCCGTGCGGAGGTCGCCGAGGCCGATGCCCGCGCCGTGAAGATGCGCGCCGAGGCCGATGCCGAGGCGGAGCGCCTGGCCGGTGAGGCCCGTGCCGACGCGATGCGCGCCGAGGCCGAAGCCCTCAAGGAGAACCAGGAGGCGCTGCTGGCGCAGCGCGTCGTGGATCAGCTGCCCACCCTCATGGAGACCTTCGCCAAGGGCTACGCCCAGATCGGCGACATCACCGTGATCAGCTCCGACGCCAACGACGGCGACGTCGCCGGCAAGCAGTTCGCCGGCGAGTCCGTCGGGGCGCTGCGGGGCGTCTTCGACTCGGTCGAGTCGACGCTCGGGCTGAGCATCCCGGACCTCATCCAGGGCCGTGCCGTGGGGACGGCCCAGGGCGAGGCGCTCGGCGCGGCGCTGCGGGAGCAGGCCGCCGACGGCGCGGCACCGAAGCGCTCCGCCGCGACGTCCGGCTCCGGCACCGCCGAGTCAGGACGCGCCACCACCCAGACGCGGGAGAGCACCGCGGGCGAGGGCGAGGCATCGCCGCAGGAGTGAGGCGCTCGCCGGCGTCCACCTCCCGCTGAGCTCAGCTCACGATCCCCTGTCCGGCCATGCACTCCCATCAGGAGAGACATGGCGGGGCAGGGGATCGTTGCTGTGGTGGGGCGGACGCGCCGCGCGACACCGCAGGGAGCGCGCCGCCACGGGCGCGAGCTGATCCCTCGAGCATCGCGCCGCCGACGGCGCCCGTTCCGCCGCGTCCCTTTACCTCGCGGGCCCGATCTGTCAGGGTCGAGGTGCTTACGCGGTTTAGTGAGCATTCCAGTTTCTCGACGATGAGGAGTCCCCGCCATGGACCGACGACAGTTCACCGCTGCGACCGCAGCTCTCGGCGCACCGGCCGTCGCCGGTGCCGCGATCCCCGCCGCGGCCGACGACAGCACCGCCCCCGCTGAGGAGCCGAGCGGGCCGCAGTACTTCGGCTACTACCGGGTCTGGAACGACACCTCCGCGAAGGACTCCGAGGGCCGCACCTCCATGGCGCAGATCCCGGCGGAGGTCGATCTCGTGTTCGCCTTCGCCGAGGTGACCGCGGAGGATGAGGGCGCGTTCCCCACGGTGCTGCGCAACGGGTACGTGCGCGCCCTGCACGCCAAGGGCACACGCGTGGTCGGGACCGTCTTCGTGGACAAGCTCCTGGACCCCGACTACCCGAACACCGACGAGGGGCACCGGCAGCTCGCCGAGCACCTCGTGGCGACCTACGTGACCGACCTCGGCCTGGACGGCCTGGACATCGACGTGGAGCGCGACTTCACCGACGCGGAGCTGGAGCGGGCCCGCGGGGTCTTCACGCACCTCAGCGCGCAGCTGGGCCCGCGCTCGGGCACGTCGCGCCTGCTCATCTACGACACCAACCAGGACGGCGACACCGCGCTGTTCGCTCACGCCGCGGATCTCGTGGACTACGTGCTGGTGCAGTCCTACGGTCGGTCCGTCGAGGGCCTGCAGGCCACGTGGGAGACGTACCAGGAGCTCATCGACCCCTCGCAGTACTTCATCGGCTTCTCCTTCTACGAGGAGCGGGGCGCGACCTGGGGTGACGTGGACCAGCCGATCGAGAACAGCCGCGCCTACGCCTACGCGCAGTGGCAGCCCGACGGGGCGCGCAAGGGCGGGATCTTCTGCTACGCCCTGGACCGTGACGGCGTGGCCGAGGGCGACGACGAGATGCAGCCGACCGACTACTCCTGGTCCACGACGCTCAAGGACGTGATGACCCAGGAGAGCTGAGGGCGCTCACTCGTCCGAGCGGGAGAACCGGTTCCTCATCCGGTTGCTGGCCGTGAACAGCACCGAGCCCAGCAGCGCGTCGGTCGCCTCGCGGATCTGCTCGGCGATGGCGGTGTTCGCCGCGGCCAGCAGCGCCGGGACCTCCTCGGCGCTGCCGGTCCCGGCGGCGGCCTCATCGGCTGCGCGCACCGCGGCGTGCCCGAGGGCGAGGGTTCGCAGCTGGTAGCGCTCGATGTCGGGGAGGGTCTCGGCGTGGTGCGCGTCGGCCAGTGCGGCGATGAGCCGTGAGGTCCAGTAGAAGCTGTCGGTGCTCACCGCTTCGCCGGTGGTGGCGAGGTATGCCGGGGTCTCTTCGACGTTCGTGAACATCGGGATCAGCGTGTTGAACGGGTTCGAGGCGAAGCACACCCATTGCAGGGCCCGGAAGGATTCGGGCAGGCCGGGCCGGATCTGCAGGATCGCGAGCGCGTTGTGGCGGTTGATGCCGATGGGGCGGAAGGCGCGGCGCTCGGCCTCGGTGCCGCGGGGTGAGTACGGGTCGAACACGGTGCCCTGGTAGTGGGAGCTGAGCACGTCTTTGACGTCTTCGAGGGTGAGCAGGCGCTCGGGTCGGCGGCTCCAGGGCAGGGTGTCGGAGTGCGGGCTCGCGCCGGGGAGCCCGCTGTCCCAGTCCTCGCTGGTGGGGTTCAGGGTGCGCTGCATGTACCAGGCGCGGGGCGTGTTGTAGACGTGGTCGTGCTCCGAATGGGAGCCGAAGGCCTCGCGCGGGTTGAACACCGACGCGCTCTCATCAGCGCTATCGCGGACGGTGAGATCCAGGTGGTGATCGCGCAGGAAGGCACGCAGATCACGGCTCGCGAGATGGTCCCGGCCGGGGCCCTCCGCGTCGTCGAGGTCGAAGGAGTCGATGCCCAGCTGGTTCGGCATCGTCACGTAGTGGTCCTCGGGCACGCGCCGCGCGATCCAGTGATGCCCGCCAACAGTCTCCAGCCACCAGATGTCGGTCTCGTCGCTGAACGCGATCCCGTTCATCTCGTAGGTGCCGTGCTCGGTCAGCAGCGCGCCCAGACGCTCCACGCCCTCGCGGGCGGTGCGGATGTAGGGCAGCACGAGCGTCACGAAGTCCTCCTCGCCGAAGCCGCCGGGCTGCTCCGGCCGGTACCCGGGCGTGCCGGGTTCGCCGACGGCCGGGACGTGCTCGACCAGCGGGTCCGCGCCGAGCACCCGCGGGTTGGAGGTGATGGTCTCCGTGGCGCTCATCGCGACGTTCGCCGCGTTGATCCCGGCGCAGCCCCAGATCCCCTCATCGGGCAGGACGTTCGGGATCGAGGTGTACCGCAGCGGCTCCTGCGGCAGCTCGATCCTGCGCCGACCGATCACGGAGGTGTACGTGCGCGGCTGATCCTCCGGGCGCACCACCACGACGCGCTTCGGGTCGAAGGTGCCGTTCGAGGAGTCCTCGGTGCGGGCGACCAGCGGCGAGCCGTCGGCGCTGGCATGGCGGCCGACGAGGAGGGTGGTGCAGGGCATGGGTGGGATCCTCGGAATGGGTCGGTGGGTGGAGGGCTCCGATCACGGCGCTTCAGCCGAATCCACCGTAGACCCGCGCACGACGCTGCTGCAGTGGCGCGCGAGTTCGCCGATCAGGTCACCGGCGGATCAGGGCCTCTCGAGCGGGCTCGATCCCGCTTGCGTAGGAGTACTGACCTGCCGCGGCCGCTCGCCGCTACGCGGAGGGCTCGTCGCCGCTCGCGTGGAGGAGATCCGGATCCCGGGCGATGCGCACGAGGGCCGAGGCGAGGCTGGCGAAGTCGTCGTCGACCAGGCCGGCCAGTGACTCGGCGTCCTGCGGCAGGCCGGCGGCCCGGGCGCCCTTCAGCACCAGCTCGTCGGCGAAGGGGCGGACCGTGGGCCAGACCTGCTGGACCTCGCGCAGGAAGATGCTCGCGCCGGTCGGGCCGATGCCGTCGAAGGTCTGCAGCAGTTCCGCGATGCGGCGGGGATCGCTCTCCGCCTCGTCCCGCAGCCTGCGGAGGTCACCCTTCCAGCGGTCGAGGAGCAGTGCGGCGGCGTCATCGAGGCGGGTCGCGGTGCTCTCGTCGTAGCGCCGGTACCCGCCGCGCCCGAGGGCGTCGACCCGCTCCTGCCACGTGCTCTCGCGCAGGTGGCCGGGGGTGCGCCAGCCGGCGGAGAACAGTTCGCGGGCCGTCGCCACAGCGATGTCCGAGCTGATGCGCGTCGACAGCAGCAGGCTCAGCACGAGCAGCTGCCACAGGGGTGCCGGCTTGTCCCGCAGCGTGATCGCCGCGTCGGCCGCAAACGTGCGGCCGTGCGCCGTCAGGAGTCGATGGGCGAGGTCCCGCTGTCCGCTCATGTGGGCGAGTCTAGGGAGAGGGGAAGTGCGGGTGAAGGGGCTGCGCCCGGCGGGGCCGGGGTGGACGGGACGGATATCCTGCGCGTCCGCGCCCGAGGAGCCGATCACCCGCCCCCCGTGCGCCCGAGCGAGGAGGAACCCATGCGTCGCACCCTGCGCGCCCGACTGTCGACGCTGGCCGAGCCCGAGGTCGTCATCGACCTCCTGCAGATCGCCAAGGGAGTGATCGCGGGCACCACGGCCTGGTGGCTGTCGATGTACATCCTGGACTCCCAGCTGCCGTTCCTCGCGCCGTGGACCGCCCTGCTGACCGTGCATGCGACCGTGCACCGTTCGCTGTCGCGCGGCATGCAGACCACCGTCGCCTCGACGGTCGGAGTCCTCCTGTCCTTCATGATCGGGGCCTGGCTGGGCGTGAGCGTGTGGACCTTCGCACTGGCGCTCCTGGTCGGTCTGCTGGGAGCCAGGATCACCTGGATCAGGGACGAGGGCGTCGCCATCGCGACCACCGCCATCTTCGTGCTCGGCAGCGGATTCGACGGCCAGCAGCCCCTCCTGCTCGACCGCATCATCGAGGTGGCTCTCGGGGTGATCGTCGGCGTGGTCGTCAACCTGGCGGTGATCCCGCCTCTGCGGCATCGACAGGCCTCGAGGTACGTGGACAGCATCAACCGACGGATGGGGGAGGTGCTGAGCGACATGGCCGAGCAGTTCTCGACGTCCTGGGACACGGACCGGGCCGAGGCCTGGTTCCAGGAGACGCGTTCGATGAGCGAGGAGCTCGACTCGGCCTGGCGCACCGTGCGCTTCGCCCGGGAGAGCGAGAAGATGAACCCGCGCACCCGCCTCACGGTCCCCTCCCGCACCCGCCGCGGGCCCTCTCCCGCGGCGGACGCCTCCTACGAGGAGATCCTCGCCCGCGTGGACGAGGGGATCTCCCACCTGCGCCACCTGGCGCGCACGCTGCGCGACGCCACCTACGACGACGGCGAGTGGGACAGCACCTTCCGCGAGCGGTGGGTGGAGATCGTGCGGGACGCCGGTCGGGCCATCGCCGACCCGGACACCGAGGTCGAACCCATCCACGACCGCCTCACCGCCCTCGCCGCCGACGTCTCCGAGGACGGCCGACTGCCCCGCAGGAGCTGGCCGCTGTACGGGTCGCTCATCGCGAGCATGCGGCACATCGCGGTGATCGTCGACGACGTCGTCTCGGCGCGGGAGGCGCGGGAGGCCGGGTGAGGGGCTGGTGCCGTGGGGTGCGCGACTCCTGCGGCCGACGCAGCGCTCACGCGTCCTTCAGCATCCACACCCGGCGCAGCGGGAGGCGCTCGGTGATGTCTTCCGGCAGCTTCTCGTAGTTGCGCAGCACGGCCTCGACGATGTCGGTGGAGTCCCACACCTTCACGCGGAAGCGCTGGTGCTTTACGGCGTCCCGGGCGGGCTTGCTCAGCCCGGACCAGGTGGCGAGCAGGCCGTAGTCCGCGCCGTGGGTGTGGACCAGGCCGTTCAGCTGCGCCACCACCTCGGAGCCGATCTGCGGGGTCTTCACCTGCACGATCAGCTTCGGGGACTCCAGGCCCAGCAGGCCGCGCCCGGCGGTGATGTCGATGCCGCCGTCGGCGCCGGGCGGGGCTTCGTCTGTGTCGAAGCCCTCGGCGCGCAGCAGCTCGGCCACGAGGTGGGCGAAGGAGTGCCCGGAGAACTCCTCGGCGATGCGGCTGCTGATCTGGTCGCGGGCGATCATGTCGATGTCGGGCTGCGACTCGGGCTCGTCCACCACATCAGGCGCGCCCGGGGTCGACGGGCGCGGGGCCGGCGCTGAGGCCGGGCTGCTCGCGAGCGGTTGGGAGCCGACGTCCTCCCCGGTCTGGAGCACGTGCTCGAGCCGGGCGGCGGCGTTGTTGCGGCTGGGGGAGAAGATCGTCAGCGCGCTGCCGAGCGTGTACAGCAGGTCCTGCTTCAGCGCCGAGCGCGGCACCTGCCGGATCCACTCCACGCCGACGACGTGCCGGTAGGCCGGCTCGTTCTCGGCGAGGTAGGTGTACGGCCTGGTGACGCGGCCGATCGCGATCTCGCGCGTGGTCTTCATCGGCATCGCGAGCAGATCGCCCACGGCGATCCGGCCGCGGAGCGCCCACAGCTGCGAGACGGCGTTCGTGCGGGCACCATCGGACTCCTGGGCGTAGACCTCGTCGACGATCCGCTGGATCTCCTCACGGGAGCCGGTCGACGTGAGATCCGGGACCTCGCGCCACCCACCGCCGGAGCAGCTGTTCTCCAGCGCC